>NZ_JAGPYZ010000001.1:0-550659 GCF_024454055.1 Corynebacterium sp. CCUG 70398
TGCAGAGCTCTGCGTCGCTGCTCCTTGGTGTATGAGCGGTTCATGATGGAATCCTCCAAGATTCCGTCCGCATCCCCTTTTGTCACTTAAGCCGGTTTGGAAGTGATGGGGTTAAGTGACAATTTTCGATTTTGTGACCTTGGATGACTGTGTCGTTTTGAGGAGTCGTCTGCACGGATTTCAGAAGTCCTCTGTACTATCGCCATCCACTCCGGAGAGGCCGCGGGCGTTCGTCCACTTCATCTGGAACGCGATTCGACAGAGCGCATTCAATACGATGGTCTTTTTCTCCCTGCGAAGGATGGGGGCAGTTTAGGGTACCAGGGTGTTGACCAGATCGAGGAATTCCTCAGCGTAGGCAATTTGCTTGCGTAGCTTTTCGTAGCGGGTGCGCGTCTCCTCACGAATGTCGGCAAGGGTGGCCTTGGCATTACTCCGTGCCTGCTGTGCGGTATCACTGTCCTGCCCGCCATCTGAACTATGAAGAATCTCCGCAGCTTCCAGGAATTCCCGCATCTGATCCAGAGTAAACCCCAGCGGTTTCATCCGTCGCACCAGCAAAACACGACGTACATCAGCCTCACTATAAAGCCTGAACCCACCAGGGCTACGCCCCGATGGGGTAATCAGGCCGACGTTGTCATAATAACGCAAGGTGGGAATCGACAACCCCGTCTGGTCAACGACCTCGCCGATCTTGAAATTACTGTTTTGCATTGCCTGTTCTCCTTCACGGTGATGTTGCCCACGGGTTCCTGTGCCTGGGTTGGCGGTTGAGTAAAACTCCCGCTACCATGACCACCATCACCAAACCTAAAGTTACTAGAGGGTTGGATTCCTTTCGGGCGTTCGCCCAGTTACCTATCCCCTCAAAGATTGGACATCTATGACTGAAACTAGCACGGCGGCCCCCCACCCCCTCCTGAGCTCAGACGGCGCTGATGCCCCTACCGGGATCATCGCATCCTTCCGTTACGCATTTTCTTCCCCCGCCCGTATCCGTATAGAGATTCTGGCCGGACTGGCGGTATCCCTGGCGCTGATCCCTGAGGCCATTGCCTTTTCCATCCTTGCCGGTGTTGACCCAGCCATGGGTCTGTTTTCCTCGGTAGTCATGGCCATTGCGATCGCCTTTACCGGTGGCCGCCCGGCAATGATCACCGGCGCCACCGGGGCTATTGCCCTAGTCATTGCTCCTGTGGCGCGTGGTTACGGGATGGATTATTTCATCGCCACCGTCTTGTTGGGCGGTGTCCTACAAATCGTGCTCGGAGCCCTCGGTGTGGCGAAACTTCAGCGTTTTATCCCCCGATCGGTGATGCTGGGTTTCGTCAATGCACTGGGCATTATGATTTTCACCGCCCAACTCGAACACCTCATTGATGTGCCTTGGATGGTCTACCCACTCGTCGGCTTGGGTGTGGTGATCATGATTTTCTTCCCCAAGCTCACCAGTGTGATCCCCGCCCCGCTGGTCACGATTATCGTGCTCACCGGTTTGGTCATTGCCGCCGGTTTGACTGTCCCGACGGTCTCGGACATGGGCAAGATGCCGGAGACCTTACCGTCCCTGTTTATTCCGAACGTGCCGTGGACGTTGGAGACCCTGCAGATCATCGCGCCTTATGCCCTGGCCATGGCCGTGGTCGGTCTCATGGAATCGTTGATGACCGCCAAGCTCGTCGATGACATCACCGACACTCATTCCGATAAAACTCGCGAATCCTGGGGGCAGGGGGTGGCTAATATTGCCTCCGGTTTCTTCGGCGGCATGGGTGGCTGCGCGATGATCGGTCAAACCATGATCAACGTCCGCGAATCCGGGGCACGTACCCGCCTATCCACCCTGTTAGCCGGTGTGTTCCTGCTGGTCCTGGTCCTGGCACTGGGCGACATCGTTGGCATGATCCCGATGGCTGCGCTGGTGGCAATCATGATCATGGTCTCGGTCGGCACCATCGACTGGCACTCGGTGCATCCACGCACCCTTAAACTCATGCCGGTCTCTGAGACCATTGTTATGGCCGTGACGATTATTGCCACCCTAGCCACCAGCAACCTGGCCATTGGTGTGGTGTTGGGTGTGGTCACCGCGATGATCATGTTCGCCCGTCGGATGGCACATATCGCTTCCATTGAAAAGGTCTCCGAGATCGACGGCGACGGCGATGGCGAGATTGATACTCGTACCTACCGGGTGCATGGCCAGTTGTTTTGGGCATCAAGCAATGACCTGGTTTATCGCTTTGATTACACCGATTCTGCCCGTCATATCACTATTGATCTCACTGAGGCGGAGATCTGGGATGCCTCCACGGTCGCGACCTTTGACGCGATTACGCAGAAGTTCCAGGACAGGGGCAAAACCGTGTCCATTATCGGGCTCGACGGTCCCAGTCAGGACCGGCTGAACCGCCTGTCTGGCCGGCTTGGCACCGGCCACTAACATCCCCCGACTCGAGCACATCGACTTGGCGCCCCAACTTATAACCGGGGCGCCAGTTTATTGGTGCTGTTGCAAAGTTGGGGCATAGGAAGAGCATAAAAGAAGCGTAGCGGTTAACCGCTACGCTGTGTTGTGGGGATTTTTACTTTTTACGGTGCACGTGTTCTAGTTAGTGGTTCGTTTCTTTCCTCGGGTGATTGCGACGGTATTCCTCGACTAAGTGAGCAATACCCGGCGCAGCCTGGGACAGCATCCAGGTCATAAGCGCTATAAGAACCCCTATGACGATAAGTGTTAACGCCAACCAGCCCAGTGTTGGGCCGATGCCGTTGGCCTCCTGGACGTGACCCCACAAGGCAGACACGCCGTCGGGTATGCCGAGCATACTTAGCAGCCCCTTCCCCAAGGCTCCGACAGCAACGAGTGCAATAGCAACGAAGAGAACACTGGCTGCAATCCACGAGGCAGACATGCAGGCCTTAATAAAGTTCGTGTTCGACTTTTCCATATCGTCGTTATACTGCTTGCGTTCTGCGCGTATCTCCTCCAGCAGCTTTTCGTTGGACTCCTTCTCCTGGAGCAGAGCGCTGCGAGCCTTCTTAGAGGCTTCTGCTGCCTCGTGCAGGTTCTTAGGCTCTTTCGACATTGCCTCAGATACAGCTACTTCTACCAGCGGTTCCAGGCTAGAAGTCAGGCTCGAAGTCATCTGAGCGTTCAGGCTCTGGCTGCGACCCGGACCACATCTACTCAGACACCATCTCCGGCACCAACTGGCAACGGCCTGGTCTTGATGACGCGCTGGCGTACATGCGCCCCGACGACACGCTCGTTGTCACGCGCTTGGACAGGCTCGGCCGCAGCCTCGCGGACACTGTGAACACCATCGCTGACCTCGCCGAGCGCAACATCAACGTCAAGGTGCTGGAGCCAGCACTCGATACGTCGAAACCCACCGACAAGGTGGTCATCAACGTCATGGCAAGTCTTGCCGAGTGGGAGCGTGACCTGCTTGTCCAGCGCACCCGTGAAGGAGTAGCGCACGCCCGCGCCCAGGGCAGAGTTGCCGGCCCGAAGCCGAAGCTCGACAAGGAGCAAGCCCAGATCGCCAAGGAGCTTATCGACGGCGGCAAGTCCATCAGCGCAGTAGCCAGGACATTCAACGTCTCGCGGCCGACGATCTATCGCGCTCTCAAGCGCATCGACGCCGACGCTTAGGCACAGGCTGCGTCGCTAGCGCTCGCACCCGGTAAGCCAAGCACAGGCTTCGCTAGCGACGCTCGGCACACATGAGGCACTGCACTGCTGGGATACGCCTGCGACCGGCAGAGCCGGACCGAATACGGGATTGGCCACGTACACCCCGTATTCGTGCAAAGGAGCACTGCCATGTCCACTCATTCCCACACGCTTGCATCCCACGGTGAGATCCTCGCGAACCTCCCCGGCATCCTCGGGTTTTACCCGAACAACTCGCTGATCCTCGCGTTCTTCGTCGACGACGAGGGCGTCGACACCGTCCGCCTCGGCCCGGTCGCACGGTTCGACCTGGACGAGGCAGTGGAGAAGCTCACCGAGAGCCGCGAGCGGTTCGCAGCGTGGGTCCACCACCTCGAACTCGACGCTGTTATCGCGTACATGATCAGCGATGACATTGCGCAACCGATCTTCGACGAGACGGCCACGTACCTCACCAGGGAGGCAGTGCACCTCCCGCCGCTGCTCGGGGTAGTGCAGGTGCCCGAGATCGTCACCGGGGCGGCGTGGTGGTCTGTCTACCAGCATCCGCTCATCAACGAGCCACGCCACGGCGTTGTCGGCGAGGTCGCCGCATCGGCGG
Organism: Corynebacterium sp. CCUG 70398; assembly: GCF_024454055.1. Classification (NCBI taxonomy): domain Bacteria; kingdom Bacillati; phylum Actinomycetota; class Actinomycetes; order Mycobacteriales; family Corynebacteriaceae; genus Corynebacterium; species Corynebacterium sp. CCUG 70398. The sequence continues at coordinate 4,284 of NZ_JAGPYZ010000001.1, forward strand.
CGCTTCAGCAGATGCTAGAGCACACCGGCGAGCTGCCGGAGCCGAGCAAAGACGACATCGAGGCACGGTTGAACAGCACCGACCACGGCATCGACGCTGCCGAGCACGCCGACGTCATCGAAGACGCGCTGGCGTATATCCCGCCCATGTTCGCAGACATGCTGCAGCGTGAATACGAGCAGGCGGCGGCAGGGATCACCCAGCCGAGCACTCGTGCCGTTCGATCGGCGCTGAAATGCTTCACCACGCCGCGCTTGCGAGACACGCTGCTCGCGGCGCTGCTCGATGACCCGCAGGCGGGCCTTGCGCTCATAGAGAAGGTTATGCGCGCTGTCCCGACCAGCTGGCCGGGGATGCGCGCCCAGCTCACCGCCACTGTCGCAGTGCTCGCGCACGCCACCGGCCAGCCGGGACTAGCTGGCGTGGCTGCGCAGCGAGCCACCGAGATCGGGCCAGACGAGAACTTCCCGTCGTTGGTGGCGAAGCTGACCGACATCGGCCAGGGTGAGCGGATGGTCGAGCTTGTCCGCGAAGGCGCCGAGAAGACCCGCACCATCTTGTTCACCGAGTAGCACCACCTACCCCGTTGCAGCGATGCAACGGGGTTTCTTTTTCTCGCGGGGCCGTGGCTGGCGACAACAGACACCTCAACGAGGCAGGGGAGCGACCCCTAGACAGCAGAGCTGTCTCCAACAGACGGATTGACCATCAATCCGAACAAGGAGGCACGTGATGCGCGACATCACCCACACCGACCTGGAACTGCTCTACCAGCTCGCCGACGGCATCGACGGCGAGGACGCCGATCCGGGCGCAGCACAAGAACTGCGCGACCTAGAGGCGGCAGGCACACCGCTGCCCTGGGCAGTGTTGTAACGACAGCGCAACCGCCCCGCAGCAGCAAAGCAGCTGCTTAAGTACCCAAATTGCACGGCAAATCACACCCACTCACGTAAGGAGAACCAACATGTCCAACCCCTTCAACAACGGCACCATCGTCGGCAACGCAGCTCGCGCACCCAAGCTGTTCGAGCACGCAAACGGCGGCGCGACGGTGAAGCTCAGCGTCTATGCGCGCAACACCTTCAAGAACAAGTCCACCGGCAAGGTGGAAAGCGAGATCGTGGAGCTGACCGGCTACGTCCAGGACGCCGCGAACCCCGGTGTGTTCGGCTGCATCGGCTCCGGCGATCGCGTTGCGGTGAGCTACTCGCTCAAGACCGACGTCTACACCGACAAGGACGGTGTGAAGCAGTACCCGCTGGTGGCGCGCATCGACACGGTGCAGCTGATCGATTCCAAGAAGGAGTCCGCTGCTCGCGCTGCCCGTCGCGGAGGCGAGGCGGCGACCGCCGCCCTGGCTGGCGCTGAGGGCGAAGAAGTACCGTTCTAACTACGAAACCCCGCAGGGAAACCTGCGGGGTTATTTTTTCAACCATTTCACACGCCAATTTGCTGCGAATCACTTGTGCAGTTTTACGGTGCAGTGGTGCGGTGCTTTTACTGGCGTTTCTGCTGCGCAACTCACTGCACTATGTAGTGTCTGTGACATTTCATTAACACGTAGGTTGCACTGTGTATTGGGCACCCATTTCATCGACACGTTTACTGCGCAATCAAATGCCCTGTCACTTTAATGACATGTGAATTGGGCAGTGAAGTGGTTTGTCATCCTATTGACACCTTTACTGCGCAACAGGATGACAACGACATTCTGCAGGTCTGTGTGCTGGCATGTTTGCTGTGCAGCACATGCGCCGTCGTACACACCGACGCGCTGCGCAATATCTCCGCCACTTAACCGGCCAATTCGCTGCGCAACGTAGTGACACTTGGCCCCGCTTAGCCGAGATTTCTTCGATTTTCGCCGAATCTCAGCGGTTTCATACCGCAGATGACCGACGACGCCGACGGCGCCCTGTACGGCCCGCAGACGGGCGTGCAGAGCGCATGGTGAGCTGCTAAAGCTCCATACCGCCGTCACGATCACGCTGCTGTTGCTGCTGGCGGCGCTTCTCGATACGCTCGCGCGCACGTTGCTGCGCCCCGCCCTTCTTGCCTGAGGTCTGCGACTGCTTGAACAGCGTGTAGCGCTCAAGCAGCTCCGGGCTGCGATGCAGTTCTTGCACCAGGAACTTCTTGTCCAGATGCTCCAACTGCTGTCCTGACTTCACCGCTTCTTCGATGATGATGGCTGCTTCATCTTCGGCGTCCGTGTGCGCGTTGCGGCGGATCTGATCAGCCTCATCGCGGGCATCCGTGCGCGTTACTGCAGCGTCGCGCGTGGCCTCGTCGCGGATGCTTGTGGCCTCATCTCGTGCTTCGCTGCGGATCGTCTCAGCGTCGCGCTCAGCCTGCTTACGGGCCTCGTCGGCTTGGCGTGTGATCGACTCCGCTTCGCTGCGGGCTGCGGCTGTAATCTCGCCCGCCTTGGCCTGTGCAGTCTCTTCGGCTCGTTCGAGCAGCTCGTCTGCTTGCGCTTCGGCAAGGCCCATGGTCTGCTCGGCTTCTTGCTTGGCCTTCTCGCGCGCGTCACTGCGGATCTGCTCGGCTTCTTGCTCTGCCTTCTCACGTGCCTCGTTGAGCACACGCTCGGCAACAGCGCGAGCCTGTTCTTCGGCGTGCTGCAACACACCTTGCGCTTTTTCGTTGGCAGCTTTTGCCTGTTCAAGTTCTTTTGCTGTTTGCTCGCGGTCACGATCAATTGCGTCCATATCGCGCTGCACGGATCGCTTCTTGACTTCCACATCATCCTCGCGCTTGGCGAGGTCGCGCTCCCGGTCTTGTTGTTCTGCGTAGCGTCCGAGGTTCAACGACTCGTCATGCCGCTCGGAGACTTCCAGTTCCACCGGATAGCCCAGCGAGTGCATGTGTTCGCGCAGGCCCCGTTGCGCGTCGATGAACTTCTGGTTACCCGAGATCTGCTTGCCCTTCTTCGGGCCGGATGTGTACCGCACTGAGGTGTCAGTGTTGTACGCGATGCCGGGGCGGCAACGGAGCTTGTCGGGATCTTCGGGCTTCGGTGAGAACGTATCCGCCTGGAACTGGATGTGTGGCGTTGATTCGTCGAAGTTCATATCACCGCCAGCGACTGCGTCGATACCGCCGGGAATGAAGTTCTCGGCGAGCCAACGCATTGACTCTTCGGGGTACATCATTGCTTCTTCGTAGTCGCGGGCTGCATAGCGCGGACGTTTCACTTCGCGCCCGTCCACCTCACTGGTGTAGTAGTCGGGGATCTCCTTGCACATCGACTTCGGCAGATACACGACGAACAGCGACGTCTCGAAACTGTTCTTCTGCACGCGCACTCCGTCCATCCGAGGCGTCTACGGCCGCCACAGGGCCGTACAGCCGCTGCCACAAAGATGAACCAATCGAGTCGCGGCGCTACACATTTGCATCAACAGCTGCCGCTGGATCTGCTGCGAGCGGGCGCTCGCGAAACACACGTCGCTGGCGGTGTCTGTTACATGCGCTTCAAGCGCATATGGCCGCCGCGAACGTGATACGTCTGCACCGATAGTGTGCTTGTAGCACGGGCCGATATGGAGTGTGTTACTCAGCCCGTGTCGTTGACCCCCGCAGCAGCATCAACACCGCCTGGCGGCGGATGGCTCGCTGCGGGATTTGGAACACCCTGCAATGACCGCCTGACGGCGGTGCCAGAGTGCAGGGTGTGGCTGTGCGCACCACGTTAACGATGTCGGTCTTGCCGTTCGGTTAGACACCTTGCGCTCGCAGGCTCGCTGCAGGTGTCTCGATGACGCGGGAAGACGCCGCAAGCGGCGTTTCCACCCGTCATCGGCCCTTACTTTAAGACCGACATACAACGGACGTAGCCGCATGTGGTGCGCACAGCGTGGCGACCTGCAGGTTTTGCGTAGGCACCATGTGCGCTTCGCGCATCAACGGGCCGTTTCGGGTAAGGGTCGAAGACCGCATTAAGACCCGAAACACGCAGGTCGCAGCCCCCTTCTGTGTCAAAACCCCTATATGTTTGTCGTTATAGGGGTAGAAGGGGGAAAGGGCATAAGGGGGTGCGACGCCTCCGCTGCGCTCCGGCGCTCGGCATAGCCGAGGCACTGCACCGGGTATTACTACTCGCTGGCGCTCGCATAACCCGCTGCCCGGCGCTGGCGCGCCGCCCCCTACAGCCCCAGTCTCAGACCTCGCTCGCTCGGTCTGGCTGGTGCTGTCTTGCCCTCCGCTTGCGCTCCGGTCAAGATGCCCAATAGTGCAGCTGGCGCTGCACCTTGTGTGATGACCCATGCTGTACGTCACGACACTGCCGGCAATCCGATATATCTTGTCGATATGTAATCGGATATGCCAGCATCGATGTGTCGTGTTTGGGTCATCACGAAACGCTCCATCACGGCAAGCCTGCCGAGATGGATATTGGCGTATCTCACGACGCGGCATTATGCGGCATGCGCCGCATACCATCTGCCGTCGCGGTTGCATCTTCAGCAGCACAGCTGCTGAAATCTGCTCTGTCCACGCTGCTGTCTTTGCTGCACCCACGGCCCCGTCTTCGGCATATTTCAAGTCCACACAAGACTATGCCGGCCAGAACCGCGCATAACAGCAGCGCGACATACCGCCAGCCATGTGGCGGATGATCCAGGCGACGGGGCAGACGTGTATATGCCCCGTCGCCGATACCGGCGCAAGCATCGTGACAGTGTCACGTGTAGCGGTGCCGCAGCCACCCGCACACACGCGAAAACCCCGCCCTTGCGAGCGGGGTGTGTGGCGACATCAAACGTGACGGCTGTACGTCGTCACGCCGCGTGGCCGTACACACATGAGGTGATTGCGTGTACGGCTAAAGGGTTAGTCGGGTACAACTTCTAGATGCCGCTTCGGCTTACTGCCCTCGGTGCTCTCAGGCATATTGCCATCACCGTTCTTAGGCGTATTGCCGTCACCGTTCTTCGGCGTATCGCCGTCATCTTCGGTCCCGGCGGGCTTGTCGTCGTCGAGTTTCACCTCGAACTCTTTGGCGTACTTGCGCAACTGCGCAAGACGCTCCTTTGCTGCTTTGTGTGCACGGCGCGCCTCGTTCACGGAATCTTTTGCTCGCTGCTCATCGCGGAGCGCGGCTGCGTAATCGTCTCTGAAAAACATGGTTTGTTCTCCTTGATTGAGTGAATTCTTTGTTTGGGCTCGGGGCACGACGGTGGAGCGCGCGTGTGTTGTAGCACGACCATCACCCATCAGCCCTCGCACTCAGCTCAAGACCCAGCCTGGCTAGCTGAGCTAAGCGGCGGGATCTCGTCGTAGGTGGGTTTGTCCGCACTAGTGCTTCGCACCACCCAGCACCGTGACGAGCTGCTGGCGCTGCTCATCTGTCAGTTGGGGCGCTGCATCCACGACGGCATCGACGAAGCCGTCAAATAGCTGCGGGGCAGGGCGGCGTGCGGCCGCGAGGTAGGCGTCGAGATCGTCTTGGCGAATCCGATAGGCGGTGCCGAAACGGTGGAATGAAAGACGGCCCTCTTTAATAGCTTTTCGCAACGTGGACTCGGAGCCGACGCCGAGATCGGCGAGTTCCTGCAGCGTGTAAAAGCGTGGCGCGACGGCGGTAGTCGTGTCCTTTTCGGACATAGAAAAACGCTCCTGGGCAGATTGATCTGTCCCGGAGCGGGGTGCTTTACCGGCTTGCTATTCAGGCGGCTTGGAGTGCCGTGCTCAACTCGCTAGAACGGTGGTCTGCCGTCCCATCGCTTTACGGGAGCGCTTACTCCCTACCTGACCGCTTTTGTGGTCGGCAATGCCGTTGCCGACCGGTCTATCTCGTCGGAGGAACCGCGCCTATCACGGTCGAGAGGCTATCTCTTTATGAATTATCCTCGGGGTTATCCCCCGTATGCGGCTGGCTAAACCAAAAACGAATTAAAACGCCACATACGGTCTGGGGGCCATCGTACGGAACTTATGCGTCGCGCACAATAGCCTGCGACCTAATCTTTACGAATCGAACCGAGCACGTTTCTACACGCCACGTGGCACGGCTGGGGTGTTGTGGTGGGGCAGCTGTTGTGTGGCGGCATGGTGACACGCAAGGGGCGCGCCTTTTTGTGACCTGTGACACGTCTATAGTGTGCTCGTTTCGTAGTTTTGACCTCGTTTCGTAATTTGCCGATCAAAATACGAAAAAATTACGAAACGCTCTACCTGCGGTTTCGTAGAACTACGAAAATCGGAAAACCAAATTACGAAACACGCGATAACGCTGTGACCTGCACAGACACGTCACATTTCGGGGATGTTTCGTAATTTTGCGGCATTTCGACCCAAACCTTTTAAGGGAGAGACACAGACACACATTACGGGCACATGTCTACGACATAGACCGTCCTCATTGAGGGCACGCTGCAGGGGTTGTAGCTATGTGACACGGCCGGGATGCTGCGTCACGGTGACACGCAAGGGGCGCGCCTTTTTATGACCTGTGACACGTCTGTAGCGCGCTCGTTTCGTAGTTTTGACCTCGTTTCGTAATTTGCCGATCAAAATACGAAAAAACTACGAAACGCTCTACCTGCGGTTTCGTGATTTCCGCAAACGAAAAGAACAAAACTACGAAACACGCGATAACGCTGTGACCTGCATAGACACGTCACATTTCGGCGGTGTTTCGTAATTTTGCGGTATTTCGACCCAAACCTTTTAAGAGAGAGACACAGACACGCATTGCAGGCACATGTCTACGACACAGAGCGTCCTCGTTGAGGGCACGCTGCAGGGGTTGCAGCTATGTGACACGGCCGGGATACTGCCACGCTGCAACACGTCCGTGGCGCGCCGTTGTGTGACACGCAACACAGGTGTTGTGTGTTCGTTTCGTAGTTTTGACCTCGTTTCGTAATTTGCCGATCAAAATACGAAAAAATTACGAAACGCTCTACCTGCGGTTTCGTGATTTCCGCAAACGAAAAGAACAAAACTACGAAACACGCGATAACGCTGTGACCTGCATAGACACGTCACATTTCGGCGGTGTTTCGTAATTTTGCGGTATTTCGACCCAAACCTTTTAAGAGAGAGACACAGACACGCATTGCAGGCACATGTCTACGACACAGAGCGTCCTCGTTGAGGGCACGCTGCAGGGGTTGCAGCTATGTGACACGGGACACAATCGCAATCAAGGTGTCTCTTCTTATTTAGATTTTCTTCAAAAAGTGGAAAAATTACGAAACGAAAACCATTTACGCTGCTCAACGTATGTTTTTGTGTTTCGTAGTTTTGTTCTTTTCGTTTACGAGATTACGAAATGACCCGCAAATACCTACCGTGACCTGCGGTGATGTGTTTCGTATTTTTCTGCGTAATTTCACGTCGCCCGAAGCAGACACCCTGCCGTGTGCTTGCTGCAGGGCTGCGGCCGTCCCTCCATGTGGAGCGTCAGTGTCGATGCTGTAACTTAAACGTACATACATTTGTGGCGCTCTCGTTACGTGTCTGTGCATTGCCGAGCTCTTTACTGTTGTGTGTGGGCGCGCAGCCGTAGTGTCCGTGCCACTCCGAGTAGGGCGCGTCGTACCCCAAACCCATGTTCAATTAAATTCCAATCCAGAGAGGTCTTGCACTGTTGCGGTGCGGTTGTCTTCTTTCTCACCGTATTGGACCCTGCGAAATTAATTGGATACGATAGGCCCATGTTGATTTCAGGTTCCGTTTTCATGCGGCCGCTCACCAGCCGCTAAGGCGGTTTTCTCCCTCCCGCAGGTTAGAAACCGCTCCGGTCCTTTAGCCGGGCGGCCATTTGCCATGCCCGGCTCCGTTTCAACTCCACGGAGCACACCTGATGTCTACATACGGATACGGCCGTCACGAACATGGCCAAAATTTTCTCACAGACCACAAGATCATCAACTCCATCGTCGATCTTGTAAAACAAACCTCCGGCCCCATCATTGAGATCGGGCCAGGAAGCGGTGCCCTCACTCACCCGATATCCCACTTGGGGAGGGCAATAACGGCAGTTGAGGTAGACGCAAAACTAGCTGCCAAACTCACAAAAAAGACCGCCTCGGCGTCGGTCGAAGTGGTCCATGATGATTTCCTCAACTTCCCGTTACCCGCCACTCCCTGCGTCATTGTGGGAAACATTCCCTTTCACCTCACCACTGCCATTCTTCGAAAGTTGTTGCATGCGCCGGCATGGACTGCCGCTGTACTCCTCATGCAGTGGGAAGTCGCTCGCCGCCGGGCCGGGGTAGGTGCAAGCACGATGATGACAGCTCAGTGGTCCCCATGGTTCACGTTTCACCTTGGTTCCCGAGTACCAAGGTCTGCTTTCCGGCCACAGCCAAACGTTGACGGGGGGATCTTAGTGATCCGCCGGGTGGGTGACCCGAAGATCCCGATAGAGCAACGCAAAGCCTTTCAGGCGATGGTGCACACCGTTTTCACCGCCCGGGGACGCGGGATAGGGGAAATTCTCCGAAGGGCAGGGTTGTTTTCATCACGTTCAGAGACACAATCATGGTTGCGCTCGCGAGGAATCGACCCCGCAACCCTACCTCCCAGATTGCACACCAGCGACTGGATCGATCTCTTCCAGGTGACTGGTTCCTCTTCACCGCGCCATCGGCCCATTTCACAATCGGGAAGTAGTCAACGCCCTCCTCAACGGAAAAATCGAGGCCGGCGGCGGTAATCCCCCCACCACCAAAACCGAAATCCACCAGTAGTAGTGAACGACCCATGTTCGTCTACCGTGAGCCGCGTTATGGCAGTGACGTGTTCTCGTCGGGCACAGTCATAGTTCCCGGCGTTGCCAGCGACAGGGTTCTACACCCAGCAGCGGGACCGATCAAAATCACCCGCACGGGGAACGACCCTGCTGGTGGTTTCGATTTTGATGAAAGCGAGGAGACATAGCCCCTCGCCAACTCCCCGTAGCTGGCGAACAGTAGCTCCTGGCGCTGGCGCTCGTTGGTGAGTTTGCGTGCCACATCGAAAGCCTTATCGACTTCCCGGTCCAAGTTGTTGTGAGCCTTGAGCAGAATTGGGTCCATCGATAACGGGTTGTAGTGCTCCGCGAGTGACCGCTGGGGGTGCCGCTCGCGTGCCCGCAGCACCAACTGTCCAGCGTCGATGATTCGCTGCTGCGCCTTCTCATCTAGTTCACACAGAGCTGGTCCGCAGTTGTAGCTCCCGATGTACTCCGAAAAACGGAAAAAATAAATAGTGGGGATACATCAACCTTCCACTTTCCATTCTTCCGGCTCAGAGTATTGAGGGGTCTGGGACCGGGTCCGTAAACCCTTTATGTTTTTCGCGCACAGCGGTTTTTAGCGACGCACCCTATAGGTTTTCCGCAGAACCTATATGTGTTTCTGTGCACCCCCATATGTTGTCTGTTTCTAGCGGTATTTCGTTGTACTTTGCGCATCGAATAGTTATTTATCGACGACACTCCGTTGAATTTAAGTTCAATGTGTAGGTTAGCCGCATAAGAAGCTCTGGCAGATGGTGGGATAATCCTGCTCTGACATCTTATTCCAGCTTGGATGCGCTGGGATTAGGACTGGTCACGTGTGAGAAGGTTTCGTGTACAACTAGTGACATGAACTTTTTATTGCTCGGTGGTACCGGTTTCCTTGGAGGACACATTGCGGCTGCAGCAATCGACCGAGGGCATCAAGTTACTTGCCTCGCGCGGGGTAACGGGAAGGTTCCCAACGGAGCCGAATTTGTGAGTTCAGACCGTGACCGTGACGGTGCGTACGATGAGGTTGCGGGGAAAACTTGGGACACCATTGTGGATCTGACGAGTCAGCCGAAGCATGCGCGGGATGCGGCGGCGAAACTCCAGGCCAAGCATCGTATATTTGTGTCTTCGAGCAGCGTATATGAGGACCAAGGAAGTATTTCTTCCGAGTCTGATTCCATAGTCACTCCGCTTGAAATTGACTACATGGAGAACATGGGGCAGTACCCAGCTGCAAAGTCTGCTTGCGAAACGATTTATCGCAGCACAAATAGGTCGGTAATGGTAGTTCGACCCGGTCTGATCGCCGGCTACGGCGACGAAACAGGGCGCAGTGGTTACTATCCGTGGCGCTTCGCGCATCCCACGGGTGAGAACGTGATCGTCCCAGACCCGGCGTTTCCCGTCGCTATGATTGATGTGAAAGACCTTGCAGACTGGATAGTTGAGTCTGCAGAAGTTGGGACTTTCGGAACCTTTAACGCTACGGGGTTTGCTACTTCCTTGTCTGATGTGTTCAAGATTTCGCGTGAGTTAACCGCATCGGAGGCTACGGAGCGACCTTGCTCTGATGAACTGCTTCTCGCTAATGATGTAACCCCGTGGATGGGCCCAAAATCGTTGCCGTTGTGGGTACCAGGTGAACAGTTTCGCAACATCGCGCTACTCGATTGCGCCACAGCCTACGAAGCTGGCCTGCAGATTCGCCCGTTGAAAGAAACATTGGCGGATGCGCTGCGATTCGAAGAAGAACAGCAGGGGGAAAGACTCGCTGGGCTCAGCGATGAAGAGGAAGTCGTGCTTCGCCAGCGGTTAGAAGATGGTATTTAGTTTCGGCGGGAACAGTTTTAGTTGCAGTCGGGACCGTGCTCAGTTGGTTTTCGTTCCGCGACTGAGTGGGAGAATGGGTCCGAATCTGGCTTGAGGGCAACTTCGGCGGTGCTAGCTCTTCGTGACGGGGAGCGATCTAGCCTGCGGAGGTTGCCTTTCCGAGCAGAAAACGCCTTGCGGCACACTTTTCAGGTTTCTCGATTCGCTTACAACTGAGTGAGGTAGCCTTCTTTCGCCACTCCGTGGAGTTCAAGTTCAACGTGTAGTGCTTAACCTCTGCGATGAACTCTTTGATCCCGGGACGTGATGAGGACTGGGGCTATTGTGCTCCCCCGAACGCTACGGCCCGGGGACACGAGGCTGTGTCGCAGGTGCAAGCGAGAGGACCAGGAGCGAAACACAGACCGCTGAGTCGACGCAGTCACGGTAAAGACGGAGCCGTCTAGGCGGTGCTCGAGGTTGCGCGAGATACGGTGACGCTGGGCGTCGGTAAGCGATGCGCATTCGGCGACATCGATGGAAAGCTGGACTTTGCCGTCCGTCGTGTTGACGCCCTGGCCGCCTGGAGTCGACGATTTCGCGAAACGCTCCGCGAGATCGGCGGCGATGACCGCGCCGTCGGGGATCCCCGGGCCGGGCGCTATGGTCAGGTCGTTCATGCCGCCCAGCCTAGGTGCCCACAACCCTTTCTCGTCTCGGCGGAAGCGGAGACCGCGTCGCGACGGCCGGGATCCAGCCTCAGTATTATCCTCGTCACCGGTTGATTCGAACGCTTTTTGCTCCTCCTTCTCCCGTCGGGCTTCGATTTCAGCGGCCTCCGTAGGTGGCAGTGATCGCTGGATCCCTCGAACTACCGGTTCCGATCAGCGGTCGAAGGATTTTCGCAGCAGCCAGTCCTGCGGCCTCGGTGCCGCCGCCGTAGCCTGACGAGCATCCCGGCCGTGACGGCCATCGCGACGGCGATCCCGGCACCGATGATCCAGGGATTGCCGAGGAGCCCTCCGACGCCTGCGAGTGCTCCGCCCGCCGCGATGAGCGGCAGGCCGCAGCAGAGCAGCAACGGAAGCGCGCAGCATGCCAGTAGGAGCAGCCCGGTCCCTGCGGCGACGATGGGACCGGCGCGCCGTTCGTCGCGGTCGTGATCGGCGCTCATCGTCTGCACCTCTTCCGGATGAGATCTCCCCGATTGCCTGTGTTGCCGTTCATGCGCAGCACGACAGCAGCGACGGGTCGGTGGTGAAGGCCTTCGCGGCGATCCGGATGCCCTCGGCCATGGTCAGGTAGGGGGCCCAGGCGTTGGCGACCTCGGCGACGGTCCTGCCGAGCACGTGGACGCCTGCGGCGGCGAGCTCCCCGGCGTCCTTGGCGACGGCGGTCAGGCCGAGGATCTCGTTCGTCTCGGCGTTCACGACGATCTTGATGAACCCGCGGGTGTCGCGGTTCACCAAGGCGCGGGGCACGTGGTGCAGGGGCAGGACGCGGCAGTCGCAGCGGATCCCCGCGGCGAGGACGTCCTTCTCGGTCATCCCGACCGCGCCGATCGCGGGCCCGGTGAACGTCACCCGCGGCAGGCGGGCGTAGTCGACGGACCGGTCGGCGTCGGCGAACGCGTTCTCGGCGACGAGGGTGCCGTGGTGGGCGGCGACGTAGACGAACTCGGGGTGCCCGGTCACGTCGCCCGCGGCCCAGACCCGCGGGTTCGAGGACTGCAGCCGGTCGGAGACGACCACCTCGCCGGAGTCTCCGGTATTCACCCCGACCGCATCGAGGTTCAGGCCATCGGTGACGGGACGGCGTCCGAGGGCGACCAGGACCTGGTCGGCGCGGAACTCCTGCGAGCCGCCGGACAAGGCGGCGGTCACGACGGCCTCGCCTCCCGTGGCGCGGGAGACCCGGATGGGCACTGCGCGGCTGACGACGCGGATGCCCTCGTCGGCGAACACCTCCTGGAGCGCCTTCGACACCTCCGGCTCCTCCTTCGAGGCGAGCCGGGACCGCACGAGCAGCGTGACCTGCGAGCCGAGGCGGGCGAACAGCTGCGCCTGCTCCAGGGCGACGTAGCCGCCGCCGAGCACCAGCAGCGACTCGGGGACCTCCGTCAGCTCCATCGCCGTGGTCGAGGTCAGGTATCCGGTCTCCTCCAGGCCGTCGATCGGCGGTGCCCACGGGCGAGAACCAGTCGCGACCAGGTAGTGGTGGGCCTCGATGGTCTCGACGCTTCCGTCGGATCCGGCAACATCGAGAACCGGCGCATCAGGGGTGCCCACGAACGAGGCGTCGCCGCGGAGGACCTGCCAGCCGTAGGAGTCGGCGACGTCGGCGTACTTCTCGCCGCGCAGCGACTCCACCAACGCTTGCTTCCCAGCGATCAGCGCGGGCATGTCGACGGGATCCGCCGTCGTCGCGATCCCGGGGAACCGGGTTGCGGCGTCGACCGCGACGTGCCGCGCGCCGGCCGCGGCAATGAGCGCCTTCGACGGGACGCAGCCCGTGTTCACGCAGGTGCCGCCGAGCGTCCCGCGCTCGATCATCACCACCGACTTCCCGAGCGTGCTGGCGCGGATCGCAGCGGCGAACGCGCCACCTCCCGATCCGATGATGGCGAGATCGTACTTCGTAGGCATCGCTGCTCCTGTCAACTCTTGGCTTTCTGCTCTGTCTCTGCCATACTAGACCTTCCAGTGCAGGGGAAGGTCAAGCGCGGCCACGGAGGGAGACAGTAATGTGGATCGGAGAACTCGCCGAGAGGGCGGGCACTACCGCGAAGACCCTTCGCTTCTACGAGGAACAGGGCCTTCTGCCCCCGACCGAGCGCACGCCGTCCGGATACCGCGACTACGCGCCCGAGACGGTCGCTCGGATCGACTTCATCCACCGCGGCCAGGCCGCGGGCCTCACCCTCGCCCAGATCCGCCAGATCCTCGACATCCGCGACGGCGGCCATGCGCCCTGCGAGCACGTGCGCGACCTGCTTGACGTGCGCCTCGCTGAGATCGAGCAGCAGATCGCGCAGCTCTCCGTGCTGCGCGACACTATCGCGGACCTTAGCCAGGACGCCGCGCACCCGGATCCTGAAACGTGCAGCACCGATCAAGTGTGTAGGTACTTGTAGACGGCGGGAGTCAATGACTCAAACGCTACAACCCCGATATGCGCTAGCGCATGTCGATGCCGCCGGTGCCCACCTCGATGATTTTGGTGGTGGCCGCGATAGCACACAGCAGCGGCATCGGGGCGGAGGCCTGCAGCGCGAAGTGGTGGACTCGGAAGGACGCGTTGTTCACGCCGATTTCGTCCGCAGCCTGGGTGATCTCCAGACGAGTCTTGGCGATCTTTTCCGCAGATGGCCCGCACTAGCTGCCGAAGGCGTAATGCCCGAAGCTTAAGAAGCCGAACGCTTTCATTGGATAACACTCCTTTTGATGGTGTTAACGAGAGGGAGTAACTTTGCAACGACATACCGTGGAGTTCAAATTTAACGTGTAGCGTTATTGACGCTTCGCGTTATGGGGGATAGGGTGAAGCATGATCCAGTCGTTCGCTGACAAGGACACTGAGCGTCTGTGGAATCGAGAGCGGGTTCGCTCGATCGATTCCCGCATTCACTCAGTAGCGCTGCGCAAGCTTCGCCAGCTTGGGTACGCGCAGACTCTTGATGAGTTACGGATTCCCCCGGGAAACCGACTCGAGGCGTTAAAAGGTGATCGGCGGGGTCAGTTCAGCATACGAATCAACGACCAGTGGCGGATCTGTTTTCGGTGGTCCGCCGCGGGGCCAGAGGAGGTTGAGATCGTTGACTACCACTGACAAGCTCCCTCCGGTTCACCCCGGTGAGATCCTCATGGAGGACTTTCTCAAGGAAATGGGGATCACCCAGCACACGCTCGCCGTCTCCATCGGCGTTCCGCCCCGCCGGATCAACGAAATTGTTCACGGTAAGCGCGCTGTAACCGCGGACACTGCTCTTCGTCTAGCGAAGTTTTTCGAGATGAGCCCCCAGTTCTGGCTCGGGTTGCAGACCCAGTACGACCTGGATGTGGCAGAAGACAAAATCCTCGCCGAGATCGAGCGAATTCAGCCGGTTCACGCTGTCTCGGCGTAGCGGTTACCCGAACCAGGTCCGTCAGCGTGAGGATATGCACGCGGATGATTCGAACTAGGGAATTTGGGGCCGCCGTCGCGTGGACTTGAGTTCCGAGCGCCGCTTTTTCGCTTCGAGACGGCGTCGCACCGAGCCGCGCGTCGGCTTCGTCTTCCGCCGCGGGGGAGGCGGCGGGGCGAGCGTCTCCCGCAATAGGGTGGCCATGCGCTCGCGCGCCTCAGCACGGTTGCGGACCTGAGACCGCTGCGTCGACGCGCTCACGGTGAGCACCGTGCCGTCCAGGCGGTGTTCTAGGTTGCGCAGGGCGCGGCGGCGTTGGGCGTCGGAAAGCGATGCGCATTCCGCGATATCGATGGAGAGCTGCACTTTGCTGTCCGTCGTGTTGACGCCCTGGCCGCCCGGGCCCGACGCCTTCGCGAACCGCTCCGTCAGATCCGCGGCGGCGATGACGAGGCCGCCGGGGATGCCCGGGCCGGGTGCGATGGTCAGGTCGTTCATACCGCCCACCTTACGTATGCAGGTCGTATGCGCTGAACCCATGGGACGGGGGCGGTAGAGCGGGAGCCCGTCGCAAAGCAAGTGCGTTAGCGTCGCGGCAGCAAGACCTCGGGGTACTTGCGCACGTAGCCGACCGCGATGACGACGAGCGCCGCGAATGCGCCGATGACGGTCTCTGCGGTGCGGGCGAGCAGCATCGGCCAGACGGGGGAGGCCTCGACCGTCTGCACCATCAGCAGGGCGGTCGGGGTGATGAAGCTGGTGGCGATGGTGTAATTGCGGGTTACGTACATCTCGGTGAGGTACTGCAGAATCACAATCCACACGACGATCTGCCAGCCCTGCATCGGGTGGGACAGCAAAAAGCCGGCTACCGCGATGCCGGTGAGGGTGCCCAGGACGCGCTCGATGGCGCGGTAGTACTGCAGTTTGAACCGGGAGTTAACCAGCGGCGCGACGGCGGCGACCATGGCCCAGTAGGAGTGGGTGAGGGGGTCGGAAATCGTCACGGAGATCAACCCCAGGATGCCGGCGAGCAGCGGGGAGAAAAAGAAGCGGCTGGCTTCGACCCGCAGGCGCCGCCACGGCACCCGCCCCGCCTCGGGCGCCCGGGAGGGGCGCTCCGGTTCCTTCGCGTCGCCGCCTGGCCCCTCGCCGATGAGGTGGGAGATCTGGCCGAGCGCCAGGCACAAAAGAGCGGCGGCACCGGCGATCGCGAAGGCGAGCGCCGGATGGACCGGATTGTTTAACGAACCGACCGCCGCGACGGAGAAGATCGCAAACACCGACCCGGTCGGCTTCATGTCCGCGGCCAGCGCGATAGTCGCCCACACCGCCGACACCAGTGAGGTGACCAGCATCAACGCCCACGGGCTAAGATCCAGCCACGCCATGATGGCGCCCACAGTCACCGACGTCGTCAGGGCGATGCCTGCAAGGACGTGGTGCTTCAGCCGCACTTGGCGGGTCATGTGTCTGCCGTACACGCCCGTGAACGCGCCGAAGTTCGCGTAGATGGCCAGATCCATGCGACCCAGCGCGAGCAGGGTGAACATCGGGATGGCCACGCCGAGCGCGACGCGTAAGGCGGGGATGTGGTCGCGCCGGGCAGGACCCATCTCAAACAGCGGGCTGAAGTGGTGCAACAGGGAACCCCCATACGCGATCCGTGCTCGATTGTGGTTTTCCGCGGGCAGAGTCTAGCGCGGGCGCCGCGCCGGGGCTGATCGACCCGTGCACATATCAACAGACAGACATATGATGGCCCGGTTGTTGTAACCGTGAGAAGGAGTTTCGTCACAGTGTCACACGCGGGGGATTACGCGTTCGCGTCAAGAAACCAACCCAACTACGCCTGGTGGAGGCCGCTCGCCGAAATCGTCGCGGTCGCCGTGCTCACCGTCGCGTTCGTCGCGGTGATTGGTGTTTCCCTTGAAGTCGCGGGGGTGGATACGACGAGCGGCGCGGCGGACAAGTACTTCGGGTACGGCTCCGTGGTGGTGGAGATCCTGGCGGTGCTCGTCGCAGTCCGGTTCATCGGGCGCAGGCCGGCTGCGTCGGTGTTCACAGCGCGAACAGGAACGAAACCTTGGGTGCCGTTCGCCGCGTACGCGTTGGCGTTTGTGGTCATCGCCGCCGTCATGGGCGTGGTCGGCGTGGTCGGCTACGGCGCGTCCTGGGACCAAATTATCGGAGATATTCGGAGCGATTTTCCGTTAGAGCTCGTCGCTATTGTGCTCGCCGCGCTCGCGGAGGAGATGGCGTTTCGCGGCGTGTTCTTCCAAGCGTTTACGGCGTGGACCAAGCACCCGGCCGTGGGCGCGGCGCTCGCCGCAATCCCGTTCGTGGCGGTGCACCCGCAGGCGTACGGCTCCCCGGCCCCCTTCGCCCATTATTTCCTTGACGCGCTGCTCTACGCGCTTTTGGTGTGGACGTTCAACAGCCTCTGGGTCGCGGTTGCGGTGCACGCGGCGTGGAACACCTTCGGCTCGGTCCAAGCCCTGGGAATCCCGAATTCGGCTGCGAGCGTCGTGGCGGCATTGGCGGCTGCTGCGGCGGCTTCCGCCGTGGTGATTGCAGTGCTACCCCGCGCCGCGTCGGGTCACACGCGGGCACCTGCCCAGCATGGCGCCGACCGCTAGCCTCACATCTTGTGCTTGAGGTATTACACGTATTCACCCGCCTTGGCCTAACGTCGTTTGGCGGACCGACGGCGCATTTGGGGTACTTCCGTGAGGAATTCGTCGAGAGGCGAAAGTGACTCTCAGACGACGAGTACGCGCACCTCGTCGCGTTATGTCAGTTCATGTTGGGCCCCGCGTCGAGCCAGGTCGGCATGGCAATCGGCCTGAAGCGTGCGGGAGACGGTGGCACGTTCGCGGCGTTTGTGGGTTTCACGCTGCCGAGCGTGGTACTCATGGTCGCGTTCGCGCTCGGGGTGGCGCGCCTCGGCGACATCTCGGACGCCGGCTGGCTCGCGGGGTTCAAGGCGGCGGCGGTCGCAGTCGTCGCGCAGGCGTCGTGCTCGCCGC
The DNA here is from genome assembly GCF_024454055.1 of Corynebacterium sp. CCUG 70398. Classification (NCBI taxonomy): domain Bacteria; kingdom Bacillati; phylum Actinomycetota; class Actinomycetes; order Mycobacteriales; family Corynebacteriaceae; genus Corynebacterium; species Corynebacterium sp. CCUG 70398. Next base: position 21,976 of record NZ_JAGPYZ010000001.1, read on the forward strand.
CTTCCTTATCGTGCTACTCGTGCCGCACCCCGCGGCCCAGGTCGGTACGATCGTTGCGGGCATGCTCGTGGCCACCTTCGCACTTTCGCCTATCGACGCCCCTTCGGCCCCCAGTCGCCCCCCGCCTGGGAGATGGACATTACTCAGCACAAGCTCGCTGTTTCTATCGGCGTTCTCCCTCGCAGGATTAATAAGATTGTTCACGGAAATCGTGCGATTGCTGCTGACACTGCTGACCTTTCAATCGCGGGCATGAGTGCGAGCGAGGGACTCACAGTCGATCCAGCTTGCTGGCCCGCTGGATAAGGGTAAGCTCGTGGAATTGAAAGCGTGCATGGCTGAACAACTGCGAGATGGTGGCATGCGCGTGAAACCGACCACTCTCGATGGGGAGGTCGCGGAGACATAACTGGGGTGGGCATTTGCCCTAAGCGACACTGAGCGGCGCTTCCGGGAGATTATGGAGGGATAATCGATTGGCTGAGCATCACACGGCCATCGTCGTCGGTGGTGGCCAGTCCGGCCTAGCTACGGCATACTACCTGCGGCGCTTCAAAGTGGAGTTCTTGGTCCTAGACAACCAAGACGAACCCGGCGGAGCGTGGTTGCACGCGTGGCCTTCACTGACGCTTTTCTCCGCCGCGGAGTTCTCCAATCTGCCCGGCTGGCCTATGCCGCAGTACCCGGGGTACCCGCCGGCACGCCATGTCATCGACTATCTGGAAAGCTACGAACGACGGTACGACCTCCCGGTTAGGCGCCCAGTGCACGTTCGCAGCATGTCCCATGAGGGAGGGATGTTCGACCTAGATTCGACCGCCGGTCAATTCACGGCGGAACACGTTGTCGCGGCCACAGGCACGTGGTCCGCGCCCTTCGTGCCCCACTATCCCGGCACCTTCCGCGGACGCCAGTGGCACTCGTCGAACTACCCCGGTCCCGAACCATTCCGCGGCGCGAAGGTCGCGGTAGTCGGTGGGGCGAACTCGGGTGCCCAGATCGCCGCGGACCTCATCGGAACGTCGGAGGTCACATGGTTCACACTTGAACGGCCGCGCTGGATGCCTGATGATGTCGATGGCCGCGATCTCTTTCTCCGCAGCCGCCGCCGGATTCTCGGCGGCGATTCCGGCCCGAACCTGGGCGACATTGTCGCGCTTCCTCATCTACGTGAGCTCCGCAACTCCGGTCAGCTCACTGCTACCCCCATCTTCGATAGCTTGAGTGAGCTCGACCACGACCACCTGATCTGGTGCACTGGTTTCCGTTCGGCCCTCGGCCCATTCCGCCACCTCATGCGTGGCCGCGAAACCGCGGTGAAGAATCTGCATCTCGTCGGCTACGGCAACTGGACCGGCGAGGGCTCGGCAACTCTAATGGGTGTGGGGCCCTTTGCCAAACACACTGCCCAGGTAGTCGCAGGTCGTGTCGATGAAGCTCGGCAGGACTCCGAATGAATGTCCGCGGTATCAAGGCCGCTGAACTATTCAAGTTGCGGGACGGAAAGAGTTTTGCAATGACGCTTGGTCCCTGAGCAGTTCGATCCTTCCAAGATCCGCGTTGGAGACCCGGAGCGCTCGGAGGCCCTTGACCAGCTGGGGGGACGTGCCGGGCGGTGGATCGCCCACAGCTCCCGTGCCCGCACGCATCGAGAAGGGCCAGGTGGCCGAGTACGAACCTGACGTGCCTGGTCCAAGGTGTGTCCGCTCGGCGTGTGGTTTAACCCCTATAAGACTTGCCGATCACAGCATCAGCGCTTCGCTTGCGCAGCCCTTAGGCCGTTCAAGATCACGATGACTTCGGCGACCTCGTGAACCAACACGACGGCGGCCAGGCCCAGCACGCCGCTGATCGCCAGCGGCATCAACACGATGATAATGGCCAGAGACAGCACGATGTTCTGGTTGATGATCCTGCTGCCTCGGCGGGCGTGCTGCAGCGCCTGCGGGATCAGCCGGAGGTCGTGGCCGGTGAAGGCGACGTCAGCGGACTCGATCGCGGCGTCAGAGCCGGTCGCTCCCATCGCGATGCCCACCGTTGCGCCCGCCAGTGCCGGAGCGTCGTTGATGCCGTCGCCGATCATCGCCGTCGGCGTCTTGGAGGAGAGTTCGGCGACGATGCTTGCCTTGTCCTCTGGGCGCAGCTCGGCGCGCACGTCGTCGATCCCGGCGATTTCAGCCAGCGCCCGGGCGGTGCGAGTGTTGTCACCGGTGAGCATGCTTACTTCCACGTCGTTGGCGTGCAGGGCCTGCACGGCTTCGGGCACCTCGGGCCGCAACTCGTCGCGGACCCCGATCGCCCCAGCGAGAGCGTCATCGACGGTGACTAGGACGCAGGTCTGGCCCTCGGACTCCATGCGCTCAACGTCCGCTTTCAGTGGCCCGGCGTCGATCCATCGGGGGCTGCCCACCAGCACCCGTCGGCCTTCGACGGTGCCGCCGATGCCATGCCCGGCTTCCTCGCTGATGTCCGAGGCGGTGGGCGCTTCAGGCCCCGCTGCCGCGATCGCCGCGGCGAGGGGGTGCGTCGATTGCTGCTCAACTGCCGCCGCGAAGGAAAGCACCTGCGCCCGATCGAATCCGTCTGTCGGGACCACCCCGGTAACCTCAGGCTGGTTGCGAGTAAGGGTTCCGGTCTTGTCCACTGCCAAGTGACGGATACCGCCGAGTCGCTCGAACGCCGCGCCGGACTTGATGACCACTCCGAACTGGCTGGCCGCGCCGATCGCGGCCACGACCGTCAGCGGCACGGAGATTGCCAGCGCGCACGGCGACGCTGCGACCAGAACCACTAACGCACGGGTGATCCACGTCTCTGGGTCGCCCAGCAGCGAGCCGATCACGCCGACCAGCACCGCCAGGATCATCACCCCGGGCACTAGGGGTTGGGCAATCCGGTCGGCGATCCGGGCGCGGTCGCCCTTTTCCGCCTGCGCCTGCTCGACCAGATCCACGAGTGTGGTCAGCGAGTTGTCTGTTCCAGCTGCGGTCGTTTCGACCTCCAGCACACCGGCGGAGTTGATCGCTCCCGCGGGGACCTCGTCGCCGGGCGCGACCTCCTCCGGAATGGATTCTCCGGTGATCGCTGAGGTGTCAAGGCTGGAGCGCCCAGACCGAATGATGCCGTCCGTGGCGATCCGCTCCCCGGGGCGCACGAGCATCAGCTCGCCAGCCACGAGGGCCTTCGCTGCGACCTCGACCGCCGTGCCGTCGCGTAGCACCGTCGCGGTCTGCGGTACCAACTTCAACAGTGCCCGCAGTCCGCCCTGGGCCCGGTCCATCGCCTTGTCTTCCAGCGCCTCGGCGATCGAGTATAGGAACGCTAGCGCCGCGGCCTCTCCGACGAAGCCGAGGATCACCGCGCCGACCGCGCTGATCGTCATCAGCAGGCCAATGCCGAGCTTGCGCTTCGTGACAAGGTTCCGGATCGCTCCAGGCGCGAACGTGTATGCGCCTAGCAGCAGGCTGACCCAGAACAGTCCTGTCGCGGGTGTCTCCAGCCCGGACCAGCCCAGTGCCAGGCCTATGCAGAGGGCTACGCCGGAGAAGATCGGCAGTAGCAACTCGGGGTCCTTCCACCATGGTCGATCGAGATCTTCGATCTCCGTGGCTGGTTCGTGTTCGCATCCACAAGCCGAGCTCATGCGTCCGCCCCCTTCTCGCCGCAGCCGGGCACCGAGCACTCAGGGTCGATGCACGGGGCGTTTTCGTCGACAGCCAACGTCGCGTTCACCAGCGCGTCGAGCGCTGCCGCGAGGTGCGGATCGGCGATTTCGTAGCGAGTCTTGCGGCCCTCTGGCTCGGCGACGATGATGCCGCAGTCGCGCAAGCAGGTCAGGTGGTTCGAGACGTTCGAGCGGGTCAGGTCCAGGTCGCGCGCAAGCACGGCTGGGTAGCTCGGGCCGTCGAGTAGGGTCATCAGGATTCGGGAGCGCGTCGGATCCGCCATGGCCCGGCCGAGCCGGTTCATGACGTCGAGGCGTGAAGCAATAGTCAGCATGTGCTGAACTATACAGTATTCACTGAACGATTCAATACGTACTGAACTGACATTGAAGCGAAGAGCTTGCGACCTGCAGAAATTAGTCGATGGGGTAGCCGGTAACTGGGCTTTCGCGGTTCGGCTGCCAACCCAACGCGGGGGCGACATGGGTGGCGAAGTTGCCCAAGATCTTCACGTTGACGTCCACGCCCATGCCGGTGGGGATGGTGTTGAACAGGGGGTCGGCGGACATGACGGCGGGGTCGGCTTTGAGCTGCTAATGAGCTTGTCGGGCTCGGCGGCGTAGGTGCGGCCGAAAGTGGTGGAGCCGACATCAGGCAGCGCGCCTACTTGGTCGGAACCGGAGGCCTGCGGGCCGAACATCTGCATGTCCGCGCCGTCGACGATGGGAAAGATGGAGCGGGACACCGACACGCGCGGCGTCCAGGCGTGGCCCGCCTCCTTCCACGCGGCGCGGTAGCGGCCGATCTGATCCGCCTGGATTTCGCCCAGAGTCTCGGCGGTGGTCTCGGACACCAGGGTGGAGGACATCAGGTTCAGCCCGTCCTTCGCGGTCTGCTCCGCAGACGCGTGGGTGCCCGAGCCGTAGAAAATGTGCTTGCGCAGCTCGGGTGCCATGGGGAAGACGGGCAGGGCGGAGCCGGGCTGGAACATGTTGGGGGTACTGACGCTCCAGCGGTGCGGCGGTGGCGAACCCGTTGCCGTCGACAGCGCCCATGAAGGTCTCGAGATGGGAGCGCGCCACGTCCGCGCCGTTGGGGGCCTCGCCCTTGTAGCCGAAGGCCTCCCAGCCGCGCTCGGCAACCTCGGGGGCACCGCGGGAAACGCCCAAGGCCACACGCCCGCCGGAGAGCTGATACAGGGAGGCGGCTTCTTCGGCGAGGTAGAGCGGGTTTTCGTAGCGCATGTCGATGACGCCGGTGCCCACCTCAATGTTTTTGGTGGTGGCGGCGACAGCACCAAGCAGCGGCATCGGGGCGGAGGCCTGCGGCACGAAGTGGTGGACGCGGAAGGAGGCATTGTTTACTCCGATCTCGTCCGCAGCCTGGGCGATCTCCAGGTGGATCTTGGCGATCTTTTCTGCAGACGGCCCGCGCTGACCTCCGAAGGCATACTGTCCGAAGCTTAAGAATCCAAACGCTTTCATCGGATAACACTACCTTTAATGACGTATCAACAACCAGGGTAATGCCTCGCATGAGGATTGTCACGGCTGGCGGCGGGTTGAAGAGTGCCGGGTTTTAGGAGCGGACGAGGCGGGCGATAGCGTCGGCAGCTTCGACGAGTTTTTCTTCGGCTGCTGGCCCGTCGGTTTGAGCCGCACGGACGACGCAGTGGCGCATATGGTCATCGAGCAGGCTCAGCGCGACATTGTTCAGAGCTGAGGTGATGGAGCTGATTTGGGTGAGGATATCGATGCAATACTTCTCTTCATCGATCATGCGATGAATCCCGCGGGCTTGGCCTTCAATGCGTTTCAACCGGGCCAGGTAGCGGTCTTTGTCACTGATATAGCCGTGGTCAGCGGAATCAGCATGCGGGGTATTGGTCATGGGCCTGCTTTCTTCGTGCATCAGAGTTGTCACAGCAGTGTCTCATGTTAGGCGTCCACGGTTTCGGGTGTCCGGCCCAGGGACCTGGCAGCACTGGCAGCTGGGGTTAGATCCAAGCGGCGCAGCAGCTGGGCGTTGAGGGCTACTACCACGGTGGAGGCCGACATCAGGATTGCACCCACGCTCATCGGCAGCACGAACCCGATCGGAGCCAGCACTCCAGCGGCCAAGGGGACGGCTGCGATGTTGTAGCCAGCCGCCCACCACAGGTTCTGCTTCATTTTCCGGTAAGTGGCCTCGGAGAGCTCATACACGGATAAGACCGAGCGGGGATCCGAGGAGGCCAGGATGACCCCGGCCGAGCTGATGGCCACATCGGTGCCGGCACCAATAGCAATGCCCACATCGGCCTGAGCCAAAGCTGGGGCGTCGTTGACCCCATCACCGACCATGGCCACTTTACGGCCCTCGGCCTGGAGTTCGGCGACCTTGGCGGATTTATCTTCGGGTCGGACCCCAGCAAAGACCCGGTCAATACCCAGCTCTTTGGCCACGGTCTCGGCCACGGCTTGGGCATCGCCGGTGATCATCACGACTTGGACCCCGTTGGCATGCAGGGCATCCACGGTGTCACGGGATTCTGGTCGGATTTCATCAGCTAGACGCAGCGCGCCGATAACCTGGCCATCGGCCAGCACGTGAAGAATGATCGCGCCTTCTTCGCGCCACTGCTCAGCAATGCCTAACTCATCTTGGGAGTGATGGTCTAACAGGTAGGGGCCCCCGACTTCAATGGCCGTGTCATTGACCGTGGCTTTGACGCCCACAGCCGGGGAAGAGGAAAAATCAGTGGCGCCTGGCACATCGAGTTTCCGAGCGCGGGCAGCGCCGACAATGGCCTGCGCTAAGGGGTGTTCACTATCGGCTTCAGCAGCAGCGGCCAACGCTAACACCTCATCTTTGGTCCGATCACCGACGGGGTGGATCCCGGTGACGGTGGGTTCACCTTTGGTCAGCGTGCCGGTTTTATCGAACAGCACTGAATCCACGGTGCGCATCGACTCCAGCGCCAAGCGATCTTTGATCAGCACCCCGCCACGAGCTGCACGCTCGGTGGCAATCGATACCACCAATGGAATGGCGAGACCCAAGGCATGAGGACAAGCAATGACGAGCACCGTAATGGTGCGTACTACGGCGGTGTCGGGCATGCCCAGCATGGACCACGCCAGCGCGGTAATTACCGCAGCCCCGAAGGCGAACCAGAACAACCAGCCGGCGGCGGTATCGGCGATGCGTTGGGCTTTGGAGGAGGAGGCTTGGGCATCGGCGACCAGTTTCTGGATACCCGCCAGTGCGGTGTCATCTCCAGTGGCGGTGACTTTGACCCGCAGCCCGGAATCTGTGGCGACAGTGCCGGCCACGACGTGGTCGTTCAGACCGCGTCGAACGGTTTTGGATTCCCCGGTGACCATGGATTCATCCATGGACGCACTACCATCGATGATCTGACCATCGGCTGGGACCGCAGCCCCTGGCCGGACAATGACGACATCCCCAACGACCAGCTCCGCCGGCGTGACGGTGACGACATCATCGCCGTCGACCTTTTCGGCTTCATCCGGAAGCAAGGCGGCCAGCGAGTCTAAGGCGGAGGAGGTTTGGGCCAGGGAGCGCATTTCAATCCAGTGGCCTAACAACATAATGACCACCAGTAGGGCCAGTTCCCACCAGAAGTTCAGCTCGTGATCCAGGATGCCCAGGGTCGCCCCCCAGGAGGCGACGAAGGCCACCGTGATGGCTAACCCGATAAGCAGCATCATGCCCGGTTGCCGGGACCGGATCTCGGAGACTGCCCCAGTCAGGAATGGCCGGCCGCCCCAGAAATAAATGACCGTACCCAGGATCGGCGATACCCACCACACCCACGCCGCGTCAGGTAACTGATAGCTCAAAAGGTCCGCGAACATCGGATCGAACGCGACCACTGGAATACCCAGCACCAACATGATCCAAAATAACCGCCGGAATTGTCCGACATGATCCCCGTGGCCCCCGTGGCCATGTCCGGCATGGCCTCCGTGCATCTCGTGGCCGGAATGGTGCTGGCCTTCCTGGCCGTGCCCACCTGGGGCGTGTTCGTGATGCTCATTCCCGTCGTGGCCCATGGCGCGATCTTGACTTGATTGATGATCCCCATGGTGGACGGCGGTTTCAGTAGCACGCTCCTGTTGATGCGCAGTGTGGTGTGTCGGGTGATGGTGGTCGCGATCAACCATGCCAGATTCCTTTCCGTGGAGGTGATCATGGATTGTTTTCGTACCCGGAGAACCTGCGAAACCCATGGACCGTGTAGCGCCTCGCGAGAGCCTGCGGGCCCTTCAGGTCGTTGGGCTAGGTGGCAGTTTCAAACCGATCATTCGCTCCCCTTCTACCTTATACCCCTATAGGGTATAACTCAATGGATTGAAACATTCAGCGATGCGTTGCACGACAGGAGTACAAATGAACAAGCTGACCAAGATAACTCGACTTGCTCTCGTCGCAGCATTGGGCACTTTGGCCCTGACCAGCTGTGCCGAACCCGGCGACGACGAGACTGCCCCAGAATCCGCGCCCACCCCAGACCAGGTGCAGACCGATACCCCCAAACAGCGCGCACGGCGACCAGGGCCACCAGCGCACGGGTGATCCACGTCTCTGGGTCGCCCAGCAGCGAGCCGACCACAAAACCCAGCAACGGTTCTGCGAGCAATGTGGTGAACCCGCAGGAGCCGACTCAGTTAACACGATCAGCACGGAAGGGGGAGACGTGCACGGTAGCGTCTACCAGGCGGGTCGGGATTGTCGTCGTCAACCAGCCGCCAACAATCCCTCCTGAGTGCATCGTCAAAGGCCCGAACTAGGGGATCTGCGGCCGTCGCCGCATCGACTTGAGCTCTGAACGCCGCTTCTTCGCTTCGCGGTGTCGCCGCACCGAGCCCTGCGTCGGTTTGGTTTTGCGGCGCGGGGGAGGGGGTGGGACGAGCGCCTCGCGCAACAGCGCGGCCATGCGCTCGCGGGCTTCGGCGCGGTTGCGGGCCTGCGACCGCTGGGTCGACGCGGCCACGGTGAGGACGGTGCCGTCCAAGCGGTGCTCGAGGTTGCGTAGGATGCGGCGACGTTGGGCGTCGGAAAGCGATGTGCACGCAGCGACATCGAGGGAGAGCTGCACCTTGCTGTCCGTGGTATTGACGCCCTGACCACCCGGCCCCGACGACTTCGAGAACCGTTCCGTCAGGTCGGCGGCGGCGATGACCACACCACCGGGGACCCCCGGGCCGGGCGCAATGGTCAGATCTTTCACGCTGCCCACCCTACAAGCGGATACTCACAGCTTTGGTATAGGCTCGGTGCTGGTGTGGGAGCTAGCCGCGCTCGGGGTAGCACACGAGGAGGTCGTCGCCGATGACGGCGCCGTCGTTGAGCGTGGCCTTGCTCACCTTAGCCCCATCAGCACCCATCCCCATGATGTGCTCAACTTCGTCGCCGTGGGCGAGGAGGTGGTCGGCGATGATGCGTCGGTGGCAGCGCCACCACACCGCCTCGGAGCACATGATCGCTGTGGGGGTTTCGGTGGCGCTCGCCCGTAACTGCGTGAGCGCGTCTGAGAACTCCTCGCCAAGCGCATGGTCGGCGTAATTGTGGAAGCTGCGGTTACGCCAGTTGCCGTTGACCTCAAACGGTACGGAGTGAGACACGTTGCGCCGCCCGGTCAGGCCCTCGCTTCTGCTGTAAGTGATGCCGTGCGTGGGAAGGTGTTCGGCGAGGTGGTCGTCGTTGAACCACGGGTACTTCCTGGACCCGGGCAGCTTGCGCACATCCACGATGGATTCCACACCGGCAGCCCTAATCATCTCGGTAAAGTCCTCGAACTCGAGGTTGGAGTGGCCCACAGTGAAAATGCGCATGCCTACAACGCTACGCGCGAGGCCGTCGCACCCGCATCAGTGTCCGAGTGAAGCAAGCTAGGCTTCGGGGTTGCCTACGCAGAACTCGTTGCCTTCCGGATCCTGCATGACTGTCCATACGAGCCCCGGCGCCTCGTGGGTGCCCAGTTCGGTGGCGCCCAAACCCTTGAGACGCTCCACTAGAGTCTCGCGTTCAACGCCGCCGCCATCGATATGCATGCGGTTTTTCCCAGGCGTGGGATCCTCAACGCGCTGAAACCCCAGAGCCGGAGTGGAATCGACCATGACGAAGTCACCGTAGTCGGCAGAGATCCCGCAGCCAGTTGCAGCTGACCAGAACTCGGCGAGCTTAGAAGGATCGTGGCAGTCGAACGTGATTTGGCGGATACCGAAGGTGATGTCACTCATGGTCCCCATTGTGGGCGCGGGGCAGCGCACCTGCAATAATCCGGGGCGTTGGATGGGGTTTTCTTCATCCAGGGGAGATCTGAAAAGCGCACCCCGAGGTAGCTGCTGCGACGGAATCCTCGGGCTTGATGCCGTGTTTGGTGGCGCTCCGACGAACCTCCATCTTCAAATTGCGTTTTTCAAGGCTTTACGAATCGCCTCTGACCTGGACCATCCGTGGGCAGCGGCATATCTATCAAGCTCAGAAATCTCGCCGGGTGAGAGCCGAATGGAGACAACTTTTGCAGCATCTTCATCCCGAGGTTTTCTTCCCCGGCGACGCAGGGTCTCCACGTCGTAACCCTTTTCGGCTTCGGTTACCCAGCTATCGATTTGCCCTTCGTTGACCGGTTGGCCGTTGATTGTTTTCATGCCGCTAATCGTAATACGGAAAGCATATACGCCGCTAGATTGAGGTAGCTTTCGCTGGAGAGTCAGTGGACTTCAATCTCGACGTTCAGCGCGTTTAAAAGGGCAGTTCATGGACGTTGGATCTAACACTTTTGATCCATAACTTTGAGTGAGTGGATAGAAGAACGTTCGTTCGCGGGGCCTCGATCGGATGATCGACACCTATTTACCATCTCGGTCTTTTCTACGGCGGAAAGGCAAATTCTTTGGAGCTGCAGTATCAGTGTCGGAAACGGGCTCAGATTGAGGAGCATTCAACTCGAGCGTGTTAATTGATGCTTCTCCTCCGGTGTCTCGTTGTGGATCAGTTCGCTCTGCTCGTTTTCTCTCGATCTCGGCGGCCTTCGCTAGAACTCGATCGTCGCTGCGGGTGCGGAACTTCTCCGTCGTTTTCTGTGCGCGTTCTACACCACTTTGCCGGGCACGGTTCGCAGCCTCGATGGTATCTCCAGCCCACGCCACAACCGACTCCCTCCAGCCCTTTGTCTGAAGTTGGTCCTCCGAATCAACCGTGAGCTGTACGTGCTCGGCGAAGGCTCCAATCGCTTCCTCAGCTTTGTTCGCAGCCATCGTGATCTGGTGCGCACGGGAGTGGTAGGACATCCAGACAAGATTGCTCAGAGCTGCAGAGGAGCGAACGGCAGCCCTAATGGCTAGTAAGCGCTGAGTCGTAGCCTCTACCCGTTTGTGACGTGCGTTTTCGATAGCCGCGCGGTGTGCCGCGAGGTGTTGTGGTTCAAACTCACTCACGTGCGCAATCTCTATGACGTAGAGCCGGTCATGTAGGTAAATGGCTCGGGCGAGGATGCCGAGCCAGAACGGAAGCTCGTCGTCAAGCCGGTTGAGTATCGCGGCGACCTTTTTCGAGTCACCCTGGATCTCTTCAAGCTTTCTGGTCACGTCTGCAAGATGTTCGAGTGCGGAGGCCTCGATAGTGCTGAGCGCGCCACCGAATCCATTCACCTTCGACCAAGTGGTCTTCGACACGCTGTTGCTCGAGCGGTACAGTTCATCCGCTTCCTCTATCTCGTATTGAATTCCACCGAGCTGACCAAGGTTTTCGATTTTGCTTTGCCGCAGGAGCTCGTCCAATTTCTCGTCTATAACTTCGAGGTATTCTTTGATCTCTGCCAAAGCCGCCTCTATCGCTGCTTGGGCAGCAAGGGCGCTTCCCGCAGTTGCCACCGCGGGTGAAAGGGTTAAGACATCCTCGATCTCGATTTGTTTGAAAAACTGACCCGAATTGCCCGGCAAATCAAGGTCGCCCCGGCGGAATGCACCTCTGATCGGCCCCTCTGACACGCGCTTTTTCATAAGCTTTGCAGACTCATCGCTGAGCTTGACGTAGCGGCCCGAGTTGGCCTGCATCACACCCACGGCAGAGAACAGGTCGCGTGCGCGGTGCATCACTTGCGGGGAAACTGAAGATGCCGAAATGCCCTTAATGCGGGAAAGTTCGCTGAGAGATTCATCGTCGCCGAATACGATGAGTCCCTCGCCGTCAGAGATGAATTCTAGGTCAGTGCCGCGTCCATTCATGGTGCGAATTGTAGCGGTATGCGGCAGCTGACCAGACCGAATTAGCCCACTCTGTTCAGCGGTGGAGGTGTCACACCCTGCGCGCCATATCCGGGTAGAGGAGCACCACTCCGTCATCGTCAACCTGCAGTTCGACATCGACTCCGCGCGTGCCGCTGGCGTAGCTCACCGTCTGAGAATCAACCGACGCGTAGTACTGGTCGGATGCGATCACCTGGAGCGACGGCATGTCGATCCACGCCATGATGAGTTTCGTTTCCGGTACTGCCGAGCGCAGCAAGCTTAACCGGCGTATCGGCATCGTGTTCGTGAGCGGGCATAGACCGAGGTCGCAATCGAGTGCTTGGGTGAGATCCTCACCCGTGGCGATGCCTGGCGGGGCCATGTCGGCCGGCTGTTGACCGTCCAGCGCAGTTTCGGAGGACCACTTTCCTGTAGCGGACCGGGAGAGGATCAAGCTCCGCTTCCAATCCTCGCCCACAACGGATACGGCAACCCGCTGAGTCGTCCAGTTGTCCCGCGCGTCGAGCTGCCATTCCGCCTTGTAGTCGGAGCCGGTCTGAGTGCCAGTGGCCGCCAGCCCGCCCACTTCGAACCGAACTGTTGCCTCGTTTCGGATGCGGCGATCGCTGACGTGCTCCCACTCATAACTGCGTTCCATGTCGGCGAGTTTAGCCCGCAGCAGGCAGCAGGATCAAGCCCGTCGGGTTGGATCGTAGATGGAGGGGAGGATCAAGGCGGTTCTACATGTTTAATATCGCCCTCCGCGGCGGCACGGTAACGTTTTCCCAGGTGGGATCTTTGCCAACTGACTGAAAGGCGATACTAAAAATCTAGATCCGCCGAGACCCGGGGGGGCGTATGCGGCGGAGCGGAGTCTTCCTAACCTCTAACCGGCGGTGAAGCCGAAAAGCCAAGAATGCTATGTGGCCCCGATGGCACGAAGGGACTGCTGGATCTCGTGGTCTAGGTCGAAGGGCTTCTCTGTGCGGCGTTTGACCCATTTGCCGTTCACTCGTTCCAGTTTCCAAGACGCGCCAATACTCCACGAACGGTGGGTACTCCATTGGACGCTAGTCAAGGGGACGGCTTCGCTATAGTGCCCTCTGCGTCCAGTTCACTGACGGTCCCAGCGCTTGAATCCCGTGGGTGTTTCCGTGAGCGTGATGGTGAACCATTGGCCGTAGAGCAATGAGTCCGGGGCGGATTCGATAACCACGCTGTCCGGGGTGGTGAACACGCGGCAGGGGGTTTCTGCGAGGCGGCGAGACAGTTCTGTCGCCAGGGCGATAACGCCAGGAGTGCCGGTGGTGAAGTGAGGAGGGACGGTACGGGACACCGTTGGGCGTTGGGGAGCCATAGCCCGGTTCTGTGACGTCTTCTGCGAGGTGAAAGAACAGCGCTCCGGCAATAATCACGAGTACGAACACGATAAGAAACCCGACGGCGATGGTCGCATCGATGTTCATGGCCTCATTCTAAACTGCTCAGCGAGGTAGGCTGTGAGGAAACTGAGCAAGGAGGACGAAATGGCGGAGTCGCACGAAGCGCCCAATGTTCGAGTAGGGGATACGGAGCGCTCGACGGCGTTGGACCGGCTCGGGGAGCACTTCGCCAATGGATATCTCACGCCGGCGGAGTTTGAGGAGCGTTCCGGACAGGCTGCGGCTGCGCGCACCCGCGGTGAAATTAGCGCGCTGTTCACAGATTTGCCTGAGGTCAGTGAGGGGCCGGCTCCGGCGCCAGCGCACCGTGACTCTGACGCCGAGTTGGAGAACATGATTGCCCGTAAACGCAAGCTCGACAGCGCTTTGGCGGTGTTGTGGGCAGCGACGATGACCATGTTCTTCTTGGGCATGTTCGTGTTCAGCTGGGACTACTTTTGGGTCGTCTTACCCGTCGCGGGTGTGTTGACAGCGGGTTTGTACACCTTCTACGGGATCAGCGATGAAGACGATGAGGTGCTCGAAGAAATCATGGAAGACGCCAACAAGGAGCGCGCTGAGCGTCTCCGCTTGGCGCACCAGCGGCGCAAAGAGTTGGGGAAGTAGGCCTTAGACCGGCAGTCCGCGGTCGCGTCGCCGCTGCCTGTTTACTAACGCTGCGGCTGTCGCGGCGACGAGCATGACGTTGACCACCCACACCGCGCGCAGGCCGCCGAAGAACGCGCCGACGAACCGTTGCGACATTTTCACCAGCGTGCCCGTCATGTAGGTCAGGGAGATGCTCACTTCGCCGCCGTGCTCGAACGTGGAGTTCATGGCACCCACAGTGAAGGACAGCACATACACCGCGAGCTTATCGACGCCTCCCGCCACCAACCCCGAAGCCACCGTCGACGTGAGACAAATGAACAGGAGGATAGCTTCGCGGGTGCGTGTCGGCGGCAGGTACCGCTGGCCCAGCTGGCTGATCAGTGTTCCGACTGCGACACCGATCAAGAATGTCAGCATGATGCTGCCAGCGATAAGGGCCACGTCCCATTTTCCGGCGTTCACGGCGGCGGTCATGCGCGTGGTGTTTCCTCCGCGAGCTCTAGCGGCGGTTAGACATACGGGTCGAGAATCTGCGAACGGGTGCTCTTCGGGATCAGCACGATCGCAATGGCGGCCGCGACCAGGTACACCGCGCCCTCGACTGTCCAGTTCCAGGGAGTACTCGTTTCCAGTCCCATGCCAATTGCGAGGGTGGAGCCGACATGCATACCTCCGTGAATACCGCAGGCCGCCCACACTGAGCGAAAATGAACCGCGAGAGCCCCGGCGAGCAGTGCGAAAGCAAAAGTGGGGAAAAGGTAGAGGAATCGTTGTGCTATTCCGTCCTGGCCGCCGCTAGAGACCAGGTGGAGGATCGCGAACACTGCCGCAGAGAGCAGGAGGGCAGGAACCGGCCGCATCCGAGCGCTCTGCAACAGGTAACCGCGGAAAAGGAATTCTTCACCGATGCCTTGGGCCACGTAGGCGGTGAGGAATACATCGAGCACCACGACAACCCACGGGTTCGGATTGGCACCGGTGGATTCCGTGGTGGCATGTGTCAATCCAAAGGCATTGGTGAGCCATGCGGAGAACAGGGTGATGAGCGCGGCGAGAAGGGTACCGGCAAGAATGGCCGGAAGCGCGCGGCGGTCAAGCACCAGCCCGGCGGCGCGTGCGGGGCGACCGTCGATGAAGCGGGTGAGCGCCCATGTGAGAAATAGGTAGGTGGCCAACATGATGGTCGTCGCCGCTGCAGTCACAGCCAATGCGGCCCACGGGTTGTCACCGTTCAACGCATTGTTGACTCCGGGTATCAAAGCGAAGGGGACACTAGAGAGCGCGGCCACGAACAGGGCAACGGCGGTCAGCGCGCACCGGGCGATCAGCGGAACCCTTGGACGGGGCCGGGCATCCGGCTCCTGAGTTTGAGGGGCAGTGGTTGAGCGCTCGAGAGAGTGGTCGTCGGGCATGGGCGAGTTCTGTTGAGAGTGCATGCGGTGAGATTAAGACCAGACGAGCCGTCCCCACATCGGGCTGCGGTCACGGTTTTCGCCGCTAAAAGTCATGACCGTGGTCATGGGGTTTGCACCCGCGACCGCTTTAGGATGATGCTATGACACGATTACCTGCGCCTGAGCGCACCTCATCGCCTGAGCAGGATGCGTTGGCGGGTGCGGTGCGCCGTGACCGGAGCGTCGATAGTTTTGGTGCAGATGAACTGATCGGCTGGATGTTCGTGCCTAGCTTGGGTGCCACGGTGTTTCAGGCGGTGGAACTCTTCATTGCCGGCCGAAGGGGAGCGTCGGCGGTCTTGGTCGCCGGCGTGCTGTGTGTTGCGGCGCTGGTGGTACTTCGGCAACGGGTCGATGCCGGCACCGCGCGCGTTCGGGGTGCGTTGGTGTTGTGCATCCTGGCCAGCTTGACCATGATCGTGGCGAACGTCATGGCTGTGCCGTTGATGATGATGGCGCTGACCGTGCTCATCGTCGATGTCTCTTTGCTCGCTGGGATCGTTGCGTGGGTGCTTTTCGGAGTCTTTTTGCTGGTCTTGGGGTGGTGGTTCGGGATTGAGGATGGAGGCCTTTTAGGCAATCTCGTTTCAACGCAGCTGTTGACGGGCTTCGGGATTGCGCTTGGGGCAGCTCTGGCGGATTTGGAACGCCGCCGTGTTGAAGCGACGAGCTTGGCTGCGGAGGTGCAGCGTGGCGCTGTCGTGGAGAAGGAGCTCGTGTTGGCACAGGAGCGCCAGCGGGCGGCCCGGGAGCTTCACGACGGCTTGGGGCATAGCTTGACCTTGGTTGGGATGTCGCTCGAGTACGCGGACCGGATGCATGGCCGCGACCCTGAAGGGGCGATGGAGCAGGTTCGCTCGGCTCGCGCGTTGACGGTGGAGGCACTCGATGAAATGAGGCTATGGGTCAGGGCGCTCAATCCTGTGCGATCTGACCAGCTGCGCGGCCGTGAAGCTCTCGACGCGATCGCGGAATCGTTTCGCGGTACCGGTGTCGTGGTGGGTCTGGACGTCGATGAGCCTTTCCCTAACCTTGGCCATGCAGGTGACTTATTGGTGCTCAGATTCGTCCAGGAAGGATTGACGAATGCGTTGCGGCATTCGAACGCCCGCGTCATCGAGGTCGAAGCCACTGCGTGTGGGGACACTATCCAGGTTGCAGTGACGAATCGCGTTCCGCCAGAAGTAACGCAGCTTGACGACGGACCCTTACCCGAAGGCTTCGGATTGCGCAGCTTGCGTGAGCGAGCGGAAGATCTTGGCGGGACGGTCATGGCGCATGCGGAGGACGGTCAAGTGCGGCTCGTCCTCACGCTGCCATACCAGGAGGCGGCGGTGTCGTGAGTGCTACTGTGCGGGTTGTGCTTGTCGACGATCACCAGCTCATGCGAGGCGGTCTGAGCATGCTGTTAGGCACCGTGGGCGAGGTTGAGGTGGTGGGTGAGGTGGCTGACGGGGCGGAGGCACTGACCGTCATCGAGTGCACAGACCCCGACGTGGTTCTCGCCGATGCACGCATGCCCGGAATGGACGGGCTTGAGCTGACTGCCCAATGCGCACGGCATCATCCCGGTGTACCCGTCATTATTCTCACCACGTTTGACGACACCCCTGTCGTTGAAGGCGCTTTAGCGGCGGGAGCGGCTGGCTTCTTGTTGAAAGACAGTTCCACAGATGACCTCGTCAGCGCGGTGCGCGCGGCCGTCTCCGGCGGTTTGGTCATCGATCCCCGTGTAGCGCGCACGGTCATGACTAAGGAGAGCTCGGCATCCTCGTCGGCTCGGGAGGCGGGAGATTCTAACGGCTTCGGCATCAGCGTGGACGCGCTCCTGGAACAGCTAACTCCCACTGAGAGACGCGTCGCCTCGCTCATCTCCCGCGGGTGGAATAACCGCGAAATTGCCGGCGACCTCGTGCTGGCCGAAGGAACTGTCAAGAATCACGTGTCTGCTGTCATGCGGAAACTCTTGGTGCACGACCGGACCCGGCTCGCGCTGCTCTTGCGGGATCACGAGGACAAGCTCTAAGGCGCCAGCTCAAACTCGATCGGCTCGCTCTCGATGCCGTTGACTACGACGGACACGGCCTGCGTGCCGGGGTAGTAGGTGCGGGTCCCAGTCACGCGGAATGGGTGTGTCTTGGAAATTTCAAGCTCCTCGCCCGGCGCGAGAGTGAAACGGCCGAAGCGGAAGACAGTGGGGCGGCGGCCACCGTTGGCTTTGAGGAAGTGCAGTTTGTAATCCACGAGGACATCGCGCGCGGTGTCGCCGTGGTTGACCAGTGTGGCGGTGAGTTCGACGCTAGACCCAATCGCTGCAGCAACCGGGAATGCCACCGAGTGCAGTTCAATGCCCGCGTCCGGCGCGAAACCGACCACGTCGAGCGCTTCATGGTGGGACTGCTTCACCAGGCCGCGCAGGCTGCGTTCGACCACCCAGGTGACCTCGGGGGAGTCGTTTTCTTCGCGCCACCGCCGCGCTGTCGCCACCGCGAGGTCCGGGTGCGTCTTCGCGATGTCATTGAGGTTGTTGGCCACGGATGTGCGCACGTACAGCGACTCGTCGTTGTAGAGACGGTCGAGCACCGGCAGGATGGGTGACGGATCTTCAGTGAACGGCCTGTGGACGGCGGCCCAGGGGAGGCGGGGGCGGATGCCTTCCGTCGATAAGCGGCGGACATTGTGCGAATCCGACCGCGACCATACGTGGACACACTCCAGCGTGGCCTCCGGGTAGCGTGCCAGGAACGGCCGCACTGCCCACTCGCCGGTGAACACGCGGGTCAGTGCCTCAATCGCGTCAAGCGAGACCTCCGGATGCTCCAGCCCGTAGTCCTCGATGTAGCGGCTGACCGGCCACAGGTGGAACGAGTGGTTGAAATAGCCCTCGCCCTCCGCGAGTTCAGGCCCAAGCTTATCGACGATTCCCGCCACCACCTCCGGATATTCACCCGGTAACCGATCCTTCAGGCCGGCGGCGAACACGCTGACGCGGTCTTTGATCTCAAGGTCGTCGACGCGTGGGGCGACCCAGGCGGCGTACTCCTCGGCGTCGATCCCGAGCTGCTTGCCGAGCTTGTGGGCGGTGTCTGCGCCGAAGTAGTACTTCATCTTCATGGCAGCCACTGTACAGTCGTTCGATTAACCGGGCGGTTCGCAGCTCGCCCCCTACCAGCGAGGAGGCCCGGCAACTAGCTGGCTAGAGCATCACATCCACCACGAAGAACGCGTCTGAGGCAAACGTCAGGATGGGTTTGATCACGCTGTCTCAATGCAGTTTTCGTGCGGTGAAGGACTAAACCGGCAAACCGCGGTTGCGCAGGCGCTGCCGGTTGATAATCGCAACGAGAGCGCCGAACACAATCAGAGCGTTAACGATGTACACGGCATCGGTGCCGAACAACACATATGCGCGACCACCAAGCAGGGCGCCGCACGCCAGAGACGCCCACAAGGCGAAGTGTCCGAGCCAATGCTTGTGGGGGTCACCGAAGAGCGCACCCACAAAGCGCTGGGACATCTTCACCAAGGTCCCCGTCATATAGGTCAGAGCGATCGAGACTTCACCGTCACGCTCGAACGTCGAGTTCATAGCACCTACGGTGAAAGAAAGCATGTACATCGCCGCGAGCTGAGCATCGACAGTAATGAGAATTGATGCGAACGTTGAAGTTAGGCAAATGAACAGGAGAACCGCTTCGCGCGTGCGCGTGTGCGGGAGCATACGACGTCCCAACTGGCTAATGGCTGCGCCTACGCCGACACCTACGAGAAACGTGATCATGATGCTTCCGGTGAGGCCGGCGACTTCCCAGCGCCGCTCGCTCATTGCGGCGGTCAAGCGGGTGGTGTTGCCCGACATGAACGAGAGGAAGTACCCCCCGAGGTACATGAATCCGATGGTGTCCACGAATCCCGTGATCGAAGACAGGTAAATGGCCAAGGCACGCTCAGCATTACGGTACCCCTTCATTTAACTTTCCTTTCTAGAGATGGCACTCGAAAAAGGTTAGTGAGCCGATTCATGGGATCCCCGGAAAGAGAAATAACGGGTCACTGAGAATGAAAATGCGAACCTGTGAGCCGGAGGGCTGTCTGCTGTTGGTCATTCGGCCATTTCCGTCGGCCTGATGTAGTGAAGCGTGCGTGGTCCACGGCACTCAACGGAAGTATGAGTGAACCTAGTGAAACGGATGGTTAATGAAGTTGGGCACCATTTTGCTCAAGGGATTGTGCCCATGGTCTGTGCGGAAGCTGTGGGAACAGGGCAATCTCTTCGAACAGAACATTAAAACGATCTGGTCGATGCAGTCTTTCATGCGCAGGTCGCCTTCCGTCGGCGTGCCGATTCCTAGGTGACCGATGAGGGTAAAGAAACGCGTCAGTCGCAACTAACCGGCTCAAAGCGTAGGTGCTATCTCTCGGGCCGCGAGAATAGGGGCCCGCAACGGTCTTCGGGGGTTACGTTGCTCGTCAGTCTAACGCGGCCGTTAGTCCGCAAAGCTACAGTGCTCAGAGCGTAGGCGATGGTCAAATGAAGAACCGGAATTGTGCAAGTGGTTATATTTTGCTCGCTGCCTGGCAAACCGAGGGTTCATTCCGCCTTCTCACACTGCAGCTTCGGGTCGGCGCATATGCAACGAAATCGCCGAGACGTACTGGGGCTAATGCACCGTAGTCCTCGATGTAGCGGCTGACGGGCCACAGGTGGAACGAGTGGTTGAAATAGCCCTCGCCCTCCGCGAGTTCAGGCCCAAGCTTATCGACGATTCCCGCCACCACCTCCGGATACTCACCCGGCAACCGATCCTTCAGGCCGGCGGCGAACACGCTGACGCGGTCTTTGCTCTCAATGTCGTCGACGCGCGGGGCGATTAGAACGCCGCAATCAGGCCAACCAGCAACATGAGCCCACCGATGAGCATTGTCGTGACGGGTAGCACGACGTTGACATCGTTCCCGTGGACGGGGGCGGTGAAGTGCTGCGGGTAGTTCGGGTCGTAGATCACCGTCACGATCTGGCCGATGCGGTTGTTCATCCCCACATCAGAATGGGCCGGCTGCCCCAGAAGCGGCTGGCCGTCGACAGTGGTGAATTCAATCGTTTCGACCATGGTGCGCTCCACCCGCGTACGGTTGCCTCTATCCTGGGTGCGCTTTTCGTGCATGAACGAATCCACGACCCGGCCTTCCACACGCACACCATGCGAGGCGAGTCTCTCGAGGGACATGTAGTCAGAGATGCCTTTGAAAATGACCACTGCGGCCATGATGAGAAGAATGTAATCCATTGGTTCCACGCTTCAGTGTTGGGTGCCTATTCATCATGTGTAACGCGCCGGGGAGGGGGTAAGTTCGGGACTGGTCTGAAAAGAGCTAGGTAAACAGGAAGATCAGGGCAACCAACGCGAAGAATCCGCCGGCGGCCATCGTCACAAACGGCTCAATGACACTAATCTCTGCATCCTCGGACGCCGGGGCCAAGAAATTGTTCGGAGAGTCTGGGTCGTAGATCACCCGGACAGTCATACCCATCCGGTTGCGTTCGCCGACTCCATCAGACGGCCGGCCGAGAATCGGGGTTCCGTCAACAGTGTGAAACTCGATGGTCTCGATCATGTTGCGGTCGGTTTTACTGCGACCTTTGAAATCTGTAGTGGGAGTCTCCCGCAGGTAGGTGTCAACAACGCGACCTGTGACACGCACACCCTTCTGCGCGAAGCGCTCGCGGGACTTGTAATCCCTGTAACCCAGGAAGACGAGAAACGCCGCTGCGGCGAACAAGGCTGCGCTGAACATCACACACTCTCTAGCCGGTGTTCCTAAGCGGATTTCCCGGACTTGCTGGACTTGCCGGATTTCTTCCTGTCTAGCGAGGCTTTCAGAGCCTCCATGAGGTCGACCACGTCAGCGTCGTCACCGTCGTCGCTGCTGTCGGAGTCGGAGTCGGCATCCTCGCCGAATGTTTTCGAGGTGTCCAGGGTGTCGCCGGACTCGAATTTCGCGTCGATAAGCTTGCGCAGCTCGATCTGGTAGTCGTCAGAGAACTCATCCGGGGTGAAGTCTGAGGAATATTGCTCAACGAGCGCGGCGGAGAGCTCAAGCTCCTTGTCGCCGATCTTCGCACGCGAATTGACGCCCTTGAAGTTCACATCGCGGATCTCGTCGGCCCAGAGCATGCCCTGCAACACGAGGGTTTTGTCACGCACGAGCAGCGCGCCCAGGCGGGTCTTGTTGCGCAGGGCGTACTTGACCACGGCCATACGGTCGGTGTTCTTGAGTGTTTCCCGCAGCAAAAGGTAGGACTTCGGCGTCTTGCCGACGGGCTCGAGGTAATAGGCCTTCTCCGCCATGATCGGGTCGATCTGATCGGCGGGAACGAACTGGACGACTTCGATCTCGTTGTTGTTCGCCTCCGGCAGGGACTCGAAATCGTCGGCGGTGAGCACGACTGTCTCGCCGTCTTCTTCGAAGGCCTTATCGATGTTCTTGTATTCGACCTTCTCGCCGCACACCTCGCATCGGCGCTCATAACGGATGCGGCCGCCGTCCTCGTCGTGGACCTGGTGGAAAGAAATGTCGTGGTCTTCGGTCGCCCCGTAGGCCTTGACCGGGACGTTAACGAGGCCGAAGGTGATGGAACCGCTCCAAATTGCGCGCATACCCGCAGTGTACGGGGGTTATGTAAGTTCTGTGGGAGAGTAAGCGAAAGGCAGTTCATGGCGCGCAGCAAGAAATTTCAGGTCGGCGAGCGCACTCTCGCCGTGAGCAACCTGGACAAGGTGCTTTACCCGGCCACGGATGATGCTCCGGCCGTGACGAAGGCGGACGTGATGCACTACTACCTCACGGTCGCCGATGCGCTCATCCCGCAGATCGCCCGCCGCCCCGTGACGCGAAAGCGTTTCCCGGACGGTGTCGGGGGAGAAGCCTTCTTCCGCAAGGACTTGGAAGATTCGGCGCCGGAGTGGATCCCGTTCGGCATCATCGCGCACAAGACGTCGACAAACCGGTACCCGCTCGCCGACGAGCCCGCTGTGTTGGCCTGGTTCGCGCACGTCGCGGCGTTGGAGCTGCACACCCCGCAGTGGCGTTTCGACGACACCGGTTACCCCGCCAACCCTGACCGCATGGTCCTCGACCTCGACCCTGGTCCTGGCGTGGGCCTTGCCGAGTGCGCCGAAGTGGCCCGCTGGTGCAAGGAGATCCTCGACGGCATGGGTATGGAGTCCGTTCCTGTGACATCGGGGTCGAAGGGTATCCACATCTACGCCGCGCTCGACGGCACGAGCACTGCGGACCAGGTTTCAGCGGTGGCGAAGGAACTGGCCCGCGCACTCGCCGCGGACAATCCGGATGAGGTCACGCATGTGATGAAGAAGGATCAGCGCGCCGGGAAGGTCTTCATCGACTGGAGCCAGAACAACGGGTCGAAGACGACCGTGGCGCCCTACTCGTTGCGCGGCCGCGAACGCCCGACCGTTGCCGCCCCACGCACGTGGGACGAGCTCGAAGACCCGAGCCAGCTCGAGTACACCGAGGTCATGAAGCGGCTTGCGGAAGGACTCGACCCGCTCGCGCACCTGGGCTTTCACCCCGATCGCTTATCGACGTACCGCTCCATGCGCAACCCCTCCAAAACCGCCGAACCCGTCCCCGCCGAACCGCCGGCCGACCGCGCCGGGGAGGAGCCCATCTTCGTCATCCAGGAGCATCACGCCTCGTCGTTGCACTGGGATGTCCGCTTCGAGCGCGAGGGGGTGCTCGTGTCCTGGGCGGTGCCGAAGGGCCCGCCGCTCGATCCGGCGGAGAACCGGCTCGCGGTCCAGACAGAAGACCACCCGATCGAGTACGCCGCGTTTGAAGGGACCATCGCAAAGGGGCAGTACGGCGCCGGGGAGGTGAGCATCTGGGACACCGGCACGATCGAGGTAGAGAAGTGGCGTGACGGCAAGGAGGTCATCGTCGTCCTTCGCGGCCGTCCCGACGGCGGTTTGGGCGGAGTGCCGCGCCGGTATGCGATGATCCGCACCGGATCCCGCGAGGGCTCTGAGCAACAGCAGTGGCTGATGAAGTTCATGAAGAAACAGCCCGCCCTTGAGCCAGTTGCCGAGCCAGCCTTCGAGCCACCCGCCGAACCTGCATCCGTGCCGTTTAGCGTCGCTGACGTACCGGAGCCGATGCTCGCGACCGCTGGCAGCGAGGCCGACATCCGACTGGGAAAGAAAGACGGCGAGACGTGGGCCTTCGAGATGAAGTGGGACGGCTACCGCATTATCGCCGGTGTCGGTGATCCACGCGACGGGGGAGGAGTAGTGCTCTCCAGCCGTAACGGGAAGGACTACACGGACATCTTCCCGGAGCTCTCGGAACTTCAGGAACTCATCGGAGACGACTCTGGCGGCGCTGTTCTCGATGGGGAAGTAGTCGCGCTCAATGCCCAAGGGCGGCCGGACTTCGGCCTTCTGCAGGCGCACAGAAAAGGCGAGCTGGGTGGTGATGAGGCGACGATTCGCTACATGGTCTTCGACATTCTCCACATGGGCACCCCGGGCGGACAAGGGCGCTCTCTGATTCGCGAGCCGTACGAGAAGCGTCGCGAGCTGCTGCGCAGTCTTCTTGACAGCGGTGACTACGTGGCCATTCCTCCCGCACATACAGGCAGCCTGGAGGAGGCGATCGCAGTGAGCCGCGAGCTGAAGCTCGAAGGGGTGGTGGCGAAGCGGACGGACTCGACGTATCTCCCCGGCCAGCGGGGCACAGCGTGGATCAAGATCAAATTCCAGATCCATCAGGAAGTCGTGGTCGTCGGTGTGCGTGAAGGCAAGCGCGGGATCGCCTCGCTCCTTGTCGCTGTGCCCGATGAGGATGGAGAGCTCACGTATGCCGGCCGCGTCGGCACAGGGTTCAGTGCCAAGGATCTCGAGGAGATTGAACGGCGGTTGGAAGGGGTGAGGCGCAAGGAACCGTCGATAAGCGGAATGCCTGAGGACGCATGGTGGGTGGAGCCGACGTACGTCGCGGAAGTCGCGCTGGCGGGGCGTACGCGCGACGGGAAAGTGCGACACGCCGTGTGGCGAGGGTGGCGCGACGATAAGCAACCCAGCGATGTCGATTGGACTCCTGAGCTGGGATAACACAGTACTGCCCGGGGGCGGATATCGGTTATTTCTGTGGAATGCGCACAAACTCACGCTGAAAACTTATGAATTCCTGGGCGATTAGAGCTATATTCCTCTACAAAGTAATTTTGATCACGTCCGCTAAATATTGTGCTTCCAGTCAATGTGATGCGGGCGTCGAACCGGAGAGAGGTTACCGTTGAGCACCAAAATTACAGGCCAGGGCGATTCCGCCCAGGCTCAGGCCCGGGAAAACATGGGGCCGCTCGAGCGACTTCTGACCTGGCGTCCGTTTTCCGCGGTCGCACGCACGCTGATCATCCTGGCGATGGTCGTGCCGCTGCTGTTCGCCGGACTGTACATGTGGTCCATGTGGGACCCGACGGGCTCCGTGCCGCAGACGCGCCTGGCTGTGGTCAACAACGACAAGGGCGTTGACCGCGGTGAAGGTGCCGGGATGGAGAATATCGGCGACCAGGTCGTCGAAGGTCTGACCAGCCGCGACTACCTCGACTTCTCCAAAGTGTCGGATGAAGAGGCGAAGCAGGGCCTGCTCACGGGCAAGTACCTGTTCACCGTGACCATCCCGGAGGACTTCTCTGAGAAGGTCGTCAGCGTGATCGACCCGGAGCCGCAGCAAGCGGAGATCCTGATCAACCTCAACGACTACAACGGCACCAACGGTGCGGTGCTGACCTCTGGCCTGCTCCCGCAGATCCAGTCCGAGGTCAAAGCCGAGGTGGCTAAGACCTACGGCGAGGAGGTTCTCGGCGGCATCAACGAGCTTGGCGACGGCATCCGCGCCGCAGCCGACGGCTCCAAGCAGCTCGACGAAGGTGCCGGCCAGCTGAAGGAGGGTACCGGCCGGGCAGTCGACGGCATCAACCAGCTTGACGACGGTGCCACGCAGCTCAACGACGGTACGGGAGAGCTCAAGGAAGGTGTCGGTGAGCTCGGCGACGGTGCAGGTCGCCTCAAGGACGGTGCCTACCAGCTGCGCGACGGCCTGACGCAGCTCGAGGGCGGTACCGACCAGCTCGCCGACGGTGCCCGCCAGATCGACGAAGGCGTCAACAAGCTCACCGACATGCTCATCCCGCTGCTTCAGAACGTGCAGGGTGGCGTGGGCCAGCTCAAGCCGATCGTGGACACGCTGCGCACTGTGGGCATGAACGAGCAGGCCGACAAGATTGACGGCATTGTGAAGCAGCTCGACCCGGAGAATCCGCAGAACGTCGTCAACGACCTCAACCGTCTGCGCGACGGTACCGGCGAGCTCTACGCGAACCTCTCCGACCCGAACATGCCGTACCGTGACGGCCTCAACCGCCTGATCGACGGCTCCAACCAGCTGGCTGACGGTACCGACCAGCTCAACGGCGGTGTCACCCGACTGACCGACGGCGCGAACCGCCTGCACGACGGCACCACCCGCCTCAAGGACGGCACCACCCAGCTTGTCGACGGCGGCGCCCAGCTCCAAGACGGCACCACCCGCCTCAAGGACGGCTCCACCGAGCTGTCCACCAAGCTTGGCGACGGCGCACAGCGCGCCCCCGAGGTCAAAGACATGGACAAGTCCTCCGACCAGATCGCCGTCCCGATCGCCTTCATGGAGGCGAACGAGCACCCGACGCAGCTCGTTGTCGATGAGGCTGACCCGACCGTGAAGGAGCCGTCGAGTGGTTTCTCCATCATCGGCCTCATCGTGATCAACTTCATGCTCATGGCGGTCATGTCCATCCTGCTGCCGCATGCGATTGGCCGCCGCCACAAGGCATCCGGCGCCACCGGCCCGGTCCTGTCCGCGTGGTTGAGCAACTTCGGTGTCAACGTCGCGCTGACTGCACTGCTGGCGTTCGTGTCCATCACCCTCGGCTGGCGCCCGGTGAGCTGGCCCGTCATGATCATGACCCTGCTGCTGATCGACGTGATGGGTACCTCCGTCTTCCAGTTCTTCCGCATCCTGTTCGGACGCGTGGTGGGCGCGATGTTCAATATCGGATTCTTCGCTCTGGGCCTGTTCACCTCCGGCTCCGTCTGGCCGCTGTCTACACTGCCGGCACCGCTGGCGGCCCTGAACCCGTTCCACCCGATGAGCCACGCCCGCAACCTGTTCGTCCGCACTGTCGACGGCATCTACGACAGCGCGTTCTGGACCGGCCTGGTCGTCCTGGTTGTGGTGTCGCTGCTGGCGATCGCCGGATCCATCGTGATTTACAACGCCCGCCGCAAGGCGCTCCACATCGACGATCCGAACGAGAACCCGCGCCAGCGCGAGATCTACGAGCGTGAGATCCGCGAAGGCGAGGAGCCGCTGCAGTCGGTCTTCAGCCGCTAGCTGCTGCCGCGTCCGGCTTTATCCGGCGTTGACGACGAGGATCCACACAGCGATCAGGTGCACGATCGCAGCAACAATGGTCAGGGAGTGGAAGTGCTCGTGGTATCCGTAGTAGCGGGCCTCACGCCCAGGCCATTTGAAGCCGTAGATCGCGGCACCCACGGTGTAGGCGACACCGCCGACGAAAAGAAGCCACAGCACGGCCGGGTTGGCGTTGTTCCATAGGTAGGGGATGAGCGGGACGATAATCCAGCCAAGCCCGACGTAGATGATGGGGGAGAGCCAGCGCGGGTGGCCCGACCAGAACAATTTCAGCGCGAGGTTGCCCAGTGCACCGACCCATGCGATGGCCAGGGTCCACGCCGCCATCCGCGGCGGCAGCGCGATGACGCACATTGGGGTGTACGTGGAGGCGATGAACACGGCGATCATGGCGTGGTCGGCCCGCCTCCACGCCTCGACGCCGCGCTGGGTGCGCCACGGGAAGCGGTGGTAGGTCGCCGAGACCGAGAACAGTGCGATCAGGCCGGCACCGTAGATGGTCACGCTCAGCGCCTCCAGCCAGGTGAGCGTCATCCAGGAAAAGGTGATCAGCACGGTGGCGGCGATGGTGGCCGCTTGGGCCGCGAACAGGTGGGCCCAGCCGCGGATGAGGGGACGCTCGCCACGGTCGGCGATCCAGCGGGTGACGCGGATTTGCTCGCCACTTCTACTTTGCACTGTCATAACGCCTGCAAGCCTAGTCGCGGCGGGGTGCAATCCCCTCAGTCATCGTGCGAACCCACGCAGCGTCCGCTTGCTTGACGCCGTTGACCGCACCCGGTCCAACAGCGCGGTCGCTGCCCCACACGACCACGTTGCCGTAGCTGTTCCCAGAGAGCATGCCAGGCGTAGATAGTGCGCCGACGTGCGGAAACGCTTCCACCATCCCGGCGAGCTCTGCGCGTGTTTCGGCGAGACCTGCGCGGTCTCCAATGTTGGCCACATAGACCCCGCCGGGGGACAGGGCGCGTGCGACGGCGCGGTAGAACTCGACCGTCGTCACGTGGCGTGGGGTGGTGGGCCCGTCGAAAACATCGCGGATGACAGCGTCGACGCTGCCCGGGGATAGGGAGTGCACGTAGGTGCGGGCGTCGCTGGTGTGGAAGTGGGCGGGGACGTCGAAAAGCGAGCGGGTGAGTTCGCTCAACGCGCCATCGATCTCCACAACGATGTTGCGCGATTCCGGCCAGACGTCGGCGCAATAGCGCGGCAGAGAGCACCCGGCACCGCCGAGGTGGACGACGGTGCGCGGCTCGCGCAGGCACGCGGCGATCCACTCCATGTAGTCGAAGCCCAGCACCCGCGGCGCACCCAACACAATGCGTGACGACGGCACACCGTTGACCTCCAACACGTACGCCCCATCGCGCTCCGGGTCGGTGATGATCCGCGCTGACCCGGTGTCGATGGGGTAGGTGCCCGCGGGACGGAACTTCCTGGCGCGTGGCTTGTCCTGACGTCTGCGGGGGCGACTACCAGACGGCGGCAAAACGCATCAAGACGTGAGCGATCGGGTCCGGGAACGGCTTGCGCAGCCACTTCAAGCCACGGTCGGAGAGGCTGACCGAGTGGTGCTGCACCCACTTGATCCACGGCTGCTTGGAAGTGAGCACCTTGATCGTCTCATCCGCAATGTCGCCGGGAGTGAGGTTGACGCCCATGTTCTTCACCGACTGGGCCTTCACGTTGGCCACCTGGGTGGCGGCCCACAGGGGCATCATGTCGTGGACGCGGATGTCGTCATTGCGCCACTCGACCGACAGCGCCTCCGTCATGCCGTTGACGAAGAACTTCGATGCGGAATACGTGGAGATCTCCGGCTGGCCGAAGATCGCCGATGCCGACGACATGGAGATCATCACCGCGTCCTTCGTCGCCTTGAGGTAGGGGTATGCGGCCTGCGCACCGTAGACAACGCCGACGCAGTTGATGTCGGTGAGCAACTGGACCTTCTCCGGATCCTGGTCCACAACCTCGCCATCGATGATGATGCCGGCGTTGTTGAAGAGGAAGTCCAGGCGGCCGCCGGTCTTGGAGGTGAAGTCCTGAAGAGCCGCATCCCAGTTCTCGCGGTCGGTGACGTCCAGGTGGCCGGTGATCAGCTGGCCTTCGGGGATGTCGTCTGTGCCCCAGATGGTCTCGTTGACGTCATAGGAGCCGACGGTCCAGCCCATGTTCAGCAGACGCTGGGCCGTTGCCTTACCGATGCCGGATGCACCACCGGAAATGAAGGCCGCAGGACGCCTCGAAGCATCGGCGACAAAATCCTCCGGCTTCGCGTAGGGGGTTTCGTTCTCGTCATGGCGAAATGGCTTAGCTAAAGGGTTCCACATGAGATACACCTTAGAACTGCAAAACTGTTCGTGGGGGCGAAATGGCTAGAAATTTGTGACCCGGCGCACACATCCGCTAGTTGTCGTTCCACGTCCGAGTCTTATTGAAGAACAGCGCCAGTGCGGCGCCCGCAGCGAGGACTCCGGCAGGTAGCAGGATTGTGGCGGCCATCGCTGTGGCGAATGGTTCGTGCAGCGGCTCCGGGAGTGGCCCAGCGAACGTCGAGTCGCCGTCACCAACACGCGCGGCCAGCTGCGCCGACATCATCGCGGCCACGCTCGCCGACCCGATGACCGCACCGACCTGCCGCACCGTGTTGTACACACTCGACCCAGCCCCCGCCAGCCGCGGATCGAGATTGCGCGTGGCAATCATCGACAGCGGCCCCCACATCATCGAGTTCCCCAAACCATAAAAGACGGAGATGAGCAGCATCCACGCACTGCTTATCGACGGCTGTGTGATCCCCGCCGCCGCCACCATGCTCAACGCAGTCACACTCAAACCGGTGATCACGATCGGTTTCGGGTCGCGCGTATTGGTCAGCTTGCCGATGAACCCAGACAACGCTCCCGACACCACGCCCGAGGGCAAGATCAGCAGAGCTGCCTGCGTGGGCGTGAGAACCTTCACGCTCTGGACGTAAATCATCCACGGGATAGTGAAGGTCGATACCGCGAAACCAACGGTGGCGATGGTGAGGGAGGCGAGAGCGAAATTCCTGTCGTCGAAAAGCGAAAGCGGAACCAGCGCATCGCGCGACGTGCGCGTCTGCCACCACACAAACGCCACGAGCAGCACTGCGCCTGTCGCGATGAGGCCCACCACGCGAATGTCCCAGTTGAAGTTCGCACCCTCCTGAATCCCGAAGATCAAGCAGAACATGCCCGCAGCACTGAGCGCGACACCGAGCCAATCGAAACTGCGCGCGGTGAGTTCCAGTCGGGGGACGTGCTTCCACGCGAGAATGAGGCCGATGATGCCCACCGGCACATTGACGTAGAAGATCCACTCCCAGCCGCCGAGGTCCACGAGGAAGCCACCCAGCAGCGGACCTGCGACTGTGGCGACACCCGCCGTGCCGCCCCACAGGCCCATCGCGGTGCCGCGTTCGTTCGGCGCAAACGTGCGGATCATCACCGACATCGTCTGCGGGGACAACATCGCCCCGCCCAGACCCTGGAACGCGCGGGCGGCGATGAGCACCCCGACCGATCCGACCGCGCCCGCCATCCCGCAGACCAGTGAGGACACGCTGAACAGGGCGAGCCCTGTTAGGTACAGCTTGCGCGGACCGAAGCGGTCGCCCAACCGTCCTGTGATCAGCAGCGGGACAGCGTATGCCAGCAGATAAGCACTGTTGACCCAGATGACCTCGTTGTACGAGGCGTCCAAACTTCCAGCAATCGCCGGGATGGCCACGGCGACGATGGTGGAATCCACGAGGATCATGAAGAATCCGAGCATCATCGACCACAAAGCCGGCCATGGCGAGCGCTGATCTTGGGCGTACGTACTCACCTGGGCGAATCTACTCCTGGCGGGCTCTTCCGGGGTTGGTCGGGCGGGAGTTACTTTTTCAGTATCGCCTTTCAGGTTCATGTCCGAAATCTGACCTGCAGAAACGCTTTCGCTCCGCTGTAAAAGGCGATACTGAGAATCTAGAAACGCTCAGGCGCCGCCGGGAAACCCCAGCGGCGCCTATTCAGTGGTCGTGTCAGTTCCCAGTTACGACATCATTCCCGAGAAAAGGCTTCCGAGTGTCCTCGAAAAGCTTCGGGTTGAAGAAATTGAGCGCACCGATCAGCGCGGCGATGGCAGCCAGCGCACGGAAGAAGCGCAGCACTCCCTTGGCGGCAGAGGATGCGGCGGAGCCATTGTTGTCGTCGGTGTCGCTGTCGCCGTTGTTGCCCTCCACCTTGACCGGCATGGTGACGTCGGTCTTCGCGTCGGTGGTGATGCGCAGGACCAGATCGCCCTTAGCGTCAGTTGGGACGGCCAGCTTGACGGTGGCCTTGCCGGCCTCGCCGTAGCCCTGCTCGCCGAGGTCCGGATCGATGTCGGTAGATGCCTCGGCGAGCTTGTCGCCTCCAGCGTTCTCGAGTGAGACAGTGACTTTCTTGGCCGGGTCGTCGATGGTGTAGATCAGGGAAGACAGATCAATAGTGGCGTCCGTTCCAGGCTTGAGCGGCTGGTCCAGCTTCACGCCCACGGCGGACTGGCCGCGCGGGGCGAGTTCCTCGTCGCTCTTGAGGTACTGGATGAATGCGTCGACATCGAGCAGGCCAATGTTAGACATCTCGGACCCCCGGGTCAGGGCCTCGAAGCTGTCGCCACCGCCGAGCAGGAAGGTGGAACCGGCGATGACGTAGTCCTTCTCCATGTCCATCGGCTTGCCGTCAATGGTGATGGAGGTGATGCGCTGACCCTGCTCCGCGTCCGGGTTGTAGGTGTAGGACACGTTGTTGGACAGGCCGAGCGCGAGACGCGGGCGGTCCTGACCGGGCTTCCACTGCTGCTCAAGGGCGTCCTTGAAGTCCTTGCCCTTGATGGTCTTGTAGGAATTCTCGTTGCCGAACGGCTGAACGGAAAACGCCTGCTTGTAGGTCACGTCACCTGTCGGGAGATCGTCGCGGACACCGCCGGCGTTCATAATGCCGATGTCCGGCGTGACGTTGGAGTTCGCCGCCACGCTCCACTTAGCGGCCTCCGCGAGCAGGTTGCTCAGGGAGGATTCAACACCGCGGTTCGTGCCGGATTCTGCGCCCTCGTTCCTGCCGCGAGTGAACGCGACCGGAGTGTTGGCCACGACCTGCTTGCCCTGCTCTTCGGCTTCCGCTGCGGCTGTCGAGACGGTCGTGGCAATCTCCGGGTACGCCTTGTCACACGCGAGGACGGTGGCATTGTCGACGACCTTCGCCTCATCGACAGTGACCTGCTTGGTTGCACGGTCGATGCTCAAGTCAACGTTAGCGAAGCCCTGGGAGTACTGGCCGGCCTGCGCCACAACCGGGGTGGTGGAGGCATCCGGGTTAACAACCACGTGGGTGTGGCCGAGGAATGCGACGTCGACAGCCTCGTAGAACTTGTCCGGGGCAATGCCGCCGGCGTGGACGAGGGCGACCACAACGTCGGCTTCGCCCTTGTCTTTGAGATCCTTCGCCAGAGTGTTGGTGGTGGCGACTGGGTCGTTCCACGTGATGCCCGCGATGCCGTCCGGGCTGACCAGGTTCGGCATGTCGGCGGTGACGGTACCGATGAAAGCGACCTTCACGCCGTCGACTTCCTCGACGTGGTACGGCTTCGTGCCGTTCACGGAATCAGCGTTCGCTGCAAGATAAGGGAAGGCAGCGTCCGGGATGACCCGGTCGGACAAGTCTGCCGCGCCCTTGTCGAATTCGTGGTTGCCCACAGCAGAGACTTTCAGGCCCATCTGGTTGAGGACCTCGATGGTGGGAGCGTCGTCAAGCAGCATGGCCGAGAACGGGGATGCGCCGATGTTGTCACCGGAGGAGGTGAAAATGTGCGCGTCGCCGAACTGTTCGGCCTCCTGGTCGATGGCGCACTTCAGGCGCTCGGCGCCGGGGATGGAGTTCTTCTCGTCGTGCTCGAAACGGCCGTGGAAGTCGGTGATGTTCGAGATGGAGATCTTGGCGGTTTGCTCGTCGGCGGATGCGACCGGCACGGTCAGAGCGGATGCGGACAGGGCGCTGATCGTCGCGGTAGCGATGGTGGCGCGCAAGTTCTTACGCATGCGTGGGCACCTTTCGGTTCGAAAGCGGTTGGGGGAAAATGTCGGTCCGTACTCAGCTACTGGCACATGCCGAGACAGAGAACCGCAATCGAAAATAGGTGAGCGAGGTGGCGGCGACGTGAAGCTGGAATGTCCGAAACGTTAAGGAATGCCCGAATAGCCACTCAGGTTCACTGTGTCACCACAAGCCGCCGAGGAACTCGCCGACGACCGCGGAACCGAGCTCATCGAGGTTGGGGGCGACGACGCGGCCGCCGGCGCGGGAGGCTAGTGCGTCGAGAAGCGCGACGAGGTTCGGGTCATCTCCAAGGCGGAAGAATGTGGTATTCGCGCCCCGACGGGTGACAGTGTCGAGCTGCGTGACGGTCAGCGCGAGGGTTTCGCGCGTGGTGGGCCAGTAAAAGACAGGCTCTCCGTCCTGGGTGAGGTGGGAGGTCGGCTCCCCGTCGGTGACGATGAGCAGCGTGCGGTTCATGTTCGGGTGGCGGGAGAAGAACTGGTCCGCGAGCAGCAGCGCATGGTGCAAGTTCGTGCCCTTTTCCTGCAACGGCGGCAAGCCGGTCAGCTCGGAGATGTCCATCGTCTGCGCGTAAAGGCCGAAACCGATCAGTGCGAGCTCATCGCCGCGGAACTGCGTGGAGATGAGGTGGTGCAGGGCCAATGCGGTCTGCTTCATCGGCAGCCAGCGCCCTTCCATTGCCATGGAGAAGGACGTGTCCACGAGCAGGGCCACCGCATTACGGGTTCGGGCCTCCGTTTCCTGGACTTCTACGTCGCCGATCGTGATGTTCACTGGGCCCGCACTCAGGGATCCTTCTGCAGCTTGACGCTGAATCGCATTGGTGATCGTGCGGGTCGTATCCCACGGCTGGGTGTCGCCAAATTCCCAGGCGCGGCTCGAGCCGGTCGGTTCACCGGTCTGGCCGGCGGACGACGAATCCCGGGACCCCTCCCGCGGGGAGAGGTGCTGCGCGGCATCCTGCAGCAGTGACTGGCCGAGTCGGCGCATGGCTTGCGGGGAGAGTTTGAGGCTGCCGTCGTCACCCTTTTGAAGAAGCCCGCCATCGCGCAGCGCCTTCTCCAAGTCTGAGAGTGTGCGCGCGGACACGGCCGCGTCTTGGCCGAGCAGATCTTCGATGTCTTCGAGATCGGCATCCGACGGGGTGAGCCCGGAGAGATCATCGGCCAGTTGGTCGAGACGACCGAGGTCCTCCATTGCGCGGGCTGCGTCGCCCAGCCCCAGCCCCTCGTCTCCTTCGAACTGTTCGCCGCCGTGCCAGTCGAGGTCTGGCCGGATGCCGCGCAGGTTCGCGTCCAACTCGCCCATCAGGTTCATCAATTCCGGCGAGCCGAAAGCCTGCGCGGACAGCTCCATGAGTTCGCGGCGCTGCTCGTCCGTCATCGAGTTGAGCATGCGCTGGGCGGCCGCAGAGCGCTTGGCTAGCAGCTCCACGAGCTCGTCGATCGTGCTGGGGTTCTCCGGGAACTGCGCGCCGTGCTTGTCCATGAAGGCGCGGAAGTCCTCCTCGGTATCTTCGCCGAGGCGGTGCTTGCCCAACAAAATATTGAGGTCCCGCAGCATTTCTGCAATTGCGGCGCGGTCTTCGTCCGTCGCGTTCTCAAGTGCATCCTTCATTCCGGAGAATCGCTGGTCGAGCATCTCCCGGCCGAGCAAGTCCTTGATCTGCTCGAACTTTTCGCGCGCCTCCGAGGATGCCCACTCGTATGTGCCCAGTTCGCTCACTGCGCCGGCAGGGGAACCGGGTAGGTTATCCAGCTGCATTTCCCGCAGTTGCCGGTCCATGTCGTCCATGTGCACGTCGCGGGCGAGTTGGCCGCGTTCGGCGAGCACAGCGTCGTCGAGAAGCTTCTTCACGTCCTGCAGCGTCTTGCCCAAGTTGTGGCGCTGCAGCAGGTTGCGGCGGCGCTCGGAAATGCGCGCGACCAGATCGTCGTAGCCTTCGAAACCGTCAGCACCGCGGCGGAGGTATTCGCGCAGCGCGCGTTCCGGGGAGTAGCCGGCCATGACCTCATTGCCAATTTCTCGCAGTGCCTTCGTCAGGTCCGCCGGGGGAGCCAGGGGGTCCCGTCCGCCGGTATAGCGGGTGTAGCGGGATCTAGCCATAGATTGTTTCGCCTTCTCCAGAGTCTTTCGAGATCTTCCGGGACAAGTAGAGGGATTCGATGCCGAGCTCAATGGCTGCGGCACGGTGGCCGTCCGAACCAGCGCCGTTCTCGGGTGCGAAGGCGGCGGTCAAATCGTCGTACAGCGTTGCGCCGTCAAGGTCCGGCAGGCCGGCGAGGAACTGAGCAGCAGTGACGTGCTCACCCGTGGAGATTGTCCGGGTGCCGTCCAGCGCGGCAATGAGCGGAGCGAAGTCGATTTCGCGCACCGACCGACGCACGGCCCCGGCGATGGCGGTGCGCAGGATGTACTCCAGCAACTCCCATTCGCGTCCTTCCTCGCCGGGTTCGAACTCGACCTTGCCGCCCATCACGTCGACGGCGGCTTCAAGGTCCACCAGGCGGGCAACGGGGTCCTCGCCTGACACAGCGGCGCGGTGGCGAGCTGATGCGGCGACCGTTTCCGCGCCAGCAATGGCAAAGCGTGCGGAAACACCTGCACGCTGGTTCACGGCGGGGGATTCGCGCAGCGCGCGGGTAAACCGTGCGAGG
This sequence comes from Corynebacterium sp. CCUG 70398, assembly GCF_024454055.1. Lineage (NCBI taxonomy): Bacteria > Bacillati > Actinomycetota > Actinomycetes > Mycobacteriales > Corynebacteriaceae > Corynebacterium > Corynebacterium sp. CCUG 70398. The sequence goes on from NZ_JAGPYZ010000001.1 coordinate 57,634, forward strand.
ACCTCGAGCAGCACAGGCGGGATCTCGGCTGTGAGATCCGCTTCCTGCTCGATGACTGCCATTTCCGCGGCCAGCTCGAGCGGGTAGTGGGTGCGGATCTCCGCGCCGAAGCGGTCCTTGAGCGGGGTGATGATGCGTCCGCGGTTCGTGTAATCCTCCGGGTTAGCACTCGCCACGACCAGCACATCGAGGGGCAGGCGCAGCATGTACCCGCGGATTTGAATATCTGCTTCCTCCATGACGTTGAGCATGGCTACCTGAATGCGTTCAGCCAGGTCAGGAAGCTCGTTGATGGCCACAATGCCACGGTTGGAGCGGGGGATGAGCCCGTAGTGGATGGTCTCCGGGTCACCGAGCCTGCGGCCTTCGGCCACACGCATCGGGTCCACATCGCCGATCAGATCCGCCACCGATGTGTCTGGGGTGGCGAGCTTCTCGGAGTAGCGTTCGTCGCGGTGCAGCCACGAGATCGGGGTCGCGTCGCCGTTCTCAGACACCAGCGCCCGGGAAGCGTCGGTGATCGGGTGCAGCGGGTGTTCGCGCAGTTCGGAGTTGGTGAGGACAGGGGTCCATTCGTCGAGAAGCGATGGCAACGTGCGCAGCAGACGTGTCTTGCCCTGGCCGCGCTCGCCGAGCAGCACGATGTCGTGGCCGGCAATGATCGCGCGCTCGACTTGCGGAATGACCGTGTTCTCCAGGCCGTGCAGCCCCTCCCACGGGTTGTCGCCTGCCGCCAGCGCTGCGAGAAGATTGTCTCGCAGCTCTTCACGGATTGTCCGGTACGGGTAATTCCCGCTTTCGCGCAGTTCACCGAGGGTCGAGATATTCGGAGCTGAAGTCATGCGCCCCAGACTACTCCGGCTCGCCATACACTGGCCGGGATGACAACTACGCGCGTTCTCCTCATCCGCCACGGTCAAACCCCTACCACCGGTGTCGTTCTGCCTGGTCGGGCGGCGGGCTTGCACCTTTCGGAGACGGGCCGCCAGCAAGCGGAACGTGTCGCTGTGCAGCTCAAGGAACGCTTTTCGCTTATCGACGCCATCTTCACCTCCCCCTTAGAACGTACCCGCGAAACCGCGGAGCCGACCGCCCGCGTTTTCGGGCTGGAGCCGGTCGTTGACGACGCATTCATTGAATGCGATTTCGGCGACTGGACGGGACAGAAGTTGACCGACTTGAGCAAGTTGCCAGAGTGGCAAACCGTGCAGAAGACTCCTAGCCAGTTCCGGTTCCCCGGCGGGGAAAGCTTTGTGGAGATGCAGGACCGAGTCGTCGCCGGAATCGAGCGCGCAGCTGCTCAATTCCCGGGCGGCGTTGTCGCGTGCTTCAGCCATGCAGATCCCATCAAGGCGGCCATTACCCACTACCGCGGTGTGAACCTGGACGAATTCCAGAAAGCGAAAGCAGATCCGGCGTCCGTGACCGTCATTGAGTTCGCCGAAGGAGTGGGCCGCGTTGTCTGACCACACGCTTCAGCCGCCGTTCACGCGGGAGCTCGAGCTGCTTACCCACGGTGAACTAGGTTTCGTGGGGCAGGTGGCTGGGTCGTCGAACATGACCTTCGTCTTCGACATCACCGCTGGCGGCGACCAGGATGACAGTGAGTACGCATGGGCTGTATTCAAGCCAGAAGCAGGGGAGCAGTACCTGCACGACTTCTCGCCCGCTTTATGGCGGAGGGAGCGCGCGGCGTTCCTGCTCAGCGAACACCTTGGATGGCACCTCGTCCCGCCGACTGTCGTGCGCGACATCGAGGGGCTAGGGATCGGTTCGCTGCAGCTGTACATCGACAATGACGGCTCCCACTACTTCCCGCTCTACGAAACGCGCGAGGACCTGCACGACCAGTTTCGCCGCATGGCCGTCTTCGACGTGCTGACCAATAACACCGACCGGAAGTCCGGCCATGTGCTGCTCGGGGAGGGGCCGTCCGGGCCCGAACACGTGTGGGGTATCGATCAAGGCCTGTGCTTTCACCAGGACCCCAAATTGCGTACCGTGATCTGGGACTTCGCAGGCGAGTTCATCGACTCGGCGCTCATCGAGGCCGTTTCGCCGCTCATTCATGACGTTCCGGCCGACATCGCCGAGCTGCTCGAGCCCGCAGAGGTCGAGGCACTGCAGGAACGCGCCCTACGTCTTGCGGGGCTGCCCATGTTCCCGGCTCCGCGCCACCAGTACCAGTTCCCGTGGCCGTTGGTGTAGGGGGGCGTCGACAAGCGAAAGGCCCCGCAACGCACCTCCAGTACGTTCGGGGCCTCTCCGCAGGACGAGCTTTAAACGCCGTCAGTCTCCTGCGGGTCGTTGTCCGCGTCAGCCTTCGTCTCGTGGCGCGTGCCGTGGTCGTGCTCCGGCGGCGCGTAGATGGAGTACAGCTTCGCGGGCTCCGAGCCCTCGTTGGTGAAGTTGTGCCACTTGCCAGCCGGAACGAACGCCGCCCAGTCAGCGCCGACAACCTGGTCGACCTCGAGGTCGGTCTCGGACGCGCCGATCATCGCGCGCAGCTCGCCAGCCTCGAGGCGCAGGAACTGGTCGTGGTCGTCGTGGATCTCCGCGCCGATCTCGCCGCCCGGCGGGATAGTCATCACGGTCAGCTGGAGGTTCTTGCCGGTCCACAGGGTGTCACGGAAGGCCTCGTTATCCACCGTCGCCTTTTCAATGTCAACGACGTACGGGTTAGGTCCTTGATCAGCCATTGTTCCTCCTTTGTGTTGCGAACATCAGGCACCTTCAGTCTACCTAGAATCATTGGGCATGGATCTCCCCGAACGCATCCCGCTTAACGACGCTCGACTAGCCCGCATCACCCGCACCAACGCCACCCTCGAGAACCTGCCCGAGCAGCTTGAGGAGGCCTGGGGTGAGCTGGCGCCGTTGATCGAGTACTACGAAACCGGCTGGAGCGGCGACATGCAGAACTACCCCGACGCGCAGTTCGGTGTCCTGTCCGAAGACGGCGTGTGGAACGAGATGGGGCGGTTCTACCACGCAGTGAAAGAGATCGCCGCCGTCTCCGCGCGCATTGTCCGCGAGTACGAAAACGGCGGCGAGTCTGGCGGCGAGGGTTAGTTCAGCGGTACGAGTGTGACGTCGGTAGCTTCCTCCATCGCCTGCTCCTTGTCCAGGCGGTCCAAGGCGTCCTGCGTGATGTCCGACTCGTTGACGTCGAGGACGGTCTGGTCGCCCACCGCACCGCGGTCGACCTGGGCTGGGGCATTCGACGGGGCGATGCCGAAGAACTTGTCCAGGCCTTTCACGTTGAACTGGGTGGACATGTAGCGGGCATTGTTGGACGTGTTCCACTGCGAGACAACCAAGTCCATATTGTCCAGAGTCGAACCCGGAACAATGTAACCGCCGTAGAGCTGGGTGAAGTTGTTCTCGTCCTGGCGCTGGCGCCAATTGCCGTCGCCAGCGACGACGGGGCGGGCCGGCGCAATCTCGTCCCAGTTGCGCGCGATGGTCTCGGACACGCGCACCTCGATGGAGCGGGTATGAGCGTTGAACATTGCGAGCACCCAGTGGCCGTCGATGTAGCGCAACGACATCTCACCGGCCTTCATGTTCTTGGAGAGCATCGGCTTGCCCATCTTCGAACCCCACGTGCCGGTGGCGGGATCGTAAATCTCCCAGCTTTCGCGGTTGCCAATGTCCTGCTCGCGGAACCGGGACAAATACACCGAGTCTTGGCGACGGAAATCGGACGACACCACGTAGATGTAACCATCCGGCCCCATCTCCCAGCTGATCATGTTGCCCAGACCCCTCATATAGCGCGGGCTTGTCGTGCCCACCGACGTCCACGTGCGGCCGTTGTCAGTGGACTTCCAGATCTGGGTCTCCACGATGTTGCCCAGGCCCGCGTTCCACATGCCCTGCATGTACAAGACCCCGTTGATGTTGATCACATCAGACGGAATCAACGTCAAGTTGTTGTCGTGACGGTAGTTAATGAGCTGTCTTACAGAATCACCACTGTTCAGCGGGCGCTTCAAAGTGATCCGGCCGTTCCCGTCCATCTCAGCGACTGCACCGATGGGGCTGAGCCACTCGCCCTGGCCAAAACCGCGGCCGGTGAACGAGTCGCCGAAGACGATGGCGAATTCCTCCCCGATACCCAGCGGCGCCATGATTCCCAGATCCAACGCACCGGCACCAATGTCGTTTTGGTGAGTGCCCAGCAAGTCACCGACCATCGTGACGTCGAGGCCTTCGCTGACCCGGCTCCAGGGGTTGTTTCCGGGTTTTGCCGCTGGCTTCTCCAACGGCGTGCCGAAGAGCCCGGAGCTGAAGTCACTCGGCGAACTCGACGAGCTCGAGGAAGAAGACGAGCTCTGTGCGTCCGCTACCGCAGGGCTGATCAGGGATACAGCGGCAAGTCCAGCGAGGACGGCGGAGGACGTTGAACGCAGGGGGCGCGGGGAACGACGGGAACGACCGGGACGAAGGAAACGCGGGGTACGCGGGGTATGCATGGGGCTAGCTCGCTTTGATATCCGGGGGCGGTGATGCAACCGGATTGGACTCTAGCAAAGGGCGAGTGCTTTATTCCGGCTTCCTGTGGCGCCCGACACTGGACGTATCGTCGGGGCGCCTGTGCCGGCCCGTGCCCTGTGCCGCGCGCCGAGAACGCGTAGCACGCCGCAACCGCACCTTTTCCACCTCGGACAAGTAGGTGTTCTCGCCGGCGAGGTCGGCCGAGGTACTGCTGCGGCCGGGGTTGAACGATATAGGAGCCGGGAAGGACTGCGTAGGCACATGAGCCTGCGCTCGGCGGTGCAGCTCCGACGAAGGCTCTGCAGGGAACAGTGGTCTTCGCCCCGCGCGGGACGCTGGCCGAGCCTCCGGTTCGGCCGGGAACAGCGGCTCCGGCTGAGCCTTCGGCTCTGCGGTGGACAACGGCTCCAGTTTCGCAGCCGGCTCGGGCGGGAACAGTGGCTCCGGCTTCGGACGCTCCGCCGGTTCGGCCGGGAACAGCGGTTCCGGCTTGGGGCGCTCGGCCGGTTCGGCCGGGAACAGCGGTTCCGGCGCTGGTGGCTCCGCGGGGGACGGCTGCTCTGGCGGGAGCACCGGCTCCGGCTCGGGCTTCGGCTCGGGCTTCGTCTTGAACACCGGCTCGAACACCGGCTCCGGCATGGGCTTTGGCCTCGGCGCGGGCTCCGGCTCTGGTTCCGGCTCCGGCTCGAACACGGGCTCCGGCTCCGGTGGCAGCAACGGCTCCTGCTCCGGCTCCGGCGGCAGCAACGGCTCCGGCTCCGGTGGCAGCAACGGCTCCTGCTCCGGTTCTGGGGGCAGCAAAGGCTCTGGTTCCGGCTCGGGCGCTGGTACCGGCTCGAAGACTGGCTCCACCCGCACCCGCGGGGCTGCTTCCGGGGTCTCGTCCTGCGCTGGCGGCTGGTATTTCGGTTCCCAATCCAGGAAGATCTCCCGCGCACCCGGGAACGGGATGACTTGGTCCTCCGGGTCGATGGCGGCATCGAGCTCGACGGTGATGGCTAGGGTGCCGTCGGCGTATTCGTAGACCTGCCAGGGGTCGTCGGAGGTTTCCGGCTCGAGAGGCAGCTCGGGAAGTTGCTGGATTGCGCCCGCCCCAGAAACAGGGGAGACATCGACGCCAATGCGTCCGTTGTTGGCGAAGGCGCGGGCTATGACGGGGGCGGGGGAGGCGTCGATAAGCGAGCGCAAAAGGTCGGCCTCGGGGTGGGGCAATGTGCCGAGTACGCGGCCGTCGCATGTGACCACAATGTCTTGCCCGCGCACCAGCAGCCCCACGAGCCACTGGCCGGGGGACATGTCCGTGATGTCGGAAGCGCTGAACTCGCCCGTGGAGATGTCGACGAAAACGGTTTCGTCGTAGCTGCCGGGCAGCATTACCGAACCGGGGAGCGGGTTGTTGCCCGGAATGACAAATTCGGCCGGTGCGAGGTTGACCGTGACGTCGCAGACACCGGTGCCTGGTGCGACGTCTAGCGTGGCGGTCGCGGTCGGGATCATGCCCGCGTCGTGCACGATGTCGATAGGGAACAGCGTGTCGCGGTCTGCGGCGGCGATCTCACCGATGACGCTGCCGTGCGCCTGCGGCCAGCGCACGCGCCACCCGCCGGAGATCGGGTGCGGTTCCAGTTCAACCGTTGTGAGGCCTGCCTGCCCAGCACCGCCAGCCGTGCCGAGGCTCTCATGCACCGTGGCGTGCATGACGTTGCCCACGCGCACGCGCATGCCGTCGCCTAAGGCGGTCGGCGCAAGGGGGTAGCGCGGGGTCGGTTCCATGACTCGAAACTTTACGCGTTAGGCAACGGCTGAACGAATGGCTGGGTTCGATTGGCAGGGATCATCCAGCTTGGTGGGACTTGCCCAGCATCTTTCGAACCAGCTCCACAACAGCCAGGACGGCGAAGCCGACGATGAGACCCATCACCAGCGACCCAGCAGTATCCACAAGCCAGCCGACGAAGCCGCCGCCGACTGCTTCCACACCGCGGGCGAGAATGTCGTGCGGCCAGTGCCAGCCAAAGACTTCGTCGAAACCACGAATGATCAGGTGTCCGCCGACCCACAGCATGGCTACCGTGCCCACCACACCGATCGCCTTGAGCACGTACGGCATGCCCTTGACCAGGGCAGTGCCCAGCTTTGGCGTATTGCCGCGCTCAACCATGCCCAGACCGATGTCGTCGACTTTCACCAGCAGCGCCACCGCACCGTAGACCGCGATCGTGATGAAGATGGCCACGGCCACCAGCACGAGGAATTCCATCCACAGCGGCTGGTCAGCGACTTCGTCGAGCGCGATGATCATGATCTCCGCAGACAGAATTAGGTCTGTCGTCACAGCGCGCTGGACCAGCGAGTCTTCGCTTTCAGCATCGCGGTTGACGGCGCGCTCTGCTGCTTCATCCTCGTCGTGCAGAAGCTTATCGACGATCTTCTCCGCACCCTCAAAGCACAGATAGGAACCACCAATCATGAGGATGGGCACCAAAGCCCACGGAGCGACGGCGTTGAGCAGTAGCGCGATCGGCAGAATGATGAGCAGCTTGTTGCGCAGCGAACCCTTTGTGATCCGCCAGATCATCGGCAACTCGCGCGCCGGCGTCACCCCCGTGACATATTGCGGCGTCACTGCAGCATCGTCGATTACAACACCTGCAGCTTTAGCGGACGTTTTCGCCGTCATGGCAGCCACGTCATCCATGCTGGATGCGGCGGTGCGGGCGATCAGGGCGACGTCGTCAAGCAGTGCGAGCAAACCACCGGCCATTGTTTGAGCCTTTCTGTAGGGAACGAGCAGAGCCTACCCCGTTATGTATGGTGTGAGCATGTCTGAAACGGTCACATCGACAGCCCGGGTGCGTTTGTCCAGCCCAGGGCGGTGCGGCAAGCGGCTGGCCGCCCACTTCGCTCAGACCATTGACGCGACGTGGGACAGCGACGGTTCCAAAGGCTTGTTCAAATTCCCGGACGCCACGTGCGATGTCATCGGCACCGACGGCGTGCTCATGTTCAGCGTCGAGGGTCCCCGTGACGGCGTTGAGGAGGCCGAACGTCAGGTAGCCACACGCTTGATCCACATCGCGAACGAAGACGATGTCGTCGTCGAGTGGCTACGCGGGGGAGAGACCGTCGCACGTTTCTCGCGCGACAGCGCCTAACCCACCGGCGCCAACTCCACTTCCTCAGCCCATGTCAGTTCGATGCCCTGGGCGCGGAGCCATTCCATCGCGTCGTCGTCGTGTCGGGTGATGCCCTCGACAGCGTTGAGCGTGGCATCGATCGCCTTCTCCGCTTCCGCGGCGCTGATCAGGCCTGCTGAGGTGGCCGCGGCAAGCTCGTCGATGTCGAGCACGTCGATCGCCTCGCCCTGGATGGCCACGAGGTCGACGTACAAGTCGCGTGTGCGCCACACTTCGCCCTCGTGATCAATGGCGGCGATGTCGAAGTAGAAGTCCTGCTCCACATCCACGCCCTCGCGGAAGTGGAAGATGTTGGCGCGCAAGTTGAGTTCCGGCAGCAACCAGCTCTCCAGGTAACCGAACTTCGGGTGGTTGGCCCCACGGGCCATGTACAGGCCGAAATCCGTCACCGTGAACGTGTCCACGTCGCGCAGGTACCCCTTCGGGTCCGTGTTCGTCTTCGACATCGTGTCGAAGGTCTCCTGCTTGACGGGGTGGAGATCCACGGCAGAATCTGCCGCGCCCGGGGTTACCTGGGGGCCTGTGCCAGTCATCTCGATCGCCTTTCCTACATCCGGCGTCCTACTTCACCGTCGCCGTCAGGGCCACCGGTGCGAAGCGGCAGGACTTCCCGCCTGTCTTCACCGCACCGTCGACCACTGCCAGAACGGGTCCGGGGCCCGTGGAGGCCACCCCGGACAAGGTTGCCGGTCCTGTGGGATTAATCCCGTTATTGCCCAGAGGCGTTACACCGCTGCGCAGCGAGCCAACATTCACCCAGTACACATTCATCTGGCCCTGCTGCTTCTCCGCAGCTCCCGTGCCCAGGGCGGTGAAGACGAACGTGCTCTCCCCGGCCTTCGGCGCCGGCTGCGGAGAGTTCGCCGGTCCCGGCACCGCGATAACGGACCCTGTGGAGTGCAGGCCCGGGCCCATGCAGTTCAGCGACACCGTTGGCCAGTACCCCTGGCGAAACGCCGGGCCGTTCGTCGGCAGGGCCGGTCCACCGGTCTGCCCCTTCCCGGCGGTGAACCCGACCGCTGCCAGAAGTGCGTCGCGCACCTGCGGCGGCACCCACGGCTGGCTAGCAAAATCGGTCACGGCGCGCTGGACCTGCGGGGTGGGGCGGCCGAGATCGTCGATAATTTGCGACGACGTGACGTTCGATAGATCCGGCAGTCCCGGGGCAGCGCTCTGCGCGGAGGCGGGAGCGGCCGCACCGGCCACGAGCCCGGCGGCGAGCATGGTCGCCGCAGCAGCAGCCTTCACAGGGCGCGACGGCACTGGCAGGGCCGGCAGGGCGGGGAGCTTCTTCAGCTTCATGGGAGTTGGGTCCTTCGCGTCGGGAAAGTAACGCATTATCACAGGACACTTTAGTTACTTTGAAAACAATTGCAACATAAATATCAATAGTATTCTTACGTCCCAATGTCGGGATTGGGGCGGGCGTTGCGTGTTGTTTCCTGGGTCCTGCTCCGCGTGTGTTGAGTTCTCTGTTGGGTTCTGTCTTCAGTTCGGCTGCGCCCCGACATCGCGTTACCCACCGTATGCGGGTAGGGTTTAACCGTTCAAGCGGGGCTGCCGTTGCGGTGGCGTCGTCACGCAAAAGCAAGAAGGAGCAGATCCGCAGTGTCGCACCCCGAATTCCGCAACGTCGCTATCGTCGCGCACGTTGACCACGGCAAGACCACCCTCGTCAACGGCATGCTGGAGCAGTCCGGCGTGTTCGGTGACCACGGCGAGGTCGCGGACCGCGTCATGGACTCCGGCGATCTCGAGTCCGAGCGCGGCATCACCATTCTGGCGAAGAACACATCCATCCGCCGCAAAGGCGCGGGCAAGGATGGCCGCGATCTAGTTATCAACGTCATTGACACGCCGGGCCACGCGGACTTCGGCGGCGAGGTGGAGCGCGGCCTGTCCATGGTCGACGGTGTTGTTCTGCTTATCGACGCCTCCGAAGGACCCCTCCCGCAAACCCGCTTCGTCCTGGGCAAAGCGCTCGAGGCGAAAAAACCCGTGATCATCTGCGTGAACAAGACCGACCGCCCGGACGCGCGTATCGACGAAGTCGTCGACGAGGCCCAGGACCTGCTCCTCGAGCTCGGCGCGTCATTGGAGGATCCGGATGCGGCTGAAGCCGCAGAGAACCTGCTCGAGCTGCCGGTGCTCTACGCCTCCGGCCGCGCCGGCCGTGCCTCCTTCAACAACCCGGGTAACGGCGGCCTGCCGGACAACGACGACCTGCAGCCGCTTTTCGACGTCATCTACGACGTCCTCCCCGAACCCTCCGCCGACATCGATGCCCCGTTCCAGGCGCAGGTCACCAACCTAGACTCCTCGTCCTTCCTGGGCCGTATCGCGTTGATCCGCGTGTACCGCGGCAGCGTGAAGAAAGGCGACAACGTCGCCTGGGTCCACTACGACTCTGACGGCAACGAGCACGTCAAGAACGTCAAGATCGCCGAACTGCTGGTCACCGAAGGTCTTGAGCGTGTTCCGGCCCAGGGCGAGGTCGTCGCCGGCGACATCGCCGCGGTGTCCGGCATCGACGAGATCATGATCGGCGACACCCTGTGCGACCCGGAGCACGTCGAGGCCCGCGAGCGCATCAAAATCGACGATCCCGCAATCTCCATGACCATCGGCGTGAACACCTCCCCGATGGCCGGCCGCGGCGGTGGCGACAAGCTCACCGCCCGCATGGTCAAGGCGCGCCTGGACCAGGAGCTGATTGGTAACGTCTCCATCAAGGTGCTGCCGACCGACCGCCCCGACGCGTGGGAGGTCCAGGGCCGCGGCGAAATGGCCCTGACCGTTCTGATCGAGACGATGCGCCGCGAAGGCTTCGAGCTGACCGTGGGCAAGCCGCAGGTGGTCACCAAGGAGATCGACGGCAAGACCTATGAGCCCTACGACCACATGGTCATTGACACTCCGTCCGAGCACCAGGGTGCTGTCACCCAGCTCATGGCCAACCGCAAGGGCCAGATGACCGCCATGGGCAACTCTGGCGCCGGTGACTGGGTCCGCATGGAGTTCGACGTCCCGTCCCGCGGCCTGATTGGCTTCCGCACGACGTTCCTCACCGAGACCCGCGGCGCTGGTATTGCCAACAGCTACTCCATCGAGCACCGCCCGTGGGCAGGGGAGATCAAGGGCCGCCCGACTGGCTCGCTCGTTGCCGACCGTTCCGGCCAGGTCACCGCCTACGCGTTGACGCAGCTGGCAGACCGTGGCGATTTCTTCGTCGAGCCCGGCGCGGAAACCTACGAGGGCATGGTCGTCGGCGCGAACAGCCGCGACGAGGACATGGACATCAACATCACCAAGGAGAAGAAGCTGACCAACATGCGTTCTGCCACCGCAGACGCAACGGTCACGCTGGCCAAGGCCAGGACCCTCTCCCTGGATGAGGCCATCGAGTTCTGCGACGACGACGAGTGCGTCGAGGTCACGCCCGAGGTCATGCGCGTGCGCAAGGTGATCCTCAATTCCACCGAGCGCGGCCGTGCACGTTCTCGTGCCAAGCAGATGAACAAGTAGCATTAGCGCGCATGAAAGCAGTTCGCTTGACGACGGTCACGCTCGCGTCGATAAGCCTGCTCTCCTCGTGCGCAGCCAACCCGGGCCCGCCCCCGATCGTCGAAGAGACGGTGACCACGGAGACAGCGACGACGACCGTCCAGCCCGGCCCGACGCGGTCACAAGTCCAGGTCGGGGTGCAGCCGCTGCGCAACGGGCTCAACCCGCACCTCATCGCCGATGAGAATTCGACGGTGCAGGATATTGCTGAGCTCACCCTGCCCAGCGCGTTCTTAGACGGGAAGATGAACACTGATCTGCTCGTCAGCGCAAGCGAGCTGCCCGACGGCGAGGGTGACGAGGACGCAGCAATGACCGTGCGCTACGAGATCAGCCCCGCCGCCCAATGGTCCGACGGCAGCCCCATCACCGGCGCCGACTTCGCCTACCTGTGGCGCGGCATGACCTCCACGCCGGGCACGGTCGACCCGGCCCCGTACCGTGCCGTGAGCGACGTGCGGGTCTCGGGCGGAGGCGGCAAGATCGTCGACGTCGTTTTTGACGAGCCGGTCGGCGATTGGCAGGGAATGTTCCGCAACCTGCTGCCGTCACACCTGTTCGATTCGACCGCAGCCGATTTCGCAGCGGCGCTCGCAGACTCGATCCCAGCTTCGGCCGGCCGCTACATGGTCGACCAAGTCGACCGCGGCAGTGGCATCATCACGCTGAACCGCAATGACAGGTTCTGGGGGCAAAGCCCAGCGAGCATTGACATTCTGACGCTGAATTCGGTGCGCTCCACCGAGCAGGTCGCCGACCGTCTGCGCGCCGGCCAGCTCGCCTTCGTCGATCACGTGCCGGGGGAGACATCGGCCGACGCGTACTCCCTCATCCCCGGAACCCAAGTCCGCACGGAGCGCGGACCACGAGAACTAGGCCTGGTCATGAGCGTCGATTCGCCCGTTCTCAATGACCTTGCGGCACGCGAGGAGCTGCGCTCGCTTATCGACGTCCCCCTCATCGCCCGCATCGCCTCCTCCCGCTCCCGCGACGTCGATGCCGCCGAAGCGACTCCGGCGTTGGGTCGAGAAGCGGGAGAGTTGCGCGCGGCCGTCGATAAGCACAGGCCGTTGCGCATCGCCGCCGACCCGCGCGATGACGAGTCGATGCCGGCCACCAGAGCGCTCGTGGACATCCTCAACGGCGAAGGGATCTCCGCGGAGACCGTCGCCGCCGACATGACCGATATTGCGGAGCGACTGCCTGCCGGTGAGATCGATGCGGTGATGAGCTGGTCGTTCACCAACAGCTCGACTGCGTGGGCCAGCAAGGTCCAATGCCCCTACACCGCCGCAACGGAAGCCGGGGACAGCGGCGCCCAGGACAGTGGCGGCGATGGGGCCAACGGCAACGACGCAGGCGGTGCGGGCGCTGACCGCTACGCCTCCGGCAACCTGAGCGGATTATGCACCCCGGACACGGACCGACTAGCCGAGGCAATTCTCGCCGGCGACATCTCCAGCCAACAAGCCCGCGAACAGGTCACCGCCGCTACCGCAATCGAAGCCGTGTGGGTGCCGGTACTGCGCGAGCGCCGGATCATCGTCCTGGGGCAAGGCATCATTGGCCCGTCGCCGAACTTGGAAGAATGGGACCGTGGCCTTGCCGGGGCCGACACATGGAAAGAGGACACAACTGCCAATGAGCAACGCACCACAGAACCCGAGTAACCCCCGCCCCAACGCGCACGCTGATCGTAGAGACCTCACTGGGTACCGCGTCGTCGCCGTCCACGCCCACCCGGACGATGAATCCATCTCCACCGGCGGCGCCCTCGCTGACCTGTCTCGCCGCGGGGCCGACGTCCTCGTTGTGACCTGCACGCTCGGCGAGGAAGGCGAAGTCATCGGCGAGACCTACCAGGGCCTCGTCGACGACCAGGGCCGGGGCGCCAACCAGTTGGGCGGCTTCCGCATCCACGAGCTGGCCCGCGCGTTGGACATCCTCGGCGTGCGCGGCGAGTTCCTCGGCGGGGCGGGGCAGTACAGGGATTCGGGGATGGCGGGGTCGCTGGCGTCACGCAATGCGCGGGCACTCGTGAACTCGGGGCAGCGCGCGATCGACGACCTTGCCGCCGTCTTCGAACGGGAACGGCCCCACCTCGTGCTCACATACGACCCCAACGGCGGTTACGGCCACCCCGACCACATCCGCGCCCACGAGATCACGCACGCCGCCGCCGACCAGATCGGGGGATTACCGCGCATTCTCTGGGCCGCGCGCCTGCGCAGCGAGCTTGAAGCTGAAATCGCCGATGTGGTCCCCGCAGGCTGGACCCGTCCTGCGCCGGGCGAGCTCGATGCCGTCGATACTAGCGACACCTGGGTGGAGATGAACGACACCGTCTACGCCGCCAAGATCGACGCCATGCGCGCCCACGCCACCCAGATCTGGATTGCCGACGGCTCCACCTCCACCACCAACCCCCACGCCGCCTTCGGCCGCGCCCCCTCCGCCGACGTGACCACCTACGCGCTGTCCAATCTCATTGCGCAGCCCGTCATCCGCCGCGAACACTACCAGCTCGGGGCTGGGCAGCCGCTGGACCACGGTGCTGACCTGCTCAGTGGCATCGCGCTGTGACGCCCGAGCCACCCATGCGCCGGGAGCCGCAGGTCCGCACTGACTTCAGCCCCTCCGAAGCACGCTGGGCCATCGCGTGGCTCAGCATCGGTGCCATGATCGCCGTGTTGCTGCAAGTCACCTCCATCAACGCCGCGTGGGGGATCCCGTCTATCGCTACCGCGTTCCTCTTTCAGGGGGTGGTGACGCGGACGGGGCGGTTGTGGACGTCGAAAAGCGTGCGCGTGCTCGTGCCGACCCTCGTGTGGGCCGCCTGCTTTGCAATGCTCTATTTCGGCGTCGACGTCACCAGCGATATCCTGAACAACAATTCCATTCGCGCACTCGCGCTGTTAATCGCCGGTTGCCTCGGAGGGGTTTGGCCCCTCCTACGGCGCAAGTGACATACTTGACGGGCAACAGGAAAACCCAGAGGAGCAACAATGACCTACATCATCGCCGAACCGTGCGTTGATCTGCTCGACCGCGCATGCGTCGAAGAATGCCCCGTCGACTGCATCTACGAGGGCAAACGCATGCTCTACATCCACCCCGACGAGTGCGTGGACTGCGGCGCCTGCGAGCCCGCCTGCCCGGTCGAAGCCATCTTCTACGAAGACGACCTGCCCGAGGAGTGGAACCACTACTACGACGTCAACGTCGCATTTTTCGACGAGCTCGGCTCCCCGGGCGGAGCGGCTGCCGCCGGCAAGTACGACTTCGACCACCCATTCGTGGCCGCGCTGCCGCCAATGCAGGAGTCCTAAATGTCGCGCAGCCCGCTCTCCTCGACCCTGCCTGACTTCCCGTGGGACACGATCCTCGACGTCAAGAAGAAGGCGGCCTCCCACCCGGACGGTTTGATTGACCTGTCCGTGGGCGGGCCCGTGGATCCGGTGCCCCCGACGATCCAGCTCGCCCTCGCAGAGAATGCTGCCGCGCCCGGATACCCGCAGACCATGGGCACCCCGGAGCTGCGCGAGGCGATCGTGTCGGCTCTGGAGCGCCGCTTCGGCATCGCGGGGCTGAACGAGAAATCGGTTCTGCCGACGATCGGCCTGAAAGAGGCCGTCGCGTGGCTGCCGACGCTGCTCGGGCTGCGCGGCGAGACCGTGGTCATCCCAGAAGTGGCGTACCCCACCTACGAAGTCGGGGCACTCATCGCAGGGTGCAACATCGTGCGTTGCGACGATCCCGCCGACGCCCCCCGCGACGCCGCCCTGGTGTTCATCAACTCGCCCTCGAACCCGACCGGCGCCCTGGCATCGGTGGAGCAGCTGCGAGCGTGGGTTGAGTTTGCCCGCGACACCGGCGCGATCGTGGCCTCCGACGAGTGCTACCTCTACCTCGGCTGGACCACCGACCCAGTGTCCATCCTGCACCCGTCCGTGACTGACGGGGACAACACCGGGCTGCTCGCGCTGCACTCGCTGTCGAAGACCTCGAATCTCGCCTCCTACCGCACCGGCATGATCTCCGGCGACGAGAACCTGGTCCAAGAACTGCTGGAGGTGCGCAAACACGCCGGCCTGATCGTGCCTGGCCCGATCCAGCACGCAATGACCGCAGCACTGAGTAGCGACCTCCATGAGGAGCTGCAACGGTCGGTGTACGCCACCCGCCGCGTCGAGTTGCTGAAGGCTTTGCCCGGCGCTGGGTTCACGGTCGATGCATCCGACGCTGGCCTCTACCTCTGGGTGCGCCGCGAAGGCATGAACTCCCGCGAGGCGCTCGACTGGCTCGCCGAGCGCGGCATCCTCGCCGCACCGGGCGATTTTTACGGCCCTGCCGGCGCTCAGCACGTCCGCATTGCGCTGACCGCGACGGACGAGCGCATCGATGCCGCAGTCGCCCGCCTAGCGCAGTAGCGCTTCTGGTTCGTCGCAGCCGCGTCCACGGGCGGTTCGACCGGTTCGTGAGCAAGATAACGCCACGACAATCCCAGAGTTCGCGCGCTACCAGAGTAATGTTGCCGGGAAGTTGCGCGTCGATTCGGGCGCCACTGAGGACTAAGGACGCTCATTGACGGACACTGTGACACCGGCCGAACCACGGCCAGCTGAGGGCGGCGGGAGTACCGCTGTCCGCTTCGCTAACGGCGCACGAGAATTCATCAAATTCGGGATTGTCGGCGGGTCAGGGGTCTTCGTCAACCTTGCGGTGGTTTATGTAGTCAAGAAGGCGCTCGAGCTCGGGTGGGATATCCACGAGAACGAAGTCTTCATGAACTTGTTCGGCACGCGGTGGAACGTCCGCTGGTACCACGTCATCATGACCATTGCGTTTGTGGTGGCAAACACGTGGAACTACCAGCTCAACCGGTCGTGGACGTTCCGCAATGTGCCGAAGAAGTCGTGGTTGCGCGGCTATTTCCCGTTCATGACCACGGGCATTGTCGCATTCCTCGTAAGTCAGACCGTGGCGACGTTGCTGATGAATCCGACATCGCCCATCGCGCTTTCCGACGACATCTTCGACAACTCCACCGGCTTCCGCACAAAATTCTACTGGTCCGCCGCGATTTCGACCCTGGTGGCGATGCCGGTCAACTTCGTCATCAATAAACTCTGGACGTTCGGGAAACCGAAAAGCCCCCTCGCTGTCGTCTAGACCGGCTTCGCCGCCCCTCGAGCTCGCCGCCCTTCGAGTTCCCGCAGTCTAAGCGGCGGCAACTGCAGGACCGAAGAGAGCGTCCATGGCGCCGAACCTATGCCGCTGGTTGGTGCGCACGGTGCCGTACGGGGAGACCCATACTGGCCGGCCGTCGCGGATTGCAATGTGGCCTCGGGAGCGGTGCACGTCTGGGGCGTCGTCGTTAATACGGTTGTGGTAGCGGCACAGCGGAACCAGGTTGGCGATGTTAGTCTCCCCGCCGCGCGCCCATGCTTCCGCGTGATGGACCTGGCAGAAGTCGGCAGCATGGTGGCAGTCCGGGTGGGCGCACATCGGCTGGACTGCCTTGGCCAGGTCGCGTTGCTTGGCGTTGGCCAGACGCTCAGTGCGGTACAGATTCACGGCGCCTTCGGTGGGGTGGAACACTGCGGCTTCCAGCTCGTTGTCGCCGGTGGCGATGAACCGGTCCATGAATTCCTTGCCGGTCATGGTGGTGCCGTCGGTCAAGCCGAGGATGACATCGTCGCCGTCGCCGCGCACAATACGCGTCCATTCCGGCAGGGGAACAAGGAGCATGGGGCGGGGTGAGGCTTCGGGGACGCTGCCGTCGCCACGCAATAAGGCAATGAGCTTGCGCGCCATGTGCGCCCCTGGAGAAACGTCGGCACCCATGCCGGCCGTAAGAACGTGCTTGAGGTCGGCGAGGAAGCGTTTACCGGTCGTCAGGGTCAGGGTGGCCATGTCGTCGTCGCCTTCACTGATGGTGGCGCGCTCCTGGCGCGCGGGTGGGTTTTTCGGCGGGACGATCTTCTTGATCAGTGCTCCCAAGGCTTTGAAGGTGCGGGTGGTGCGGCTGGCGGCGTCGAGAAGCTTCAGGCGCATGGTGTGGCGGCGTGTCGCATGCTTGATGTGCGCGATGGAGCGCTCGATTTTTGCGAGCATGCCCACGGAGAGGCCCAAGCGCATCGCTTTCTTCGAGGCTTTCTCGCGCTTGGCTGCAGATAAGCCATCGCCGAAGTAGGCATCATGGACAAGTTTCCAGTTGTTCACCACCGACGGCTCCACGCCGGCGCTGAGTGCTTGCTGTTTGTTGAAATCTTTCAACGCCCCCAACCTTGGGGCGCTGAACGCGCTGACAAGGTCATCGAAAGTTTCCATGCCTCACACGCTAAAAGCCCCGCACAAGGCGGGGCAAGAGCGTGCACACTGCAGTGTGCAACAGGGGTTAGTTCTTGTGCAGCTCTTCGTTGAGCTCGACGGCGTGTGCGCGGGAAGCCTCGACGGCGCCGGTCAGGGAGTTGCGGCGGAACAGGATGTTGTTGTGGCCGGACAGCTCGACGGCCTTGACTTCGTCGCCGGCGGAGCGGCCCAGGTCGGCGGCGATGTTATCGGTGATGACGACCTTGGTGCCGGCGGTGACGTACAGGCCGGCCTCAACGGTGCAGTTGTCGCCGAGCGAGATGCCGATGCCGGCGTTGGCGCCGAGCAGGCAGCCTTCGCCGATCTTGATGGTTTCCTTGCCGCCGCCGGACAGGGTGCCCATGATGGAGGCGCCGCCGCCGATGTCGGTGCCGTCGCCGACGACCACGCCAGCGGAAATGCGGCCCTCGACCATGGAGGCGCCGAGGGTGCCGGCGTTGAAGTTCACGAAGCCTTCGTGCATGACGGTCGTGCCTTCGGCCAGGTGGGCACCGAGGCGGATGCGGTCGGCGTCGCCGATGCGCACGCCGGACGGCACAACGTAATCGACCATGCGGGGGAACTTGTCTACCGAGTAGACAACGACCGGGCCCCTGGCTGCCAGGCGACCGCGTACGACCTGGAAGTCAGACACCTCGCAAGGACCGTAGTTGGTCCACACGACGTTGGCCAGCAGACCAAACAGCCCGTCGAGGTTAGCCTCGTGCGGCTTGACTAGGCGGTGGGACAGCAGGTGGAGGCGCAGGTACGCGTCGTACGCATCTGCGGGGGCATCGCTTATCGACGCAATCCGCGTCTCCACTGCCACACGCGCCACCCCACGATCCTCATCCGGCCCGGCCAGGTCTTCGAAC
Organism: Corynebacterium sp. CCUG 70398; assembly: GCF_024454055.1. Taxonomy (NCBI): domain Bacteria; kingdom Bacillati; phylum Actinomycetota; class Actinomycetes; order Mycobacteriales; family Corynebacteriaceae; genus Corynebacterium; species Corynebacterium sp. CCUG 70398. Next base: position 76,124 of record NZ_JAGPYZ010000001.1, read on the forward strand.
TGCTGCGGGGTCTCTTCGAGGCGCGTGGTGCCGGCTTCGGTGACGGACTCCCCAATCTTCGGGGCCGGGTACCAGACATCCAGAACGGTTCCGTCGTGGGTGACGGTGGCCAGGCCCTTAGCAATTGCGGTGGTCATCTCTGTATCAGCTCTTTCTGCTCAGTGATGCGACGTGTCTACGGGGGACTCGTCGCGTTGTTTCCGTGAGCCAGCTTAGAGAATCGGGGGCGATATCTCAGCTTTGGCACGCGTGAAACGCTATTAGGCAGAGGTTTTGTTCCCGTCCGGTGCGGTTTCACCGTTGTTTTTGACGCTTCTACCGGGGGTGAGAAGAGACAAGCCCACCAGCACGAGGGAGAGGATGGTGACGGAGATGACTTGGGGGCGGGCGGAGGCGTCGAAAAGCATCAGGACGACCAGGCCGAGGAGCGCGGCGAGCGTGACCCACGGGACCCAGGATGCGCCGCGGACCTGGACGGCGGAGTCGGCGATGCCCGGCTTGAGCTTGATGTAGCTCAGCGTGATCATGATCCACACCACGATGAGGCAGCCACCGGTGGCGTTCATGATGAAGTCGATCATGCCCGCCGGTTTCCACCACTGCAGACCGACAGCCACGAAGGCGAAGAAGACGGAGACGAGCACCGAGTTGATCGGCACGCCGTGGGCGTTGGTGCGTGCCATCCAGCGCGGAGCGTCACCTTCGAGCGCCTGCTGGTAGGCCAGGCGGGACGTGCCGTAGACCTGCGCGTTGAAGGCCGAGAGCAGCGCCAAGACGATGACGGCCTCCATGAAGCCGGCCGCGCCCGGGATGTTGGCCATGTCCAGCACCTGAGTGAAGGGGGATTCTGCGGCGGTGTCCGCGCCGTCGATCTGCGCGTAGGGAAGCAGCAGGATGATCACGATGACCGAGCCGATGTAAAATAGCGCGATACGCCAGATGATGGAGTTGACGGCGTTGCGCACGTTGCGGGCGGGGTCCTCGGATTCGGCGGCGGCGATGGTGACCACCTCGATGCCTCCGAACGCGAAGGCGACGGCGAGAAGGCCGGCGGCGATACCGGCGATGCCGTTGGGGGCGAAACCGGATTCGGTCACGTTGGAGAACCCGACGAAGCCGTTGGCGGGCAACAGGCCGAGCCACAGGGCGGCACCAATGACCAGGAAGAGCAAGATGACGGCGACCTTGATCATGGCGAACCAGTACTCGAACTCGCCGAATCCCTTGACCTGCGCGAGGTTGACGGCGGTGAGAATGCCCACGACGACGAGCGCCGGAATCCACTGCGGCACCCCGAACCAGCCCGCCATGATGGCGGATGCGCCGGTGATCTCCACACCGCACGCCATGATGAGCAGGAACCAGTAGATCCAGCCGAGGAGGAAGCCCGCCCAGTGGCCGTACGCTTGGCGTCCGTACGTCGCGAAAGAACCTGACGACGGGCGCGCCGCCGCCATCTCACCCAACATGCGCATCACGGAAATCACGATGACACCGGCTATAACGTAAGCCAGCAAAATCGCCGGTCCCGCCGCGCGGATGCCCACGCCGACGCCGAGGAACAGGCCCGCACCGACGGCAGTGCCCAGGCCCATGAGCGTGAGGTGGCGCGACTTCAGGCCGCTGCCGAGTTCAGAATTCGCGTCCGCGGTCGACGCGGCGGCGGTTGTGGTGGCGCCGTGGTTGGCGCCGGAGTCCGGCCCGGAGGTGTTAGCGGCAGTAGTCATCGACGGGGTCCTTCGGTGGTGGTTTCGGTTGTGGAGTCGGTGTCTGCGGTGGCTTCATCGAGCGCTGCGGGTGCTGCGGGGGAGTTCGCGGCAATATCAGCGCGGCGGCGCTTGAACGCGCCGGTGTTGGTCCAGATCAGCCCGGCGACGGTGATCACGGTGACAACGACGGCGACGGATATGACCTGGAAGCGGCCGCCGTCGTCGGTAAGCATGAGGACAACAATCCCAGCAGCCAGCGCAATGGTTGCCCACGGCAAGACAGACGGGGCCCACATGCGGACGTCGGTGAGCTGGCCGGTGGCCTCCAGGCGCGGGTGGAGTCGCAGGAACGAGAACGCGATGGCGAACCAGATCACGATCAAGCAGCCTCCGACGGCATTGAGCAGGAAGGCGAGCAGCCCCGGCGGGTTCCAGTATTGGAGGGCGACGGCGACGAATCCGAAGATGACGGAGACGATGACGGCGCGCAGGGGGACGCCGCGGGCGTCGGTAAGCGAAAAGGCGCGGGGGGCATCGCCGCGCACGGAGAGGTTGTGCAGGAAGCGCGAGGAGCCGTAGATCTGCGTGTTGCACGCGGACAGCAGCGCGACGACGATGACCGCCTCCATGATGCCCACGGCACCGGGGATGTTGGCCAGGCGCAGCACGGCGGTGAAGGGCGATTCGGAGGCGTCGGACGCGCCGCCGATCTGGTTGAACGGCAGCAGCAGCACGATGAGCAGCACGGAGCCGATGTAGAAGACGGAGATGCGCCAGATGATGGTGCGGATTGCGGAGTGGACGGCGACCTCGGGGTCTTCGGATTCGGCGGCGGCGATGGTGACCAGCTCAATGCCGCCGAAGGCGAACGCGACGGCGAGCAGCGCGGTAGCCACGCCGCCCCAGCCGTTGGGCATGAAGCCGATGTCGCTGACGTTGGACAGGCCGACAAACGACGTGCCCGGCAGCAGTCCCAGCCACAGCGCGACGCCGAGAATCAGGAACGCCACGATGACTACGACTTTGATTAGTGCGAACCAGAATTCGAACTCGCCGAAGTTGCGCACGGCGGCGAAGTTGATCAGCGTGAACACGACAATCGCCACAAGCGCCGGAATCCATGGCGAGATGCTGAACCAGGCGGCGATGATGGCGGAGGCACCGGTGATCTCCACGGCCATGATCATGATCATCATGAACCAATACAGCCAGCCGATGAGGAAGCCAGCCCAGGGCCCGAACGCTTCCTCGGCATAGGTGGAGAAGGTGCCCGACGACGGGCGCGCGGCGACCATCTCGGCGAGCATCTGCATCACGCACACGGTGATGGCGCCAGCAATGATGTAGGCGATGAGCACAGCGGGGCCGGCGGCTTGAATACCCACCCCGGTGCCCAGGAACAGGCCGGCACCGATAGCTGAGCCGAGTCCCATCATGGTCAGGTGACGGGTTTTCAGCCCGGCGTTCAGGGATGTTGACATAAATGTCAAGTCTAGGAATAGCGGGGGCTGACCAAGAAATCAGGGGAGGATTTCGCGTTATTGCGCGCGCCGCTCGCGGATCACCGGTGTGGCGCTGTGCGCTTCGTTGGTGATGGTGATGTCGGACTGGCCGTTGATGGTGCGGGCGGGAACGTAGGATTCGAAGCCGGTGCCGATGCGGGAGTCATGGAGAATAGTGCCCGGTTCGAGCATGACGCCGGCGCCGATTTCGCAGCGGTCACCCAGGTCGAGGTCAATGATGCCGGCGGAGGGGTGGATGATGCAGTCCGCACCGATGTGGAGCGGGGTGCGGTTGGATCCGCCGGAGCGGCCGGCCATGACGAGCGACGACAGGCCCAGGTCGGAGCCGCCGCCGACGACGCACGCCGATGACAGTCGCCCTTCGATCCGGGCAGCGCCGAGTGTTCCGGAGTTGTAGGAGACGTAGCCTTCGCGGTTCACACTGGTGCCTTCGGCGAGGTAGGCACCAAGGCGGACGCGCTCGGCCTCGGCGATGGTCACACCGGTGGGCACGACGTAGTCGACCATGCGGGGCAGCCGCTCAATGCCGTAGACGTGAATGGTGCCGCGGGCGCGCAAGTTGGTGCGCACGTACTCGAAGTCGTCGGGCAGGCAGGGGCCTTTGTTGGTCCAGGCCACGGGCACGAGGTGCTCGAGGCAGTCGGTCATGTTGATCTCCAGCGGCCGCACTTTGCGGTGGGAGAGCAGGTGCAGGCGCAGGTAGACATCATGAGCGTCGATGGCGGGAGCGTCCAGGTCGGCGATTTCGGTGAGCACGGGCACCACTTCGACGCGGCGGTCCCTGTCCATTCCGACGAGGTTGAGCAGGCGCTGCGAAAGGTCGTTGGCGCTGACGCGGCGGGTGGAGGGGGCGAGGATGTCGGCGGGGTCGTCGATAAGCGACACGGAGGGGTACCAGCTGTCCAGCACGGTACCGTCGGCGGCGATGTTGGCGATTCCTACTGCGCGTGCGGATTGACCCATGCGTCACATCGTACGAAAGGGACTCAGCGGCCGCGCGCTAAGATCGCCCACGTGACGTTAGATCTATTTCAGGACCCTGTTGAGCTGACCAAAGCGCTGATCGACATCCCGTCGCCGTCGCATGAGGAAGAGCAGATCGCCGATGTGATCGAGGAGGCCCTGCGCGCGTTGGACGGCGTGGAGGTGACCCGGCGCGGCCACACGCTCATCGCGCGCACGCACCGCGGGTTGGGGCAGCGGGTGGTGCTGGCAGGGCACATCGATACGGTGCCGATCGCGGACAACGTCCCGCACCGCGTTGAGGGCGATACGCTGTTCGGCTGCGGCTCGGTGGACATGAAATCGGGCCTGGCCTGCTATTTGCACGCGTTCGCCACGCTTTACGACGCTTCTTCCCTCACCACCGACCTGACCCTGATCTGTTACGAAGCCGAGGAGGTCGCCGCCCAATACAACGGCCTGGCACACTTGGAGCGGGATTGCCCGGAGCTGCTCGACGGCGACTTGACGCTGCTCGGCGAGCCGTCAGGAGCGATTATCGAGGCCGGATGCCAGGGCACGATCCGCGTGTTCGTCGACGCCCGCGGCACGCGCGCCCACTCGGCACGCGCGTGGCTGGGACACAACGCTATTCACGACCTGGCCGGGGTGCTCGGCCGCGTGGCGGCCTACGAGCCGCGCACGGTCACCATCGCCGGGTGCGAATACCGCGAGGGCCTCAACGTCGTGGGGATAAGCGGGGGAGTGGCCACCAACACCATCCCAGATGAGGCGCGGCTGACGGTGAACTTCCGCTTCGCTCCGGACCGCTCGTTGGAGGACGCCAAAGCGCACCTTGAGTCCGTCCTAGACATTGACGAGAGCCTTGAACTCACCTACGACGATGCGGTCGGCGGCGCTCTGCCGGGTCTCGACGACCCCGTCGCGAAGGGTCTGCTGCGCGCCGTCGGCGGGAACTTCCGTGCCAAGTTCGGATGGACGGATGTGTCGCGGTTCTCTAGTCTGGGGGTTCCGGCCGTGAACTTCGGCCCCGGCGACCCCGGCTTTGCCCACAAGATTGATGAGCAGTGCCCGGTGGACCAGATCCGCACCGTCGCCGACTCTCTGCGCGAGTTCCTCGCTCCGCAGAGTAGGTAAGAGCTGGCAGATGCCGGCCACCTTATAAGTTCAGCACCCCCGCACCCTACGCAAAGGCAAGTTTCCCCCGTGGCCCCACAGATCACACCCCGCCCGGACAGAAACCGCACGCTGTCCGGCCCGATTCTCAAGCGCAATAGAGATAAGGACGGGAGCTCGACCTATGACCAGCGCCTGCTCGAGATGGGCCGCGCCGATCACGATTGGAAACACGCCGATCCGTGGCGCGTCATGCGCATCACCAGCGAGTTCGTCTCCGGTTTTGATGCACTGCAGGATCTGGGCTGGGCCGTGACTGTCTTCGGCTCGGCACGCCTGGGCGAGGGCACCCCGGAGTACGAGCAGGCCCGCCAGCTGGGCAAGGCCCTTGTTGACGCTGGGTACGCCGTCATCACCGGCGGCGGCCCCGGCCTGATGGAAGGCCCGAACCGTGGCGCGCACGAGGCACAGGGCATGTCCGTCGGGCTGGGTATTGAGCTGCCGTTCGAGCAGGGCCTCAACGACTGGGTCGACCTGGGTCTGAACTTCCGCTACTTCTTCGCCCGCAAGACGATGTTCTTGAAGTACTCCCAGGGCTTCATCTCGCTTCCCGGCGGCTACGGCACGATGGACGAGGTCTTCGAGGTCCTCTGCATGATCCAGACCGGCAAGGTGACCAATTTCCCGATGGTCCTGTTGGGCACCGAGTTCTGGTCCGGCTTGGTGGACTGGATCCGCGGTCAGCAGCTCGCCCGCGGCCTGATCTCTCCGGGTGATGATGAGCTTTTCCTTGTCACCGACTCCGTCGAAGAAGCCGTGGAGTACATTTGCGCGTCCCACCGCGAGATGACCGACCCGCGGAGCATTCACACGCCGCACCAAGCCTGATGGGTGAGATGGCCCGGATCATGGGCATCCTCAACCGCACCCCGGACTCCTTCTACGACAAGGGTGCGACGTTCGCCTTCGACAGCGCCGTTGAGCGAGCCCGCCGAATTGTCGCCGAGGGCGCGAGCATTATCGACGTCGGAGGTGTCAAGGCTGGTCCCGGCGACTCCGTCAGTGTGGCGGAGGAGATCGACCGGATTGTTCCGCTGATTGCTGCGGTCCGCGAGGAATTCTCCGCAAGCACCGTCGACATTTCCGCCGACACGTGGCGCCCGGAGGTCGCCGAAGCCGCGATTGCGGCGGGCGCCACCATCATCAACGACACGTGGGCGGGCTGGGAGCCGGAGCTCGTTGAGGTCGCTGGCGCCCACAAGGTCGGCTACGTCTGCTCTCACACGGGTGGTGCCACCCCGCGGACACGCCCGCACCGGGTGCATTATGACGACGTGGTCGCCGACATCATCGCCGAAACCACCGCGCTGGCCGAGCGCGCAGTTTCTTGCGGCGTGCCGGAGGACAAGGTCTTCATCGACCCCACGCATGACTTCGGCAAGAACACTTTTCACGGCTTGGAGATTCTCCGGCGTGTCGACGAGATCGTCGCCACCGGTTGGCCCGTCCTCATGGCTCTGTCCAACAAGGATTTCATTGGGGAGACACTGGGCAAGAACGGCCAGCCCGTCGGGGAGCGCGTCACCGGAACGCTCGCCGCGACGGCGTGGTGCGCTGCCCGGGGTGTCGCGGCTTTCCGCGTCCACGAGGTCGCCGACACCATGGACGTGCTCTACATGACCGCCGCGATTCAGGGGACTGTACCGCCCCGGGACACCGTCAGAGGACTGGGCTGATGCGCGTTTCAGTCGTGGTGCCGGCGTTGGATGAGGGGGAGACGGTAGGGGGCGTCGTCAAGCAAGCGCGTGCGTCGGGCGCTGATGAAGTGCTTGTCATCGACTCGGATTCGCGCGATGACACGGCGCAGCGTGCGGCAGAGGCGGGCGCGACCGTGCTGAACTGGCGCGACATTGACCCGCAGCCTGTGCGCCCCGGCAAGGGTGAGGCGTTGTGGCGCGGGGTGAAGGCGGCGAGCGGCGATGTCGTGGTGTTTCTCGACGCTGATGTCACCACCGTCGAACCGTGGTGGGTCGATACGCTCGCCGCACCGCTCGAGGACCCGGCGATCCACCTGGTCAAGGCCGCGTACCGCCGCGCCAACGACGGCGGCCGCGTCACAGAACTGACCGCGAAACCCCTGCTGCGCCTGTTCTTTCCAGACGTGCCGCAGCTGGACCAGCCACTCGCCGGCGAGTACGCGATTCGCCGCGAGACTGCCCTGCGCCTGCCGTTCGCTGCGGGGTATGGCGTGGAGGCGGGCCTGCTTATCGACGTCACCACCCACCACGGCCCCGCATCCATCACCCAAGTGGACCTCGGGTTGAAAACCCACCGCAACCGGCCGTTGACGGAGCTGACGCAGATGTCCGAAACGGTCGCGCGGACCATTCTGTCGCGCGCAGGGGTGCTCGCGCCGCACGCCGAGCGCCCGCCGTGGGTGCGGTAATATCCCCAGCATGCTGTCTTGGTTGCTGCTCATCCTCGTCATCGCCGCCATCGCCGTGTTCGGCGCATGGGTGTCCGCGTCGATCTTCGGCCGCGGCGAAGTGCTGCCGCCGATGGATGAGCCGCACGACGTCATTCAAGCCAACCGCGCCGCCGTCGAGGGCGGCCGCATCGACGACATCGCGCTCGAAGTCGTCCCGCGCGGGTACCGCCAGGATCAGGTGGATGCACTCGTGGAGCAGCTCGTCGCCAAGTGCGGGATAGCCCCTGGGGCGGTCCCGGAGCTGGCTCCGGCCGCGCCGAATGAGCGTAAGATTGTAGACACCTTAACCGAGGGTTCTGAGCGAGGATCCTCTCACCTACATGTCGAGGAGTGACACTGCATGGCTGCAATGAAGCCACGTACCGGAAATGGTCCCATGGAGGTTGTGGAGGAAAGCCGCAAGATTGTCATGCGCATTCCGTCCGACGGTGGCGGCCGTCTCGTTGTGGAGCTGAACAACGAAGAGGCGGCTGAGCTGGGCAACCTGCTGCTCGGCGTCGCAGGCGAGTAAGCCAAATGCTGCGGGATATTGTCGACGTTCTCGCTGACCCCGTCGACGGCACACCTTTGCACGGCGCAGATGATTTCGCACGCCTGGTGTCTGAGTCCGGGCATTCCTACGACGTAGCACGCCAGGGGTATGTCACGCTCGCGTCCGGCGCAGGCATCGCGCACGAGGGTGACAGCCCGGCGATGGTCGCTTCCCGCGAGGCGTTCTTGTCGCGTGGGCACTTCGCGCCGTTCGTGGAGACAGTCACCGAACGCGTCCTCGACGCCCTTGCGCTTATCGACGATTCCTCCGCCGCTTCAGCCCCCACCATCCTCGAAGTCGGTGCCGGCACCGGTTACTACTTGGCCCACACGCTCGATGCGGTGGACGGGGCACGCGGGGTCGGTGTGGACATTTCGGTTCCGGCGGCGAAGCACCTGGCGAAGTCGCACCCGAGGGTCGGCGCCATCGTTGCCGATGTGTGGCAGGGGCTGCCGGTGCGTGACCAGTCCATCGATGTGATCACGGTCATCTTCGCGCCGCGCAACCCGGCCGAGTTCGCCCGAGCGCTTGGCAGCGGAGGCGAGGCCATTATCCTCACGCCGCAATCCGGCCACCTCGACGAACTGCGCGTGCCGCTGGGGATCCTCGGCGTCGAGGAGGGCAAAGTCGAGCGAATGCTTGAGCAGGCCGCCGGCTACCTGGAACCGGTCGGCGACGACCCGCACGAATTGGTCGAGTTTCCCATGAAGCTCGACCGCGAATCGATCGCCGCCCAGGTGGGCATGAGCCCCTCGGCACGCCATCTCGCCCCGGAGGTTCTCGCTGAGCGCGTCGCCGCGCTACCGGAGACGATGACGGTGACGGCGCGGGCGCAGCTCACCCGTCTGCGGAAGGTCTAGGCGAGAAGGACCTAGCGCGCGGAGTGTTTAGCGCGCAGCGCCGCGGCGCCACTGGTTGAGGATCTGCGCGTCACCGGAGGTGCTCACACGCAACCCCGTCGCGCCGACCTCGGGCCGGAAGCGGCTGGAGAAGGTGACGGCGCCGCCGCCGGCGAAGATTTCGAGGGCGGAGCCGTCGATAAGCACGGAGATGTGGTCCTCGTCCTCGTCGTCGAGCGAGGCGGAGGCGGGGTCACCGTCGTGCCTGTCCACGGTGATCTGGTCGCCGGAGTGGGTGATGGTCACGCAGACGTTGTCGGCTGCGTCGACAATCTCGACCTTCACCTCAGAACCGGCGGGGATGTCGCACATGCCGGTCCACAGCATTGCGTGCTCGGTGGCGTCGACGGCGGCGGGCAGGCCCGGAGCGGGGGTCTGGTAGAGCTGCCCGCCGGCGAGGGTGACCACGCGCGGCAGGGACAGGGCGTTGGCCCAGCCTTCCGCTGCCCAGGACGGCTGGGATGTCGGGTCGCCGCCGCGGCCGGTTTCTGCGAGGAGGCCGAAGATGCGGGCTTCGGCGTAGCGCTCGTCGTCGGAAAGCGTGCCGGGCACGAAGTTGGTGGTGCGGGGGCGAGTGAAGTCGTGGCCGTGGTCGATGCGGCTAAATGGTGCTTTGACGGTGAATTCGTTGCCGTTGAGCTCGCCGATCAGGTAGCCGGACAGGTCCCACTTTTCCAGCTCTTGGGTGAGGAAGAGGACGTCGTAGATGAATCCGTCGACCTCGTCGCGCAGGCGGAAGATGCGGGGAGCGACGACGCGGACGTCCGAAGGAATGCCGGTGTCGCCGACGAAGCGCAGCGGGCCGATGAGCGTCCAGGTGTCCTCTTCGGCGGATTCGAGCACGACGGGCATGGGGCTGTCGGCCTCGCCGGTGCTGGCGAGCATGAGCCAGCCGGACTGGCCCTGCTCGCGGTCGTCGGAGGCACTCCAGTCGGGCACGACGCAGGGGGAGCGGAAGCGGATGAAGCGGCCCTTGTCTTTCACCACTGGGCCCATGCGGCGCACACCGGGGTCGACCTGGTGGGAATCGTCGATGTTGTCGCAGAGGGAACCGATGTCGTCGATACGCGCGACCTGGATCGTGGTGCCCGCAGAGGTCTCGGATGTGAAGTAGAGGTCGGTGCCTGCGGGCCCGGCGACGACAGAACCGGCGAGTACGCGCGTTTCGCCGCCGACGGGCGCGATGACGTCGTTGCACTCGTAGAAGTCGAACGGGTTGCCCTCGGAGAACTTGTGCGCCCAGCGCGCGGGTGCGCCCGGTTCGGTTTCGTACTGGTAGAACAGGTGCCAGTTGTCGCCGTCGCGAAGCATGCCGGCAGCGGCGTCGAGGATGCCGTTGTCCGCAGTGACGTGCAGTTCCGGTCTCAGGGTGCTCAACTGTGCTCCTTTGTTAGATCAGCGACTTGTAAATGTCGACGGTCTCCTGGGCGATCTTGTCCCAGGTGAATTCTTTCTTCACGCGCGTCAGGCCTGCTTGCGCGTAGCGTTTGGTCAGGTCGGTGTCCGCGGCGAGCGCGTTGACGGCTTCGGCCAGATCCTTCTCGAAGGTTTCTGTGTCATCTTTGTCGTAGTGGACCAGGGTACCTGTCTCACCGTCGACGACGACCTCCGGAATGCCGCCCACGTCGGAGGCGACAACGGCGGTTTCGCACGCCATGGCTTCGAGGTTGACGATGCCCAGCGGCTCGTACACCGACGGGCAGACGAAGATGTCGGCCACGGAGTAAATCTCTCGGATTTCTTCCTTCGGCAGCATGTCGGTGACCCAGTACACGCCGCCGCGGCCTTCGCGTAGCTTATCGACGAGCGCCTGCGTCTCGTCTGCAATCTCCGGCGTATCCGGAGCACCGGCACAGAGAATGATCTGAATGTCCTCGTCGAAATCCTGGGCCGCCTTGACCAAGTGGGGGACACCCTTCTGGCGGGTGATGCGGCCAACGAACGCGACGATGGGCTTGGATGTGTCCACGCCGAGACGCTCGATGACACCGTTGCTCTCCGCGTCACCGGGTCCGACGCGGTGCCAGTCTTCCGTGTCGATGCCGTTGAGCACGACGTGGACTTTGTCTTCGTCGATGTTCGGGTAGGCCTCGAGGATTGCCTTCTTCATGCCGGTGGACACGCCGATGACCGCGTCGGCGTTTTCCATCGCGTTCTTCTCGGACCAGGAGGAGATGTCGTAGCCGCCGCCGAGTTGCTCGCGCTTCCACGGGCGGTCCGGTTCCAGCGAGTGGGCGGTGACCACGTGGGGGACACCGTGCAGGAGGCCAGCAAGGTGGCCGCCTAGGCCGGTGTACCAGGTGTGCGAGTGGACCACGTCGACGTTGTCGGCGGCATGCGCCATCCGGAGACCAGTGGACAGCGTCTTGATCGCGCCGTTGGCCTCGGTCAGTTCCGGGTCGACGCCGTGGACGTAGATGTTCTCGCCCTCGCGCGGTTCGCCCATGCAGTGGACGTCCACGTCGACGATGTCACGCATAAAACGGGTCAGTTCAGTCACGTGGACACCTGCCCCGCCGTACACTTCCGGCGGGTACTCGCGGGTCATCATTCCGACTCTCATGCTTTCCGAGACTAGTGACATTTCAAACCGTGCGCACGGATGGGATTTTCCCTAGTCTGGGCAGTATGAACAGTCGCCAGCCGAATGTCCTCGCCATCGTCCTCGCCGGCGGTGAAGGCAAGCGCCTTTTCCCGCTGACTCTCGACCGTGCCAAGCCTGCCGTGCCCTTTGGCGGTAACTACCGCCTCATCGATTTCGTACTGTCCAACCTGGTCAACGCCGGATATATGCGCATCGCTGTGTTGACGCAGTACAAGTCGCATTCGTTGGACCGTCACGTGGCTACCGCGTGGAACTTCTCCGGCCCGACGCACCAGTACATCGCGTCCGTGCCGGCGCAGCAGCGCCTGGGCAAGCGCTGGTACCAAGGGTCGGCGGACGCGCTGCTGCAGTCGCTCAACCTGATCTTCGACGAGTCTCCGGATTACGTTTTGGTCTTCGGCGCCGACCACGTCTACCGCATGGACCCGGCGCAGATGGTGGAGGACCACATTGCGTCCGGCAAGGAATGCACGGTTGCTGGCATCCGCGTCCCGCGTTCTGAGGCCACGGCGTTCGGGTGCATCCAGGCTGACGAGAACGGCTCCATCACCGAGTTCCTGGAGAAGCCGGCTGACCCTCCGGGCACCCCGGACGACCCGGATGTTACCTACGCGTCGATGGGCAACTACTGCTTCTCCACGGAGGCGCTCATCTCCGCTCTGCGCGAGGACAATGTCAACGAGGCGTCTGAGCACGACATGGGCGGCGACATCATCCCGTTCTTCGTGCGTAAAGGCCAAGCTAATGTTTACGACTTCTCCTCCAACGAGGTTCCGGGCGCGACCGAGCGCGATAAGGGCTACTGGCGTGATGTCGGTACGATCGACAATTTCTACGACGCGCACATGGATCTCATCTCGATCCACCCGGTGTTCAACCTCTACAACAAGTCCTGGCCGATTCACTCGACCGAGGACGAGAACCTGCCGCCGGCAAAGTTCGTCTCCGGCGGTATTGCGCAGGAGTCCATCATTGCGCCGGGTTCGATCATTTCAGGTGCGACGGTGCGCAACTCGGTGCTGTCTACTGACGTGCACGTCGAGGACGGCGCGACGGTCGAATCTTCAGTCCTCATGCCGGGTGTGCGCGTGGGCAAGGGCGCCATTGTCCGCCACGCGATCCTGGACAAGAACGTCTACGTGTCCGACGGCGGCACGGTGGGCATCAACCGTGCCCACGACGAGGAGCGCGAGTTCAAGATCTCTGACGGCGGGGTCACCGTCGTGGGCAAGGGCGAGGTAGTGTACTAGCCTTTTCGCGTCACCAGCGTCACGCCGGCATCCAGCGGCAGACGCGTGACGACGGCCCCCTCAAACCCCTCCACAACCTCATCCGCTTCACGGGCGGCGAGGGTGTCGCGGTCTTTCCGGGAGGGGTCGGCGATGGTGCCGTCGAGAAGCGATCCCACGACCACGAGGGTGCCGCCGGGGCTGAGCAGTGGCCATGCGGCCTCGATCGCGGCCGGCAGGTCGACGGGCTCAACGTCCATGTAAACCACGTGGTACGCCTGCGTGGCCAGGCGGCCCAGCACGTCGACCGGGCGCGAGGGGAGGAACCGGGTGCGCGAGGTGGGGTAGCCCGCTTCGCGGAACAGCGCTTTCGCGCGGTTTTGGTGATCCGCCTCCGGATCGATACAGGTCAATGTGGATTTTTCGGGCAGGCCGTGGAGGATGTGCAGCCCGACGACACCGGCGGCCGGGGTGATCGCCACCGCGCCCGTCGCGCCAGAACCCGCCGCACCTGCGCCTGCAGCCAGGGTGCCCAGCAGGTTGCCGAGGGCGGGGGAGGGGGCGGTGAGGCCGTACTCGGCGGCGTCGGCACGCGCGATGGCATGGTTGGCGTCCATCGGCGCGGATTCGATGTAACTAGTCAGGGAAGTAAATGCAGAATCGCTCACGCGCCTCATCCTACTGGGCCGCGGGGGCAGGGACTGTCAGCAACTTGGCAGGACCTGTTATGGCGTGCGGAAAGGGGATGGGGGACAATAACACCATGAGTTTGGTGTCCTCCGATCAAGAGCTAAGCGGCACGGCCGCATTCGACGCGGGGCACTCTGCGATGCCGACCTGGGCGGAGCTCGTGGAGGAACACGCCGACAGCGTCTACCGTCTCGCGTTTCGTCTTTCCGGTAACCAGCAGGACGCGGAAGATCTGACGCAGGAAACGTTCATGCGCGTGTTCCGCAGCGTGAAGTCCTACAAGGCGGGCACCTTCGAGGGCTGGCTGCACCGCATCACCACCAACCTGTTCCTGGACATGGTGCGCCACCGCAGCAAGATCCGCATGGAGGCTCTGCCGGAGGATTATGAGCGTGTTCCGGGCACCGCGATGACGCCAGAGCAGGCATATAACGTCTCCAACCTGGATCCTGCGCTGCAGGAGGCGCTCGACGAGCTCAGCCCTGAATTCCGTGTCTCCGTCGTGCTGTGTGATGTGGTGGGCATGAGCTACGAAGAGATCGCCAAGACGCTCGGCGTGAAGATGGGCACCGTCCGCTCCCGCATCCACCGCGGCCGCAGCCAGCTGCGCGACTCCCTCGAGGCGAAAGCCCGCACCAACGAGGGGGCCCGCGAGCTCATCCGCGCGCGCTAAGGGGCTCGGCATGCGCCAGTTCGATTCCATCGACCACTTGAGTTACGAGGCTGTCGCCGCGCTTATCGACGGCGAACTGTCCCCCTCCGCCACCCAACGCGCCCACTCGCACCTCGCCGAATGCTCTGACTGCCGGGAGGAAACGCAGCGCCAGCAAGCGGCTGCTGCGGCAGTGCGGTTGCACAATGGGGATGGGTGTTTGCGGGCGCCGCGTTCGCTCGTCGAAAAGCTCGCGTTGATGACGGACGGTGAGATCCCCGCCGAAGAAACGCACTCGCTGTGGTCGAAGTTGCGCGGCGGGTTAAAGTAAAGGCGTGTTTGATTCCATTGGCTGGCTCGAGATCTTTGTTGTCATTCTCGTGGGCCTCATCGTCATCGGGCCTGAGCGCCTGCCTGGAGTCATCGAGGATGTCCGCGCCGCGATTTTCGCTGCCCGCCGCGCCATCAACAACGCCAAGGCCGAGCTGAACGGCGAATTCGACCAGTTCGAGGAATTCCGCCAGCCGATCAACACCGTCACCGAGTACGCCGCGATGGGCCCCAAGCGCGCCATCGCCAAAGTGCTTTTCGACGAAGAAGGCGACTACCTCGACCAATTCGACCCGCGCACAATGATGAACGAGGATCCGCGGCTAGCATCCTCCAGCAACGCGACCGGGTCCACAGCTGCTGGTACTGCTGCGCGGCAGGGCCAGCCGCAGCGGCCGCGGCGCCGTCAGCCGGGGGTGAAGAAGCAGGAGCCGCCCCAGCCCCCGCAGGCTTCGGGCGGGGGATTCTCCTGGGCTGACGTGACCTAGAGCCGCGACCCGCTTATCACGGTGAGCTAACTGTGTATCCCAGATCCTCTAGCACCGAAATTGCAGTTGGAATGTTGTCCCGGATAACCGAGCTGGCTTGTAGTTCGTAGAATTTATCGCGGCTTTCGTCAAGGTGGCGCTGCCAACCGTCCCGCGGCCTAGCTCCGAACTCCTTGACTAGTAGTTCGATGACATCTTCAAGACTAACTCTGAATCGTCGATGACCCATCGGGAAGTGAACGTCTTGCTGGTGCGCTGCGGCATCGTATTTTCCGGCTCGCGCGAGGAGTAGGCCCAACGGCACCGAATCAGAATGAAACTGAAAATGACTAGACGGTTTGTTTCGAGCATCGCGTTCATACTCAACCGCACGATCGGAACGAACTTCTGGAGAGCCTTGAACTGCACCTTGTAACTACTCGTTTCGATGGCTATCTGGGTTCCATCGGAACTCGTGCAGAGACGATATTCGCAGCGGAGGCTCAAACGGTCGCTCCCTGACTGCTCAATTTCCAGTGATTTTGTCAGGTTAAAGGTTGCACGGTTTTTATCTTTGGAGATGAGAAAGTCGCTCAACTCGGTTCTGCCGACGAGAGTGTCGTTAAGTAGGTCCTCGCTTTGCGAGGAGAAGTGGTGAACTTTCGCACTAAAAGTCTGCGAGTCCAAGGGATTCTAACCCTCGATGAGCCAGTTCAGAGATTCGTAGCGGTTGAGCAGACGCTCTTCTTCGAAGTTGATCGCACCCGCGTCTTTCAATCGGCGGAGCACATCAACGGTGTAGGGGGCCATTTCGTTCTTGACGCTGGTGAGCTGCTCCCGGAGCTGAGCTTCACTGAGCTCCTTGAACACTGGTGCTGACATGATTCCTCCTTCGCACTGAGAAACGTGACGTATTCGGGATGAATGCCACAAGAATACTGAACAAGTCAGCAGCCCGCGAATGGCTCGCCAGGTAGGGTGGGACCGCGCTAGTTACCCGTTACGCCGAGATTGAGGTTCTTGCCCGCCAGGGACTCTCGGCGCACCTTGAGCTTCTCAGCGATAGCGTTGATCGCCTGCGCCGAGGGGGAGTCAGGGGCGGAGATGGCAACGGGTGTGCCGTCATCGCCATGCTCGCGCAGCGAGGGATCGAGCGGGACGGAGCCGAGCAGGGGAACGTCCTCGCCGGTGATGACGGAGAGGCGCTCAGCCACGTGCTCGCCGCCGCCGGTGCCGAAAATGTCCAACATGGTGCCGTCGGGCATGGCCATCGCGGACATGTTCTCGATGACGCCGGCGATCTTCTGGCCGGTCTGCTGGGAGATGGAGCCGGCTCGCTCGGCGACCTCCGAGGCGGCGGCCTGCGGGGTGGTCACAATGATCAGCTCTGCGTTGGGCACGAGCTGAGCCACAGAGATGGCGATGTCACCGGTTCCCGGCGGTAAATCCATGAATAAGACGTCGAGCTCGGACCAGTACACATCGGTGAGGAACTGCTGAATAGCCCGGGTGAGCATGGGGCCGCGCCAGACAACGGGAGCGTTGCCTTCCACGAACTGGCCGATGGAGATGTGGCGGACGTCGTGGGCGATCGGGGGGAGGAGCATCTCGTCGACAACCGTGGGGCCTTGGCCGGCCGAGCCCATGAGGCCGGGCACAGAGTGGCCGTAGATATCGGCGTCGAGAATGCCCACGGTCAACCCCTGGGCCGCGAGCGACGTCGCCAAGTTGACTGTCATCGAGGACTTGCCGACACCACCCTTGCCCGACGCGACCGCGAACACGCGCGTCGTCGAACCGGGCTGAGCGAACGGAATGACCGGATCGGACTTGTCACCCTTGAGACGCTGCGCCAACGCGCGGCGCTGCTCCTCGCTCATGGTGTGCATGGTCACGCTGACTTCGCCGACGCCGTCGAGTTCCTCAAGCACCGCGCGCACGTTGCCGTGGATAGTGTCGCGCATCGGGCATGCCGCGATGGTCAGATAGATGCCCACGGCGACATCGCGGCCTTCGATCCGGACAGATTCGACCATGTCGAGGTCGGTGATCGGTTTGCCGATCTCGGGGTCGTCGACACGCGCGAGGGCGTTGCGGACAGCTGCTTCGGTAATTGGTGCGGTGTCACTCATCGTGGGAACAGTATATGTCAGTGCTCAACCTGCTCCTAGCCTGGCATTACAATCATGGGAGTACGCGATATCTATTACCGAATTGAGGATTAGCAGCCATGACCCAGCCGTATAACCAGCAAGCCCGCCCGCAAGCGTTGCAGCGCCCGTCCGGGTGGCCGGTCGGTAGCTTCAATACCTACGCCGAGGCGCAAGCTGCTGTCGACGGCCTGTCCGACCGAGAGTTCCCCGTCGAGAACCTGACCATCGTCGGTGTGGACCTGATGCAGGTGGAGAAGGTCACCGGGCGGCTGACTTGGGGGCGCGTCCTGGGCGGCGGTGCGCTGTCGGGCCTGTGGCTGGGTCTGTTCGTCGGTCTGCTGTTCGCAATGTTCAGCCCCAACGTCTGGGGTTCGCTGTTCACCGCGCTCGTTATCGGTGTCATCTTCGGCCTCATCTTCGCGGCCGCCGGTTACACATTCACGCAGGGTAAGCGCGACTTTTCCTCCATGACCACCATCGTCGCCGGGCGTTACGACGTCCTCTGCGAAGCCTCCCAAGCCCCCCGCGCCAGGGACATGATCAACCAAATGGGCAAGCCGGGACAGCCCGCGCCGCAGCGGGAGCAGATCCAGCAGGGGCAGCCGCGGGAGCCGCATGTTGGTGCCCAGCCGCATGAGCCGCTTGAACCGCAGGCGCATCCCCAGCCCGCCCAGCCGGAACCGGCACCGCACGAGCGTCCGGTTCAGCCGGAGGAGCTCCGCTGGCGGCCGGTGGGGGTGGAGGCGTCGGAAAGCTACCGCGTTGAACCGCGCGACCACGCTGAAACCAACATTGACCCCGACAACCCGGCTCACCCGGAGCGTTAAGTGCTGGGGAGAAAACTCGCTGTCAACGTCCTCGCAGTGGCGACTGCGCTGACGCTTTCGTCCTGCGCGCAGGACGGTTCTGAACCGGTGGTCATTGCCGCCGATCCTTCCGATCCGGAGCAGTGGGTGCTTGCCGAGATCTACCGGCAGGTCATTGAACTCGACGGCCGCCCGGTTGGGATCGTCGGAGTTGAACTCGCAACTGCCTCAGACAAGCTGGAAATGCTCCAGTCGGGTGAAGCGAATCTGGGAGTCTTCTGCTCCGGCACCCTTGTGGAAGGCCAGAACCCCGGTGAGGAGGCGAAACTTCGCGCGCAGATCGCCACCGCCAATGAAGAAGACCTGGATGTCCAGGACGCGACCTACGATGCTGCTGCTGGCACGCTCCCCGGTGACTTCATGACGTTGGATCCTTCGCCAGCTCAAGGGTGCGAACCCGAGGACGACGGCGGTGCTTTGCAGAATCCGGAAAGCACACGCGGGGTTGAACCGAGACGCGGGGACAACGCGAAACCGAAGGACGATATCCCGGAGGGACAGCCCCCAGAAGGGCAACCCACGGACGCACCGCCAACGGACGCACTACCCACGAACGCACCGCCCGCCGAGGCGAGCGAGCAGGAGACTCTGCCACGCAACATCATGCCCGTCTTCAAGGTGGGATTGTTTGATCGTGGTATCCGGCAAGCGATGCATAAGGCCACCCGCGCGCTGAGCACGGAGGATCTCCAAAAGCTGGTTGAGCGGACGAAGGCGGAGGGAGATCCCTCGCGTGCTGTGAATGATTGGATGATGGAGAAGACCGGTATGGGCGCTGAACTTCAGCGCATCGTCGAGGAAGGCGAAGCCCGGGACTCCTAAGCAGAGCCCAACGCACGACGGAAAGCCCGCCACCCGGAGGTTGAACTCCAGGTGGCGGGCTTTCGGCTGTCTAAGGGGAAGGGTTAGTCGGCGAAAGCTTCGTCGAGAAGCGCCTTCTCCTCTTGCTGGTGCACCTTGGACACGCCGGTCGCAGTCGTGGACTGGGAGCGGCGCGAGATGCGGCGCATCGGCGGCATGTTCTCCACGTAGTTGGCCAGGTGCTCGTTGTAGAACGGCCACGGACCCTGGTTTGCAGGTTCGTCCTGGACGAAGCGGATCTCTTCGGCGTTCGGGTAGTTGGCGAAGGCGTCGGAGAGGCGGTTGAAGGGGATCGGGTGGAGCATCTCGATGCGGATGATCGCGACGTCGTCACGCCCGTCCTTCTGGCGGCGCTTCTCCAACTCGTAGTAGATCTTGCCGGAGCACAGCATGATCGTCTTGACCTTCTCGGCATCGCCGATGACCTTGTTGTTCGCGTCAACGAGGTGCGGGTCATCGATGACGGAACGGAACCCGGTGGTCTCGATGAATTCTGCCGGCTGCGAGACAGCTGCCTTGTTGCGCAGCATGGACTTCGGGGTGAAGATGACCAGCGGGCGGCGCATTTCACCGAGCGCCTGGCGGCGCAGCAGGTGGAAGTGGTTAGCCGGGGTGGACGGCTGAGCGATGGTCATGGACCCCTCAGCAACGAGCTGCAGGAAGCGCTCGATGCGTGCCGACGAGTGGTCCGGGCCCTGGCCCTCGTAACCGTGCGGCAGCAGCATGATCAGGCTGGAAAGCTGGCCCCACTTGGTCTCACCGGAGGAGATGTACTCGTCGATGATGGTCTGGCCGCCGTTGGCGAAGTCGCCGAACTGGGCCTCCCAAGCAACCAGGGCGTCCGGGTTGCCGACGGTGTAGCCGTACTCGAAGCCCAGACCGCCGAACTCCGTCAGAGCGGAGTTGTAGATCTGGAAGCGGCCGCCGTTGCCAGCCTCGATGGCGATGGCGTCGAGCGGGTTGTACTGTTCCGCGGTGCTCGGGTCGAACAGGACACCGTGGCGCTGGGTGAAGGTACCGCGCTTGGAATCCTCGCCGGCGAGGCGGACGAGCTTGCCGCCGTGCGCCAGGGAGCCGAAGGCGAGCAGCTCGCCCCATGCCCAGTCGATGTCGCCACCGTCGAAGGAGCCGCCGCGGGCCTTCAGAACGGTCTTCAGGCGCTTGTTCGGCGTGAAGTCGTCCGGCAGGTCGGCGTAAGCATCGGCCAGCGTCTTGAACAGGTTCTCATCGATGGAGGTGTCCAGGCCGCGGGTGAGCTCCTGGGACTCGGTGATGCCGGTCTGCTCGGCGGGGGAGCCGCCGCCTTCCTTGACGTCGTTGAAGACGGAGTCCAGCTGGTCGTGGAAGTCCTGTGCGGCGATCTCGGCCTCTTCCTCGGTGATGTCGCCACGGCCGATGAGGTCCTTGGTGTAGCGGGTACGCACAGAGGGGTGGGAGTCGATGCGCTCGTACATGATCGGCTGGGTCACCGACGGGTCATCAGCCTCGTTGTGGCCGCGCAGGCGGTAGCAGATGAGGTCGATGAAGACGTCTTTTCCGAATTCGCGGCGGTACTCGGTGGCCAGCTGGCCCACCCAAGCGGCCGCTTCGGGGTCGTCGCCGTTGACGTGGAAGACCGGGCAGTCGAAGCCTTTGGCCAGGTCAGTGGCGTAGTAGGTGGAACGGCCCTGGTCCGGGGTGGTGGTGAAGCCGACCTGGTTGTTCACCACGATGTGGACGGTGCCACCGACGTCATAACCGGTCAGCTTGGACATGTTCAGGGTCTCCTGAACCACGCCCAGGCCGGTGAAGGAGGCGTCGCCGTGGAGCATCATCGGGACGATGGGGTGGTCGTCGGCGGATTGGCCGTGGTTGATGATGTCCTGCTTCGCGCGGGCGATACCGACCAGAACCGGGTCCACAGCTTCCAGGTGGGACGGGTTAGCGGCCAGGGAGACCTTGATGTCGCCGTCGCCGAACATCTGGATGTGCTCGCCTTCGAAGCCGAGGTGGTACTTCACGTCGCCGGAGCCGCCCTGCTGGGCGGGCTGCAGGTTGCCCTCGAACTCGCCGAAGATGGTCTTGACCGGCTTGCCCACGATGTTGAACAGCACGTTGAGGCGGCCGCGGTGCGGCATGCCAATGACAACCTCGTCGAGGCCTTGGCCGGCAGCGGTGTCAATGACGGCATCCATGAGCGGGATCAGCGTTTCCGCGCCCTCGAGGGAGAAGCGCTTCTGACCCAGGTACTTGGTCTGCAGGAAGTTCTCGAAGGCCTCAGCGGCGTTGAGCTTCTGCAGGATGTACTTCTGCTCGGCGTTGGTCGGCTTGGGCATGCCCACCTCGAGGCGGTCACGCAGCCAGTCGCGCTCGTCGCGGTCGAGGACGTGGGTGTACTCGGCACCGACGTGGAGGGTGTAGGCGGCGCGCAGGCGGGTAATCACCTCGCGCAGCGTCATGGTCTCCTTGCCGCCGAAGCCGCCGACGTTGAATGTGCGGTCCAGGTCCCACAGGGTCAGGCCGTGGGTCTCCAGCAGCAGGTCGGACACGTCCGGCTTGGGCAGGCCCGGCTGCTCCCAGTTGAGCGGGTTGGTGTCAGCGAGGAGGTGGCCGCGGGAGCGGTAGGCCTCAATCAGGTTCATCACACGGGTGGACTTGTCCACACCGGTGTTGGGGATGTCCTGCGCCCAACGCATCGGGGCGTACGGGATGGACATGGCGTCGAAGATTTCGTCCCAGAATTTATCGTCGATAAGCAACTGGGAGATGTCGCGCAGGAACTCGCCGGACTCCGCGCCCTGGATGACGCGGTGGTCGTAGGTGGAGGTCAGCGTGGTCAGCTTGCCCACACCGAGCTCGGCGAGACGGTCCTCAGAAGCACCGGCGAACTCAGCCGGGTAGTCCATCGCGCCGACACCGACGATGGTGCCCTGGCCCTTGGTCAGGCGCGGGATGGAGTGGCGGGTGCCAATCCCGCCCGGGTTGGTCAGCTGAATGGTGACACCCTGGAAGTCGTCGATCTTCAGCTTGTTGTCGCGGGCGCGGGCGACAATGTCCTCGTACGCCCGGACAAACTGCTCGAAGGTGAGGGTCTCGCACTCCTTGATGGCGGCGACCACGAGCGCGCGGGTGCCGTCCTTCTGCGGGAGGTCAATAGCCAGACCGAGGTTAATGTGCTCCGGCGTGACCACGAACGGCTTGCCGTCCTTGACGGTGTAGTTGACGTTCATGCCCGGGTGGATCATGGCGGACTTCACAATGGCCCAGCCGATGATGTGGGTGAACGAGATCTTGCCGCCGCGGGTGCGCTTGAGGTGGTCGTTGATCTGCGCACGGTTTTCGAACATGAGCTTGACCGGCATGTCGCGCACGGTCGTCGCCGTCGGGACGGTCAGGGACTCGTCCATGTTCTTAGCGATGGCCTTGAAGGTGCCCTTCAGCTGGGTCTCGCCAGCCTCAGGCAGCGGCTTGACCTTTTCCATCGGCGACGGCTTCACGGTCTTCTTAGCCGCCTTCTTCTCGGAAGGCTGGGACTTGGCCGTAGTCTCAATCGCCTTGTCCACCTTGGTTTCACGGCCGTCCTGGGACGGGGCACCGGTGGTCTCTGCGACCTTGGTTTCGGTGCGGGCCCGGTGCGGGCGGTCGTCTACTTCGGCGTTAGCTGCGTTAGTTGCTGCGTTCTTCGCAGGGGCAGCGGCGGAGACAGGCTTAGCGTCGGCGCCCGCCGTGCCCTCTTTCTCAAACAACTCGCGCCATTCTGCGTCGACGGAGTTGGGGTCCTCCTTGTACTGCTGGAACATTTCGTCCACCAGCCAGTCATTTTGGCCGAACGTGTTTTCGCTGCTCACGGCGGTTGCTCGCCTTCCTTCGGGTAGATTTCTTCGGATCGTTTTATCCGGCTGTAGCCAGTCGTAGCCCATACTACGTGCTTAGCCGTCGGCTGACCGACACCCACCCATCTAGCTGTGCCTAACCTTGCTGGCGGAACGGAAAAGAGTTACGGGTCACCGACTCGCGGCCCACATCCGGCTGTACCGTCCGTCCTGGGCGAGCAGGTCCTCGTGGGAACCGTCCTCCACGATCCGCCCAGCGTCAATGACGAGGATTCGGTCGGCCCTCCGCGCCGTAGCGAGGCGGTGCGCGACGATAACGGAGGTGCGTCCGCGGGTGGTTTTCGCGGCCGCGTCGAGCACGTCGCGTTCGGTCACGGGGTCGAGGGTGGCGGTGGCTTCGTCGAGAAGCACGACGCGCGGGTGGAGGATTTCCGCGCGGGCGAGCGCGATGATTTGGCGCTGGCCGGAACTCAAGCCCCGACCACGTTCCCCGACGGGGTGGTTGAACCCGCCGGGGATGGAAGCGATGACGCCGAGCGCCCCGATACGCCTGACAGCATCCTCGATCTCGGCCGCGGTGGCATCCGAGACTCCATATGAGATGTTGTCGGCCACAGTCCCGGGAAAGAGGTAGGACTCTTGCGGCACCTGCGCCAGCGCGCGCCGCCAATCCACGAGCGGGAAGTCACGCACGTCCGCGCCGCTCGCGGTCACAGCGCCCGTCACGGGATCATAGAAACGCGCCAACAGCTTGACGACGCTTGATTTGCCCGCCCCCGTCGGCCCCACCAGGGCGACAGTCTGGCCTGGCTTGACGGTGATGTCGACAGCAGAAAGCACATCGGGGCCGTCGGCGGTGTAGGAGAAAGTGACGTTCTCCAGGGCGAGCTCGCCTTGTGCGGCCGAGGCAGCGCCCGTGTGAGTACCGGTATCGGGAACCGTGGTCTCAGTGTCGAGCAATTCGCGGATACGGTCGAAGCTGACGGTGGCTTGCTGCCAAGAGTCGAAAATCTGGCCCAGCTGCTGGATCGGCCCGTACAGCAGGCTCAAGTACATGGTGAAGGCGACCAGCACACCGACCGACAGGGTGCCTTCGGCGACGCGGGTCGCGCCCACGCCGACCACAACGGCCGTCATGATCTGGGTGATCGCCTGCATGCCGTTGAAGTAGAAGGCGACGAGGAGCTGAGAACGCATGCGCAAGCGCCGATACGTATCACTTTCGTCGCTGAAGCGTGCTTCGGCGACCGGCTCCATTAAGTGCATCTGGCTACTGCGGATGCCGCCGATGAGCTCCGCGAACTCCCCGTTGACCGCCGAGATCTGTGCACGGGCTTGGGCGTGGAAACGCTTCGAGTAATGGCGGAACACCACCGTGATCACCGCGATGATCGGCACTGCGGCCAGAGCAATGAGTGCGAGTGAACCGTCCGTTGCGACGAGCATGACCGTGACACCGATGAGCGTGCCGACGGAGACCACCGCCTGCGCCAATCCCGTCTGCAGGAAACTGGACAGCGTGTCGATGTCGGTGGTCATTCGCGTCATGATCCGCCCCGACAGATTCGACTCGAAGTAGTTCAGACCGAGTTTCTGCAAGTGGTCATAACTACGGACCCGCAAGCCGTAGAGGAGCCGCTCGCCGGAGCGTGAGGACAGTACCGTCATTGCTGCGTTCGCAGCCCAAGCGATGACTACAACGACGAGGGCGGCCGCGCCGACGGCCCACAGTGCGCCCGGGTCGCCCGCCTGGATGCCGCGGTCGATCGCGGTGCGCACCAGGGTGGGGAAGGCCAAGTCCGTGAGCACCCCGACCACGAGTAAGAGAGTGACGGCGAGGATGAGCCAGCGCACGGAGCGCAGCATCGCGCGCGCACCCTCCGGGATGGTGCCAGTGGGTTGTTCCGTGGCAGGAGGGAGGTGTTCGAGGCGCTCCAACAACTCCGGTGTCGCGGTGACCACGCGGGCGGCACCCCCGCCCCCGCCGCCGCGGCCACCGCCACCGCCGAAACCGGCCCCGGCGCCTGTTGCTTGGGTGAGCACGTGCTCGTGGGTTTCCTCAGCGACTTCGGGCCAAAGTTGGTCGTGGGTCGGTTCGGGGCGGCGCGCACGGTGAACGTCCGGATCCATGAGCGCGCGGTAGAGGTCAGTCTCCACAATCTCCCCGCGCGGACCGTCAGCGACAACGCGGCTGCCGCCGCTGCCCTCACCGTCCGCAGGGGAGAGGATGATCACCCGGTCGGTGTGGTCCACAGTCGACTGCCGGTGCGCCACGGCGATGAGCGTTACACCTTTGAGGTTCTCGCGCAGGTTGCGCAGGATGGTGGATTCGGTGGTGGCATCAATAGCTGAGGTAGCGTCGTCGAGCACGAGCACGGCCGGCTGAGACAGAAGCGCGCGGGCGAGCGCAATGCGTTGACGCTGCCCGCCAGATAGCGTCAGGCCGCGCTCGCCGACGACAGTGTCGTAACCGTCAGGAAGGTTCTCGACGAATTCATCGGCGCAGGCCATCCGTGCCGCGTGGGCGACCTCGGCGTCGGTGACGTCAGCACCCATGGCGATGTTGTCCCGGATGGAAACAGAGAACAGGAACGCCTCGTCGAAGACGCAGGTGACTGCTTTGCGGATCTCCCTGGCGGGAAGGTCTGAGTAGCGGAACCGTTGCCCGGAGGCGTCGATAAGCGAAATACTCCCCGAATCTGGTGTGTAGAACGCGCCTGCGAGTTGGACCGCCATGGACTTGCCGGCGCCGGCGGGGCCGATGACGCTGACATGCTCGCCGGGGGAGACGGTGAAGCTGACATCGTCGAGCACACAGCGTCCGTCGGTGGTGAAGGTGACGTGGTCGAAGTCGATGCCGGTGGGGCCGTTGGGCAGCGCTGGGGCAGTGGGCGCGGGTTGCTCCGGGGAGAGGGCGAGAACTTCGTCGAGCCGATCGATGCCGCTCATGCCCATCTGCAGAGTGACGTAGGTGTTGGCCAGCATCGACATCGACTGCGTCAGTGACGTCAGATAAACGGTGAAGGCGACGAATCCGCCGACCGTCATGCCGCCGCTGAGCGCGATGAGACCGCCTGCGACGATGGTGACCACCAGCGCGATGTTGGGGAGCTGGGTCAACGTCGGTTGGAACCGGGCGGTGAGCTTGGCGGCGCGCATTTTCACCGCATAGAGGTCGCGGGCGAGCCGGTCGAGCACGGACACCTCATGTTCAGCGCGGCCAAAGGCTTTGACCACGCGGACGCCGGAGACGGTTTGCTCGACGTGGCTGGCTAGCTCTGCTGCGGACTGCTGGTTCGCCCACGTGGCGGCATACATGGATCTGCGCGACCGGCCGCCGACCCACACGATGAGCGGAAAGAAACCCAGCGACATCAGCGTCAGCGGAACGTCGAGGGAGAGCATGACCGCCAGCGTGAGCAGCAATTGCACGAGGCGGGTGACCGCGAGCGGCGCCATGGCGAAGACCGAGAACAGCTGCCCTAAGTCCGTAATCGAGCGCGAGACGATCTGCCCGGTGACAATGTCGTCCTGACCGGGACCGTCAAGGCGATGCAGAGTTCTCAGCAGCTCCACCCGCACCCAATGCTGCGAGCGGGTGGCCAGTGAACCGGCTGCCCAGCGGCGCAGCACCTGGAACGCGAACTGGGCTGCCGCAATGCCCACCATCGCCCACGCGATCGTGGTGATGGATCCCTCGCGGGTGCCGGTGGCAACGTCAACAGCTGCACCAGTCAACCCGGGAACAGCGACTTGCAGGACCGCCGCGATCACAGCGGTGATGAGGGTAAGTGCAGCGAATCCCGCATTCGCTTTCAGCGCGCGGGTCAGCAGGGGACTTATTCGGATTCACCCTTCGTGCCGCGTGAGAAGCGGCTGCGCAGAGCGTTTTCCTCCAGCTCGTCAGCGTTACCGGTGATGCCGAGCTTTTCCAGGATGCCCTTCGCCTCTGGGTCGCCTTCGATCTCAGGGCCGTTGTCGCGGTTTTTGCGGAAGACGGAAATCATCGCCGCGAGGCGGGAATTCTTGTCAGACTCTGCCTTGTCCAACTCTTCCTCGACCTCCGTCTTCGGCGGTAGCTCCTGAAGGAACTGGGCCGGCGGGTGACCGAGGTTGTTCGACACGTTGTCCACCACGGCCTTCGCCAGCTTGCGGTTGGCGTACAGGCCGGCCACCGCACCGATGCCGAACGGCATCAGCTTGCCGATCCACATCCGGCGCAGACGCTTCGAGATCGACTTCCTCAGCGCCCGCGTCATCATCGAGTTCGCCTGGTTGAGGGTGGGGCCGGTGAAGTTCTTCAGCATCTTCGGTCCTGGCATTCGTGCTGCCTCGGGCCCGATGAGCGTATCGACGATCGCCGTGCCCTGCGTGCCCAGCAAGACCATGAGAACGATCGCCTTGCGGTGTTCCTCATCGGAGATGTCTGCACCGCGCAGGTACGCGGAACCGACCGTGTAGACAGCCGCCAGATCCACAAACAGGAGGGACTCCCCGGCAATCGCCGCCGTGCCGGTGACGAATCCGACACCGGGGATGGCGGCAGCACCGCCCGCACCGGCACCAGAACCGGCCGCGATAGTGGGGAAGTGCTTGTCCATCATCTCCTGGATCTGCTGCGGAGTGGCCTCCGGGTTCGCGCGGCGCAGGCGGTCCACGTAGGCCTCGATCAACCCGCTCTGCAGCCGGACCGCGCGATCAAGCGCTTTGATGAAGCCCTTGCCGATGGCAGAGGCGTTCTCCTCGATCTGTGCGGAGTCCGTGTAACCGCCCTGGGGGCCGTTTTCGGCCACGGCTTGATCGTTCTTCTTCTTGCGGCCGAACATGGTGATCTCGTCTCCTTGGGGGTTGGTTGGGGGAACATTAGTGTCGTGTTCCCGGCCACGTCATCATAGGCCGGGATTACATGACACGGCTACAGTTGTCCGCATGGCAGCTGTCTCCGCCACTGACCCCGTCGTGCACACCCATGCTGGGACAGTGCGCGGCGTTGTCGATCCTGGCTCGGGCATGCGCACGTGGCGCGGCATCCCGTACGGGGCGCCGACCGGCGGGAAGCACCGCTTCCACGCTCCTCGCCCCCGTGAGGCGTGGCGCGGGGAATTCGACGCCTCCGAGTTCAGCCAGCCCGCCATGCAAGGCACCTACGGGTGGAACGACAAAGTCATTGGCACCGAGGACTGCCTCACCCTCGACATTGTCCGCCCCGACACCGACGATGTTCTACCCGTCGTCGTCTACATGCACGGCGGCACGTTCCTCACCGGCGCCTCCCACGAGAAGGTGCTGCAAGGCCACGGTCTGGCCGCGGCGGCGGACATCGTCTACGTCTCGCTGAACTTCCGGCTCGGTGTGCTCGGCTACTTGGACATGCGCTCGCTCGGGCCGGACTGCGTGGCCAACCCCGCCACGTTGGACCAGATCCTCGCTCTGCACTGGGTGCGCGACAACATCGCCTTCTTCGGTGGAGACCCGAACCGGGTGACCATCATGGGCGAATCCGCAGGCGCCAACGCTGTGACCACCTTGATGAGCTCCCCGCAAGCGCGCGGCCTGTTCCACGGTGCAGTCGCGCAGTCGAATCCCGCGAGTGCGGTGCATTCGCGCGTCCAGGCGGCCATGTGGGTGCGCTCGCTTCTCGACGGCATGGGCATGTCCCGCCTGTCCACCCTCTCCGACCTCCGCGAGGTCGAAGGAGAAGAACTAGTCCGCGTAGGTAACTCCTTGCTCGTCCGCTCAGGGGAGATGAAGTACCTCAACCTGGCGTTCATGCCCACGGTGGATGAGAACGTCTTGCCCAAGCACCCCATCGATGCCTTCACCGACAATGAGGAGGCGCCGGTTCCACTGCTCATCGGCTCTAACTCCGGCGAAGCCAGCTTCACCAAAGCCATGTTCGTCTCCGGCAAGGCCCGCGGCCGGGCAGCGCGTCGGCTGCTGGAGGTCTATGACCCCGACCACGCAGATGCGATCCTGGAGGCCTACGACTGTGCCACTGAGCGCGCCGACTTCGCCGAGCTTGTTGCCGACGCCGTGTTCTGGGCGCCGTCGGTGCGCATCGCGACGGAGCACCGCCGGGTGGCACCAGTGTGGATGTACCACTTCGACTATGTTGTCCCCGCCCTAGAGCGACTCGGAGTGGGCGCGATCCACACCGCTGACCTCGAGGCCATCTTCGGCGACCAGTTCGCCACACCCGCTGGTTTGCTCACCCGTTTGGGCAAACGCGATGACTTCGCCGCCGTGAGCGAGCGCATGCAGCACCACTGGGGCCTGTTCTTCCACACCGGCCGCCCCGGCGACGACTGGCCGGAGTACGGTTTCCGTTCTGACCAGCGCCCCGGCCGCGCCACCGCCGTCATTCGCACTCAGCCAACCATCGTGTGGGACCCGAAACCCGCCAAGCGCCGCGCCTGGGAAGGCTTTGAGATGACCCAGTGGGGCACAGGCCGCCCTGAGCTGCTGGAGTCCATCGCGGACTTCATCGGCGTCTAGCGTGAATCCTCATGCGCGCTGCGACCCGCGCAGCTAGGCTAGGGTCGTCCGGGCGCGACTAACCCCGGGAACCAAGGAAGGGAACCGGATCAATGAGCTTCTTCGAGGACATCGCCGCAGGTCTTGACCGCGAGGGCATTGAATCGCGCGTGCACGACGACACCATGTTCGTGCCCATTACCTCCGAGGTGGAGATCCACTTCGTCGAGATCGACCCGCACCTGCCGGCCGCGAACGTCTACATCGCCGCCGCTGACGTCGACGAGGATGATGAAGACTTCGAGGCTGTGCTCGTTTCCGTCGTTTTCTCCGTCGAGGGGGCTGTGGATACCGTTGCCCGCCACATGGCCACCGACCAGATCATCACGGTGCTGCGCGATCTGCTCGAGGGCACTGACGAGCGCATCGGTGACCTGGAATTTTTCCAGGACCCGATCGACCCACACGTAGTCCGCGCTGAGGTCGGCGAGAACGCAGAACTCCACGTTCAGGTGGAGGTCGCAGACGGCACCCCGTGCGCTGCAGTCACGTTCGTTGCTTTGCCGGACACCTACGACGACCTGCTCGATGACGCTATCGGTGAACTCTGGGATTCCGATGGCGATGCCGAGCTGACGGACGAGGACCGTGAGCGCCTTTTCGCCTCCCTTCACGCCGAGGCCTCTGCCGATGCCGAGTCCCTTGACCTGGGCACCTTCTCCGACTTCGACCGGCTTTTCGACGTCCTGTGCCTCGCCGCCGACCAAGCCGAGGATTGGGAATCCCAGCTGCTTCCCTTTGACGACGATGACTTCGACGAGCCCGAGGTCTACGACATCTTCGGAGCTGACGACGGCGAAGACGACGAAGACGAGGATGACGACGCGGAAGACCTCGATCCCATTGACGACGTCGACACAGAGGACGAGATCTAACGCCCCTCGCTTAGGCCGCCGCTAGACCCTCGAACATGGAGGGCGGGGAGTAGACGGGGGCGAAGGTGCCGTCGACAAGCCAGACGAAGGTCGCGCCTGTGGGGGAGTAGACCTCGTGCACGGCGCCGGCCATGCTGGACGGAACCAGCGCGCGCACCCATGCCTCGGCGATGTCGCGGTCGACGGTGATGCCGCTGGCGTCAGTGAAGCGGACCTCAATGAGGTAGGCGGGGATATGGCGCTCGCCGAAGCCCTTGATGCGGGCGCGTGCCCGTGGGCCGACGCGGCGCCGGGTAATGGCCACGTTCAGTTGAGGCCCTCCGTCCATGCGGGGGAGAGTACGGGTCGGTGGCCGCCAGTCGGGGTTGGGTCGCGCCAGGGAGCGCGGGTGATGAATGACCGACTCAATGCGGTCGAGGGTCGGTGCGTGGCTGGAACGGATCTGGCGGGCGAGTTCTTGGCTGTAGGAGCTGTGGCTGATGTACGTCATGGCTCAGAATCTATGAAGTGCCCCGGACACTCCCTCATCGAGGTTCGAACAAGCGTTCTACTGCAGGCCGGAGTCCTGCACTTTCACGGGTTCATGTGGCGCAATATTCGGCCGAATCCCTAAATCTGTCCCGGCGCAGTAGGCTCAAACACGCCATGAGCACCCCGAAAAACTCTGAACATGCCGCGCTCCCCAAGATCCCCCAGGAGATTTGGGTTCTTGTCGCCGCCGCTTTCCTCATAGCGCTCGGGTATGGGCTCATTGCGCCGATCATCCCGCAGTTCGCGGTGAGCTTCGGCGTCTCGATGGCGGCTGCGGCTGCGGTCGTTTCGGTATTCTCTGGCGCCCGGTTGGTGGGGGCGCCGGGGGCGGGATGGCTCGTCGATAAGCTTGGCTCGCGCAAGGTGTACATCACAGGTCTCCTGATTGTGGCCGTGACCACCGCACTTGTGGCAGTGGCTCAGGAGTATTGGCACATGCTGGTGCTGCGGTTCCTCGCGGGGCTGGGCTCGACGATGTTCACGATCTCGGCGCAGGCGCTCATCGTGAAAGTGGCGCCGCCGCGAATTCGTGGGCGGGCGAGCTCGACCTATGCCACGGCGTTCCTGCTGGGCAACATCATCGGCCCGGTTGTTGGTGCAGGCTTGTCGTTTCTGGGTATGCGCTGGCCATTCGTCATTTACGGCGCTGCCGTTGCTGCCGCGGCCGTTGTCGTCTGGGTGCGCTTGCCTAAGTCTGACCGTGACGTGAACTTCGCCGCGCGACCACCGATGCGCCTGGATGAGGCATTCGGCCACCCCAGTTACCGCGCGTTGCTCGCCTCCGCCTTTGCCAACGGCTGGGTGAACATGGGCGTGCGCGTGGCGGTCCTCCCGCTGTTCGCTGCCTCGGTTTTCCCGCATGGTGCGGCGGAGGCCGGTCTCGCGCTTGCGGCATTCGCGCTCGGGAACGCCGTCACGCTGCAGTTTTCGGGCAAGCTTGCCGACGACATCGGCCGCAAACCCCTCATCCTTACCGGCCTTGCTGTCACCGCCTTGTCGACAGCCGTCATGGGTTTTGCAACGAGCTTCTGGCCGCTCATCGCGATCTCTGTCATCGCTGGTGTGGGCGGGGGACTGCTCGTGCCCAGCCAGCAGGCGAGCCTGGCGGACATCATCGGTAACGACCGCTCCGGCGGCAAGACTATGTCTGTCTTCCAGATGTGCATGGATGCCGGCCAGGTGATCGGGCCGATTCTGATCGGCGCGGCGGCCGGTCAGTTCGGTTTCCCGGTCGCGTTCGGAATCTGCGGTGCCATCGCAGTACTGGCACAGGTCGTCTGGGCGGTCGTCGGCAAGGAAACCCACCCGGAGAAGGCTGACCAATGAGAATCATCCTCGACTGCGACCCGGGTATTGATGACACCTACGCGCTGATCCACCTCACCGCCGCCGCCCACACCGGCCAGCTCGAACTCGAGTGCGTGACCACTACGGCCGGCAATGTCGAGGCCGACCAGTGCGCCCGCAACGCCGCTTGGATCCTCTCCCTGTGCAATGTCCCGTGGACTCCACTGGCCGCGGGCATCCCGGAGCCGCTTGGTTGGGAGCTGATCACCACGCCTGACACCCACGGCGACACTGGCCTGGGATATGCGACTGCCCCTGAGCGTCACATTGAGAGCGACTGGGACATGCTCTGGATAGATGCGATCGAGCGCGGCACCGACGACCTCCATCTCATCGTCAGCGGGCCGATGACCAATCTTGCCGCCTTCGCACGCCTCCACCCGGAGCACTACAAAAAGCTCAAGCACATCACCGTCATGGGCGGCGCATTCAACTACCCGGGCAACACCACGCCCACCGCCGAATGGAACTTCTGGGTGGACCCGCACGCGGCCAAGGAGGTTTTCGATTCCGCGCCCGTGCCCATCACCGTCTGCCCGCTCAACGTCACCGAGCAGATGCTGCTTACGCCCTCTCGCTTGGATGACCTGGTGTCTGCGCTCAGCGGCTCACCACTCGCGGAGCATCTCGAGCCGATCACGCGGTTCTACTTCGAATTCCACGAGGACGTAGGGGAGGGCTACCAAGCCCAGATTCACGACCTGCTCACCGTCATGGTCGCGCTCGGCCAGGTCTCCAGCTCGGGCGAACTCACCACAATCAACCTCGACCCCGACTCCGAGCTCTTCCGTGGGACCGCCGTTGCCGATGTCAAAGGCATCTGGGAGCGCGAGCCCAACGCCCGCATCATCAGCAACGCGGACATTGACGCAGCATGGGCGCTTTTCGACGCCTCCTGCCGCATCCACTCACGCATCGCCAACGGCGACGCGGAACTCGATCGGCTGAGGCACCTCCGGGCGGAGGACTAAGGGTTGAGAAAGCACCGAACTGGTTATTCTGCGCTAGACAGTTGGTCTGGTGGTCGGTGGAATGGCCCCGGGCAGCGTTTAAAACGGGTAATCTTTAGGGGCATTTATTACGGAATGATCTCCGATTGCTGCAGGTACTGAGTCTAGAAAGGCTATTCGTGTCAGAATTCGATAAAGGTTTCTACGTTATGTTCACTGCGCTCGCGCGTCAGCAGGGGCTTGACTCCGCGGTGCAACAAATGACGAATCTCAACATTTTGCCTGCAGATGAGATCGCGGCGATGCGAGAGAAGTACACAACTGGAATCGCGCGAGTTGCAGGTATCGGCGGGCCCGTTATGGCAAGGGCGCAGGAAAGCTGGTATGCGGGTGCCCAGGCCACTGATCCCAGTTGGAGTCAGTTTGTCAAGTCAATGGAAAGGGAAAACAGGGGAAACCAGGTCCAAGAAGTTCACCTGGCAAGCGATAAAATTATCGGGTTGACACCTAACACTAAGGCAGGAGAAGGAAAGAGAAGGGGGAAGGGTCTTGTAGTCGGTTTTGTTCAGAGCGGTAAGACAACAAACTTCACGGCTGTCGCCGCGAAAGCATCTGATTTGGATTATCGGATGGTCATCGTACTCGCGGGAATTCATAATTCGTTACGCCGCCAGACCCAAACGCGTTTGGAAGAGATCCTGTCTCCAGAAGAGAACCGCGGCCGATGGCAGCCAATCACCAGACGCAATCAGGATTTCGATCTCGTGAGATTGGATGAGGAAGCTAAGGAGGAGGGTAGCGCCTTCAATGCGGAATCTCTGCTCAACAACCCAGGAAAGACTCTGCTCGTTGTTGTTAAAAAGAATCACGTCGTTCTGAGAAAGCTCCGTGACTGGCTCTCTACAGATGCGGCCCAGAAGCAGCTCCAGGAGAATCACGTTCTCGTAATCGACGATGAGGCGGATCAAGCCTCCGTTGAAACAAATACAATCAATCCTCTTATCCGTGAGATCCTTCAGCTCATGCCATTGAGCACCTACATCGGGTACACGGCGACACCGTTCGCAAACGTATTTATTAACCCGCATGTCTCTGACGATCTATACCCGGAGGATTTCATATACCCGCTACCTCGCCCCGAAGGATACTTCGGACCGGAGAAGCTTTTTGGCCGAGATGTGCTTGACGGTGGAGAAGATTTTGACGGGTATGACATGATCCGTGAGATTCCCGAGGAAGATGAGTTCCTCTACAGACCTAGGAAGCGCAACGAGGTGTCCAGCTTCAATCCGACAATGACACCTGAACTGCGAGAAGCGGTGAGGTGGTTCTGCTTAGCCACAGCTGCCCGGTGGAACCGGGAGCATCCCGATGAGTTCGTGAACAGCTCTATGTTGATCCACACATCTTACCAGATCGAAGTGCATCAGAGCTACGAAGAAATGCTCAAAGAGGAAATTACTCAACTGAGCGAAAGTGTAACTTCTTTAGACGAAACTGTTCTGGATGAACTTAGAGAACAGTGGCTTCGAGAAACCGCTGCCGTCGATTCGTCGATCTTTGGTCGGGAGATTGAAACCTTCCACGAAGTTTTAGCTCAACTGCCTGCCGTCCTTAAAGATGTACGGGTAGTAATCGAAAATAGCGGCAGCGCAGAAAGACTCGACTATAAGAAAAAGCAAGATAACACGATCGTTGCAGTCGGCGGAAACACACTGTCCCGCGGCATCACTCTTCTCGGCCTTGTTTCCAGTGTCTTCATTCGACCGAGTAACACTTATGACACATTGATGCAGATGGGGCGATGGTTTGGGTTTCGTGAAGGGTACGAGGAACTCCCACGAATCTGGACGACCGATCAACTGCGAAGATCCTTCCGCCATCTCGCCTTGGTTGAACAAGAGATGAGGTCGGATATGGAAGTGTACGAAAGGCAATCTTTAACACCTAGGGAAGCAGCCGTGCGGATTAGGACTCACCCAACTTTGAGAATTACGGCCAAGATGGGTGCAGCAGTAGCGGCTCAGACATCATTCAATGGTGCTCGACTTCAAATTCGTGATTACGAAATCGATACTGAGACGCTTGAAAAGAACTGGAATGCCGGTGAAGCACTAATAAATGCAGCCAAGCGGCGGTCAACTCCGGAAGAAGTGCAAAGCACACACATCGTATACCGTGATGTTCCGGTTGAGCCTGTGCTGGAGTTTCTTGATAGATATCATGTCTCTTCGGATCAACCGGATGTGGATACTGATGCTATCAAACGCTATATTCAAGGGCGTCTAGCTGCCGATAATCCCCAAATGGGCCTCTGGAACGTGGCGATCCGCGGTGGCGATCGGGAAGAAAAAGTCACAGACTTCGCCGGTCACGAAGTGAGATTAGTCAACCGCGCCCCTCTTAAGGATTCAAAGAGCGGACGCGCTGACATCGGTACATTGATGGTCCCGCAAGATTTGGTTATTGACCTTGATATTCCGAATTCCGAGGCACGAAGGCTCAAGGAATCCGGAATGAAAGAAAAGAGATGGGAATCTCCTGAGGTGAAGGACAAGGGGCTTTTGGTTCTCTACCCGATTGACCGGGAGAGTACAGACACTAGAAAAGCCGGCAGGCGTGCCGATATGAATAGCGCACTCCACGTGCTGGGAGTCGCGATTGTCTTTCCAAGGGCCAACTACTCAGAGAGCGAGCGAACCAAGAAGCAAACTACCCACATGCATGTTGATCTGGGAGCAGTAGAGGCCAACGAAGTAGAAGTAGAACTTGCAGAATCTCCCGAGCAGGTTGATACGTCCAGGGAACTCTACAAAGAAGCGCCATGAATCTAACTCGTTTTGACCTGCACCGAGCGTGGAACCTTGCTGCAGGGTTGCCCAATTCGGATGAATGGAATGCGGTCCGGCTCGGCTTGACAGCAAACGGGAACCAGGTTCTGCTGGCTCTTGACGTGCATGGACTCCGACACTTATTGGTTCCAGCGAAAACGAAGCGCTACTCTCTTAGAGCAAATGGCGAATTAAACGTCGAGGTAGGGCAGAGAGCGTTCAAGTTCTTTGACGATACAACTGAGTATGGCCGTTATGTAGACATTGCATGCTTGAACCCAAATCTAAATGATCAGTTTGACCATTTGGTGCTAGCTGTACTTGAGCGACTGGACGGAAGCCTTGATGGTGCCGAAGAGGCTGTACTCGAGGTGGCAAAGTGGAGGACTCTTTTCGCTACCTTGGCAAAAGCATCCAAGCTTACGGTTGAAGAAAAGATTGGGGCTTTCGCTGAGATCTTTGTGCTCGAGAGTGTCATTCGAAGCCGAGAGGATTTTTCACCCGAAAGTTGGACCGGTCCCCAACGGGAGCCACACGATTTCGAACTCTCTAATTTGTCAATTGAAGTCAAGGGCTTCTCGCAAGACAAGAACCGTGTCCGTATCAATGGCTTAAGGCAGTTAGACCAGACAGATTCCAAACCGCTCCTTCTAGTGATGATCACTGTCGAAGCTCACGATGACGGTTTCGCAATCGGTGAATTGCTCGATCGTGTGATTTCGGGGCGGGTAGATGAACACGCATTACGACAAAGAGCCGCCATGTCTGGGGTTTTCGGCAGTTCTGAGGACAGTGATCGCTTTGTGGTAAAAGGTGCCATGACTTGCTGGGTGGAGGATCCGTTTCCCCGAATCACTGGTTCGGCAATCGAATGTAAGGGGATTACAAACGTGCATTACGACATTTCATTGAACGCAGTGCTCCCCTTCATGTCGGCAGTCGAACCCCAGGATTTGGGTGGAGTTTTCAATGAATGATGCTCGATGGTGGTCCCAGCCGATGCGTCCGGAGGGAGACAACACCGGATCCGGAATCAAGAAACAACTTGGAAAGCCCACTCAGCTCGGTGAGTATGAAGTTTTGATTCGCGAAGCGGTTCAGAACTCGTGGGATGCGCGATTAAGTGATCTTGGAGTTAAGTTTCGTGTAGAGCTTCGCACGCTAGGTGAGAATAGCGTCGAGTGGTCGCGCGTACTTAAAGATGACAATCTTCCAGAGGAACAAGCAGCAGTGCTGAACACTCTGGGTCCAGAGACTGTCATTCTTGTGATTTCAGATCGAGGTACTACTGGGTTAGGCGGCCCTATAAGGTCGGATCGAGTGAATACGACGGATGAGATAGCCAATTTCGTGCAGTTCATGAGGAATGTTGGAGAAGCCCGGGATTCCGAACTAGGAGGCGGTACGTACGGTTACGGGAAGGGAATCTTTTATAGGATTAGTAAAGCTTCGATGATTCTTGTCGACTCCCAGAATAATGGGGCTGGGGATACGCAACGGCGCCTTATGGGGGCTGCGCTCGGAGAAGCTTTCAACTCACCGGACGGTCGGCGATTTACCGGCCGGCATTGGTGGGGCGTGGTCAATGACGGTATCCCTGATCCATTACTGAACGAAGAAGCGCAGCAGCTCGCTACATCACTAGGGCTCCCAGGTTTTGAACGCAACGAAACTGGGACCGACATTATCGTACTTGC
Organism: Corynebacterium sp. CCUG 70398; assembly: GCF_024454055.1. Lineage (NCBI taxonomy): Bacteria > Bacillati > Actinomycetota > Actinomycetes > Mycobacteriales > Corynebacteriaceae > Corynebacterium > Corynebacterium sp. CCUG 70398. The sequence continues at coordinate 113,784 of NZ_JAGPYZ010000001.1, forward strand.
CCCAGACTTGACGCTAGAGGATGAGTCAGAAACGCTCTTGTCGCTCGCTACCCGAATTCGCAGTCATGTCTATTGGCATCTTTGGCCGAAGTTTATGACCCCTCAGCGGCCTCGTGGAATAGACTTCTCAATCTCAGTGAATGGAACTGAGCTAGAAATCCCGAAGATTTCTTCAGTGCCTGTCATCAGAAATTTTGCTCGAGCCTTAGACAATATTGCAAAGCGCGAAGGCATTGACTATGAGTTGAAAAAGTATCGTCCTAATTCGCTAGGCGAGTTTGCTGTAGATTATGTTGTTTCTGCGGCATCGCACACGCTGAACGATAATATTCGGAGCATTCTTGATCACGCGGTCATCCATCCTCCGTACCGTCACGTTGCTCGAATGCGTCAAGCAGAGCTCGTCGTTGACTATGTGCCAACTGCGCCTATGCAAACCACTGACGTTGGGTACGTAGGGGTGTTTCGGGCTAGTGCCTTCGCTGATGAGGCCTTCGCCGAATCCGAACCTCCTACGCACGATGTCTGGGCGACAGCAGGATTAACCGGAACCAATCTAGGCATCGTTCGCGGTGCGAAAGGATTCATTGAGTCCGAAACAAATGCTCTGGTGGCAGCGAAATCAGGGGCTCGTTCGCGCTTGGTTCAAGGGCTCGGGAAGGTATCGAGTGAACTGGGCAGTTACTTGGCTCCCACTGCTTTAGTAGGCAACGAAGATTCCCGGGAAGCAGGACAAACGGCTCGCGCTTCCCGAAGCACGAAAACTTTCATTGATCTTGGTCAATCACCTTTACGCCTGGTGGATGGTCGAGCCTGCGTAGAGCACTGTGTTCAAGTGATGGCGAACGAAGATGTTCATATCAGGGCTGTAGCCTACGTTCTACTGGCAAACGGGGCCCGGGAAGACCCTAACAATCGCCCAAGCGGCGCGCAGACCCCAAGTTTCAGAGGGTGGTATCGGGTAGATGACGAAGAGCTCATTAGTTCCGAACCTAAAATTTCCCTGCTCGATCTACGAACCGGTGAAATAGCGGCAAGATTTGATTTCCTTCCCGACACCGCAGTCAAGACGATAGTCGAGATTGTTCATGTTTAGACAAAAAACCGTTCCGTTTCTAACCCCGGAACCTACTACGATTACAGCTGAAGCCTGGCATTACGTAATGGGAGATGAGCGACACCGACTTCCAAAACAATTCGATAATTGGACGCAGGGTACACCTCTGCGGTTAACCAGGAACATCGAAATAGACCGAAACACGATCATCGAACAGACAGGGTTGCCCGAAAACGCGGAGCTTGCAATAGTAGTTAGCTGGTTTAGTGACGCAACGAAAATTCGGCGTCGGGTGTTTCGCGCTCCAATCCACGATCACCCACTTAACGTTGTAGCCAATCTCAACGGAGACGAGATAAGTGCCGGCATCGAGCTGCGGACATCGCTGATAGTCAATCGGGATGTTGCAGATTGCGCTCCTTGGGTTGCAAATAGAGTAGGGAGTGTCCTTCTTGATGAAAGGTTCAGGTTTACTCTTGATCGCGCCGCGTCAGGTTTTCCTATGGCGGTTGTGGATTTTTCGGTTACGCACTTACCCGCAGCAGCGTCGTGGCACTTAGAGTCCTCTACGGTACTTGATTCTAGATTTAGCTCTAGTTTCCAAGTTCTAATAAACGAAAAAGATAAAGCATTAATCGCTGCTCTCGAAGCAGATAAGCCTAACAAAGTGCAATCGCTGCTCTTAGACAACTTGATTTCCGAGGTCTTAGCAGAGACATTACGAATTGCTTACGCCTTGAGGTGCAGTGGAGAACTCGAACTCGAAGGGCACGAATATGGGTCGGTTGGTGAGGTTCTGGCCAATCTTGTTAAGCGAACGGGAGATGTTCCAGTGGATATCTCTTCCGAGGCCGGACGATTGCCATTGATTAGGACGCAATTTGAAGCTTTAGTCAGGGAGCTTGGTGTTGGACGGTTGATGCAATGAGCGAATTCCTAATTTGGCCTCGGATGGGACGTACGGGTGCGGAAGAGCGATTCGGAGAACTGGGGCTCGCGGCAGGCCCGAAAATCGACCTAAGTCTAGGTGCGTTCGACTTCGATGGCGTAGGCTCGCGCGTCCGTCAAGACGACCTTCTTCATGTCCGCGATGAACTCACTGGAATCGCCACCAGGTACGGTTTTAATCCGCGGTACGGATATTCGCAAGAAGTACTCTTGGACCGAGCAGCTGCGAAAGTTTTGGACCGCGAGTTCATGGCATCATTTAGAGACTTGACACCCATGCGTTGGGCTGAGTCTGGAAGTCGGGAAGTCTGGAGCTGGTTCTCATTAGCACTATTGCCGGATCTCACTCACTGGAGGTGGAAACATGCAGTAGCTCGAAAACGCGGGTCTCGGGAAGGGGAGTGGTACAAGCCGCGCTGGATTGGGTCTGACTTAACAAGACATACCTGGGCTAGGTATTGGTGGCGCTCCGTGCAATTCGAAGCAGACCCTAATCTTATTGATGGATTGAATGAGCACGATTTCAACCATCTTCTGGAACGCGCGGACACCATAGGTGCCAACCCCTTTTTGGTATCGGCCTTTGGCCGAGAGCTACTTGCAATTAGTAACGAGTTGAGGGATGCCGGTGCGGTGAACCGGAGGGAAGTCTTCGAGGACTCCGCTCGTAGGATGCTTAGAAACTTGGCGTATGTGGACGATGCTGCACTAGACGAGACGGAAACTCGTGCTCTGGTCGATAGCTTCATCGCTGAAACTCGTAAGCGCCTAGGCTGACCGCGATACGGACTTTTCAGCCATCTTTTGAGCGGTGATAACATCAGGAGCCGACTGAAAGTGGTGAAGGGTGATCGAAAATTACGTTGGTGGCGATCCTTCGCCTTCGTTAGCTGGAAGTGACAATTCACACCGGTTGAAATCGAAGGGTGGGATTCGCCGCGAGTGGGAGTCCGTATTGGCGGCGGGTGTTGCGGCTAACCGCTTGGACGGGCAAGGCTCCCGGGTGGTCGACTTGTTCTCGGGATGCGGAGGGCTCTCTCTAGGTTTTCAGGCTGCAGGCTTTGACGTTTTGGCTGGCTTCGATCATTGGGAACCGGCAATCGAGACTTACAACTCTAACTTCGGCCATCATGCCGAAATGCTGGATCTCGCAAACTTCGATAAGTCGGCGGGTCGTCTGGGGGAGTTTTCAGCCCTCAGCGAGTTCCCGGCGATTATTGGTGGGCCGCCGTGTCAAGATTTTTCCACCGCGGGGAAAAGGCTAGAGGATGCGAACGCTGATTTGACAAGTCAGTTTGCGGCATTAGTGGGCTTATTTCAACCGTTTTTCTTTGTGATGGAAAACGTGCCCAACGCAAAAAATTTTGGAATTTACAATCGTGCCCTCCAGTTGATGGAACGTGCTGGTTATCATTTGTTTACTCGAGTACTCGATGCATCGGTGATTGGTACACCGCAACGTCGAAAGCGACTGTTCGCTATCGGTACTCAGGATGGCCGAATCACCAACGCCATTCTTGAAGCAATAGTTCGAAAAGAGGAGTCATTCGCTAGAAGTAGAGCCGCTGAAGGGCCTGTCACTCTTCTTGATTGGTTCGGTGAGGGCATTTTGCCGGACGTATACTATCGCCACCCATGGAGCTATGATCGCAGAGGCTTGTTCAGTGTCCGCGAGCCATCTCCCACTATCCGTGGAGTGAACCGCCCAATGCCGAAAACTTACCAATGGCACCCTAAAGACACTTGTGTTCCTGGTTTCGACGTAGCTGCCGCAGATCGTCCATCAATCGGTCCGTTGTCGATCGAGATAAGGAAACAGATTCAAACGTTTCCGGAAGAATTTAGCTTGCTGGGGGCGAGAACGACCCAGGAGCAAATGATCGGGAATGCTGTCCCGGTCTTGCTCGGTTATTTTATAGCGAAGTGCATTGCAGACACGATTTCTAGTGTCAGTTAGGGGGCCTCACGCTGTTCGTCGAAGAATTTCGCAGGCATAGCCCGGTGGAGGTCCCAATCGACTTGGACAGGTTTTTCGCCCCAGAATTTTTCTAGTTTGACATCACCTAGCAGTAAGTAGGGCTGGGCATAGCCGATCGAGTTCTCTCGTGCGGTACGGGCAGCCAATAGAACACGGATTTTCAGATCGTCGTGGTTGATCAGGCGACTCCCGCGTTTTGAATCGGGTGTCAAGTTTGCTGGGGAAACCCATCTAAATTTAGACGGCGAAATTGGGTAGTCCTTGAATCTTCTCGCTGCGCTGAAATTGCGTTTATCCTTCTCCAGTGTGACAAAGAGAAGCGAGCACTTCGGTTGCGTCCCTTAGTGTGGTGTAACGCTTGCTGATGGTGGGCCCAGCTAATGATGGGGCGGCCATCGCTAGTTAACCTTTCGACTCAACTACCACATCTCACCGAAAGGCACAGGACGATGACCGCTGCACCGCATTCTATCGACCCGACAACCTATCTGGACGATCTGCTGGCTCAAGCATCCCCTGATCTGATGCGGCAGATGCTGCAAGGGTTTATCAACCAGATCTTGTCTGCCCAAGCTGACACCGTTTGCGGCGCCGACTACGGTGTCGCCTCTGAGCAGTGCGTCAACCACCGCAACGGCTACCGCCACCGCGACCTGGATACACGTGTGGGCACAATCGATGTGGCTGTACCGAAACTGCGCCACGCCCGCGTTCTTCCCCGACTGGCTGCTTGAGCGCCGTACGCGGGCAGAACGCGCACTATCGACCGTGATCGCCACCTGCTACCTCAAGGGTGTCTCCACCCGCAGGATGAACGACCTGGTGGCCACATTGGGGATTAATAACCTGTCGAAATCCCAGGTGTCGCGCATGGCCGATGAACTCGACGATATGGTCGCCGATTTCCGCAACAGGCCCCTTGATCCCGGCGGGTATGCCTATCTGTCGTGCGACGCTTTGACGATCAAAGTGCGCGAAGGCGGGCGCGTAGTGAAATGTGCAGTCCCGCTCGCCACCGGTGTCAACGCCGACGGCTACCGGGAAATGCTCGGAATGCATGTTGCCACCACGGAGTCCAATGCGTCGTGGAAGGGCTTTTTCGCCGACCTGAAAGCCCGCGGGCTTACCGGGGTGTTCTTAATCACCAGTGACGCGCACGAGGGCATCCAACACGCCATATCTGAAGTCCTGCCCGCTGCCGGTTGGCAGCGCTGCCGCACCCACTTCGCGAAGAATCTCTACGAAAAGGTCCCGAAAACACAGTGGCCGATGGTCTCTGCGATGTACCAGACCATCTTCCAGCAACCTGATGCCACATCCACCTGGGCACAAGCCCGTGAAGTCGTCGACCTGCTGGAACCGAAGTTCCCGACCGTGGCGGCCTACTTGGAAGAATCCCTCGATGAGATCTTGGCGTTTACCGCAGCCCCGAAACCGGTATGGACGAAGATCTGGTCGAACAACCCCACCGAACGGTTAAACCGGGAGATCCGCCGGCGCACCGACGTTGTTGGCATCTTCCCGAACCGCGAATCCATCATCCGGTTTGTCGGCGCGGTCCTAGCCGAACAGCATGACGACTGGATCCAACAGAAACGCTACATGTCACTTTCCGCACTCGAACAAACCAAACAACTCATGCACCGCACACGAGACGATCATGGTGACCAACACCAGCTAACCGCCTAACCAAACCCAAACTTCATACCGAGCCGAAAGCAGAAACGGCCACACCACTACCCGGGACTTGACCGATGGATGTAAGCTCGAGCTCTTTCGTTGTCATAGATATGCAAGAAGGATCTCACTCGTTTCAGAAGAAATTGTTCCTTCTCAGCGAGTGAGGAAGGCGGCTGAACAAGGCCTTGGGAGCGGAGGACGTTTAGCCATCCACCATGATTCTTGCTTTCGTTCTGGGCCAAGAGTCTTTCCTTGCTGATTTAAAGCTGTTCCCAAGCTTGAACAATCATCTCCACCGCCGGCACATCCGCCGGGGCCCAGTCAAGGGAATCGAGCTCGTCGATAGGCACCCAGCGGGATTCAGCGTGCTCAGTGAGCGTGGGTTCTTGGTCACCGGTCAGGGCGCATTGAAACGTCGATAAGCGAACGGTGCCGAAGTCGTACTTGTGGTTGGTGGTGGTGATGTGGGGGCCGACGGTGGCGTCGATAAGCCATTCTTCTTTGAGCTCGCGCGCGAGGGATTCTTCGGGGGTCTCACCGGGCTCGATTTTGCCGCCGGGGAACTCCCACTTGCCAGCGAGTGCTTTGCCTGGGCCGCGCTGGGCGGCGAAGACGGTGCCGTTACGAATGATCACGGCACCGGTGACTTCAATTGCGGACTTGGTTTCGGCCATGGATTCATCGTAATGGTTGACGTAGCACACGTCTGGAAAAGCAGATAGCTACCAGTGCCAGATACCTCGAAAGTAAACGAAAGGCGAGCACGAGGCAAAAAGCTGGGATAGTGCTTCTGGCTCCCGGGCTGCTGGCAATGATCGGCTCCGCCGTTGATGGGGGCATCTTCATTTGCGTGGGAGTGAAACGCACGTATACCGACGCCCACTGCACCAGGGCTGCCGAACTAGCAGCTAGCTGGTCGTCTAGTTAAACAGGAAGTTCGCTCACCCGCTCCGGATCGACGGCGACGAACGCGACGCCCCTCGTATCTTCCGTGCCGCAGGCGGGGTAGTGGTTGGACTTAATGTCCTCATCACCCGGGATGAGGTAAGCGCTTCCGCTGCAACCCCATCCGTTGGGGGCGGTCCAGAACGCGCCGGAACCCTGCGGCGGCATACCGGACGGCGAGTCAGAGAAGTAGTCGGTGAAGACTTTCATTGCTTCCTCGCAGGTCAACTCGTCCTGCATAGCGACGACACTCAACGTCCCGCCCGTCGCGTTGGTCACCTCGCCGCAGACCGTCCCGGCAGCGGAAGTTTGCTCTTCTTCGGTGGAGGTCTCATCCTCGGAAGGCTCGTCAGACGTGGAGGGTTCTTCCTCGCTTGGGACGGTGTCGGAGGGGGAGGTGGGGGCATCGTCAAGCGACGTGCCTTCGGAGCTTTGAACGATTGGTGGTTCCTTGATGGGCTCCTCGCTGCCGCACGCTACGAGGGTGAGGGTGGAGGCGATGAGGAGTGCGGTGATGCGTCGTGAAGCTGCCATGGGGTTACTCCGGCTTGGGTAATAGCAGCACGCGCGTCTCGGCGTCCCAGCAGTTCACGGTGTATTCCTCGGCATCTTCGGGTTCGCCCTCGAGGCGAGTGCCGCGGCCGCAGCGCCAGTCGTTGGAGACCTGCCAGGTGTCCTCAGACTCCTCAACAGCCTCGGAGTCTTCGGAGGTGAACTCAGTGACGGCCTGCATTGCTTCGTCGCACCGCTCGCCGCCCTGGATGGCGATGACGTTGTATGCCTCGCCGTCGCGGGTGGCCTCACCGCATTGCGGGCCGACGGCCTCGCGGACCACGTCAGGGATGGGGCGCTCGTCGGCGGGAGTGGTCGCGCTCTCGCCGGCAGTTTCGGTGGCCACACTTGTCACGGTGGCTTCCTCGGTTTCCGGTGCTGCGTTCGTGTCCTCGGCGGAGCATGCTGCGAGCGACACGGTGGAAACGATGATGAGAGCGCCTAAACGCCACCTGCGTGAATTCATGCTTTTAAAGATAGTGAATGGCGGTGGCTGAGGGGCAGAAGTGGTGAGCTATTCCTCGCCGAGATCGAATGCATCCATGTTGGCGAGGCTGCGGGGATCCAACCGAGTGGTGATGCCGATCCGGTTCCACGCGTTGATAGTGACAATCGCCATGAGGAGATTGCGCGCGCCCTTCTCGCCGTGGTGGGCCTCAACGCGATCCCACAGCTCGTCCGGCACCGACTCTTCGCCGTGGATCTGCGTCACAGCATCGGTCAACTCAAGCGCAGCTTGTTCCGCGTCCGAGAAGACGTCGCGGTGGTTCGTCCAGTCTTCAGCCTGGGAGACCTTATCCTTAGACCACCCATCTTTGCGTGCGTCACGACGGTGCATGGCCAGGCAGTAGACGCACTGATTGAGCGCAGACGCGCGGAGTTGAACCAGGTGGGAGAAATCTTTCTCAACCCGTGCCCGGACATAAGTTTCAAGGCCCAGCATGGGAGCGTAGGCGACTTTGGGGATGGGCTTTCTGTTCCTGTCGGTCATGACACCACGCTACGCGCAAAGTAGTCGGCGGGGACTGTGCGCCCGGTGCGCTCGAACACGGTAAGCAAGCCAAAAGCGCAGCAAATAGCTATAGATCGCGTGTTCACGTAGGCTTTGGCAGTGATGAATACAGAAGACTTCGCGGCCGAGGACCAGGCCGACACCGCCGGCGAGGTTGCCGGCACAGAGGCTGATACGCAGCCTGACACCCACAACACACAGACTGAAGAGAACACCGAAGCTCCGGCTGAGGCTCCAGCCGAGACCCCCGCTGAAAACTCCGAGCCGAACCAGGACGGCGAGAACGCCGAGAATTCCGAGACCAAGCCCGAGGGCTTCGACGGCCTTGGCCTCCCAGCTCCCGTGCTCGACGCGATCAAGCGCGTCGGGTTCGAGTCTCCCTCGCAAATCCAGGCAGAAACGATCCCGCTGTTGATGGAAGGCCGCGATGTTGTCGGCCTAGCCCAGACCGGTACTGGTAAGACGGCGGCGTTTGCGCTGCCGATCTTGGCGCGTATCGATACGTCGGCACGCTATCCGCAGGCCCTCGTCCTCGCGCCGACGCGCGAGCTGGCGCTGCAGGTGTCTGACTCCTTCCAGTCGTTTGCTGACCACCTCGGCGACATCTCCGTGCTGCCGATCTACGGTGGCCAGGCCTACGGCATTCAGCTGTCGGGGCTGCGCAGGGGCGCGCAGATCATCGTCGGCACGCCGGGCCGCGTGATCGACCACCTGGAGAAGGGGTCGCTGGACATTTCCAACCTGCGCTTCCTCGTGCTGGATGAGGCAGACGAGATGCTCAACATGGGCTTCCAGGAAGACGTGGAGCGCATTCTGGAGGACACCCCCGAAGACAAGCAGGTCGCGCTGTTCTCCGCGACGATGCCGAACGCGATCCGCCGCATCTCGCATGACTACTTGAACGACCCTGAAGAGGTCACGGTCAAGTCCAAGACCCGCACGAACACCAACATCACGCAGCGCTACCTGTTCACCGCGCACCGCAACAAGCTCGACGCCATCACGCGCGTGCTTGAGGTGACTGAGTTCGACGCGATGATCGTCTTCGTCCGCACCAAGCAGGAGACCGAGGAGATCGCCGAGAAGCTGCGAGCACGCGGGTTCTCCGCGGCTGCGATCAACGGCGACATCGCTCAGCAACAGCGCGAGCGTACCGTCGACATGCTTCGCGACGGGCGCTTGGACATCCTCGTGGCCACCGACGTCGCCGCGCGCGGCCTGGATGTGGAGCGAATCTCCCACGTGCTCAACTACGACATCCCGAACGACACGGAGAGCTACGTCCACCGCATCGGCCGCACCGGCCGTGCTGGACGCACCGGTGAAGCGCTGCTGTTCGTTACCCCGCGTGAGCGCCGCATGCTGCGTTCCATTGAGAAGGTCACCGGCGCGAAGATCGAGGAGATGGACCTGCCCACTGTGGATGAGGTCAATGTCTCCCGCATGAACAAGTTCGCCGACTCCATTACCGAGTCCCTCGAAAACGACCAAATGGAACTCTTCCGCGGACTCGTGCGCAGCTACTCGGTCGACCACGACGTGCCAATGGAGGACATCGCCGCCGCGCTTGCCGCACAGCAGCAGGGTGATGAGTTCCTGATGAAGGAGCCCCCGAAGGACAAGCGCGACCGCCGCGAGCGCGAGCGCTTCGACCGTGAGGATCGTCGCGACCGTGACCGCGGGGATCGTGGCCGCGGCCGGGACCGTGGCAACCGCGGGGGCAAGGGCCGGTTCCACAACGACGACGTCAACTTTGACACCTACCGCCTAGACGTGGGCAAGCGTCAGAATGTTCACCCGGGTGCCATCGTCGGCGCGCTGGCGAATGAGGGCGGTCTGACCAACCGCGACTTCGGCCGCATCACCATTGGCGGCGACTTCACCCTCGTCGAGCTGCCGAAGAACATGGATAAGAGCGTGCTCGACCGCCTGTCCGACACCCGCATCTCCGGCCAGCTGATCAACATTCAGCGCGACACCGGTGCCCCGCCGCGCGACCGTGGTGACAGGGGCGGCCGTGGTGGACGCGGCGGCTACCGCAAGCGTGACGACGACCGCGACCGCGGCCGGGGGCGCGGCGGCCACGGTGGCCGTGGCGGTGGCCGGGGCAAGCGCGACTGGCGCGACTAAGGTTGCGCGCCTGGGCATGAGAAAACCCAGCTACTGAGAGGCGAGGATTCGTCGAAAAGCGAATCTCTTGTTCTTGGTAGCTGGGTTTTGCGTTGGGCCCGTGGAGGGCAGAGGGGTTTAAGCCGGGGATGGCAGGAACATCAGAATCAGCGTCAGGAACCACAGCAGGTTGAAAATGCCTGCGCCGGCAGCTGCCTTGACGCGGGAGGACTCGAAGTCCGGGGTGACGTCGCGAGAGTCGGCCTCGGCCGGGTTGAGGGCGCCGAGGGAACCCATGATCTTGCGCTGCTGCGGGATCACCATGCCGAACAGGAAACCCCACGCCAGGACGGACAGCACGATCGCGGTGTGGAACCAGTAGTTAGAGCGGTAGGAATCCCAGTCGAAGGCCAGCACGGCAGCGCCGAGCAACGGAACCAGCAGGGAGATCATGCCGTAGGTGGAAGAGATGCGGTGGTAGATGGAGGCGCGTCCGAGGGTCTCCTCGCCACCAGCTTGCGCCTTGGCGGCGGCGCCGGGGAACGCGGAGGTGGCTACCATGACCGGACCGATGAGAATGATCGCGGCGGCAACGTGCAGGAAAATGAGGAATGTGGTCATGGCACCTCACTCTACGGAATGCACAGGCATTTCTACATTTGACACGAGTCCCTGCAGGCCAGAACAGTGCCGGCGGATAGCACGTAGATCGGCGCGGGGGAGGGGAAGCTCGTAGCCGCGCGCAATGGCGGCGAGACGTTCCCCGTAGGCGCAACGCACGCGGCGGTTGTCAGGAACCCACTCACTGGGCAGCATGTCGGACTTCGCCTGGTTGGCCTTGGAGGATGTGACCACGAGGTTGATCGGGTCGTTGGCGAAGGCGACGCGCTTCTCCGCCGGCCACGCGTGCGCACCCATGTCCCAGGCGGCGCGCAACGGGAAAATGTGGTCGATTTCCACGTCGGCCGGGTCGAGCGGGGCGCCGGTGTAGGGGTCCGTGAAGGGCACCGTATCGGACGGGGCCCACTGGCGGTATGGGGTGCGGCATGAGTCGACGTCCCACGCATCGGCCATGACAGCCTCGCGGGTGGTGCACCCGGTGGGCTGCATGCCCCAGTCGCCGAAGTCTGCGGCGCGGTCATAGCCCAGGATGGTGGGGCGAGGGGAGGGGGTCGATGGGGCGTCGATAAGCGAACGCGGCGTGGGGAACGGAACGACGGCGACTGTGGCGGCGATGAGCACGGTGAGATAGAAGCGGAACCAAGGCATACCTTGTTGGACTGCGCGGCGGGGGCGATCGGTTCCGTGGGAGGCGCAGACGCCATGAACCTCTGCCTATGAACCGAGTAAACGGCAGCGGGCGGGGGAGGCCACTCAGTTCATAGGCAGAGGTTCATGGACCAGGGGGAGGCTGGGTGCCAGGGTTTGACCCGGCGACACACCGTCAGTGACATCACGCGCGGCCGGGCACCCCATCGGCATCCCCACGCACCTGAGTGTCCTTCAACGCCTGGTCGAAGGGGACTTCCGGGTGCGCCATGGCGTATTCGGTGAGGGCACCTGCGCGGTCGAACTCGGCCTCAGCGGCGGGGTTCGGCTTGGTGGCCAGGGAGACCGCGACCATGACGAGGGTGGCCAGGATGACGCCCGGAACCATCTCGTAGATCAGGTCGGAGGTGGCCGGGACGGAACCCCAGATGAACACAGTCAGTGCACCGACAATCATGCCGGCCATGGCACCCGGCGCGGTGAGACGGCGCCAGAACAGGGACGCAATGATGACCGGGCCGAATGCGGAACCGAAACCGGCCCACGCGAAGCCGACCAGGCCAAGGATGGTGTCGGACGGGTTGGCGGCCATGAGAATGGCCACCAAAGCGACGATGACCACCATGACGCGGGAGGCGATGAGCAGGGTGCGCTGGGGCAGTTCGCGTTTGGTGAAGCCGCGGAACAGGTCCTCGACAAGGGCGGAGGAGGTGACCAGCAGCTGGGACGACATGGTGGACATGATCGCGGCGAGGACGGCGGTGAGCACCAGGCCGGCGAACAGCGGGTGGAACAGGACGCGGGTCATGTCCAGGAAGATCGTCTCGAAGCCTTCGCGGTCGGTGACGGAGTGCTGCGTCTGGCCGAAGAAGGATGCGCCGATGATCGCGGTGAAAACGGCGCCGATGTAGCAGATGCCCACCCAGATCAGGCCAGAGTTGCGGCCTGATCGTGCCTCGTGCGGGCTGCGCAGCGCCATGAAGCGGGTGATGATGTGCGGCTGGCCCATGTAACCCAGACTCCACGCTAGGTTGCCGATGATGGCGGCCGCGGAGACACCGGTGAAAAAGTTGAAGTAGTCCGGGTTGCCGGTTTCCCACGGGCCGTAGGGGTTGTCCAGCGGGTAGGAGAAGATGCCGCCGGGGTTGTCGATGGCGAATAGGGCCATGACCGGCACGATGATCAGTGCTGCGAACATGACCAGGCCCTGGGCGACGTCGGTGTAGGACACGGCGAAGAATCCGCCGACGAAGGTGTAGATCACCGTGATGGCGCCGACGATGAGCATGCCGGTCATGTAGTCGCCGTCGAAGGTGGACTCGAAGTAACGCCCGCCGGCGACCATGCCGGAGGAGACGTAGAACGTGAAGAAGAAGATGATGATCACCGCGGCGATGACGCGCAGGACGCGAGTTTGATCGTGTGTGCGGTTTTCAAAGAAGCTCGGCAGGGTGATCGAGTTGTTGGCCACTTCCGAGTAGGCGCGCAGGCGCGGAGCGACCCACTGCCAGTTGGCCCACGAACCGAGAAAGAGGCCGATGACGATCCACAGCTCGCTCATGCCGGAGACGAACAAGGCACCGGGCAGACCCATGAGCAGCCAGCCGGACATGTCGGATGCGCCTGCAGAAATACCGGCGACGAACGGCGGCAGGTCGCGGCCGCCGATGACGTAGTCGCCATACTGGGTGGTGCGGCGCCAACCGTAGTAACCGATGGCGAGCATCAGGCCGAGGTAGATCACCAAAGCGATGATCATCCACGTACTTTCAGTCATGTGCGCTCCTTGAATGAAGTTTCGCAGCGGATAAAAAGCTTGGAATAGGATAACACACAGCTGAGTGCCTGAACTTTTCGCGCCTGCTCTGTTGGTCGCCCAGGGTGGTAGAAAAGAGGTTATGCCTAAATTCCTCCTCCACGGCCTGTGGTTTCCCGCCTCAGGGCTCAACCTCTGGGTTGAGCGTGTGGAGGGGCACAAGATTCTCTTGCCTTCGCAGGTTCCGGAAGGCACGTTCCCCCAGGTTGTGGAGTCGCTTATCGACGACTCACGGTTCCGCCGCCGCGACCCGATCACTTTGCAAACACCGAAGGGCCGGCAGGTGCAATTGAAGGTGCCCACGGCTGCGTTCTCGCCCGAGGAGACGGTGCGGTTTTTGAGCCAGGTGGCCATGCTGGATGAGCCGACGCCGGCCGCGACGGCGGCCCAGCGCGCCTCGATTGCCCCGGATCTGTACTGGATCATCCGTCTCTACACCGGTCTGACCCGGTTCGTCCGCGCCGGGCGGGTGAGCATTAGGGTCCGCCCCGATGACGGCATGTGGTTCCCCGAGTGGCAGTTGGGCACCGGGTTAGAGGAGCGCGGCTGGCTGGCGAACATGATCGCCGCGGCCCCAGGTGTGATCACGGTGAACAACTTGAACGTCGCGGAGGACGTTTCCACGAACCTGGTGCACTGGATCGCCTCCGGCTTGTTGGAGCATGTGCGTGGCGAACAACGCGCCTACCCGTGGCACGATTTTGCCGACGCGCTGTTGAAGTCCTCCCCGCTGCGGCGGGGTGGGGCGAGCGTGTCCAAGCAGATTGCGCACTGGAACGGCTCGATCACTGCGGTGAACGTGCAGCTGGTGTTCATCGTTGAGGAACCGGCGGACCCGCAGTGGTCTGATGCCGCCATGATGGTTGACGGATTGGGCGGGGAACTTAACGGTCAACCCGCGCCTGTGCAGTGGCCGGTGCGCGCCCAAGTCCGGTCCGGCACAGATGCGCCCCGGCCGATCCGCCTTGATGAGTTGGACATGTCCACCATGGCCAGCCTGCGCACCCAGCTGCGCAAGGCCGTCGAAGTGACGCCCTTGCTCGACCCAGAGCTGCACCCGCGCCACCCCGAGACCCCGCGCACACCCCAAGACGGTGACTGGGACAGCTACCTCAGCACCGACGAGATCATGAACCTCGTCGGCCAAACCGCCTACGTCCTCGGTGGGCGCGGGATCAAGGTCATGCTGCCGCGGGCGTGGCAGCGGATGGAGACCACCGCGAAGCTCTCGGTGACAGAGCCTGCGGAATCAGAGCCGGGTGAAGTCAGCCGATTCAGCTTCGACCAGCTGGTCGCCTACGACTGGAAACTCTCGGTCGGTGACACCGAGCTCACCCCGGAGGAGATGTCCCAGCTGGTGTCCTCCAAGTCCGGGTTGATCCGTTTGCGGGGCCAGTGGGTGCTGGCGGACCAAGCGAGCCTGCGCAAGTCGCGCAAGTACATTGAGTCGCTGACGGAAAAGGAGGTCGAAGACGGCCTCATTACTGCCGACGAACTGCGCCAGCTCGCCCTCGAGTCTGCTGCAGAGCAGGAGGCCGGCGGGCTGGAGATCGCCGGGGACGTTGACGCCCCGGGCTGGCTTCACGCGCTCGTCGGCGGCACTGACCGCCCCGCACCGGAACGCCAGCCCATTCCGGACACCGTGCACGCGGAGCTGCGCGATTACCAGCGCCGTGGCGTGGACTGGCTGTACTTCATGTCGCGCAACAAGCTGGGGGCGGTGCTTGCCGACGATATGGGCCTCGGCAAAACCCTCCAACTGCTCACCTTGCTTGCCGTGGAGGCAGACCAGGGGCGCAAGACCGGCCCTACGCTGGTGGTGGCTCCGACCTCTGTGGTGGGCAACTGGGCCAGGGAGGCAGAGCGCTTCGTGCCAGGCATGCGCGTCGGCGTTCACCACGGCTCTGGCCGCCTCAAAGGACAGGAGCTCGTGGACGCGATCGGTGAGCTCGACGTGCTGATCACCTCCTACGGCATTGCCGGGCGGGACTACAAGACGCTCGGATTGGTCGAATGGGACCACGTTGTGCTCGATGAGGCGCAGGCGATTAAGAATACGGGGACGCAGGCGTCGAAAAGCGTGCGGGCAATTGGGGCGCGCCACCGCATTGCGCTGACCGGCACCCCGGTGGAGAACCGGCTGGCGGAACTGCGCAGCATCCTCGACTTTGTCAATCCCGGGATTCTGGGTTCGCAGGCGTTCTTCCGGAACCACTTCTCCAAAGTCATCGAGTCGCGCCGGGATGAAGCACTCGCCGACAGCATGCAGGAGCGCCTGCAGCGGCTCACTGGGCCGTTCGTGCTGCGCAGACTGAAGACGGATCCGGCGATCATCGAGGATTTGCCGGAAAAGACCGAGCAAGTGGTCACCGTCGATATGACTCCGGAACAGGCCGCGCTGTACACCGCGCTGGTCAACGCAATGCAGAAGGAGCTGGAAAGCCGCACCGGCATGGCCCGCAAGGGGTTGGTGCTGTCCACGATCACGCGGATCAAGCAGATCTGCAACCATCCGGCGCACTACCAGGCGGACGGCTCGCCAGTGACGGACAAGGGCAAGCACCGCTCCGGCAAGGTGGCCATGCTCATGGAGCTGCTTGACCAGGCGATTGAGACCGATCAGCGGGTGCTGGTGTTCACCCAGTACAAGGCGTTCGGCGACATTCTCCAGCCGTACCTGAGCGACCGGCTGGGCCACGAGATCCCCTTCCTCCACGGGGGCTTGAGCAAGACGCAGCGCGACACGATGGTGGAGCGCTTCCAGGACCCGAACGGGCCCCGCGCGATGATCCTGTCTTTGCGTGCCGGCGGCACCGGCCTAAACCTCACCGCGGCGTCGATGGTGATTCACATGGACCGCTGGTGGAACCCGGCCGTGGAGAACCAGGCGACCGACCGCGCCTACCGCATCGGGCAGAACCGGAACGTGCAGGTGTACAAGATGATCACCCGGGGAACCATGGAGGAATCGATCCAGGACATTCTGGACGGCAAGCTGAAACTCGCCGGCGCTGTCGTGGGCGAAGGCGAAGGCTGGATCACCGAGCTGGGTACCGAAGAGCTGGCCACGTTGATGAGTTACCGCACAGCAGGGGAGGACTAAACCATGGCGCACCCGCAAGAAGGAAACGTTACCTGGGTCAACTTCGCGCAGCGCAAAAAGGTGACCAGTGCGGAAGAAGCGCGCAGCGAACAGGCTGAAGCCGGTGCTGAGACCGTCGAGGTGCCGTTCAAGCGCACCGCGCGTTCGCTGCGGCTCAACCCGGCAGCGGAGATCATTCTGCAAGCCGCTCAGCGCGGTGCCGACCAGGGGCGCTACGGCCGCGGCCGCAAGTACGCCGATGAGGGCAATGTCATCGAAGTCCGCACTGAGATCGGCCGCTTCACCGGCTCTGTCGCCGGCAGCCAAAACGAGCCGTTCACGACGATGATCTTGCTGCCGTACCGCGATGCGGACGCGATCCAACAAGCCCTGGAACTCATGGCGCACAATGCCAACGCGCTCAAGGCCGCCCGCACGGGACGCTTCCATAAAGAGCTGCTTAACGCCCTTGTTGCTGGAGACGGGGAGAAGATCCGCTTCCGCTGCGACTGCCCGGATAATTACGACGTGTGCAAGCACGGGGTTGCGGTGGCCATCAAAGCCGCGGAGCTTATCGACGCTGATCCCACCCTGATCTTTCGCCTGCGCAACCTCGACTTGAACACCTTGGAACAGCAACTGCGCACAACAGCTGGCGAGCGGGCAAAGCAATCTGCGGCTGAAGGCTCGGAGCAATTCTGGACGGGCCACGAGTTGCCGGATCTGCCACAACCGAAGACCGCCCCGATGATCGAGGATTCGGACTTGGATCTGCTGCACAAGGCGATGCAGACGATTTCTTTCACCAACATCGACCAGTTGCGGGCGGTGTCTGATCTGGAGGATCTGTACGACGAGATGACGCGCAGGTGAACGCCCCGCTCGCCAGTGCGTCCGAACGGATGTTCGGGGGTTGTGGTGGCGGTGTCCGGGTCGTTTGGTAGTTGTTAAGGCATGGGCTCGGGACAGGACTCCACACACGTAACCTTCATTCACACCTCGGACTTTCAATGGGGAATGACGCGCTGGTTCCTCGACGGTGAAGACAGCGACGCTCAATCGCGTTTTGAGGATTCCCGCCTGCGCGCGGTGGAGAAACTCGGAAACCTGGCCCGGGAGCACGGTGCGGAGTTCATCGTCGTTGCGGGTGACGTCTTCGACGCGAACGCGTTGAGTGAACGCACGATGGGCCGCGCCCTCGAAGTACTCGGCTCGCTGCCCGTGCCGGTGTTCCTGCTCCCGGGCAACCATGACCCGCTGCTGCCTGGCGCTGCGCTGGAACACGCCGCTCAGCTCAGCAATGTCACCGTTCTGGCAGATAGCACGCCTGTCGAGGTCCGCCCGGGCGTGGAGATCGTCGGCGCGCCGCTGCTGGCCCGCTACGCCAACGAGGACTTGGCCGCCCGTGCTCTTGCCCAGCTCGAACCGACTGACAGCGTCCGCATCCTCGTGGTTCACGGCCAGGCTGAAGGTAGGGGAGAGGATGACCCAGCTCTGATCTCACTGACCGGTCTGGAGCAAGCCCTGGCGAACGGAGTGGTCGACTACGTCGCACTGGGCGACACCCATTCTGCCCGACCAGTGGGTGCCAGCGGCCGGATCTGGTTTTCCGGTTCCCCGGAGACCACGGACTTTCACGACCGGCGCGGCAATGTGGCCGGGAATGAGGTGAACTCGGGGAAGGCGTTGGTGGTGAGCGTCGATAAGCGATCGGCGACCGATGTCGACGTCGATGTCAACGAGCATGCCGTCGGCGAATGGACCTTTGATGCGTTGCACTGGGAGGTCAGCGACGGTGAGGACGTGCGCCGCGTCATTGCGGAGCTGGAGGCGTACCCGCACAAGAGTCGCACCGCGGTGAAGTATTCCTTGGCGGGCACGCTCGGCTTGGAGGCGACGCGGGAACTCGAGGAAGGCCTGGCCGCGCAGCGCAATGTGTTCGGGGCACTGTATGAGCGCGAACGGCTCATGGACCTCCACCTCGAACCGAATGATGAGGAACTGGCCAACCTGCCGCTGTCCGGGTACGCCCGGGATGCCATGTCTGCATTGCTCGGCGCTGCCGAGACGAGCGATCCCCAAACCGCGCGTGACGCCGTCAACCTGCTGTTCCGTCTGAGCAAGGAGCCGAAATAATGCGCATTCACTCCCTGATCATTGACAATGTGCGCGCCGTGGAGCACCTCGAGCTGACTGACATCCCAGATACCGGCGTCATCCTCATCCACGGCGACAACGAGGCCGGTAAGTCGACCATCCTGGACGCGCTCGACGCGGTGCTGAACATCAAGCACACCTCCACGAAGATCCGGAAACTCAACCCGGTCGGGCGTGACGAGCTGCCGGAGGTGCGTCTCAACGCGACTGTCGGCCCCTACACGTTCGAGATCTACAAGCGCTTCGCCAAAGGGGCAAAGGGAAAAGCTGAGCTGAAGATCTTCTCCCCGCGGCCCGAGAACCTCACCGGTGAGCAGGCGCATAACCGTCTGAACGAGATCTTGGCGAACCATGTGGACCAGCAGCTGATGGACACCCTGTTCCTGCGCCAAGGCGCGCTGCCGGATGCGATCGAAGCAGCCGGGATCCCCACCTTCACCCGTGCGCTGGGAACGTCCCAGGGTGCCGGTGGCCAGTCTGCGCAAGAAGCGGAAGATTCCGGGCTCATGCGCCGCGTGGAGGAGGAGTACCTGCGGTACTTCACCAAATCCGGCAAGCCGACCAAAGACCTCAAGGAATCCGAGACAGCGGTTGAAGCCGCCGAGCAGAAGGTCACTGCCGCCGAGCAGCCCATGCGGGCCTACGAGACCGCGGTCGACGCGTATGCCCAGCACGGCGTGGACATGGCCGCCATCGAGGCCGAACTTCCCGAGGCAGAGCAGGCGCTGTCCCGCCGTGCTGCCGAAGCCGAAGCTGCGCGCGAACTCGCCGCCACACTCGCCGCTGCACAGGACAAGGCTGACCGTGCCGAAAAGGATCTCACACGCGCCAACGACGACATCGAATCCCGCCAGGCTGTCATCGCCGGTGTCGAACACGCCGAAGCCGCCCTCAACACCCTCAAGGAGCAGCACGAGCCGACCCGTGAAAAGGCTGACGCCGAAAGGAAGGCACTGGCCGAGGTGGAGAAAGCGCACGAGCAGGCCCGTGCGCACGCAGTCACCGCGCGGGACAACCTCGGGTCCGCTGAGCAAGCGCTTGCCGCGGCCAATGCACGGGCACGGGTGGAGGAACTCGACGGAGTTGTAACCCGTCTGGACGCTGTCGAGCAAGAGATCGCCCGCTTGGTCAAGGCGCAGCCGGAGCGCCGGGTCACAGATGCTGACGTCCGCGCGCTTGAGGACGCCACGAGTACCCTGACCGTGCAGCGCAGAATCGTGGAGTCGACAGCAGCACGGCTTGATATTGCCGGGCCGGCTGGCGCCGCATTCACGGTCAACGGTGAGGAGGTCTCGTGCGGTGGCACGGACTCCGTCGCGCTTTTCGACGGCACTGAGATCCGCATCTCCGACATCACCCTGACCTTCCGCGCCGCCGCCGGGACAGAGACCGCCACCACGGATCTGGACAACGTGGAAGCGGACGTCAACCGCCTGCTCGCTACGATCGGCTGCGAGGACCTAGACGGTGCCCGCCGCCTGCGGGATGAGCACCGCGAGTTGGCGGCAGCTCTAGAGGCCGCCCGTTCCCGTCGCGCCGACATCCTGGGTGGTGCTGAGGCTGACGAGCTGCGCGAGGAGCTGACCCGGCTGCGCGAAGCTGTCGCGACGCATGACGGCGAGATCCCCCCTGTCAACGAAGCGCAAGAAGCACTCGACGCGGCCCGCCGTGCCGATGCCGAAGCTCGCGACACCGTGGCGGACCTTGGCGCGAAGATGACCCCGCTGCGCGCGAAACCGCACACGCTGGCGCTGACGGAACTGGAGACCCGCATTGAAGTGCAGCGCGGCAATGTCGAAGCCGCACGCGCCCAGCTCGCCGCCGCACGCGAGAAGCTTTCCGACGAGCAGTTGGCCACCAACCGCGATACCGCGACAGCTGCGCAGACCGCCGCGGCGGCAGAGGCTAACGAGTTGAAGAAGCAAGTCGAACTGGTCGACCCAGAACACGCTGAGGAGCGCCTCCAGGGTGAACGCAACCGTTTGGACAATCTGAACCGGCGCCACCGCCATGCCCACGAAAGTCGTCTGCAGCTGCTGAGCACTGTCACCAGCGCCGACGGTGAAGCAGAGAACCTCGACCGCGCCCGCGCTGAACTGGAGACCGCGACCGTGCGCCGTGATGCGCTGCACCGCAAAGCGAACGCGGCGAAGCTGCTGCGTGACACGATGGTCTTTCACCGTGACTCTGCGCGCGCGAAGTACGCCGCTCCGTTCGCTCAGGCGCTGCAGCGTCATGCGAGCCGCGTGTTCGGCCCCGGCACCGAGTTCACCCTCGATGATCAGCTCCGGGTGCAGGCCCGCACCGTCGACGGCACGACAGTGGATCTGTCGGAACTGTCCGGCGGCGCCAAAGAGCAGATGGCGCTGCTCACCCGCTTCGCTATCGCTGACCTGGTGGCCGCAGGGGAGCAGGGGACAACGCCTGTGCCGGTGGTCATC
Organism: Corynebacterium sp. CCUG 70398; assembly: GCF_024454055.1. Taxonomy (NCBI): domain Bacteria; kingdom Bacillati; phylum Actinomycetota; class Actinomycetes; order Mycobacteriales; family Corynebacteriaceae; genus Corynebacterium; species Corynebacterium sp. CCUG 70398. The sequence goes on from NZ_JAGPYZ010000001.1 coordinate 134,830, forward strand.
GACGATGCACTCGGCGCGACCGACCCGAAACGCCTGGAGTCCATGAACGCTGTGTTCACCAAGGCGGGCGAAACAGCCCAGGTCTTCGTGCTCACCTGCTTCCCGCACCGCTTCGACCGCGTCTCGGCGGCGAAGACCGCGTCCATCCAGGAATTGAAAAGGTTCGCAAAGGGAAATTCTTAACCGGATCACAGTTTATAGTTTTTCGTATTAATGTAGAACGCCATGAAGGCAGAACAGCGCTGGCTTACCGACGAGGAACAGGTTCTGTGGCGTCTCATGCTGCAGGCCGCCCGCAAGGTCTCCCGTGTCATGGAGGACACGCTGCTCTGCAGTGCGCAGCTGTCGACGTCCGAGTACGCAGTACTTGTTGCTCTCAGCGAAGCTGAGGGGGAGAGTCTGCGCCTGCGCGACTTGTGCACCGAGCTGGATTGGGACCGCTCCCGCACGTCCCACCAGATCACGCGCATGGAGCGCCGCGAATTGGTGTCGAAGGAAAAGAGCCCGGGTGACGCACGCGGTGTCTTGGTGCGCCTGACGGAGACCGGCCGGGACGCGCTCTACCGGGCAGTGCCGGACCACGTGGAAAGCGTCCGGCGCGTGGTATTCGACCACCTCAACACCGAAGACATTCCCGCACTCGAGCGGTTCTTCCAGGGAATCATGGACGTCGAGAACGTGCCCGGCGGTAAGCGCCAGGTCCCGGACGGGCCGGAGCTGACCTCAGGGTAAAACCCAGGGTGAATATCAGGGAAATCCCCGTTGTCGCAGGTGCCGCGAATGGGTTGAATGGGTGTTGTCAGCGTGAACAGCAGTTAACAACAACGTCCACCCCCCACCCGAGAAAGGAACCGCCATCATGACCTACCAGCCCAGCCCCCAGCCGCGTAACAACAAGAAGCTCGTGCGTTCCATGAACGACCGTTACATCGCTGGCGTGTGCGGCGGCATCGCCGAGACCTACAACATTGACCCGACGCTCGTGCGCCTCGTTTTCGTCGCGCTGTTCCTCGCGGGCATGTCTGGTCTGCTGATCTACATCATCTGCTGGATCGTCATCCCTAACGCTGAGCTGTACTAATCTCAGCGAAATACGCCAAGTGGTCCCCGTTGCCCACGCGGACGGTTGCACAGCCGTCCACCCCGGCTGCGGGGATTAACACGTGGTCGATGTGCGAGCGCAGACCCGCGATACCGTCGGTGGGCCATGTGCCGTCCGGGTAGCGGGAGCACATTCGTGCCGAGTCCTGCATCGGCGCCAAATCTGCCATCGGCCCGTGGCGCATGGTGGCGTTGAAGTCGCCGGCGATGATCGCCTTTTCATCGACGTTGGCATCGACCCAGCCCGCGATACTGTGCAGGTCCCCGCGCCATTGATCCATGATGCTGGGCAGTGGGGCAGTCGTGTGCACGGCCACGATTGTTGGCCCGGCTGCGGTCCGGAACGCCAGCGAACCCCACGTCGTGGGCGGGGCATCAATGGGTTCTAGTTCTCCGAGGTCAGGGTGCACCGCCATGCTCGTTGGTGCGATCCCGCGACCCTGCTCCGAGGTGAAGACACGCTCCGCGAAGGACGTCCCCGCGAACGCCGCTACCGCCTTGTCCTTGTTCGCCTCCGGAAGAACAACCACGTGCGGGTCAAAACGGTCGACGATGTCCTGCACGTCTGCGGCAGTCAGGGTGTTTTGGCTGTTGTAGGTGACCACCCGGGGCGTCGAAAAGCTTTCCGACGCCCCACTGTCAGAGGACATCTCCTGCGCGTGAAGAGAGCCCGGCAGAAGCGGCGGCACGGGCGCAGCGATGAAGCAGGCGGCGGCCACAGCCCAGACAAGCGGCGCCACGACAAACCGGAAGGCCCCAAGCACCGCCGCAATGACCGCGAGCCCGATGCCGAAAGCAATGGGGAAGGAGACAGCCTGAGCCACCACGACCCGAGTGCTGAGCCATTGCGAAATGCCCGCAGCCGGAAGGAACGCGAGTACGCACAGGAGTAACCCGGCGACGGTGAAGAGCGCGGAAAAGACGAGCTTGCCGGTGCTGGGACGGGTAGGGGATTCCTGCATAGTCAGTCCTATTCGAAGTACGAGCAGATCTCAGGGTCTGTGATGTATCCCTGTTGGCAGCCCCATTCAGCCTGCAATTCGCCGCTGGATGGGTTGGGGTTGCCGTATTCGTCGTACCCGTAACCGTTCACGGCTGCCCCTCCTGGGAGCAAACCAGACTGGCTTTCTTGCTCGAGATAGGCGGGCCCGTCGTTGGCGTAGAAGCAGTACTCGGAGTGTTCGATCGTTCCGTCCGACCATAATGCGGGGCCTGGCGTTCCTACGAGGCACTCGACTACGTAGGGTTCGGTTTCGCTGGTGACGGTATCGGGTTCTGCGGCCACCGATGCAGAGCTTGTAGAGCTAACCGTCTCACTTGTGGTGGTCGTGTGCGTTGCGGTGACCGTCGCGGTGACCTGGACTGGTTCGCTCTGCTCCGAGCTGCACCCGCTCACGCATAGAACACCCGCGAGGATTGCAGGCAACAACCGGTTCATTGTCTCTCCCGAGAAGGTAGGACTCGCGTCTGTCTTCTTTAATCTAGCGGGAGCGCGTGAGGCTCATGCCCGATTAAGTCTCTCATCACCGGCGGTGATAAAGTCAGGTGCGCTGCTTCAAGCAGTACGTCTCCGTAGCTCAGCGGATTAGAGCATCGGTTTCCGGTACCGAAGGTCGCAGGTTCGAATCCTGTCGGGGACACCATGTGTTGTCTCGAGACATCGTTCCGGTCGAGTTTCGAGATTTCGTCATTTGTGGGTGCCCCATAGTGGGTTGAGTTCGTTGTCTTTTTGGTTGTAGTAGATCTTGTCGTCGCTCATTGTGTAGGCCGCGATATGTTCCCCAGTGGCGGTGATTTTGATGTCGACGTGGTTGTCGACGCAGAGCATTGTGATGGGTTCGCCGCCCCATCGGCGCCCGCACCGCCAGGCCCGGAATGCGCTCGTCTCCGTCGTTGACGTGCTTGGAGCGGTCCTCATCCCACACCACGGTGCCGGAGAACGCACCCGGAATAGCCGGAGTGTCCGGCGTGTCAACGACGGGTACAGCGGGGGCGCGTGCACTCTGAGGCTGTGGCTTCGTTCGCTCGATGGCGGGGTTTTGCAGCGCTCCATGGCGGTCTTGTTGCTGCGATCACGCAGGACTGGCTGCAGGTAGGTGTCGCGGACTGAACCGAGAGGGGTGCGCCCGGCCGGGGCCGTTTAGATCGCTGCCGCTACGTCAGAGTCCGAAGGCTCCGCCGCTGACGAGGATCACGATGCCGAGGCCGATGAGAACAATGGGGAAGAGGATGTGCTCCCAGCGTTCGAGCACTTCGGCGATCGGGGGGCGGGTGGCGACGAACTTTGCCAGGGCCACCAGGACCGCGACAAGCGCGAGGAAGATGATGCAGTAAGCGACTACTGCGAGAGGTTCCACGCTGAGGAAGACAGGGGTGTAGACACCGATGTTGTCGCCGCCGTTGGCAAAGGTGACGCCTGCGACAGTCCCCACGCCGACCTTCTTGCCGGCAACCTTGGCCTCGTCGTCATCGTCGTCATCGTCTCCGCGCCAGGCCTGCCATGCGGCCCAGAGGCCGAGGCCCAGAGGGATGAGACCGAAGTACGGGATGGCTGTCGAGGGCAGGAATGCTCCGGCGCCGACGGTCACCAGAACCGCGGCACCGAGGATGCCCGCGAATCCGAGGTACTGGCCGGCCATAATGCGGGCGGTAGTGCCGCGCTGGCCTGCCCCTCGTGCGAAGAAGAGGGAGAGCACGATGATGTCGTCGATGTTGGTAGCTGCGAACAGGCCTATCGCCTGCAAGATCGTGGTGAGGATCATGCGCCCTCCCCAGCTACATCGCATCCGGGAAGCGAGCAGGCGGGATCTATGCACGGGGCGCCTTCGTCTACTGCCAGAGTGGCATCGACCAGTGTCGTCAGCGCCTGCGTCAGGTGCGGATCGGCGATCTCGTATCGTGTCCGACGACCCTCGGGCTCGGAGACGACGATCCCGCAATCGCGCAGGCATGCCAGGTGGTTGGACACGTTCGGGCGTGTCAGGTCCAGATCTCGAGCCAGTTCCGCCGGGTAAGCGGGATGGTCGAGCAGGGTCAAGATGATCCGGGATCGAGTGGGGTCGGCCAGTGCACGACCCAGGCGGTTCATCACGTCGAGACGCGAAGCAATAGTCAGCATGTAATGAAATATACAGCGAGCACTGAACATGTCAGGTCCGATGTAGTGGCGTAGCCGCGTGTGCTGCTCAGGAGACAGTGGAAGTGGCAGCGATTCCGGTAGAGTTGTGAAACAGCGTCGCCAGCTCGAGATCCAAGTTGCGCGCGAATCGTTCTACCGATCAAATAATCCCGCTCCGGTCTCTCAAGCCAGTTTGCTGCCTCGATTATCCTGTGTACCTCTTATGGCAAGTACGGAACGCTAGCGGACTTTGAGCTGAAGGTAGTCGTCTGGGTGAGCTGTGTCCTCAATGCTCAGATCGGTGGGCTGCTGGTCCGCAGGCATAAGGGACACCCAGGTCATCTGCTTAGTCTCGCCCGGCTTGAGCATTTCACCGCACGCTGGGTTTCCCGGGACGCGCTCCAGGTAGCCTACGTTTCCCCAAGAAGAACCGTTCGCGAGAATGTTCGCGTCGAGCTCGAGTCCGCACGCTAAGTCGATTTCGCGGGTTCCGTTATTGGTCACGTCCGCGGCGACCGAAACCTGCTTCCTGCCCTCGGAATCGGGCATTTCGACCTCAACGATCGTCGAGGGATCGGCCAAGTTTGTGACGCGAATGGTGAAATCGCCGACTGTGCCAGTGAAACGATCGCCGAGTTCAGTGCCAGACTCCTCGGGTGCTTCCCCTTGAGCTCCGGGTTCCTCTTCGGGTTGTTCTTTGCTCTCCTGAGCGCAAGCGGCGAGGCTTAGGGCGAAAGCGAAGGCAGCAGACAGGGTTAGTTTCTTTTCCCTTTTTTCTGATATTCACAACCAGACTCAGAGAATTAGTAAACGTGGAAAGTTGGGTCGCAGCGGGGGAGCGGCAACCTTCGCGGCCGGCCACTTGAGGGGCCAGTGAAGGAAGATGACTGACGTTCGACGTTACCACTAGTGTCCGGTGAGGCTTTCGTGAACGCGCTGTTAGATGCGTTATGAAAATCGCGATGAAGTTTCGCTGCTAAAGGTTCGTTGCCGCCGGCTACACATGGGTCTACAGTCGGCCTTGTCCAACTTAGTGGACGAGTCAACATCATTCCCAAAGGAGATCCCATGAGCACACTCACCGGCACCTACAACCTAGACCCCGCCCACTCTTCGATCGGCTTCACCGTGCGCCACGCAATGGTGACGAAGGTCCGCGGCGAGTTCACTGATTACGAAGCGTCCATTACCGTGGCGGAGGATCCGTCGGCAAGCACTGCTAGCGGCACTGTGCGCACGGAGAGCATCGACACCCGCAACGAGGACCGCGATGCCCACGTGCGTGGCGAGGACTTCTTCGCCGTCGAGCAGTACCCGGAGATGACGTTCAACGCCACCAGCTTCGACGTCGACGCAAACGGCAACGGCACCGTCACCGGTGACCTGACCATCAAGGGCACCACGAAGCCCGTCACGTTCGAGGTTGAGACGTTCGGTGTGGAAGAAGACCCGTTCGGAAACATCCGCATGGGCTTCGAGGCGCGCACCACGATCAACCGCAGTGAGTTTGGCATCGACTTCCAGGCTCCGTTGAACTCCGGCGGCATGATGCTGAGCGAGAAGGTCGGCATCGAAATCGAGGGTTCTGCGATCAAGCAGTAGCTTATCGACGAGCGTCCGCCCTCCGCCCGCCACTTTCGTGGCGGGCCTTTTTGTGCTTACCGGCCGGGTTTTCGGATCTTCTGGAGATAACTCTTGACGGCTAGCGTCCGAGACAGTACTTTCCAAACTGGAAAGTACTTCACGACCCTGGAGAGATGACCATGAACCCGTCAGCTTCTGAAGCGCGCGAGATGCTCGCTCGCGCAAATACCCTGTCCCGCAATGCCGCCCGATTCCCATTGAGCTGGATCGGCTATATCATGCTCTGTGCAGCCGGGCCGCTGTATCTCATCGCTTCCTACTTCAATGGCGGTGGCCCGCCACCACCGATCGTGTGGGCGGTGATTGGGGCATGGGTGTTCTTTGGGATGAACTCGTCCGCTATCTTCGGGGCGCTTTCGGGCCCGGCACCGAAAGGCTTTGGCGCTCGGTGGGGTGTCATGATCGGACTGTGGGGAATCATGTGGGGGTTCAGCCTCTTGGGTCCGAGCATCACTTCCGGACAACTCGTCCTGCAAAGTTACGTTTACCTTGGTCTCGCCCTTGCGGGGCCGGTGTGGGACTATGCCTCGCTGCGCGTTCAGAGGATGAAATAATCCATGGCGCACCTGCGAAACGAGCTTGACCCAGTACTGGCGAATCCGCTGCGCTTTTCCTTGCTCGCTTCTCTTTCCAACGTCGTTGAGATGACGTTCAAGGATCTGCGCGACCATCTGGACACGACGGACTCCACCTTGTCGAAGCATGCGACTGCACTCGAAGACGCTGGGTATGTCCGAGCCAAGAAAGGCTTTGTCGGCAAGCTGCCGCAGACCCGGTTTGTCATCACCAAGGCCGGGCGGGAGGCGCTCAGCCATCACCTGGAAACCCTCAACCGCATCGCGCAGGGCGGGTGATGCGGAAGCGGCCAGAAAAAGTCAGGGAAACACGCCGGGGTTCAGTAAAATCACAGAGTTCACGGTCTACTATCAGGTTATGAAGCAATGCACTGTCCTCGGCGGGCTGCTTTTCGGCGCCGTGAGCTTTCCCATAATCGCGGTTCTAGCTGCGCTTTCCGTGGCAGATCCGGACGGGGCCAATCAAGCTACTACCTCAGCGATCATCGCGCTAGGCAACACTGTAGCGACGCTGTGGATCATCGGCTTGACGTACTACCTCGTCAATCGGCCGGAGATCTCACAGGGCAAGGGCGCGGCTATGCAGACCGCTGTCACCGGGGCAATTCTGCTTGTGCTCGGCTTCGGCTCGACCGCGTTCTACGCCTGGGAGGAAGTAGCCGCAGGTACGGAACTGCCGACGATCAATCTGCTGGTCTTTCTCATTACTGTCGGGTTGTTCGTCGTTACAGTCGCGCTATTCATGGCGATGCTGCAAGGCCCTGGAACTCCCACTGGCAATCCCAGGGTGCAGGTCGCACACGCGCACTAGAAACCAGTTCGAACTAAGGGGCTTTCGGTGAAAAAATCGGTGAACTGGCAAACCCTCACGCCGCCGGGGGCCAAAGACGCACTCGTTGCGGCGTTAGCTATTGTCTCGATGTACGCGCTGCTCATCGGTCAGGCTGTCGGGCTGTGGAAACTAGACGTCGACAGAAGTGTCCTCATCGTTGCTATGCCGTTCATGATGGTGATAGCGCTTGGTCTTCCCGCCTGGTTGTTACTGCGCTACTTGCGCAACCGCGGGATCGAAGCGGGGTTTCTCCCACTGGGCAAGCGCGGTTGGCACCTCCTTTGGCAGGTGCCGGCCATCATCATCAGCGCCGGCATTGTGACTTCGATCTTGGGGCCGCTCCTTGGGCTGAACAATGCAGAGGACACGTCGGTCTTGGAAGAAGTGGGTGTCGGGCGTGCTCTTCCCATCATTGTCACTTTGGCGGCCTACTTGCTCGTAGGGCCGTTCCTGGAAGAGCTGGTCTTCCGCCGGGTTCTCATGGGGTACTTCGATACGCTCATGCCTGCCGCGCTGAGCGTGATCCTCAGTTCGGTGATCTTCGGGATCGCCCACGTAAGCCCACCGGCAATTCTGTACACGACCTTCTTTGGTCTCGGGTGCGCCCTTGTCACCCGCTGGCACGGCACCTTATGGGCTGGCTTGATCGCGCACGTTGCAAATAATGCGTTGATCCAGCTCACCACGCTGGCTGTGCTCCTAGGGTGAGTGGGGCCAGCGGTGCCAGAACGGCGTAGCTAAATGGAATCTTCTTTGTAAAAGCTTGCCTCAATCTAAGATTGAGAACTACCCGTCCCGCAGAGCTGTAAGAACACCGAATCACACGAAAAGGAAGCACCATGTTGACATCACGCGCACTGAAAACGATTGGGGCGTCCGTCGCTGCGTCCACGCTGCTGCTAGTGGCCGGGTGCAGCTCGGACGAGCAGGGCACTGCAGAAGGGCCGGCCACGGAAACCCAGGGGGAGAGTGCTGAAGCAGCCCCGTCCGAAGAAACGGCGGCTGAGAACTCCGAGTCGGCCGAGGTGAAAGATCTCTCCCAGTTGTTCGATGGCGTCACCTTCAAGAGCGAGCAGGTGGTCACGCAATCACCGGAGCAGATCAAGGACTTGCTCCAGGTGATGAAGGACGTGCAAGCGGCGGATATGTTCGAGTTCGATCCCCCTGAGTGCGGCGAGGAGTTCCAGAGGAACCAAGACGACTTCAACGATGAAGACGTTTCGCCGGAGACCTTCACTGCGGGTGACGTTCAAACCGACGGTTTCGCAGTGGTTGCCTATGACCTAAGCGTGACCAAGGATCCGGAGCGCGATAGAACGACGCCGGACTTAGAAAAGTGCGGAAACTACTCGTTCACGTCGCCCGCAGGCGTAATGAGCGTCGCGGCTGAGGAGCTCCCCTTCACTGCAGATGCGGATGGGGGCTACGCCGTCATCCAGCGGACCGACTCCGAAATGGAGCAGATGTCCACTTACAACACTGTGGCCGAGAAAAACGGCACGCTCGTCAGCTTGAGCGTCAATGATCCCAGCGAGGAAAACATCAAGGCGGCCGAGGAAACACTGGGCATGATCCTCGACCGCCTGTAGGCGGGATTTAGGAGTCCAGCAGCTCCAGCACAGCCTCGCCGACACCGGCTGCGCTCATCGGGTTCTGCCCGGTGACCAGCTTGCCGTCCACGACGACATGCTTCGTCATGGGCAGCTTAGCGGTGGTGTACTCGCCGGCTTGCTCCTTCAGCTTCTCCTCGAGGCTGAAAGGGACTTCGGCTGTGCGCTGAGCCAGTTTCTCCTCGGCCCAGGAGTAGCCGGTGACGTTACGGCCGTCGAGAAGCGAAGAACCGTCTGCGAGGGTGACGTCGAGCAAACCGACCGGACCGTGGCAGACAGCCGACACAATCTTGTCGGCGTCGGCGAAGTGGGCGACTGCGGCGGTGACTTCCTCGTTAGTGAAGTCGAACATCGTGCCGTGGCCGCCGATCAAGTAGATCCCGTCGTAGGAGTCGAGGTCGACGTCGGTGACGGCGGGGGTGTCGTCGAGAAGCGCCATGAACTCCGGGTCCTTGTAACGCTTGTTCGTGCCGCCCATCTGGATCACCGGGGTTTTCAGGCTCACCGGGTCAATGGGGACAGCGCCGCCATCGACGCTGGCAAGGTCGACCTCGTGGCCGGCCTTGGTCATGACGTCGTAAAAGTGCGTGAATTCGCCGAGCCACATTCCGGTGTGAATACCGGAGCTCTGGTAGCGGTGGACGCTGGTCGACAGTGCGAGAAACTTCATTCTATTGTCCTTGTGCTTCGAAGTAGCCGGGCGCGTTGAGGGTGGTTGCCTGGCCGGTGCGCAGGTAATCCACCACGAGGCGATCAACAACGGGGTTGCCGAACGCTACGTGGCCATGGCCCGGGCCGTGCACAGTCACCAACTGCGTGCCCATCGTGGAGTGCAGGGTGCCGCGGCCAGCGTACACAGTCTGCGGATCGCGCGTGGCGTTGATCTGCAGGGGACGCACGGCCAGCTTGGAACCGTCGAGATGCGGGCGTCCAACGACCGGTGCAGCCCCGTTGCACATCAATCCGCTCTTGTACATGGCGTTGATGGCGGTGAAGATGTCCCCGGAGATGTAATTGGTGTACAAAGCCTGCGGGATGAGCGAGTAGTCAGGCGGGGTGATGTTCTCGTTGCAGGTCTGCACAGAGAGCAACTGCTGGGTGTGCATTTGTGACAGCTTGAGCTCTTCAGCGACTGCTGGCGGAGGAACCTCACCGACCTGGCCAGCCGTGCCGTTGGTCATGGTGGCCAGCAGGTGCCACTGGCTCGGCTGCGGGATGAGCAGGCGGGTCATGAGCAGCAACTGGGAGTTGGCCTGGTTCGCGCCGGGGTTGAGAATCATGTTGACCACGTTCTCGCCCTCCACGCGGGCCTTGCCGGTGGCGGTCAAAAGGTCTGCGCCAGCTTGGCCGGAGCTTGCAAGCCCCGGAGGCAGGTCACCCACGCGCGCCGGCGGGGGAACGAGCGTCGGGTTCGTGCCGGTCTCGGCGACGATCTGGCGGGACCAGTACTGGTAGGCCTTGAGCGGGGTATCACCCATCTTGTACTTGTCGTCGTTCATAGACAGCCAGGTGAAGTACTCGTGCAACACCGTCTCGTAGCCTCCCTGCTGGGACGCCAGGACGTCGTTCCACGCCATGTTCGGATCCATTGCGGAATCCAGGACGACCTTGTCAGTGTTGGCCGGGTACATCGTGGCGTACACAGACCCGAGGAACGTACCGTATGACAAGCCCATGATGGAGATCCTGTCGTACCCCAGAGCCTGGCGGACCATGTTCCAGTCGCGCGCGTTGTTGTCCGTGGTGATGGACTCCGGGTAACCGGGGCCGCCGGTCTGGCAGCTGCGGCGGACGTATCCGCCCATGTTGGTCACGGAGTCGACCGTGTCGCGCACCACCGCCAGCGGATCTTGTCCGGTCGCCGGGTCTTGGCATTCTAGGGGAGTGGAGTGCGCCAAGCCGCGTGGCTGCACGGCGACCAAGTCCCACTCGTTGCGGATCTCTTGCGGCCAGTTGTACCCGACGTTCTTCGACCCGAAGTAGGTGTAGGCATCGCCGCCAGGGCCGCCCGAGTTACCAAAGAGTACACCGCGCTTCTCTGCTGGCTGCTGCGCCTTGATCTGCAGGAAGCCGAGCGAGATCGTGCGGCCGTCCGGCTGGTCGTAGCGCATCGGAACATCAATCCGGCCGCACTGAGCGCCGGCGACGTCAACGGTGGCGGGGCAGTCTTCCCACGTAATCTTCGGTGCGGGCTGAGCTCCGGCCGCCGGAATGACGGCCATCGTTGCGGCTGCGGCAACTGTCGCAACGACAGTTGCCGCCCGCTTCAAGGAAAATACGGTGAACACTGCGATACCTCCCAGGTAAGAAGAATCCTTTTCAAAACTATGTCGCCCATAATAAATCTTGCGCGCGAGAAAAGCGCGGCACGGGAAATGACAGCAGATCGGCCCGCACCTTCCACTCGGAGGGTGCGGGCCGATTTGTGTTCTGGCTGCGGTTGCAGCCGGTAATTAATCCACCACGAACACGATCAAGTCGCGCGGGCCGTGAACGCCTTCCACACGCACGAGCTCAATGTCGGACGTTGCCGACGGACCAGAGATGAGCGTGGCCGGTTTGTACGGGTCGATCTTGCCGAACATCTCGGGCACGCCGTAGACCACGGTGTCCATGGGCACGATGCACAAGTGGCGGTCGGGCACCAGGGACAGGGAGCGACGGCCGCAGACGGCGGGGCCGTCCTCTAGAACGTCGGACTGCAGCACGATCGTGCCGGTCTGTGCAGCGGACACGACAGAGCTGGTGACCACCGCATCAGCGTCCCCAAGGGTGCGCGGGTCCACAGAAGACTCGTCCGGGGCAGCAGTGCCGGAGAAACCGTCGAAAAGCGACTTCTCCAGGCCCGGCGCGTAGCGCACGTCGTCGCACTCGCGGTCGTGGAGTACCTCGACGATCTTGCCCGGCAGCTCGTCCGCGGAGCACTGGATCACATCGGCCTTGTAGTCCACGAGCCTGTCGACGAGGATTTCACGCAGCTCGTCGCGGCCCAGCGACGACTCAGTGCGGTACTCGTGGGAGTGCTCGACGCTCGCAGGCGCGTCTGCGAGCTTCTGCGCGTCGCGGATGCGGGAGAGAATTTCCTCTTTAGCGCTCGTCATTGCGGGCCTCCCCTTGGTTGGTCGAGGCGTTGTCCTCGATGGTGTCAGCTGCGACGGAGTCAGAATTCGGGTCAGTGTTGCGGGCAGCACCCTGTGCGCGGGCATCCGCGAGCAACTGCTGCGCCTCATCCGACTCGAACCACTCACGGAAGGACTTCTTCGGCGGCACCGCGGTGTCGCGGTAGTCGGACCAGCCAGACATGAACAGCGGCAGCGAATCAATCACGCCGTTGAAACCACCGAGGATGCGGCCGGCAGCAGCCATGCGCACCGCCTGGTTCCACAGCTTCTGGTTGCCCATGACAAAGCCAATGGAGGAGAACATCGAACCCTCGAGTGCCGGACGGTGGTTCTTCACCTTCTGGTGGCGCATCTCCAGCAGCACATCGGTGATCGGGATCTTAACGGGGCAGACCTCGTCGCAGCGGCCGCACAGCGAGGACGCGTATGGCAGCGACGCGGTGACGTCATCCGTCGAATCCATGCCCGCCAGCTGCGGGGTGAGGATTGCGCCGATCGGGCCGGGGTAGACCGAACCGTAGGAGTGGCCGCCAGCGCGCTCGTAGACCGGGCACACGTTCAGGCATGCAGAGCAGCGGATGCACTTGAGAGCCTCACGGCCGATCTCGTTGGACAGCGCGGCAGTGCGGCCGTTGTCCATGAGGACAATGTGGAACTCCTGCGGGCCATCTTCCGCGGTCACGCCCGACCAAATCGAGGTGTACGGGTTCATGCGCTCACCGGTCGAAGAACGGGGGAGAAGCTGCATGAACACGCCGAGGTCGTCGAAGGAAGGCAGGAGCTTTTCGACGCCCATCACCGTGATCAAAGTTTCCGGCAGGGTCACGCACATGCGGCCGTTGCCCTCAGACTCCACGATAGAGACCGAGCCGGTCTCTGCAATGCCGAAGTTGCAGCCGGAGATAGCCACCTTGGCCTTCATGAACTGGTCGCGCAGGAAGGAACGCGCTGCGTCCGCCAGCTCCGAAGGGTCCTCAGTGAGGTCCTGGCGAGCGCCAGGCATCTTCTCGGTGAAGATGTCACGGATCTCTGCGCGGTTGCGGTGGATGGCCGGCACAACGATGTGGGAGGGGAAGTCCTCGCCCAGCTGGACGATGAGCTCCGCCAAGTCGGTCTCCTGAACGTGGATGCCGTCTTCGGCGAGGACCTCATTCAGCGCGATCTCTGCAGTCGCCATGGACTTGACCTTGACCACTTCAGTCTCACCGGTGGCTTTGACCAGGTCGGCGACAATCTGGTTAGCCTCGCGGGCGTCGCGCGCCCAGTGGACGTGGCCGCCGCGGGCGGTGACGTTCTCCTCGAACTGCTCGAGCAGCTCCGGCAGGCGAGCCAACGTGTCGCGCTTGATGGTCGAGCCTGCCTCACGCAGCTGCTGCCAGTCATCCAGCTCGTCGACAACGCCCTGGCGCTTGAGACGGATCTGAGTAGTCGCGTGGTGCAGATTCCGGCGCTGCGTAGAGTTGTTCAGCTCGTGCTTCGCGTTCTTCTGGAACTTCTCGTACTCGCGGAAGTGACCCGGCTCATGCGGGGCATGCGGCGGGGTAGTGGGGGTGCCGAGTGAGACCTTCACAGCATCTTCTCCTTCGAGTATGCAGCCGACGTCGGCGTCCACGGGTGCTCGCGGGTGGACGCGAGAATCTCCGCAATGTGGATCGCGCGGATGCCGGAGTGCTGGCGGGACATAGCCCCGCCGATGTTCATCAGGCAGGACGAGTCGCCAGCGGTGACGTACTCGGCCTCCGTGTCCTTAATGTGGCGTACCTTGTCGCTGACCATCGCCGCCGAAACGTCGGCGTTCTTCACCGCGAAGGTGCCGCCGAAACCGCAGCACTCTTCGACGTTGTCCAGCTCGACGAAGTCGATGCCCTCGACGTTCTTCAGCAGATCCGTCGGGCGGCTGCCGACCTTGATCATGCGGCGGGAGTGGCAGGTGGAGTGGTAGGTCACGCGGTGGGGGAAGAACGCTCCCACATCGGTGGTGCCCATGACATCCACGATGAACTCGGACAGGTCCAGGGTCTTGTTTGCGGCGCGCGTTGCACCGTCGACAAGCCCCTTGGAACCGTAACGGTCAGCGATGCGCACGTGCTGCTCGCGGACGGCACCAGTGCAGGAGCCGGACGGGGTGACAACGTAATCGATCGAATCGTCCGCGAACGCGTCAACGTAGTTCTCAATAATGGGCACCACTTCCTTCTGATACCCGGTATTGATGTGCATCTGTCCGCAGCAGGTCTGCTCTTTCGGGAAGACGACTTCGCATCCGAGGCGGGACAAAACCAAGGCAGACGCCTTGTGGGCATCGGGGAACAGGGCGTCCCCGATGCAGGTGGAAAATAGGGCTACACGCACTGGTGGCTCCTTTCTGGGTGGGTTGCCGGCCAGTCAGCGTAGAGGTTACTCCCCTTTAGCCCACAGCGGGCGCTAGGGCACTGAGCACGTTCGTCTGCAGGAAGACCATGGTGCACACAGCCAGCAAGAAGACGAAGGACCAGCCGACGACTTTCTTGAAAAGCTCCGACTCTTTGCCCTCCATGTTCACCGCCGTGGCGGCGATGGCGAGGGACTGCGGGGAGATCATCTTGCCCACGACACCGCCGGTGGTGTTGGCCGCCAGCATGAGATCCGGGTTGAGGTCCAGGCGCTCGGCGGCCGTGACCTGAAGGTTGGCGAACAGCGCGTTCGCGGACGTGTCCGATCCGGTGACCGCCACGCCGATCCACCCCAGCATCGGAGCGAGAAAGGCAAACGCGGGGCCGAGGCCTGCGAACCAGTAACCAATGGTCACGGTCTGGCCGGAGTAGTTCATCACGTACGCCAGCGCGAGAACCACCACGATGGTCAGCGCGGACCAGCGCATGCGGTAGGCCGTGTCCACGAATTCTTTGCCCACCTGGGCCCAGTTGAGCTGGTAGTGGCCGTTCTCGTCGAAGATGATGTAGACCAACGCGACGATGAGCCCGGAGATGACCAGCAGGGTGCCCGGGTTGTGCAGGTAGGCGAAGGTGTAGTCGGTCTTGACGTCGGTGCCGGTAGAGCTGAGGATGCGGCCTGTCTCAATCCCCGGCCACGGAATGGCCAGTTTGAACGACTTCAGCCATTCAGGGATCGTCGTGCCCAAGTTGGCAATGCCGAAGATGAACACCACGACGGCATAGGGCATCAGTGCCATCCAGACGCGGTTGCCGGGAAGGCTCTCATCTGCTGCTTCAGCGCGCGTCTTGATCGCGGTGGAACCAGCTACCTCGGTCTCGGCATCGTCGCCGTGGGTTCCTGTCCCCGCGTTCGGTGCTACGTCTGCGTCCGGCTGGTCAAGGCCAAGGCGCTCACGCAGCTCCGGCACACCGACCGGTTTCCAGAACTGCAGCAGAACAAACGCCGCGCCAAGGGCGACGATGCAGGCGATGACGTCGGTGAGCTGGTAAGCGAAGTAGTTGGAGGTCCACCACTGTGCAATACCGAAGGACAGGCCGATGGTGACGGCGGCGGGGATGGTCTCGCGGACGCCGCGTCCGCCGTCTACCAGGAAGGCAATGATGAACGGCACGAAGAACGCCAGGAACGGGGTTTGGTGGCCGACAATCGCAGCGATGTTCTCTGTCTGCTCGAGGGTGCGGCCACCGACCTCACCGGCAGTGGTGATCGGGATGGACACCGCGCCGAACGCAACGGGGGCGGTGTTGGCGATCAGCACAATCGATGCCGCCTTCAGCGGGGGGATGCCGAGGGCGAGAATCATCGTCGCGGTAATGGCCACCGGTGCGCCGAATCCTGCGAGCGCTTCAAGCAGGCCACCGAAACAAAAGGCGATGAGCATCGTCTGGATGCGCACATCTCCGTTGCCCATTTTGTCGAACACCCTGCGAAGGTCTTCGAACCGGCCGGCTGCCACGGTGATCTGGTAGAACCAGATCGCGGTGAGGATCACCCAGACAATAGGGAAGAGTCCGTAGAGCCCGCCGCGGAACGCGGACGATACTGCCATGCCGACCGGCATATTGAAGCCGAGCACAGCAACAAGCAGCGCCACGCCCAGCGCAACCAGACCGGACGTGTGAGCGCGCGCTTTGAAACCCAGCAGCATGACGAAGAACGCCAACAGCGGCAAGACCGACACAAGTGCGGATAGTCCTACGCTTCCCGCTACTGCGTCGGTGTGAATCTGAAAGGTCCCCATTGACCATCTCCTCTGCGAATACTTTGCACGGGCAAAAATAATGCAGTCAAAGTATTCCAGTAGCCGCGTGTGTCCGGAGGAAAACGGAGATTTTCACCCAGTTTCATTAAAGGATGAGCAGCGCACCTGCCAGTTCTGCCGGTGTCCGGCCCCTGATCTAGACTTGCTGCCCATGACCCCTGCTGACCTCGCCGCGACTGTCCGCGCCATTACTACCGAAACGCTCGATGCCCACGGGCTTGATTCCTCCGTCGTCCCGGAGACGGTCACCGTCGAGAGGCCCCGCAACCCGGAGCACGGCGATTACGCCACCAATGTCGCACTTCAGGTGGCCAAGAAAGCAGGGACGAACCCGCGGGAGCTCGCCGGCTGGCTTATCGACGCTCTTGTCGCCCTCCCCGAGATCGATTCCGCAGATGTTGCCGGCCCCGGCTTCATTAATCTGCGCCTTGGGGCTGCTGCCACCGGTGGCATTGTGGCCGACATCCTGGCGAAGGGGGAGGCCTACGGCAGCTCGGACATCTACGACGGGGAGAAAATCAACCTGGAGTTCGTCTCCGCCAACCCGACTGGCCCGATCCACCTGGGCGGCACCCGATGGGCAGCCGTCGGTGACTCGTTGGGCCGTGTGCTGGAATTCTCCGGCGCGGAGGTGACCCGCGAGTACTACTTCAACGACCACGGCGGCCAGATCGACCGCTTTGCCCGCTCCCTGGTAGCTGCAGCCAAGAATGAGCCGACCCCCGAGGACGGTTATGGCGGGGAGTACATCGCCGACATTGCCAGCGCGGTTGTCGCGGAGAACCCGGGCATCCTGGAGGGCGATGCAGCGGTAGTGCAAGAAGCTTTTCGGCGCGAGGGCGTCGAGAAGATGTTCGCGCAGATCAAACAGTCCCTGCACGACTTCGGCACCGACTTCGATGTCTTCTTCCACGAGAACTCCCTGTTCGAGTCCGGAGCTGTGGACCGTGCGATCCAGACGCTGAAGGACAACGGCAACCTCTATGAAAACGATGGAGCGTGGTGGCTGCGCTCGACCGACTTCGGCGATGACAAAGACCGCGTCGTGCTCAAGTCCGACGGTGATGCCGCATACATAGCTGGCGACATCGCGTATGTAGCAGACAAGTTCGACCGCGGACACACTCTGGCCATCTACATGCTGGGTGCGGACCACCACGGTTACATCGCCCGCCTGCGCGCAGCAGCCCAGGCGCTGGGCTACAACCCGGAGTCAGTCGAGGTCCTCATCGGCCAAATGGTCAACCTGGTCCGCGACGGCCAACCGGTGAAGATGTCCAAGCGCGCCGGGACCGTGATCACCCTCGACGACTTGGTGGATGTCATTGGCGTGGATGCCGCGCGTTATTCGATGGTGCGCTCCTCGGTCGACTCCACTCTGGACATCGACCTGGACCTGTGGGAGAAGCAGTCCAATGACAACCCCGTTTACTACGTGCAGTACGGCCACACGCGCCTGGCGTCGATCGCACGTAAGGCTGCCGAGGCCGGTGTCGTCCTCGCAAGCTCGGACGACAATGAAGAGGTTGATCTGTCCTTGCTCACCCACGAGAAGGAAGGCGACCTGATTCGTACGCTGGGCGAGTTCCCTGCCGTCGTCAAGGCAGCGGCTGAGCTGCGCGAACCGCACCGTATCGCACGCTACGCCGAGGAACTGGCCAGCGTCTTCCACAAGTTCTATGACGCCTGCCAGATCCTGCCCAAGGCAGGGGAGGACCCGCAGCCGATTCACGCCGCCCGTCTCACGCTCGCCTCGGCCTCGCGCCAGGTGCTGGCCAATGCTCTGCGCCTGCTCGGCGTGACCGCTCCGGAGAGGATGTAGACCGATGCTCGATCCCGTTCTAAACACTGCCAACCTGTCGCGCGATGACCTGTTGCGCATGCGCCACAATGAGGCCGGGTGCTTCAACGACCTGCCCGCCCATGTGTGGCCACGAAGCGCGCAGCGGCTTGACGACGGTACAGTCACTATCGCCGGCGTGCCGCTGCCGGACATTGCAGCTGAGTACGGCACCCCTGTGATGGTTGTCGATGAGGATGATTTCCGGTCCCGCTGCCGCGACATGGTTCGCGCTTACGGCAAACCGGAGAACGTGCACTACGCCTCCAAGGCATTCCTGACCACTCACATTGCCCGCTGGGTCAACGAGGAGGGACTGTCGCTCGACGTGGCGAGCGAGAACGAGCTCCTCATTGCCCTGCACGCGGGATTCCCGGCAGAGCGCATCACAGTGCACGGCAACAACAAGCCCGATTCGTTCCTGCGCCGCTGCGTGCGCGAAGGTGTCGGCGAAGTGGTCATCGACTCCCACCAGGAGCTCGAGGAGCTTGAGCGCATCGCCGGTGAGGAAGGCACGGTGCAGGACGTGTTCATCCGCGTCAAACCCGGTGTGGAGGCGCACACGCACGAGTTCATCGCCACCAGCCACGAAGACCAGAAGTTCGGTTTGTCGCTGGTTTCTGGCTCCGCCTACCGCGCCGCCGTGGCCGCCCGTGAGGCGGACAACGTCCGGCTGACCGGTCTGCACTGCCACGTCGGTTCCCAGGTGTTTGACGCGGAGGGATTCAAGCTCGCCGCCGCGCGTGTACTGGGGCTGTATGCGCAGATCTACCGCGAGCTGGGCCTGGAGCTCGGCTACCTCGACCTCGGCGGCGGTTACGGCATCGCCTACACCAACGAGGAGCAGCCGCTCGCCGTTGATGACGTGGCGAAGGACTTGCTCAAAGCCGTAGCCGAGAAGGCGGAGGAGCTTGGCATCACCCCGCCGGAGGTCATCGTTGAGCCGGGCCGCGCCATTGCCGGCCCCGCCGCTGTGACTGTGTACTCGGTGGGCACGGTCAAGGACGTGCACGTGACTGATGAGGCGACGCGCCGCTACATCGCCGTCGACGGCGGTATGAGCGACAACATCCGCACCGCCCTGTACGGCGCAGATTATGACGCACGTGTGGTCAACCGCCTCACAGGCGGCACTCCGCAGGCCACCCGCATGGTCGGTGCGCACTGCGAGTCCGGCGACATCCTCATCAATAACGCCTTGTGGCCGGACGATATTGCCCGCGGTGATCTCATCGCACTCGCCGCGACGGGTGCCTACTGCTATTCCATGGCATCGAACTACAACTGCTTCGGCCGGCCGGCCGTCGTCAGCGTCAAAGATGGCGTAGTCACTCCGATGGTGCGTAGGGAGACGGTAGAGGACATCCTCGCTCGAGAGGTTTTGTAGACTCGAGAACCATGACTTCACAGACCACTCACAGCGCTGAGGGACACAACGGTAATTACCCGGGCAAGGGCATCGGCCAGCCGGTCGGTGTCGCTGTTCTGGGAATGGGCACGGTGGGCACTGAGGTGCTCCGCCTGATTAGCGAGTTCTCCTCCAATTTGGAGCAGCGCATCGGCGGCCCCATTGATGTTCGTGGTGTCGCTGTGTCTGACTTGGGCAAGCGCCGCGAAGTGCTCGATCTCTTCCCGGACATCGCGCTCACGGACAACGCCTTGGAGCTGATCGACCGCGACGACATCGATGTCGTGGTCGAGGTCATTGGCGGCATCGAGTACCCGCGCCAGTGCGTTCTCGCCGCGCTCAAGGCCGGCAAGTCCGTGGTCACTGCGAACAAGGCTCTCATCGCGGCGCACGCCGACGAGCTTTCCGACGCCGCTAATGAGGCCGGTGTTGACCTCTACTACGAAGCAGCCGTTGCCGCCGCAATCCCCGTCGTGGGAACGCTGCGCCGTTCGCTCGCCGGCGACCAGATCCAGCGCATCTCCGGCATTGTCAACGGCACGACCAACTACGTCCTCGACGCGATGGCGTCGACCGGTATGAGCTACGACGAGGCACTGGCGGAAGCCACCCGCCTGGGGTACGCCGAGGCGGACCCGACCGCCGACGTCGAGGGCCACGATGCCGCCTCTAAGGCCGCCATCTTGGCATCGATGGGCTTCCACTCCCGCGTGACCTACGACGACGTGCACGCGGAGGGCATCACCAACATCACTGCCGAGGACATCGAGGCAGCTAAGGACGCCGGCTTCACCATCAAGCTGCTGGCGATCTGCGAGCGGCTTTTCGACGATGCCGGCAACACCACTTCCGTCGCCGCCCGCGTCCACCCGACGCTGGTGCCGAACGAGCACCCACTGGCGAGCGTCGACAAGTCCTACAACGCTGTCTTCGTTGAGGCTGAAGCCGCTGGCCGTCTCATGTTCTACGGTAACGGCGCTGGTGGCGCGCCCACCGCTTCCGCTGTGCTCGGTGACCTTGTCGGCGCTGCCCGCAACAAGATTCACGGCGGCCGCGCCCCGGCGGACAACCCCTACGCGCACTACCCGGTGGCAGACTTCGGCGATGTGCCGACGCGCTACCACATCGACATGTCGGTCGAGGACCGCACAGGTGTCCTTGCGGATATTTCTCGCCGCTTCGCTGATGCAGGCATTTCCATTTCGGCTGTTCGTCAGGAAGAGCACGGTGATGCGTCGCGCCTGATCGTCGTCACGCACATGTCGATTGAGCGCAAGCTTGCGGCGATCGTCGAAGAACTGGCCACGCTTGACGACGTCAAGGCCGTCAACTCCGTCATCCGCCTCGACGCCGACGCTGCCGAGTAGTCATGAGCACCGATCTTGAGGTGGGCTTGCGTGCTCGCGTGACCGTGCCCGGTAGCTCGGCAAACCTGGGTCCCGGCTTTGACACTCTCGGGTTGGCTTTGGGGATCTACGACACCGTCGAGGTGGAAGTAACCTTTTCCGGTCTTGAGGTGGAGATCTTCGGCGAAGGCGCAGACGACTTGCCCCGCGATAACTCCCACCTGGTAGTCAAGGCGATTCGCCAGGGGTTGAAGGCCGCTGATGTCGACGCGCCCGGGTTGAAGGTGACCTGCACGAACAATATTCCGCAGTCGCGCGGGCTTGGTTCGTCTGCCTCGGCGGCTGTGGCTGGTGTGGTTGCCGCCAATACTCTCGCCGGCGACGTGCTGGACACCGAGGAAATCGTCCAGATCAGCTCCTCGTTTGAGGGGCACCCGGATAACGCCGCGGCCAGTGTGTTGGGCCAGGCCGTGGTGAGCTGGACCGACATCCCTGTCGATGGTGTATCGCATCCCGTCTACCGCGCCGTTCAGCTTCCAGTCCACCCTGACATCAAGGCGACTGCGCTGGTCCCGAGCTTCCACGCGTCCACCAACGCGGTGCGCAAAGTGCTCCCGTCGCATGTCACCCATACGGATGCGCGGTTCAACGTTTCCCGTACCGCCGTGATGACGGTGGCGGTCCAGCACCACCCGGAGCTGCTGTGGGAAGGCACCCGCGACCGCCTCCACCAGCCCTACCGCGCCGACGTTCTGCCGGTCACGGCTGAGTGGGTCAACCGCCTGCGCAACCGCGGTTACGCCGCGTACCTGTCCGGCGCCGGTCCGACCGCGATGGTGCTCCACCGCGACCCGATCGACCCGAAAATTATCGAGTCCGCGAAGTCGGACGGTTTGCGCGTCCTCGACCTCGAGATCGCCGGGCCGGTCACGGCCGAGTTCTCCCGAGCGTAGGCGCGCAGGGCCGCGTGGGCCCGCAGGGTCCGCGTAGGCTGCGGAAAAGTTGACATCCGCGATCCGGCCTAAACGGCCAACAACTCTCTGACCTGCGTGGACAGTTCTAGGCGGAAATCCGGTTTGTCAACTTTTCCGCACCGGCCGCGCGCACCGGCCGCACCGCTTCGTGCACGGATCGAAAAACCCGGGAATGCCAAAGGGCCGAGGGCATCACGCCCTTGGCCCTTTACTCATGCCCGACCCATGAACGGGGGCGAGCAGCTTTAGTGCTCAGCCACGTACTTGACCGGCTCCGGCAGGCCGCGGTCCTCGCGGACGCGACGGGAGATGGACTCGAGGGAAACGAGCGCATCGACGACCAGTTCTGGGGTGACCGGGAATGGCATGTTGTGGATGGTCTCGTCCTCGGCGGTGGCGGCCTTGGCCACTGCCTCGAGCTCTTCGGTGTCGTCGGGGGAGAGGCCGACTTCGGTCAGGGAGTTCGGCAGGCCCACCTTGGTGGTGAAGGCGATGAAGTCCTCGATCTCCTCGGCATCAGCGCCCTCCATGATGAGCTGGGCGCAGGTGCCCACGTTGACCTTCTGGCCGTGGGTGAGACCGTGGGTCTGATCGGCCGCGGTCAGGCCGTCGTGGATGGCGTGCGCTGCGGCGAGACCGCCGGACTCGAAGCCCAGGCCGGAGAGCAGGGTGTTGGCTTCGACGACTGCGTCGAGGGCGGGGGTGACCACGTCAGCTTTGACGGAGTCGATTGCTGCGAAAGAGTGCTCCCAGAGAATGTCCCAGCACAGTTTTGCCAATGCGCCACCAGCGCGGGTCGGGTGGCCGCCGTTCATGGTGGTGCCGTTGCCGCGGGCGGCGGCGCGGGCCTCGACCCAGGTGGCCAGTGCGTCGCCGATGCCGGCGATGAGGAATTCCACGGGTGCGCCAGCAACGATCTGGGTATCGATGAGAACGAGGTCCGGGTTCTTCGGGTAGAAGCGGTACTCGTCGAAGGCGCCGTCCTCGGTGTAGATCACGGCCAGTGTCGAGGTCGGTGCGTCGGAAGATGCGGCGGTGGGAACGGATGCCCACTTGATGTCGGCCAGGTAGCCGGCGGCCTTCGCGGCGTCGATAGCGGAACCGCCGCCGACACCGACGATGATGTCGTGGTCGTTCTCTTTGATCTTTTCGGTCAGTTCGTCGACCGCCTTGGCGGTGGCGAAACGCTCGAACCCGACGCGGGTCAGCGGCAGGTCTGCTTCTTTGAAGCCGTCGGTGAGCTGCTTTTCGACGATGCCCCACACCGTGTCGTCAGAGACGAGCAGCGGGTTATCGCCGAGCTTTTTCAGGTGGGTGCCCAGTTCGTGGATGGCACCTTTGCCTTGGATGTAGCGGGATGGGCTGGAGAAAATATCCGGTGTAGTAGCCATGCCTCCACGCTACGCCGGCTTATAAGGTTGTGTTTTCGGATTGTTCAGAACTTGCCGCACTGCGGGTTCCCGGCCCAGGTAGAGCGATAATGTCGAATTCGTCACGTGAGAGGTGGCCGCGTAGATCCACCTTGTCGAATTTGCCCACCGAGGTTTTGTCGATGGAGCCCACGAACGTCCAGTACTCCGGCGCCATCCACGTCGGCAGCTCTTGGTGGAGTTCCTTGCGAAGCTTCTTGGCCAAGTCGACGGACGGGGTCACGTCGGCGTGCAGGACTGTCACTGCCAAGGGGCGCTCGCCCCATTTCTTGTCGGGGTAGCCGATGACGGCGCATTCGACGACTTCGTCGGCCTCCATGATCAGGTTTTCCAACTGGGCGGAGTAGATCCACTCGCCACCGGAGCGGATGACGTCGCGGGAGCGGTCATAGAGCGTCATGAATCCGTCGGAAGTCACCGTGCCCACGTCACCGGTGCGCATCCAGCCGTCCGCGGTAAAGTGCTCCTCATCGTCGTTGGCGTCTTTACCGCGGAAGGACTGTGCCCGCTCGAGCGCCTCCGGGTTGGCGGGCTGGTAGTAGGAGGCGGCGACCATGTTGCCGCGGACCTGGATTTCACCGTTGTTGCGGTCGGTGCGGGAAACGATCTTTCCTTCGTTGACCACTCGGTATTCCAGCCAGGGGGCGAACCGGCCTTGGGAGATGCGGTAGGCCCAGCGGCGCTCGCCACCGACGCCTGACGGTGGGCGGGCTACCGTGCCCACAGTGGAGGTTTCGGTCATGCCCCAGACGTGGATGACGTCCACACCGTAGCGCTCCTCCCACACCTTGATCAGCGCGGGCGGGGCAGGGGAGCCGCCCACGAAGAGCTCAGTCAAGGACATGCGCTCCGGCGGGTTGTGCAGGTAGTGGACCATGAGCTGGATCCACAGGGTGGGCACGCCGTGGGCGACACGCGGGTGGGTGCCGGCGATGAGCTTCGCCAATGTCGGCGCGGACACGTCCGAGTCAGGCAAGACCAGGGGAGTGCCGGCCAGGAACGCGGTGAACGGCACGCTCCAGCTGAGTACGTGG
This sequence comes from Corynebacterium sp. CCUG 70398, assembly GCF_024454055.1. NCBI lineage: Bacteria > Bacillati > Actinomycetota > Actinomycetes > Mycobacteriales > Corynebacteriaceae > Corynebacterium > Corynebacterium sp. CCUG 70398. The sequence continues at coordinate 159,062 of NZ_JAGPYZ010000001.1, forward strand.
TAGATCGGGATGCAGCATAGGAAGGACTCACCGTTCGCGATCCCCATCGAGTCGGTCGACCGAAGACTGGTAGCGGTCAGCCAGATAGAACGGTGCGAGTAGGCGATGCCTTTCGGGGCGCCGGATGTCGCCGTCGAATAGCAAATAGCTGCCGCGGTGTTCTCGGGGAGGGAGGGCCAGGTGTAGATGGTGGACGAGCCGTCGAGAAGCGCCTCGTATGCGTGCACCTCGACCCCGTCGAGTTCGGGGATGTCGCCCAAGCCAGTGAAGCAGACCGCGCGCACCGTCGGGCACGACGGCAAAATGCGCCCCAACTTGCCTGCCAAACGCGGGTCGGCGACGATGACTTCCATCTCGGAGTGGTTGATGATGTAGGCGATTTGATCTTCTAGAAGTTGCAGGTTGAGCGGCACGAACACCGAGCCCTTCGCGGCAACGGAGTACATCACTTCGAGGTGCTCTGCGCAGTTGTACATCAGCGTGCCTACGCGCTGATCCCCGTCAATGCCCAGCTTGTCTTCCAACGCGTGTGCGAACGCAGCGGCGCGCGCTCCAATGAGCTCGAAGGTCGTTTCCTCCGCTTCGCCTGAGCGCCATGTGGTCACCTTGGTGCCACCGTGCACGGACGCTCCAAAGTCGAGGATCCGTCCGATGGAAAAAGGCACTTCCTGCATCGTGGAGAGCATGTTGTACACTCTAGCGCGACCACGTTGCCCGATTGTGGTGGGCGTGGGTTACACTAAACGGCAGATCGCGACCCGAGCGGCATTTTCTGCGCTCCCCATACCGCCATTTTTGGCCGTGCGTCCGATCAATCCTTTTCTGGGCTGTCACTTCAAAGTGCGCCTTCAAATGCTTATCGACGTTTGAAGCCCCCGGAAAAACGAGCCACGTCCACACCGCGTGATGCGACGCGGTGAACAATAAGACGAAAGGACATCCGTGACCGATACGGACAACGCAGCGGGCCAGGACCGCCAAGACCTTGCTTCGCTGAAGCTGCCTGAGCTACGCAAGATCGCTGCTGACAAAGGCCTTCGGGGGACCTCCGCCCTGCGCAAGGGCGAACTGATTGAAGCCATCACCACCGGCACCGTGCCGCAGCGCGCCAAGCAGCGCGCTTCCGAGCAGGCAGCCGCAGAGGCATCCGGTGAGCAGCCGACCACACAGAACGAGCAGAACGAGCAGAACAACCCGGAGCAGGGGGAGAAGTCTGGCTCCGAGAAGTCTGGTTCTGACAACGATGGCGCAGATTCCGATGAGCAGCGCTACGAGTCCCGCTCCGCAGCGCGCCGTGCACGCCGCAACCGCGCCAAGCACGAGCACCGTGCCGAGCAGCGCGGCGACCGCAACGACCAGCAGGACGAGCAGCAGTCCGACGATCACGGCCAGCGTGACAACCGCGACAACGGTGATAACCGCGACAACGGTGATAACCGCGACAACCGTGACAACCGGGACAACCGTGACAATCAGGGCGGCAACAACCGCCAGAACAATAACCGCGATAACAACCGCGACGGTGAGGGTGGCGGCCGCCGGGGCCGCCGCAACCGCCGGAACCGCCGAAACCGCGACGGTAACAACAACCAGGGCGGCGGCAACAACAACCAGGACTTCGATCCGGAGGATCTGCAGGAGATCGCGGGTATCGTCGACATCGTCGACAACAATGCCGCGTTTGTCCGCACCACGGGTTACCGCGCTAGCCAGGCTGATGTCTTCATCAACAACAACTTGGTCCGCCGCTGCGGTCTGCGCTCGGGCGACGCTGTGATCGGTCAGGTCCGGGCTAACGGCCAAGGCCACACGCACGGTTCTGGCCGTAACCGTCAGCGCTACAACCAGCTGGTGCGAGTGGACACGGTCAACGGGATGGAAGTGGACGACGCGAAGCAGCGTGCTGAGTTCCACAAGCTCACCCCGCTGTACCCGAACCAGCGTCTGCGCCTTGAGACGGAGCCGAACATCCTGACCACCCGCGTGATCGACCTGGTCATGCCGATCGGTAAGGGGCAGCGCGCCTTGATCGTGTCCCCGCCGAAGGCCGGTAAGACGACGATTCTGCAGAACATCGCGAACGCGATCGCGCACAACAACCCGGAGTGCTACCTCATGGTCGTGCTTGTGGATGAGCGCCCGGAGGAAGTCACGGACATGCAGCGCTCCGTCAAGGGCGAGGTCATCGCATCGACCTTCGACCGTCCGCCAAGCGAGCACACCGCTGTCGCCGAGCTGGCCATCGAGCGTGCAAAGCGCCTGGTGGAGATGGGCCAGGACGTTGTGGTCCTGCTGGACTCCATCACCCGCCTGGGCCGCGCGTACAACAACTCGTCGCCGGCGTCGGGCCGCATCCTCTCTGGTGGTGTGGACTCCAACGCGCTCTACCCGCCGAAGCGGTTCCTGGGTGCAGCGCGCAACATCGAGGACGGCGGATCGCTGACCATCATCGCTACCGCCATGGTGGAGACCGGGTCCGCTGGTGACACCGTGATCTTCGAGGAGTTCAAGGGCACCGGCAACGCTGAGCTCAAGCTCGACCGCAAGATCGCCGAGCGCCGCGTGTTCCCAGCGGTCGATGTCAACCCGTCCGGCACCCGCAAGGACGAGCTGCTGCTCGCACCGGAGGAAGCGCGCGTCATGCACAAGCTGCGCCGCATTCTTTCTGCGCTGGACCCGCAAGCGGCGATCGACCTTATGATCAAGCAGCTGAAGAAGACGAAGAACAACGGCGAGTTCCTCGTCGGCGTGGCGCAGTCCGCGCCGATGGCCGCCGACACGGAAACCGAGGAGTACCAGTAAATGGCAGCTAACACGCAGGTTTCGCTTGTCGACGACTACGTTTCCGAATACCAGGGCATCCAGGCCCAAATGGGTGACCCGGACGTTGTCGGCGACCAGGATCTCTTCCGCAAGCTGTCGAAGCGCTACGCGCAGCTCCAGCCGATTATCAACGTCAATAACGAGCTGACGCAGGCCCGCGAGGACCTTGAGGCAGCTCAAGAGATGGCGGCCGAGGACAAGGAGTTCGCCGAGGAGGCCACGCGCCTTGAGGGCGAGATTGTCCGCCTCGAAGAGGAGCTGGCTGACCTGCTCGCGCCCCGCGACGAGCATGACGCCGATGACGTGATCATGGAGATCAAAGCCGGCGCCGGTGGCGAGGAAGCCGCGTTGTTTGCTGGCGATCTGGCGCGCATGTACCAGAAGTACGCGGAGAAAGCTGGTTTGTCCTGGGACGTTTTGGACCTGTCCGAGTCCGATCTCGGCGGCGTCAAGGACATGACTGTCGCCGTGAAGGCGAAGAACCCCTCCCGCGACGGTGCATGGTCGATGCTGAAGTTCGAAGGCGGTGTCCACCGCGTGCAGCGTATTCCGGTGACGGAGTCACAGGGACGCATTCAGACGTCGGCAGCCGGCGTGCTGGTTTACCCGGAGCCGGAAGAGGTCGAAGCTGTCGACATCGACGAGAAGGACCTCCGCGTTGACGTCTACCGTTCTTCCGGTAAGGGCGGCCAGGGAGTCAACACGACTGACTCCGCTGTGCGCATCACTCACCTACCCACGGGCATTGTGGTGACGTGCCAGAAAGAGCGTTCCCAGATCCAGAACCGCGCTCGCGCGATGCAGGTGCTCCAGGCCCGCCTGGATCAGCTTGAGCGTGAGAAGGCGGAAGCCGAAGCGGCAGAAGGTCGCGCATCCCAGGTCCGCACCATGGACCGGTCTGAGCGCATCCGCACCTACAACTGGCCGGAGAACCGCATCTCGGACCACCGCATCAACTACAAGTCGAACAACTTGGACGCGGTGCTCGACGGCAACATGGACGACATCATCACCGCGCTGCAGACCCACGAGCGCCAGGAGCGCCTCGAAGCAGAGCAGTAAGGAGACGCAAGGTGTGCTGGAACTCGTCAGAGCTCGCCAATGCAGTGTCGGCAGCTGAGCGCAGGTTCACCGAGGCAGGGGTCGCCTCGCCGTCCTACGATGCGCGGTTCATTGCCGCATCGCTTCTCGACGTATCCAGCCACATCTCCTTACCATTCACCTCTCCCACGGAGATCCCCGACGGGTTCTTCGCCCGATTCGAGGAAGCCGTTTCGCGCCGAGAGAAACGTGAGCCGCTGCAGCACATCATCGGCACCGCACCGTTCGGGAACCATGATCTGAAAGTGGGCCCAGGGGTGTTCATTCCGCGGCCTGAAACTGAAGTCCTCGCGGAATGGGCGGTGGCGGCGTTCGCGGAGTACCTCGACAGTCTCTCCGACGATGAGATTGATGCCCCTGAGTTTCAGCCGGTCGCCGTCGACTTAGGTACGGGCTCGGGTGCGTTGGCAATCTATATTGCGCAACGTGTCGATGCGGATTTGATCATCGGAGTGGAGAAATCTCCCGTAGCGCTTGCCGCGGCCCGAGCCAACGCAGACGAGCATGGTGGTCGCGGTGCTGAGATCCAGATCATCTCCGGTGACATGACCGACCCGCACTTGCTGGAGGAGTACTCCGGCAAAGTCGGCCTTGTGGTGGCGAACCCGCCGTACGTGCCGTTTGAACCCGAAGAGTCCGGCGCTTTGCAGCCGGAGATCTATCACGACCCTCCTGAAGCCGTCTTCTCTGGTGCTGACGGAATGGACGCTATCCGGGGTCTCATCCCCGTGGCGGCGCGTTTATTGGCACCGGGGGGAAAGCTCGGGATTGAGCATGACGACTCGACGGCGGGCCGCACGCGTGAGCTCGTCGATAAGCACGGGGCGTTTGAGCGCGTCGAGAACCTTGCGGACTTAACCGGCAGGGATCGGTTTGTCACGGCGAGTAAACTACGAGAAATCGACTAGAAGGGATTCGCACATGCCGAGCAGAGTCTACGACTGCCTCGACCCGCAGGGCCGGAAGGAAGGCATTGAGGCCGCGACGAACGCTGTGCGCGCGGGGCAGTGCGTGGTCATTCCTACCGACACGGTCTACGGCATCGGTGCCGACGCCTTCAACCCGGATGCCTGCGCGAAACTGCTGGCCACCAAGCGCCGCGGACCGGACATGCCGGTGCCTGTGCTCGTCGGGTCGTGGACCACGATTCAGGGCCTCGTGCGCGAGTTCACCGACACCGCGAAGACCCTTGTGGAAGCTTTCTGGCCCGGTGGCCTATCCATCGTTGTGCCGGAAGCGCCCTCCTTGCCGTGGAACCTGGGCGACACGCGCGGCACTGTGCTGCTGCGCATGCCGCTTCAACCAGTCGCAATTGAGTTGCTGCGCGAGACCGGCCCCATGGCGGTGTCCAGTGCGAACATTTCCGGTGAAGCACCGCCCGTGACAGCGCTGGGTGCGCGCAACCAGTTCGGCGAAGCTGTTCAGGTCTACTTGGACGGCGGCAAGGCAGAGGTGGGGGAGCCGTCCACCATCATCGACATCTCAGGGCCGAGCCCAATCATTCTGCGCGAAGGCGCGATCTCGCCGGAACGCATCGGCGGGGTTCTGGGAATGACGCCTGAACAACTCCGGCGGAAAGACCGCTAAATGTCAGGCGCTGGCGTCCCGCTCCGCGAGCTGGGTCTGGTGATCCTCGTGGCCGCGGTGATCACCTACCTGGCTACAGGCCCCGTGCGCTCCATGCTCGTGCGCACCGGACGAGTGGCCGAGATCCGCGAGCGCGACGTGCATACCCAACCCACTCCGAGCCTCGGGGGAGTGGCGATGTTCACCGGGTTCTTGTCCGCGGTATTCCTGGCCATGCAGCTGCCAGCTCTGACCCGCGGATTCGCTCCGGTCACGCCGGAGATGACGGCTGTGGTCATCGGCGCATTCCTCATCGTCGTGGTAGGCGTCATCGATGACCTATACGAGCTCGCGGCTTTGCCGAAGTTCGCCGGCCAGGTGCTCGCCGCCGTGACCATGGCGGTACTGGGGCTGTCGTTCAATGTCATCTACTTGCCTTTCGACGGTGGGACCACGCTCATCCTCGACCAGACGCAAGGCATCATTGTGTCCACGCTAATCACTGTGACTTTGATCAATGCCTTCAACTTTGTCGACGGCATCGACGGCCTCTCCGCTGGGCTGGGGCTCATCGCCGGGGCAGCGATTCTGGTGTTCTCCTTGACTGTCCTGCACGACCAAGGCGGCGCCGTGTCCGCATACCCGCCGGCAATCATCTGTGCCGGTCTCGTGGGCATCTGCGGCGGCATTCTTCCGCACAACTTTGAACCTGCCCGGATCTTCATGGGGGACACCGGAGCAATGCTCATCGGCCTGCTGTTGGCGGCAGCGTCGATCTCTGCGTCCGGCAAGATCAACATGTCTCTGTATGGCACCGCGGACTTCGTGGCGCTGATCAGCCCGTTCATTGTCGTCGTGGCCGCGATTGCGCTACCTGTCATCGACCTAGTCATGGCCGTGATCCGCCGCGTATCTCAAGGGAAGAGCCCTTTCTCGGCGGACCGGCAGCACATTCACCACCGACTCCTCGCCCTCGGCCACACCCACCGGCGCACTGTTCTCGTCCTGTATATGTGGGTGACTGCTATCGCGTTCGGTACCGTGAGCTTCTCCATCGTGCCTGCGCGCTATGCGGCGGCATTCACGGGAACCGCACTCGTGTTAGCGATCGCGGCGACCTCAGTACCGTGGATGCGCGGAAAGATCGGCCCGCAATCTGAGGGATAGTGCGCCCGAGGGACCTGCATCTTATCAATAACTGGCATTCGCCTAAGGTTCTTCCAAGCAGTTTTAATGATTTGGAGGTATCTTGTGGACATGCAAGGTCCCTCGATGCTCAATGAGTTGATAAACGCAACATTAAACTGCTTTAATAGGCACTCCTTAAATGAAGTCTAAGAGCTGAATAATTGATGTATCAGGTAGCAGTCATCCGTTACGGTTCAGCGTTTCCTAGCTTGAAGTCAACTGTGATGCCTACTGCTGCCGATCGAAACTTGCACTAGGAGGTTTGCGGTGCATACAGAGGACAATCGGACATCGGACGAGTTCGATGATCCGTCACTAGCTATCTACGGTGTCGAGGAAGTCCCTGAACCCAGGACATTGGTCGACATCTTTATGGAAACTGTCAATCAGTTTCCAGATGCCCCGGCACTGTCCGGTTCAGATGGCACGCTGACATACCGGGAGCTTGCCGAGCGAATCGATGAACAGGTCGAGATTCTTGCAAGCTACGGAATCGGTGTCGGTGATCGAATTGGAATCCGCGTGCCGTCGGGAACGACCGACCTCTACGTGGCAATTCTGGCAACCATTTGTGCCGGGGCTGCTTACGTGCCTGTGGACTGGGATGACCCAGATTCACGCGCCACGACTGTGTGGGAAGAAGCCAATGTTGCGGCGGTGTACGGCGCGCGCCTGATGCTCACCATGCACCGTGAAGTCGGCGCACAGGTAGAACCCGGACGCCCGGGTCTCAGCGATGACGCATGGATCATCTTCACCTCCGGTTCCACCGGTAAACCGAAAGGCGTTGCGGTGAGCCACCGCTCTGCAGCTGCCCTGGTTGACGCAGAAGCCCGGATGTACCTTGTGGATGCTCCGCTTGGACCGCAAGACCGCGTCATGGCCGGACTGTCCGTTGCCTTCGACGCCTCGTGCGAGGAAATGTGGCTGGCATGGCGCTACGGTGCGACCCTGGTCGCTGCTCCGCGCGACATTGTCCGCTCGGCAGACGCCCTGGGGCAGTGGATCACTGAGCACGAAATCACTGCGGTGTCTACTGTTCCTACGCTCGCGTCTTTCTGGCCCACCGAGTCCCTCAGCGCGGTTCGCCTCCTCATTTTCGGTGGAGAAGCACTACCCAAGGAACTTGTGAACCGCCTTGTCGCGCCAGGACGCGAATTGTGGAACACCTACGGGCCGACCGAAACGACAGTCATCTGTTCGGGCCACAAGATGGAACGACTTGAAAACGACGAACCGGTCCGAATCGGCCGAGCTACACCCGGCTGGGAACTCGCGGTGATCGATCCTGAGACCGAGCAGCCGGTCGAGTGGGGACAATCGGGCGAGCTGGTTGTCGCGGGAGTCGGCCTTGGTAGGTACCTCGACCCTGCTAAGGACGCAGAGAAGTATGCTCCCATCCCTGCCCTTGGGTGGGACCGTGCGTACCGCACAGGAGACCTCGTCGTCGCCGAGCGAGACGGATTGATCTTCGCCGGGCGCACCGATGATCAGATCAAGTTCGGTGGTCGACGAATGGAGCTCGGTGAGATTGACCGAGCCCTGGCCAGCACGCCGGGCATTTCGGCTGCCGCGGCCGCGAAAAAGACTACTGCGGCCGGATCGGACATCATCGTCGGCTACGTCGTTGCTGAGGGTGAGCTTGACCTCCAGGAGGTTCGCGCTCACCTTTCCACAGTGCTGCCGGGCGGCATCGCACCGTCGATCTGCGTCATGGATTCGCTCCCGATGAAAACGTCGGGAAAGGTGGACAGGGGTGCCTTGCCATGGCCGCTGCCAGACTCCGGAGAAGTGACCGCTGGATTGTCCCCTGAGCTGCACTGGCTCGCAGGCAAGTGGGCAGACCAGCTGGGTCCTGTTCCGCTCGAAGCAGATGCCAACTTCTTTGAGAATGGCGGGTCGTCGGTCGCATTGGCCAAGCTCGCCGTCGACTTGCGAGCGGACTACCCGGCACTCGATATCGGCGCGTTGTACGACAACCCGACTCTCGAGGACATGGCCGCCTACCTTGAGACCTTGAATGCGACGCTGGAACCTCGTCCGACACCGAAGAAGATTCCCTGGTGGACGGGCATATTCCAATTCCTTTGGGTGTGCGGAATCTACCTCGTCAACGCGGCGCGCTACGTGGTCGGTGCGTTACTGGTCGTATGGGCGCTCGACGTATTCCTGGATGCCCCGTGGGTCCCGGCACTTCCTTTCTGGCCGCTGCTCATTGGCTGGATCGTCCTGTTCTCGCTACCCGGCAAGATGGCACAAGCCACGCTTGTTTCACGTTTGCTCACCATTGGTATTCGTCCAGGCGAGTACCTCCGCGGCGGGTGGACGCACATGCGAGTGTGGGCTGCCGAGCGGTACGTCACGTACTTGAAGCTCGAGACGCTTCTGGGTACCCCGATGGCTCCGCTGTTCTTCCGTCTCTTGGGTAACGCGGTCGGACGCGACGGAGAACTGGCGACCATGCCACCCGTCACCGGTTTGGCCACAATCGGCGATCGAGTGTCGCTGGAACAAGAGGTCGATATCTTGGGCCACTGGATTGAAGGGGACACGTTCATCCTTGGCAGCATCGATATCGAAGATGGGGTCCGTGTCGGCCTTCGCACCTTTGTCACGCCTAACTCCCGCATCGGTGCCAACGCCGAAATCCTCTCGGGCTCGTGTGTTTCCGGTGAGGTCGCTCCGGGTCGCCTTTACGGTGGATCACCACTGGCAGACCGCGGCGAAGCCGGATTGACGTGGCCGGAGCTTTCTCCGGAGGAAGCTGCACGCCGCGGCTCTGTGACACTGGTGAACCGTTTCGAGCGCGGTATCTACTTCGGTGCAGGAATGGCGTGGATGACGCTACTGCCCGTTTTGGCAAGTCTGCCTGGCATCTTGCTGATCTATCCGACAGTGTGGTCCCGCGACCGGTACCAAGATGTGTTTCCGATTCTCGCAGCATGGACACCAGTCTTCATTCTTCTGGTCATGGTGACATGGCTCGCTTTGGTCGTGCTCAGTGTGCGGTTCTGCTCTGTGTTCATCCAGCCCGGGTACTTCCCGCAGCGAAGCACTACTGGCTGGGCGGTGTGGATGACCCACACTCTCCTGCAGAAGACATTGACCTCCACCTACTTCATGTACGCAGGGTGGTTGACCCCGGCATTCCTGCGCATCCTTGGTGCTCGTGTTGGCGAGGACACCGAGATCTCAACCGTCGAGACCATTCCGCACCTGACCTCCATCGGCGACCGATGCTTCCTTGCGGACCACTCACTGTGCAGTGCTGCACGACAAGGCAACGGATGGGTGCACCTCGGAACGACGGTGGTGAGCGACGGCTCCTTCGTCGGTAACTCCGGAATTGTCGGTGCTGATCACGATCTTCCCGAAGACGCCCTCATCGCAGTGTTGTCTTCTTCCCCATACCGGCCGGGCCGAGGCACCTCGTGGCTCGGACGTTCCATCCGTGAGATTCCCCGCGCCCACGTCGAAGCCGACGTGGCTCACACGTTCAAGCCACCGCGTTATCTCAAGGTGGCCCGCGCAGTCGTCGAGGCGTTCCGCATCGTGCCGATCATGGTGACGGCGTACCTCGATCTGTTCATCGTGTGGGTGCTCACCGAGATCTACATGCGTGCAGGCATGGGTCAGGCTGGATTCAACGCCGTCTTGTTGTGGGTGTTCCCGGTTGTGCTTGCCGCCGGAATCATTGCAAGTATTGTTCCCATTGTTGCGAAGTAGCTGCTGGTCGGACGGTTCAAACCAGGCGACCACACGCTGTTCTCCACATTCGTGTGGCGCGGCGAGCTCGTCGACAACTTCGCCGAGCTGCTTGCTATCCCGTCTTTGATCCGGATGTCGCTGGGTTCCCCTATGCACAACTGGTGGCTGCGCATGATGGGCTGCCATATTGGCAAGCACGTTTGGTGTGAATCGTGGTGGCTGCCTGAATTCGACTTGATTAAGCTCGGCGACCGTTCCACGGTCAACCGCGGAACCGTGTTGCAGACCCACCTGTTCCACGACAGAGTGATGGCCTTGGAGACCGTCGAGTTGGGCATGGGAGCCACCCTCGGCCCGAACAGCTTCATGTTGCCAGGATCGTCCCTAGGCGATCGAACCACGATCGAACCGGGCTCCCTGGTCTTGCGCAACGACGGTATCCCCGCGGATACTGTCTGGTCCGGCAACCCGGTCGCGCACGTAGAAGCGCCAGCAGACGAAGCGCCGGCAGACGATCAATCAGGCAAGGTCACTCTCTCAGATGCGCACTATTCCGCCGTTTGATGCAGTTGATGAAGTAGGAAAACAGCAGTATGTCATCATCAGTGAATCCCTCAACTGAGGAATCCGTAGCTCGCCCCACCCCAGGACCAGCGGGAGTCCGGCCCATTTGGGATGGACAAAAGGAGACGCTACCTCCACCGGAGGATGGTCCGAGCCCCGAAGTTTTGGGGCCGTCCAGGGTACGTTGGACCTCTGATCGGGCGTTCGGGCCCAGTGGCAACCCGAAGCGCATCGTCGGCCTCGATGTCGCGCGCGGGTTCGCGCTGCTTGGCATGATCGCGGTGCACATTCTGCCCGCGTACAGCCCCTATACGGGGCGGCCGACCGTGGTCTGGCAGCTCCTAGCGGGTAATGCCGCTGCGCTGTTCGCTCTCTTGGCGGGAATCTCCGTAGCGCTGATTACTGGCGCGAATAACCCGCATCAGGGCCGGCGGATGACGCGTAGCAGGGTTTCCCTTGTTACCCGTGCGATCCTGATCTTGCTGTTGGGCTTGGCCATCAGCGAGCTGCCCCTGCGTGTCTTCAACATCTTGCCGTACTACGGTCTGATGTTCTTGGTAGCGGTGTTGCTCACCGGGATGCGGATCCGCAGTCTCTTGATCACCGCCGGAGGCTTCATCGTTCTCGGGCCGCTCGCGATTTTCGCGTTGAACTCCTTCGTTGATTACAAGGGCCCCGCAAACCCGAACTTCACGTCCTTGTTCACGCAGCCAGTAGAAACCCTTCTGACACTCCTTGCCGGAGGCACTTATCCCGTGATCACGTGGATGGCCTACATCTGCGTCGGCATGGCGCTAGGACGGATGAACCTGCGCTGGTTGCTGACTGAGGCGCGGCTCATTCTCTGGGGCCTTGTGCTCATCGCCATTGGTTCGATCACGTCGTGGTTTCTCATCGACTACCTTGGCGGCTTTGAGGCGCTCTACTACTACACCGACGGTTATGACGCGGAAGACATCATCGACACGATCGATTACGGTCCCTCGAAGCATCTTCCTACCGACACGTTATGGTGGCTAGCCATTGACGGCCCGCACACGAACACGCCTTTCTCGCTGGTGAAATCACTCGGCTTCGCGGTGCTGTTCCTCGGGCTCACGTTGGTTATCTCGCAGGCACTGCGCCACGTGCTGTTCCCGCTGATCGCGGCTGGATCGATGACGCTGACCATTTATGTCACCCACCTGGTCTCATTCGCCTACTTCACCGACTCGATCAAGGCCTACCGGACGGAATGGTTCCTGGGCCAAGTAATATTCTTCCTCATCTTCGCCAGCTTCTGGCATCTTGCATTCGGCCAGGGGCCCTTGGAGCGCATCATCTCTAAGACGTGCAAGGGCGTGAGTAAGCGACTGGTGCCGAAGAATGCGCCAGTCAGCGAAGACCGCTCCACCGCGGCGCCGGCTGCTGCAGGTGAGAACACCCACACCCCAACAGATGCGGAGCAAAGCGACCCTAGAGAATAAACCTTCAACATTGAGGTACCCGTGACATGAAGAAAACTAAAGAAATGGGCCGCGTACGACACGTGGCGCAACGAGCTATCCTCTCGGTGATCACCGCCGTCGGGGTGGGGCTAAGTGCTGCCGCCTGTAGCAGCGGGGCACACCCAGAGCCCATGACCGCGCGGGACGGAAAAGAATCGCTGAAGCCCATCGGTAGCAAGAGTGGAGAAGCTCAATCTGAGGAAAGCCCCGTCGACAACGAGGGTGAGTTGAGCGACAGCGCTGAGCAGTCGAACGAGCCCGCGCCAAAGATCCCCGAGGTTCTTTACCCGAACGGTGTGGAAACGAGACTGACTCCACCGGGGACAGAATTGCCCTTCGGTGAGCCCGCGATTGTTGCGAGCGCTGATGCTGAAGGCCGTCTGCTGGTCTGGTCCGTGACCCCGTACCAGGGAATTGACCTTGCCCCTGAGCAGGTCGCACTGGCCCCGGCCACGGCCGCCGAAGGCAACAAGGAGTACGTGTGCTTCGCCTACGACATTGCGTACCTCGGCGCGGTCGCCAAGGCTTCTGGTCGCGATGATGTCGTCCCCGGAGTGGGTGACATCAGCGGGGCGGCTGTAGTGCCCCCGGAACTGTTGCCCGGCACCACCGAAGGCGAAACGACAATGCGACTTGTCGGCGGTGCGGACGACGCTTGCGGCATCCCCCCGGCATCGCGGGTGCCGGTGGCCCAAGCTGGTTTGGTTATGAACTACCCATACGCGCGCGCTGCTGTAGCCGCCGTCGAACTGGGCGGCAAAGATGCAGCGCGGCCGGCGACGTTGATGTACCCGTTTGACTACGGTCTTCCCGGTGTTGCCGATGCCGGTAATACCGTGGAGCCGATTATCTGGCGTTAGCAGCGGAGCGTCGAGAAGCAACTGGGCCTTCTGTAGTATCAGGGTCCGTGAACACTTCCGACGCCCGAACATCCGGCCACGCCGTGAACGATACTTCTGAGTTCCAGGACCACCGCCGCCCGCTCATCCGTGCTTTCAAAGCAGGCGGATGGGCGCTCATTGCGATGACCATCATCTCTTTGGCGATCTGGGGGAGCATCCGGGACCTGCCGGGCATTTGGGGCGTGCTCATCGGTGCGGCGATCGGCGGCGGGTTCGTCCTATTGACCGTCGCGTCAGTTCTGGCGACGTCGGGTACATCCCCCTCAACAACCATGGCGGTCGTCCTGGGCAGCTGGTTGGTCAAGCTCATCGTCTTGATCCTGGCGCTCATGTGGCTGCGCACCATGGACTTCTATGACACGGCTGCGCTCGGTGTGACTGTCATCCTCGCGCTCATTGTCGTTCTCGCCACCGAAGTATGGGGCGTGATGACTACGAACGTGACGTATGTGGGGTGACGCACGGGGCGTCGACAAGCGCGCGGGGGAGCTGTTCTGCCCCCTGTGCTCCGTCTGTGACTGACGTAACAGGCGCATGAAAATCGCCTACACCTGCCATAATGTGACGGCTGTGAGCCAGCAGGTAAATCGGCGAAGACTACCTCCCCCCAACATGCACGTTTTGGGGGTCCTGCTGATAGGCTAATCGCGGGTCTCACCCCTGTCCCGCGGTAGCTGATGTGCGACGGAGTCCGCCGCGGTAGGCAGAACTTCAAGACGTCCATCGCACCGCGAATCCCGACAGGTTCGCGGCCCGAGAACGGGAGAGAACGCTGAGCGTTACAACTTTGGCCATGAAGGGTAGCTTCCACGCGCCTGAACTTGGCCCAGAATTTTTCCCGGGGCAAACATACAATGAGGGCCTACACATCATCGGGGAAAACTTCCTCGGTGGTTGGTTCGCGCTGGACCGCATCATGATCGTCCGTCTTCTGATGGCGCTCGTGCTTGTGGTCCTTTTTGCTGTCGCCTTCCGGAACCCCAAATTGGTTCCGTCGGGCCTGCAAAACCTTGGTGAGATCGCCGTGGACTTCGTCCGCGTGCAAATCGCCGAAGACATCTTGGGCAAGAAGGAGGGGAAGCGGTTCCTGCCGGTTATCGCCACCATCTTCTTCACGGTCCTATTCATGAACGTAGCCACGATCATTCCGGGGTTGAACATCTCGCCGAACTCTCGCATTGGCATGCCGATTGTGCTGGCGCTGGTGGGATACATCGCCATGATCTACGCGGGTGCCGCCCGCCACGGCTTTGGCAAGTACGTGAAGCACTCCCTTGTGATTCCGAACTTGCCGCCGGCTCTTCACCTTCTGGTGGTGCCGATCGAGTTCTTCTCGACGTTCATTCTGCGTCCGGTCACGCTGGCTCTTCGTCTCATGGCGAACTTCCTTGCGGGCCACATCATTCTCGTCCTGTTGTACTCCGCCACGAACTTCTTCTTCTGGCAGCTCAACGCATGGACGGCAGTGAGTGGTCTGACTGTGATCGCAGCGCTGTTGTTCACCCTGTACGAGCTGATCATCATCTTCCTGCAGGCGTACATCTTCGCCCTTCTGGTCGCGGTGTACATCGAGCTGTCGCTGCACGCAGATTCGCACTAGTCAGGCGCGAACTGACTGACAGGCCAACTGAATAACCCCACACATTTCGTCACCGTCCGGGCCAGCAACGGGCCGGACATCAAGAAAGGGAACGACTTTCCATGAACGACATCATCCTCGCCCAGGCAAACGAGCAGACCGTGACCGGTCTCGGCACCATCGGCTACGGCATTGCCACCATCGGCCCGGGCCTCGGCATCGGCATCCTCGTCGGCAAGACCGTCGAGGGCATGGCACGTCAGCCGGAGATGGCTGGCCAGCTGCGCACCACGATGTTCCTGGGTATCGCCTTCGTCGAGGCACTGGCCCTGATCGGCCTGGTCGCCGGCTTCCTGTTCTAAAAGAACACTTCGCACAAAAGAAGTTTGTAAGACCTTTTAGATCAGGAGTAACCAATGACGAACGTCATTCACCTACTTGCGGCTGAGGGCGGCGAGAAGCTGAACCTCGAGGGAGATCCCGCTGGTGCTTCTCCGAGCATTCTGCTCCCCGCGCCGTACGACATCGTCTGGTCCCTCGTCGTCTTCATTGTCGTCTTCATCCTCTTCTGGAAATTCGTTCTGCCGAAGTTCCAGGAAGTTCTGGCTGAGCGCGAAGACAGGATCAAGGGCGGTATCGAGCGGGCTGAGTCCGCTCAGGCACAGGCAAAGGCTGCTCTGGAGAAGAACAACGCTCAGCTGGCACAGGCACGCGCCGAAGCTAACGAGATCCGCGAAGCTGCCCGCGAAAAGGGCAAGGAAATCGAAGCACAGGCACGCGCCAACGCTGAGGCTGAGTCCCGTCGCATTGTCGAAGCTGGTGAGAAGCAGCTGATGGCCTCCCGTGAGCAGGTCATTGCTGAGCTGCGCAACGAAATCGGCCAGAACTCCATCAACCTCGCAGAGGAGCTCCTCGGCGAGGAACTGTCGGATTCCACCCGCCGTTCCAACACCATCGACAGTTTCTTGAGCCAGCTGGACACCGTGTCCGCACGCTCGGCATCCGGAAAGTGAGGCGTCGATGAGAGCAGCTAGCCGCGAAGCACAGTCGGCCGTCGCAGAGAAACTGGACGCGATCATCCGCGACAAAGCCGACGCAGGCGAGTCCGTATCCGTCGCAGCCCAGGTGGGCACCGAGCTGTTCCTTGTTGTGGACCAGCTGGACAAGAACCGTGCGCTGCGCATCGCCGTGGCTGACTCTTCGCTCGCCGAAGAGCAGCGTGTTGGCATCATGAGCGAGATCTTCAGCGGCAAGGTCGCTGAAGCAACGCTTGAGGTGCTGCGCGAGGCAAGCGCACGCGAGTGGTCCGCCCCGCGCGAATTCCGTGAGGGACTCGTGCACTTGGGCCGCAGGGCACTCCTGCGCGGCGCAGAGAGCGAGAACAAGTTGGGCGAGGTCGAATCCGAGCTCTTCCAGCTGTCTCGTCTCTTTGAGCGCGAGAGCGAACTCACCCAGCTGCTGTCTGACCGCACCGCCACCACGGACCAGAAGCGTCAGCTTTTGGCCAGCGTGCTCTACGGCAAGGTGTCTATGTACACCGAAGCGTTGGCGCTGCAGGTGGTCGGCCGCCCAGAGGACAATCCGGTCGACGACATCGCAGGCATCGCCCGCGCGTCGGCCGAACTGACAGGTCGGGAGTTTGCGGCAGTGACCGCTGCAACTGAGCTGACTGATTCTCAGCGCGAGGCACTGGCAGAAAAGCTTGGACAGATTTACGGCCGCGAGATGGCCATTCACACTGAGGTTGACCCCAGCCTCCTCGGTGGTGTGACCATCCGCGTTGGCGATGAACTCATTGACGGCTCCACGCGCGGAAAACTTGAGCGCATGCGTGCCGACATGGCAGCCAACACGGCTTACTAAAACGAAATTGCTGGAAGAATCTACCGAGAGCAGGAAAGATTATGGCGGAGCTGACGATCTCCTCCGATGAGATCCGTAGCGCGATAGCGAACTACACCTCGAGCTACTCCGCGGAGGCCTCCCGTGAGGAGGTCGGCGTGGTGACGTCGGCTGCAGATGGTATTGCCCAGGTTTCCGGGCTGCCGAGCTGCATGACCAACGAGCTGCTTGAGTTCTCCAACGGCGTCATCGGCGTCGCACAGAACCTCGACACCGACACCGTCGGCGTGGTGGTCCTGGGTGACTTCGAGACGATCTACGAAGGCGACAAAGTTTCCAGGACCGGTGAGGTCCTGTCCATCCCGGTCGGGGAGGCATTCCTCGGCCGCGTGATCAACCCCCTGGGCCAGCCGATTGACGGCCTGGGTCCGATTGAGGCTGACGAAGAGCGTGTGCTCGAGCTTCAGGCGGCAGGCGTGCTCGACCGTCAGCCGGTTGAGGAGCCGATGCAGACTGGCATCAAGGCGATTGACGCCATGACGCCGATCGGCCGCGGCCAGCGCCAGCTGATCATTGGTGACCGTAAGACCGGTAAGACCGCGGTCTGCATCGACACCATCCTCAACCAGAAGGCCTACTGGGAGACCGGTGATAAGACGAAGCAGGTCCGCTGCATCTACGTTGCCATCGGCCAGAAGGGCTCGACCATTGCTGGTGTGCGCCGCACCCTCGAGGAGCACGGCGCACTCGAGTACACCACCATCGTTGCCGCTCCGGCATCCGACTCCGCAGGCTTCAAGTGGCTGGCACCGTTCGCCGGTGCTGCTCTGGGCCAGCACTGGATGTACCAGGGCAACCACGTTCTGGTGGTCTACGATGACCTGACCAAGCAGGCTGAGGCCTACCGCGCCATCTCGCTGCTGCTGCGCCGCCCGCCGGGCCGCGAGGCATACCCGGGTGACGTCTTCTACCTGCACTCCCGTCTGCTGGAGCGCGCTGCCAAGCTTAACGACGAGCTCGGCGCCGGCTCTCTGACGGCCCTTCCGATCATCGAGACCAAGGCGAACGATGTCGGTGCCTTCATTCCGACCAACGTCATCTCGATTACGGACGGTCAGTGCTTCCTGCAGTCCGACCTGTTCAACCAGGGTGTCCGCCCGGCCATTGACGTCGGTATTTCCGTCTCCCGTGTCGGTGGTGCCGCACAGACCAAGGGCATGAAGAAGGTCGCGGGTAACCTCCGTCTGGACTTGGCCGCATACCGCGACCTCGAGTCTTTCGCAGCGTTCGCGTCCGACCTGGATGACGCTTCCAAGCGCCAGCTCGAGCGCGGCCAGCGCCTCGTCGAGCTGCTGAAGCAGCCGGAGAACTCCCCCCAGCCGGTCGAGTTCCAGATCATCTCCATCCACCTCGCTAACGAGGGCGCATTCGACTCCGTTCCCGTCGAAGATGTCCGCCGTTATGAGGCAGAGCTGCACGAGACGATCCGCGCTGAGGCCCCTGAGGTCTACGAGCAGGTCGACGGCGGCGCAGCCCTGTCCGACGAGTCGAAGGAGACCCTGGCCCGCGTCAACGAGAGCTTCGCCCAGAACTTCCAGACCTCCGGCGGCGAGCGTGTCGTGCGCGAGCCGGAGGCTGATGCTATGGACGAGAGCGACATCTCGAAGCAGCAGCTCAACGTCTCTCGCAAGTCGCAGAAGAAGGATTAGTTCAGACTCGCGCTGTTCTGGGCTAAAGAACCTAGAGAAACACGACTTAAGAGAGAGGAGGAGCACACACTATGGCAACACTTCGCGAACTGCGTGACCGCATCAAGTCGGTCAACTCGACGAAGAAGATCACCAAAGCCCAGGAACTGATCGCAACATCGCGCATTACCAAGGCCCAGCGTCGCGTGGAGGCGGCTCAGCCGTACGCCAACGAGATGCAGGATGTCATGGAGCGGCTTGTCGCTGCGACCAACCTGGACCACCCGATGCTTCGCCAGCGCGAAAACGCCAAGGTCGCCGCAATGCTGGTGGTCACCTCTGACCGCGGTATGGCCGGCGGTTACAACCACAACGTGCTCAAGAAGGCTGGCGAGCTGGAGCGCATGCTCCGCGACGCCGGCTACGAGGTTGTCCGCTACGTCACCGGCGGCAAGGGTGTGACCCACTACGACTTCCGTGATCAGGAGATCGCGGGGGAGTGGACTGGTTGGTCCCAGGACCCGACGTGGGAGGGTACGCACGACGTGCGCCACCACATGGTCGGCGGTTTTGAAGCCACCTCGGAAGGTGAGGTCAAGTGGCGCGAGGGCATCCGCGCGCCGGAAGGCCAGGCCATCCGAGGCTTCGACCAGGTCCACGTGGTTTACACCAAGTTCGTCTCCATGCTGTCGCAAGAGGCAACGGCTCACCAGCTGCTGCCCATCGAGCCCGTCTTCGAGGACGTAGAGTTCGAGCAAGAGGACTTGTTCACCACGTCAGGCGAGACCATGCCGGACATGGAGTTCGAGCCGGACGCTGAGACGCTCATGGAGAGCCTTCTCCCAGCGTACGTGTCCAGGACGCTCTACTCGATCTTCCTGGAGGCGTCGGCGGCGGAGTCTGCATCGCGCCGTACCGCGATGAAGAATGCGACGGACAACGCGACGGAGTTGGCTAACGGGCTGTCCCGTGAAGCCAACCAGTTGCGTCAGGCAAAAATTACTCAGGAAATCACCGAGATTATCGGCGGCGCTGGAGCGTTGTCCGGTAGCGGAGAAAGTGACTAAATCATGACTACAGCTCTATCTCACGATGAGCGTAACGACGAGCCGACCGGGGCTGAGGACAACGTCGCAGCCTCCGGTGCCGCCAACCAGGCTTCCGCTGATGAGCGCAAGCCGGCTGGTTCGGATAACGGCCGCGTCGTCCGCGTCATCGGTGCAGTCGTCGACGTGGAGTTCCCGCGCGGCGAGCTGCCTGAACTCTACAACGCACTCGAGGTCGACATTGAGCTCGATGCAGTGGCTAAGACTGTCATCCTCGAGGTGGCGCAGTTCCTCAACGACGGCCTTGTCCGCACGATCGCCATGGCTCCGACCGATGGCCTCGTCCGTGGCGCGCAGGTCCGCGACTCCGGTAACCCGATTTCGGTTCCGGTTGGTGACCAGGTTAAGGGCCACGTCTTCAACGCGCTCGGCGAGTGCTTGGATGATCCTTCTGTGGGCAAGGACGGCGATCGTTGGGGTATCCACCGTGAGCCGCCGGAGTTCAAGGACCTCGAGGGTAAGACCGAGATCCTGGAGACCGGTATTAAGGTCATCGACCTGCTCACCCCGTACGTCAAGGGCGGAAAGATCGGCCTGTTCGGCGGTGCCGGTGTGGGTAAGACCGTTCTGATCCAGGAGATGATTACCCGTATCGCTCGCGAGTTCTCGGGTACGTCGGTCTTCGCCGGTGTCGGCGAGCGCACCCGTGAGGGTACGGACCTCTTCCTGGAAATGGAGGACATGGGCGTCCTTCCGGATACCGCCCTTGTCTTCGGCCAGATGGATGAGCCGCCGGGGGTTCGTATGCGCGTGGCCCTGTCCGGCCTGACCATGGCGGAGTACTTCCGCGATGTGCAGAACCAGGACGTGCTGCTGTTCATCGACAACATCTTCCGTTTCACCCAGGCAGGTTCTGAGGTGTCCACGCTGCTCGGCCGCATGCCGTCCGCTGTGGGCTACCAGCCGACGCTTGCCGACGAGATGGGTGTCCTCCAGGAGCGCATTACCTCCACCAAGGGCCGTTCGATTACGTCCCTGCAGGCCGTTTACGTGCCTGCGGATGACTACACCGACCCGGCCCCGGCGACGACCTTCGCCCACCTGGATGCGACGACCGAGCTGTCGCGTTCCATCGCCTCGAAGGGTATTTACCCGGCTGTGGACCCGCTGACCTCGACCTCCCGCATCCTGGAGCCGGGTATCGTCGGCGAGCGCCACTACGGTGTCGCTCAGAAGGTGATCAACATCCTGCAGAAGAACAAGGAGCTGCAGGACATCATCGCCATCCTCGGTATGGACGAGCTGTCCGAAGAGGACAAGATCACCGTTATGCGCGCCCGTAAGATCCAGCGCTTCCTCGGCCAGAACTTCTTCGTTGCGAAGAAGTTCACCGGCGACGAGGGCTCGTACGTCCCGCTCGAGGAGACCATCGAGGCCTTTGACAAGCTGGCTGAGGGCGAGTTCGACCACTACCCGGAGCAGGCCTTCAACAACCTTGGTGGCCTCGAGGACGTCGAAGCTCAGTACAAGAAGCTGCAAGAGAAATAGGAGAAGCTCATGGCTGAAATCACCGCAGAACTGGTCTCCGTTGATCGCATGCTGTGGTCCGGCGAGGCATCCATTGTCACCGTCCAGACCACCGATGGTGAGATCGGCTTCATGCCCGGCCACGAGCCTTTCCTTGGCCAGCTCAAAGAAGATGGTGTAGTGACCATCAGCCCGGCCGACGGCGACAAAGTCGTCGCCGCTGTCCAGGGCGGGTTCGTTTCCGTGGTGGGAAACAAGGTCACCGTCTTGGCTGACTCCGCGAAGTTCGCCTCTGAGGTGGACAGCAACGAGCAGTTCGACGACGAGGATCCGGCCCAGAAGGCGCGCCACGATTCTGAGCAGGCTGCTCTTCGCCGCATTGGCAGCGCGTAGTACGCGCACTCGCGATTTATCGGGTTGAACCCCCGTCCAGGCCAGTCTGGACGGGGGTTAACCCTTTGCGTGCGGGGGTGGTCAAACTTTCGTCTATTCACTGTGAACAATCTGGCGGTTACACTGGCTCTTTATGAAGATCGTCGGGTCCCTCCTTATCGTGGTGGCGGTCATCGCCGTCTGCGCGGCGGTGTGGCGGTTTCTGACGGTGCGCAACAACGGCACTCAGGCGCTGATCCGGGTGCTACCGGCGCAGGGGACGCACGGTTGGCGCCACGGCGTGATCACGTACTCCGGCGACCACATGCGCTTCTACAAGCTGCGCTCCCTGTCTTTCGGGGCGGATGAGGTACTCACGCGCAACGACATTTCCATTACCGGGCGCAGAAAAGCCACTGAGACCGAGCGGGATTTCATGCCCGGGGTCGAGGTGGTTGTTCTTTTTTCTGCGGATGGCAACGACTACGAGTTCGCCACGGAGTGCCATGCGTCGATGGCGCTGATCTCATGGCTGGAGTCTGCCCCGGATAAACGCCATGTGCGTGCTGATATCGAGCACCTGCGCAACCGCGCTTTCAAGGCGCAGACCTAAGCCCGCTAGGCTGGAACCCATGCGTCTCGTTATTGCCCGTTGCTCTGTGGACTACGTCGGCCGCCTCGACGCACACTTGCCCTTGGCGGACCGGTTGATCATGATCAAAGCTGACGGGTCGTTGTCGGTGCACGCGGACGACCGTGCCTACAAGCCGCTGAACTGGATGACTCCGCCGTGCACGATTACAGAAGAGCCGATTCTCGACGTCGACGACGAGGACACGGGGGCCCAGTTGTGGGTGGTGGAGAACCCGAAGGGCGAGCAGCTGCGCGTGACTCTCGAAGAGATCCATGAGGACTTGTCCTACGACTTGGGCACCGATCCGGGGTTGGTCAAGGACGGCGTGGAGGCGCATCTCCAGGAGCTTTTGGCAGAGCACATCACTACACTGGGCGACGGTTTCACCCTGGTCCGCCGCGAGTACCCAACCCCGCTCGGTCCGGTGGACATCATGGCCCGCGACGGCGAGGGTGTGGCAGTCGCCGTTGAGGTCAAGCGCCGCGGCGGCATCGACGGCGTCGAGCAGCTCAGCCGCTATTTGGACATGCTCGGCCGCGACAGCCTCGTCGGTCCGGTCAAGGGCGTGTTCGCCGCGCAAGAGATCAAGCCGCAAGCGAAGACACTCGCCGAGGACCGCGGAATCCGGTGCGTCACGCTCGACTATGACGAACTGCGCGGCATCGAATCCAACGAACTGCGCCTGTTCTAGGACCGCGAGGTAGGAAGCAGCCCATGCCACGGAGAAATCGGCGCGACAGGGGAGCGTACATGCCGGGCCGCAGCCTCCCTCGCGACGGCGGCACCTATTGGGGCACGCGGGAGGAAGAAGGCCCGCACGGGGACATCTACTTGGTGCGCCAGATCGGATCTGCTTCGGCGACGAAGTTCTACGTGTGCCCCCGCTGCAATCAGAACATTCCGCCCGGGGTGGCGCATATCGTCGCATGGCCGCGCGACACCGGCAGGCAAGGGGATGACCGGAGGCATTGGCACCGCCATTGCTGGGAGCGTAGATAAGCGATCCCGCTAAGCTTAGGGCCATGATTCTCGCGTTCTCCGTTGCCCCGACCGAAACTCCCGACAACACTGCCGCGATGTCTGAGGCGGTCTCACGCGCGGTGAAAATCGTGCGCGATTCGGGTCTGCCTAATGAGACGAACGCGATGTTCACGCTCGTCGAAGGAGAGTGGGACGAGGTGATGGACGTGGTCAAACGCGCCACTGAAGCCGTGCAGGAAGTGTCTCCGCGCGTGTCGCTGGTGATCAAGGCCGACATCCGCCCTGGGTACACGGGGCAGATTGAGGGCAAGGTGGCTAGCGTCGAAAAGCATTTGGGCGAGGGTTAACTCACGTCCCTCGCCCTGCTTACCTCACCCGCGCTTACCGCAGCGTGTAGTACTGCACGCTCATAGCCGGGATGTGGAAGGTTGCGGACTGCTCGAAGGTGTCCCATTCACGGTCCTCGGTGGCGACAGTGTCCGGCAGCTCATTACCAGCACCCTTGTACTTCGCGTCGTCGGTATTGAGGATGAGTTCCCACTCGCCAGCGCGGGGTAGACCAAGGCGGTAATCCGTCTGCGGGGCGCCGGACAGGTTGACCACGGCCAGCACCGGCACAGAGTCCACGCCCCAGCGGATGTAGGCCAGGACGTTGTGCTCTGCGTCGTCGCCCTTGATCCACTGGAAACCCATGGGGGTATTGTCCTGGCTGAACAGTGCCGGGGTGTCCTTGTACAGGTGGTTGAGGTCGCGGACGAGTGTGCGGATGCCCTCGTGGTATTCGGCGCCCCAGTCTTGCAAGTTGTCCCAGTTGACGGAGCCGGCTTCAGCCCATTCGGTCTGCTGGCCGAACTCGCAGCCCATGAACATCAGCTGCTTGCCCGGGTGGGAGAACATGTAGCCGAACAGGGTGCGCACACCGGCGGCCTTGTTCCACTCATCACCCGGCATGCGCTCCCACAGGGATCCCTTTCCGTGGACCACCTCGTCGTGGGAGAAGGGGAGCACGTAGCTCTCGGAGAAGGCATAGACGAGGGAGAACGTGACCTCGTTGTGGTGGAAGGAGCGGTGTATCGGGTCGAGGGAGAAGTACTCGAGGGTGTCATTCATCCAACCCATGTTCCACTTCAGGGAGAAACCTAGGCCGTCGGCAGAGGTCTGCGCCGTGACACCCGGCCACGCAGTGGACTCTTCGGCGATGGTGAGCACACCGGGGTGGGAACGGTGCACGGTGGCGTTGAACTCCTGGAGGAACTGAACTGCGTCGAGGTTCTCGCGGCCGCCGAACTCATTGGGCAGCCACTCGCCCGGCTCGCGGGAGTAGTCCAGGTACAGCATCGAGGCCACCGCATCGACACGCATGCCGTCGAGGTGGAACTCCTCGAACCAGTACAGAGCGTTGGCCACGAGGAAGTTGCGCACCTCGTTGCGGCCGAAGTCGAAGACGTAGGTGCCCCAGTCTTTCTGCTCGCCGCGGCGCCAGTCCGGGTGCTCGTAGAGGGCGGTACCGTCGAAACGACCCAGGGCCCAATCGTCCTTCGGGAAGTGCGCGGGCACCCAGTCAACGATCACGCCGATGCCGGCCTGGTGGAGGGTGTCTACGAGATAGCGGAAGTCATCCGGGGTGCCCCAGCGCGCGGTCGGTGCGTAGTAGCCGGTGACCTGGTACCCCCAGGATCCACCGAAGGGGTGCTCGGCGACAGGCAGGAGCTCCACATGGGTGAAACCGTTCTCGACCAAGTAGGGGACAAGCTCCTTGGCCAGCTCGCGGTAGCCGTAACCGACGCGCCAGGAGCCGACGTGGCACTCGTAGACGCTCATCGGGGCGTTCGTAGCGTCAATGCCCGGACGGGCCGCCATCCACTCGTGATCGCGCCACTCGTAGGTGCTCTCGCCGGCGATGACCGACACCGTCTCCGGCGGGGTCATTGTCTGCTTGGCCAGCGGGTCGGCCTTGTCGCGTGCGACACCATCCACACCCTGGACAGTGAACTTGTACTGGGTGCCCGGCGCGAGGTCCGGAATGAAGATCTCCCACACGCCCGTCGAGCCCAGGGTGCGCATCGGGTACTGGTTCGGGTTCCAGTTGCAGAAGTCACCGACGACGGCAACGCCCTGTGCGTTCGGGGCCCATACAGCGAACGAGGTACCGGAAACATCGCCCATCGGGGTGTGGTAGGTGTGCTGGTTCGCGCCGAGGACTTCCCACAGGCGCTCGTGGCGGCCCTCACCGAGAAGGTGCAGGTCGAACGACGTGAGCGTGGGCAGGAAGTGGTACGGGTCCGCCGTGATCACCGGGTCACCCTCCGGGTAGGTGATCTGCAGGCGGTAATCCGGCGCGAGGTCATCTTCGAGCCCGAGTACCCAAATGTCGTCCCCGATGGGGGTCATGGGCAGGCCTTGGTTGTGGATGAGCACGTCCACTGCGGTCGCGCCGAGCACGCGGGCACGGATCACGGAGCCGGATGGTGTCGAGTGCCAGCCGTAGAAGTCGTGGGGAGCGTGGTGCTTGCACTCGATCAGGCGCTGACGGTCTGCCTCGGGGATGAGCAGCTGCGGATCGGGGGAGGTCATGGTAGTCCTTTGTCGGGGTTTAAAGCGTTAGGGGCGGTAGTCAGCGTCTGCGAGATCGCGGAAGGCGAGGCGCTCGCGCAGGGATGCATCGATAAGCGGGAGCCTGAAGATGTGCGCGACATTCTCCATCGGGCTCAAGCGCACGTAGTTGCGCATGGTCCACTCGTAGTCGGCGCCAGAGACGAGGTCGTGCACCGGGAACGTGGCGCTGGGTGTCAAGCCGAGGGCCTCCATGTTCAGCGTGACGTTGCACTCCTGCGGATAGGTCGGGTCGAGGTTGACCACGACGAGGATGCAGTCGCCGGTGGCTGCGTCGAACTTGGAGTACGCGATCACCTGGTCGTTGTCTGCGGTGTGGAAGTGCAGGTTGCGCAACTGCTGCAGGGCAGGGTGGTCCTTGCGGATCTGGTTGAGCAGAGTGATGTAGGGGGCAAGCGAGTCTCCGCGCTCCTCAGCACCAGCGAAGTCGCGCGGGCGGAGCTGGTACTTCTCGGAGTCGAGATATTCCTCGCTGCCCGGGGCGACCGGCTCGTGCTCGTACAGCTCGAAACCGGAGTACATGCCCCACAGCGGGCTCAAGGTCGATGCCAGGGTGGCACGGATGGCAAATGCCGCCCGGTTCCCGGTCTGGATGAAGGCCTGGAGAATGTCCGGGGTGTTCACCCAGAAGGACGGGCGAGAGATGTCGGCGAAGCGCACGCAGTCTTGTGCGAAGCCCGTCAGCTCCTTTTTCGTGGTCTTCCACGGGAAGTAGGTGTAGGACTGCGAGAACCCGGCCTTGGCCAGGCCGAGCAGGCGCGGCGGGCGGGTGAACGCCTCGGCCAAGAAGATCACCTCAGGGTGTGTCTCGTGGACTTTGGCGATCAACCAGTGCCAGAAGTCAACCGGTTTCGTGTGCGGGTTGTCCACGCGGAAGGTGGTGATGCCCAGGTCCACCCACGTCATCAACGCGCGGTAGATCTCTTCGTAGATGACATCAGAGGCGTTGTCGAAGTTGATGGGGTAGATGTCCTGGTACTTCTTGGGCGGGTTCTCGGCAAACGCGATGGTGCCGTCCGCCAGCACGGTGAAGAAGTCAGGGTGCTCCTTGGCCCACGGGTGGTCGGGCGCGGCCTGGAGAGCGAAGTCGAGCGCGACTTCCAAGCCCAACTCTTCAGCCCGGTCCAACAGCGCCCGCAGATCCTCGGTCGTACCCAGCTCCGGGTGGACCGCGTCGTGGCCGCCCAATACGGAACCGATCGCCCACGGGGAGCCCACATCGCCGTCCTCAGCCACCAGAGTGTTGTTCGGGCCCTTACGGTTGACTTCGCCGATGGGGTGGATCGGCGGGAAGTAGACGGTGTCAAAGCCCATCGCCGCGACGCGCGGCAGAGCCTCCGCAGTAGTGGCGAAAGTGCCGTGGACGGGGCGGCCTTGTTCATCCCACCCGCCGGTGGAGCGGGGGAAGAGCTCGTACCACGAGCTGAACAGGGCCTTGCTGCGCTCGACGAGGATTTCGCACTCCGGGCCCTGGGTGATCAGGTCGCGGACGGGGCGGGAGTGGAGGGACTGGGCAACATCGTCGGCAAGCGCCGGGGCAAGACGCTCACGCAACGGTGCATCGGACGACAAGGCTGTTGCGGCAGCGGTGAGCAATTCGCGCCGGGAGGAATCGCCCTCGGCCGCTGCACGCTCGAAAAGCTCAACGCCGTGAATGAGGTCGTTCGACATCTCTTCGGCGGACTGGCCTGCTGCGGACTTCTTGGTCACTGCGTTGCGCCACGTTGCCACCGGATCAGACCAAGCCTCAACCCGGAAGCGCCACAGGCCTTCCATATCGGGAGTGAACACCGCGTGGCAGTAGTCGGGGCGGTTTTCCTCCGGTGTCATAAGCACGGAGCGGGACGAACCGTCCGGGGCAGTGATCACCACTGTCGCCGCGATAGCGTCGTGTCCCTCGCGCCACACCAGCGCGGAGATCGGCACGACCTCCCCAACAACTGCCTTCGTCGGTAGTGCCCCGTCGGTGGTGCGGGGCCTCACATCGTCGATACCCAAGCGTCCGATAGCCATGGCTCCCACACTAGCGAAGTCAGGGTCACACCACCGGGCAGGAAAATACGCCACAATAGGGGGCGTGACTGATCAAACTGCCCAGAATCGACCAGAGGAACCCCAGACGGATCCAGACCTGCTCATCGACTTCCGCGGAGTGGATTTCCGCCGCGGCGGCAACGTGTTGGTAGGGCCCGTGGACTGGAAAGTTGAGCTGGATGAACGGTGGGTCGTCATCGGGCCCAACGGCGCGGGAAAGACGTCGTTGATCCGGATGGCGGCAGCCCAGGAGCATCCGTCCTCAGGCACCGCCTTCGTGCTGGGGGAGCAGCTGGGCAGAACGGACATGCGCGATCTGCGCGCCGTGATCGGAATGACCACCTCTGAGCTGGGTGATCGTGTTCCCGCCGACGAGCTGGTGGAAGATCTCGTGCTCTCCGGCGGTTACGCCGTTGTGGGCCGCTGGCGCGAGGAGTACGGCGAGGTGGACTATGAGCAGGTCCACGACTCCCTCGACCACGCGGGCGCGTTCCACCTGCTGGGCCGCCGCTGGGGCACACTGTCGGACGGTGAAAAGAAGCGTGTCCTCATTGCGCGCGCGATCATGGTCAACCCCGAGTTGCTCATCATGGATGAGCCGGGAGCGGGACTTGACCTTGGTGGCCGCGAGGATCTTGTGGCGTATTTGGGTGATCTCGCGCTCGACCCTGATGCCCCGGCGATCGTGATGATCACCCACCACGTCGAGGAGATTCCCTACGGCTTCACCCACGCGATGCTGCTCAGCGAAGGCGATGTCGTTGCACAAGGGCTGGTCGATGACGTTCTCACCAGTGAGAACCTGACGAAGGCCTACCACCAACCGATCACGTTGACGAAGGAAGACGGCCGTTTCTTCGCCCGCAGGACCCGCCGTGCTGGAGCGCACCGGAGGGCATAATGGGCTCACGCAACGAGGAGGACATGAAGGGGATCAACTACGGCCGTTTGGCGGCCACAGTGATCCTCGTGCGCGACGGCATTGCGGGCTTAGAGGTCTGGATGCAAGAGCGCGTTCTCACGATGCGCAATTACCCTGGTATGACGGTCTTTCCCGGCGGTGGAGTGGATATCCGCGACTTCCCGGCCGACAAGGAGGACGCGAAAGAACTCTGGTCCGGCCGTAGCGTGCACGACTTGGCCAAGCAGCTCGACGTCAAGCCGCGCCAAGCCCATGCGCTCATGTTCGCCGCTGTGCGTGAGCTTTTCGAGGAAACAGGCACGCTGTTGCTTGTCGACGACAACGACAAACTCCTCCAAGACGCCCGCCCCTTCCACCAAATCCGCAAGCGGTTGGAAAGCCACGAACTCTCCTTCACAGAAGTGCTGGAAGAAACCGGCCTGGATGTCGATGCGACTTTGCTCAAACCTTCCGGCCGTTGGGTGGGCAAGAGCGAGAAAGGCACGTGGTTCGACACATTCACCTTCGTCGCCGAGCTTCCGCACGGTCAAGAGCCTGACGTAGCCACAGGTGAGGCAAGTGATGCGAACTGGTTCCCGCCGAGCTTGCTCATCGACGGGTGGCGCCAAGGCCTTGTCCGATTCGCACCGTCAACGTGGGCGCAGCTGTACGACATCTCCGAATTCGCCTCCGTCGACGAAATCATGGACAACGTCAAGGGCAAAGAGATCGAAGCGGTTGTCGGCGACCCCGTCGACATTCCCCGCTACCGGGAGCTGTTCGAGTCCCACCCGGTCAACCGGATGGGCAAGAAATTTGAGCTTTAACCCCGAGGAGGTCCGCTTCCTCGCCAGCCGGCTCGACGCGATCGCCGACGCAGCGGGGGAGTTGGAGCTGACAAAGAAGTCCGTCCTTGCTGACCGCCAGAGGCTCCAGCCTGTCTTCGGCGAGCACTCCCGCGCCGTCATGGAACTGGTGACCGCCCAGCGCGCGCTCGCCTCAAAGCTCCCCGCCGCAGCCAACGCAGCATCCTGGCTGACCGATACGAATGCGGCTCAGCAGGCCACCCCGCACACTGTCGCCCAGGTGCGCGCCGAACGCATCGCCCGCGCCGGGGCCTCGTTGGTGCACGACGTGACGTGTTCCATCGGCACCGAAGCCCCCGCAGTCACAGCGCAGGGCATGGATTGGCTGGGCACAGACATCGACTTCTCGCGCGTGCTCATGGCACGCCACAACGTGGGGCCGCATGTGGCTGTGGCTGATGCGCTGCATCCCGTCACCACTCCCGCGAGCAGTGCGGGCCCGACGCGCCGGATGTGCAGTGGCTCTGGTCCAGGACGCGTCATTGTCGCCGATCCCGCCCGGCGCAAGGACGGACGCCGGATCACCGACCCGGCTAAGCTCATCCCGCCGCTGCCGGACCTGCTTGAGGCCTATCCCTACGCCGAAATGGCCGTCAAGTGCGCACCCGGCATCGATTATTCGCAGTGGCCCGGCCTGGTCAGTATCGTCAGCGAGAACGGGGCCGTGAAGGAAGCCTGTCTCTACACTCCCGGCCTTGACCCCGCGAAACGGGAAGCAGTGGTGATCCAGCCGGGGTTCACCGAACGGATCACGGATGGGGCCGGGGAGGCTGTGGACGTCGGTACGCCGCGGCGCTTCATTATCGAGCCCGACGGTGCCGTCATCCGCGCTGGCCTGGTGCGCCACTGGGCGGCCAAGCACGATCTGGCGATGCTCGATCCGCACATCGCGTTCCTCACGGGCGACGCGGTTCCGGAGCACCACTCCGGATTTCCATTCATCGAGGAAGTGCCGCTGAAGAAGCTGAAACCGGCCCTGCAGGCTCATGGTGCGGGCGCACTGGAGATTCTCGTGCGTGGTGTCGATGTTGACCCTGACCAGCTGCGCAACAAAATGAAACTCAAAGGCAGCTCACCGATGGCGGTGGTCATCGCGCGCATCGGCGACACGGCCACTGCATATCTATGTGATGCGCGGGTGCGCTAGGCTCGCACCCATGTCCACTATTGCCGTTCTAGTGAAAAACGTGCCCGACACGTGGTCGACAAAGACCCTCGCGGCCGACAACACGCTCGACCGCTCCAGCGCCGACAACGTGCTCGACGAGATCAGCGAATACGCCGTCGAGGCTGCCCTGCGCCTGCGCGACGACAACGATGGTTACAAGGTTGTTGCCGTCACGATGGGGCCGGAGGGCTGCGAAGAAGCATTGCGCAAAGCGATCGCAATGGGCGCCGATGACGCCATTTCGCTTATCGACGACTCCTTGGCCGGCTCCGACGCCATCGCCACTGCATGGGCCCTGAACAGTGTGCTCAGCACCATCGAGGACCTCTCTCTAGTGATCATGGGCAACCAGTCCTCCGACGGCTCCACCGGGGTGCTGCCCGGCATGCTCGCCGAGTACCGCCAGGTGCCGGCGCTGACGCAGGCGTACAACCTGCGCATCGAGGCACAACAGATCCACGGCACCCGCGATGACGAGCGCGGAACCTGGGAGGTCGCAGCAGCGCTTCCGGCAGTGGTGGCCGTCACTGAGCAGTCCGACAAGCCGCGCTTCCCCAACTTCAAGGGAATGAAGGCTGCCAAGAAGCACGAGATCACTCGCTACAGCGCCGCCGACATCGGCCTGGAGGCTGTTCCGTCCGCTACCGCCGTCACCAGCGCGACCGAGGTGCCGCCGCGCACTGCCGGTGAGCTGCTGGAAGGCCCTGCCGACGACATCGCAGCTCAGGTGGTTGAGCACCTGGCCGCCCGCAACCTGATCTAAGGAGCCCACATCATGCACGTGTACGTACTTGCAGAACACGCCGGCTCGGAAGCGGGCCGTGAACTCAGTCCCATCACCGGCGAGCTGATCACCGCCGCCCGCGACCTGGGGGTCGTGTCCGTCGTGGTCGTTGGCAAACCTGGCGTCGCCGAGCACCTTGCGCCAGAACTCGCTCGCCTCGGTGCCGCCCAGGTCATCGACGCATCTACGGAGGATTATGACGAGCGTCTGATCACCCCAGAGGTCGACGCGCTCCAGGCTCTCGGTGCCGCCAACCCCGCGCCGATCGTCATCGCGGCGACAGTGAGCGGCAACGAGATTGCCGGCCGTCTCGGCGCGCGACTTGGCGCCGGTGTGCTGGCCAATGTCACCGTTATCGAGGCGAACAAAGCGGGCCACCACGAGATTTTCGGCGGCAGCTACACCACCACTGCCGTGGCCGGGGGAGAGACCCCGATCTTCACTCTGCGCCCTGGCTCCGTGAAAGCCCAGCCCCAGGAGGCTGCAGGCGAGCTCGCCTCGATGCCGTTGCCCGCCAAGACCGACCGCGATGTGACCGTGAAGGGCTTCACCCCGAAGGCTCGCGCTGACCGCCCGGAGCTCACCGCCGCGTCGACCGTTGTCTCCGGCGGCCGCGGTGTCGCCTCGGAGGAAGGCTATAGCGACTACGTGGAGAAGCTTGCCGACGTTCTCGGTGCCGCTACCGGCTCCACCCGCGACATCGTCGACCTAGGCTGGGCCGCCCCCGAAACGCAGATCGGCCAGACCGGTGCGACTGTGTCCCCGGACCTGTACATCGCCCTGGGCATCTCCGGTGCGATCCAGCACACCTCCGGTATGCAGACTTCCGGAACGATCGTGGCTGTGAACCAGGAGCGCGACGAGCCGATCTTCGCCATTGCGGACATCGGTGTCGTCGCCGACATCGAGGATTTCGTTCCCGAGCTCATCAAGGCCCTTGAGAACCGCCGTTAGGTACTTCGACCACGCCGCCACCACGCCCATCCGTCAGGTGGCGGTGGATGCCTGGGCGGAGCACGCCCACCTACTCAATCCGGCTTCGCAATACGGTTCCGGCCGCGCAGCGAACGCTGTCCTGTCCGAGGCTCGGGAGACTATCGCGGCGCTGCTCGGCGCTGACCCGATCGAGGTCATCTTCACCGGATCCGGCACGGAAGCAGACAACCTGGCCGTTCAGGGGTTGTTCCACGCCAGCCCGTCCCACCGCGTCATCTCGACGGGGATTGAGCATCCGGCGGTGCGGGAAGCCGTCGAAAAGCTGCCGGGCGCTGAGGTCGAGCTACTCCCGGTAAGCGTCTCCGGTCACGTCGAGCCGACCGAGATTCTCGATCAGCCCGCCGCCCTGGCGACGTGCATGTGGGCGAACAACGAGACCGGGGCAATCCAGCCTGTAGAGGACATCGCGGCGTGTGCCGCGGCCGCCGGCACTCCTGTGCACGTCGACGCGGTGCAAGTCGTGGGGCATATACCCGTCGACTTTCACGCGCACCAATTCAGCACGCTAGCGGCATCCGCCCACAAATTCGGCGGGCCACGTGGCGTGGGTCTTCTGCTTGCCCGCCGCAGCCCGAAGCTCGAACCTGTCATCCACGGCGGGGGACAGGAACGCGGGATCCGCCCCGGCACCGTCGACGCAGCATCTGCCATCGCTACCGCGGCGGCGCTGAAAGAAGCCGTCGGGGAGATGGAAAGCGAACGCGCGCGAGTCAGTTCACTGCGAGACCGACTGATCAGCGGCGTCACGGCAGAGATAAGCACCGCACGCGTGACGACGAC
This sequence comes from Corynebacterium sp. CCUG 70398, assembly GCF_024454055.1. Classification (NCBI taxonomy): domain Bacteria; kingdom Bacillati; phylum Actinomycetota; class Actinomycetes; order Mycobacteriales; family Corynebacteriaceae; genus Corynebacterium; species Corynebacterium sp. CCUG 70398. Next base: position 192,212 of record NZ_JAGPYZ010000001.1, read on the forward strand.
CGAGCCCGCCCTTCCAGGGCACGCCCACTTCACGTTCCCCGGTGCGAACGGCGATGCGATGATCATGCTTCTCGACGGCCTCGGCATCGAAGCCTCCACCGGTTCCGCCTGCAACAGCGGGGTGAACCAGCCCAGCCACGTGCTTGAGGCGATGGGTGTGGGATCTGACGGCGCGTTGCGGTTCACGCTTGGGCGGACGACAATGCGAGAGGATGTAGACGCTGTGGTGGCTGCTCTTCCGGAGGTCATTGAGCGCGCCACGTTTTAATTCATGGGTCACAGGTAAATTTGCGTGTCGTATGTGAATCTTGTGACGTTTGTGGTTTACCGTTGCACCTATGATGACTCGATCCTTGCGCCCTGCTGCCCTTTTCGGTGCCGTTGCCCTGTTTGCCACAGCACTCGTGGCCGGCCCGGTCAACGCCAACACCGACGCCAACTTCGTCAACGGCGTGGATGTCTCCAACCACCAGAACACCGGGGGAGAAACACCTATCGATTGGGATGCCGTCAAGGGTGACAATCAACGCTTCGCCTTTGTGAAGGCGACTGAAGGAACCGACTTCACTGACAAGTCCTTCCACAAGTTCGTTCAAGAAGCAGCGGATAACGGCCTGGCTGTCGGCGCGTACCACTTTGCCCGCCCGGCCCGTGATGCTTCTGCGCAGGCGCACCACTTCTCCAACGTGGTCAACACCGGCCCGCAGACCGCGCTGCCGCCGGTGCTGGACCTCGAGGTCGATGAAGATCTGAGTCCGGAAGAACTCCAGGACTGGACCCGCACCTTTATGGAGATCGTGGAGAGTGAGACCGGCCGCACCCCGATCATCTACACCTACCGCTACTTCTGGGAAGAGAAGATGGGGGACACCGACGAGTTCTCCAACTACCCGCTGTGGCTGGCGGCCTGGCAGAACAAGGCACCGCGCCCCGTCGGCGGCTGGGACAAGGTGGACATCTGGCAGCGCTCCGACAACGGCCGCATCTCCGGCATCAACACCCCGGTGGACACGAATATGTTCAACGGTAACCAGGGCCAATTCGCCCGTTTCAGTGCCGGCGAATTGAACGCCACTGGCGGTGTGCTCGAACAGTTCCAGGACACCGAAATCGAAAGCGAGATCTCTGACTCGCTGGAGGTCCTGGAGAAGAACAACACCGCGCTCGTCGCCGCGATCCTGGGGTTGACCTCCGGGATTGTGGAGAGCCAGCAGGTGGAGGAAGCTGCGAAGACCTTCGGTTTCGACCCGCAGGATGCTCGCAACATCGCCGACACCGCCCGCATCCAGCTGGAGAACGGCGAGCTGCCGGTCGAGGACCTGAACAAAATGATGCTCGACAGCGAGTACTCCGTCGGTGACCTGCTCATCCTGCTAGACAACGCCAACAAGTAAAGGCCAATACGTAGCAGCGTTCTAGGCAATAGGCGGGTCCCGCCGAACGACACCAGAAGACGCGAGGTTCCTCGCCCACGAGTCATCTTTGAAGTGGGCAGGAACGGCACCCCCGAGCAACCGTTTGGTCAGCTCGGGGGTTTCTTCTATCTCCACCGCTGAGCCGAGCAGCACGATGTTTCCGTACCGCCGGCCTTTGAGCATCGGCGGATCCGCGATCACGGCCAGGTGCTCGAAGACCTCCGCCATTCCCGCAAGCTCTTCGCGTGCTTCCTTCAGGTCGCCGTGGGAGCCGCAGTTAGCCACGTACAGGCCGTCCGCGGAGAGGGAACGTGAGCAGGCCTGGTAGAACTCGACCGTCGTCAAGCTGCGCGGTGTGGTCGCGGACTCGAACACGTCGCGGATGATCACGTCGCGGCTGGCGTCGACGAAACCGTCGGTCTCTTCGCGTGCGTCACCGACACGGATTTTCACTGCGGGTTTGCGCGGGATGTCGAACTTGTCCCGGGCTAGCACCGCCAAGTCCATGTCCCATTCCACGACCGTGTTGCGCGAATGCGGCCACACGTGCGCGAAGTAGCGCGCGAGTGTGCAGCCCCCGCCGCCCAGGTGCGTCAGCCGCGGCTTCTCCCAAGTCCGGGTCTCCACTGCCGCGGCGATCCACCGCATGTACTCGAAATCGAGACGCTCCGGCTCGCCGGGGACTATATGCGAGCTGGGCACCCCGTTGACCATGAGCAGCATCGACCCGTCCGGCTCGTGAATGATCTCGGCGACGCCGGTGTCGATCTCATGGAATTCGCTGTCGTGCGCCATGAAGGTCGAGACTACAGACGGATGTGCGCCGGCTCAGCCGTTTCGTCTCCGCGACGTGGGCGACTACACTCTCGCACCGTGCGAGTTTTGGCAGCAATGAGCGGCGGCGTCGATTCCTCTGTGGCGGCGGCGCGTCTTGTGCGTGCCGGGCACGACGTCGTCGGCGTTCACCTCGCCTTGAGCAAGGACGCGCAGCAGACCCGCGAGTCCGCACGCGGATGCTGCTCGCTCGAGGACTCCGCTGACGCGCGCCGGGTCTGCGACAAACTGGGCATACCTTTCTACGTGTGGGACTTCTCGGACCGCTTCAAGGAAGACGTCATCGACGATTTCGTCGACAGTTACGCCCGCGGTGAGACACCGAACCCGTGCCTGCGCTGCAACGAGAAAATCAAGTTCGCAGCACTTCTCGAGCGCGCACTCCAGCTCGGCTTCGATGCGATCGCGACAGGGCACTACGCGTTGATCGACGGCGCCGGTAACCTGCGCCGCTCCATCGACCCGCAGAAAGATCAGTCTTACGTGCTTGGCGTGATGACCCGCGACGAGCTCGACCGCTGCATCTTCCCGGTCGGCGACACTGAGAAGCCCCAGATCCGCGAGGAAGCGGCCGCCCACGGCTTTTCGACGGCGGCAAAGCCCGACTCCTACGACATCTGCTTCATCCCCGACGGAAACACTCAGGCCTTCCTCGGCCGATCCATTGGCATGCGCCCCGGCATGATCGTCGACGAGTCGGGTGCGGAACTCAAGGAGCACGACGGCGCTTTCCAGTACACGATTGGCCAGCGCAAGGGCTTGAACATCCGTGTTCCCGCTGCCGATGGCCAGCCGCGCTACGTCACTGATATCGACGCCGCGACCGGCACAGTCACTGTCGGCCCGCGCGCCGCACTCCACGTGCGCACTATTCACGCCGACCGACTCAAGATCCTGCACGAGGCGATGGCCGGCACCTTCGAGGCACTCGTGCAGATCCGCGCGCATGGGGGAGTTGTGTCCTGCACCGCCCATGTTGACCTGGACGCTGACACGATGACCCTCGAGCTGGCCGAGCCGCTCTCTGGCGTGGCACGCGGCCAGGCCGCCGTGCTCTATCTGCCGGATCCCGACGGCGAGGGCGATGTCGTGCTCGGGTCCGGCACGATCTGCGGTACCGAGTAGGTCCGGGGCTGCTCTTCAGCTCCGCTATCCTCACTAACGTGGACAAGCACCTCATCTGGATCAACCCCCTGTCGCTTCCGTGGCGCCTGGGCCTGCTCGGGGCACTCGTGCTCATCGCGGGCGGGGTCATCGGACTCATCGCAACGCAGGGGTTACCAACGGTCATCGGCATCCTCCTTCTGCTTATCATCGCCGTCGTCACCACGGTGGTTCACCGCATCGGCACCTTCCTCCACATCGACGGGGATGTGCTCCGGTTCGGCCGCTACCCGCGCCCCCAGGACGAGATTCCGCTCACCCGCATCAAGGGAGCGAGCGTGGAAGACCTCCCCGCAGATGAGCGCGTGACAAAGCCGTGGGGGACGCTCGCGCCCGACGCGTCGACGACGCTTGTCGACGTCAACCGCTCCACCCGCGCCGTCGTGCTCTCCTTTCATGATGGGCGCACCGTCAAGATCGGTGTCGGCAGCCACCGCCCCAGCGCCGAAGATTTCGTAGCTGGCTTGCGGGAGCAGAACAGGCGCATCCATGGCTGATCCTGCCGATGCCGCTCCCACAGCCTTCGGACTGGGCCCTGTCCCCGGCACCGACCTCGTCGCCGCGGCAGACGTGGTGCTGTCCGAAAGCCCGCTGCCGCACATTCCCCACCTCCCGGAGCGCGGAGCCGGATCTGATGTCATCGGCCGTACTGCCGCGTTGCTTCCCCTCAACGTCGACATTGGTCCGCGCAGTTGGCAGATTCACGCCCGCCCGCAGATTGCGACCATGCGCGCTCGCGACCAGTGGATGCGCGATCTCGACCTGCTTGAGGAACTGTGGGCGGGCAAAGTGCCGGCGCTCAAAATCCAGCTGGTTGGCCCATGGACGCTTGCCGCTGAGATTGAGATGCCGAACGGGCACCGCATGATCACGGATCACGGGGCTCTCCGCGACATCACTGACGCGCTGGTGGAGGCTGTGGGGGAGCACAGACGGGACGTCGAAAAGCGCATGGGTGCAACGACTGTCTTGCAGCTCGATGAGCCGAAGCTCGACGCGGTTGTGCGCGGTGCGTTGCAGGGAACGACGGACTATGAGGACATCCCGCCGGTGAGTGAAGACGACGTCCTCGAACGCTTGGGGGTGTTCGGTCCGCACCTGCTCAACGCGTCGCGGCCAGTGTGCGGCGCGGATTGGTTCACCGTCGGGCGTGCGGTGGATACCGACGGGCTGGGCGAAGCTCTCGACCGCGGTGCCCGGGCTGCGTTCCCGGTGATGGAACCGAACGACGTCTTCGCGCTCTTCGACCGGATACAGCTCGACCCGGCGCAGCACGGATTCGACGTGTACGCCGAGCCTGCCCCGACCTTGCTGGCCACTGCCCACAACTATCGCGCCGCGGTGGAGATGGTGGAGGCGCTGGCCCCAAGATCTAGTTGACATAGGCGCCGCGGAAACGTCGTAAAAGACCAGGTCATAGTTGCATGACGTGGCAATGATGCAATCTAGATCTCGGGCAGGTTCCGTCGTTGACGGGTAGTCTGACTTCCATGAGCGAGGCAAAGCTTTCGTGGGAAAAGAGCCAGAATCACATGTGGGTGCTCGCGCTTATGGCGGTGCCGCTATTTTTCGTCTTCGGGGAGTTGCTTGATAGCTACATCATTGCTTTTCCCATCGCAATGGGTTTTGCGTTGCCGTTCTTCTTCTTGGGTTCTACCCGTTATGCGCGGCTCGATGCCACAACCTTGAGCTACAGCAACGGTAGCGAGGAGAAGACCCGTCCGGTGGAGGACATCGCCCGGATCACCCAGGAACCGATGTCTGGGTCGCTGGTTTTCGAGTTCACTGACGGCACGAGCGACTACGTCGAAAACGGCGGTGACGAACAGGGCGTCAGTGAGTTCGTCGGCCAGGCGCAGCAGTACCTCGGTTAGCTGAGCTGAACTGCGCCTAGTTGAGCATCGGCCAGGCTGTGGTGATGCCTGTGGTGTCCCGCCCGCGGGATTCGCAGAATTTACGGAACTCCGTTTGAATTTCGAAGTGCTGCACGGCCTGGAATTCCATGAGTTCGTCGAGTTCCATCTGGGACAGCTGCGGCCAGACCTTGTTCACCTGTTTCCACGCGATGCGCGCGGCAGCGGTAGCATCCGATGTCGCCTCGTGCGCGTTGTCTAAGCTCACCCCGTAGAACTCCGACAACGCACCCAAGTTTCGCTTACCGCCCTTGCGGTAACGGTCCATCGCGCGGTCAATGAGCAGTGGGTCGAACACCGGCCCCGTCACCGTGAAATCGCCGGTGAGTGCGCGCAGCACGGACAGGTCATAGGGCGCATTGAAGACGACCAAGGTCAAGCCTTCATCCCACGCTTGCTTGATCGCGGCTACCGTCTCCTGGAGCACGTCGTCATGGGGCCGCCCCTCAGCGCGTGCTTTTTCCGTGGTGATGCCGTGGATGCGCGCCGCCTGCTCCGGGATGTCTACACCTGGGTCGGCGAGGGTTTCGTTGGCGGTCATGGAAGAGCCGTCGATACGCACCAGCGCTGAGGTGACAATTCTCGCTTCGCGCGGGTTCGCGGACGTGGTCTCCAAATCAAAGGAGAGCATGCGCGAGGCGTTGAAGGTGGCAGCCATGCCCCTCATTCTAATGAGCACACGGACAACCCCATTGACCTTGCCCCAGGGTCAAGGTTCACACTTGTCGTATGAGCTACTCCATCAGCGAAGTCGCAGACATTGTGGGTGTGAGCGCGAAGGCCTTGCGCCACTGGGAGAGCCTTGGCCTACTGGCACCAGAACGCACGAGCGCTGGCTACCGCGAGTACTGCGACGCGGACATCGAACGCGCGGCCGCAATCGCGCTCTACCGCGGTGTCGGCATCGCGCTCGAGAGCATCGCAGTGCTTATCGACGCCCCTGCCCACACCCTTCACACTGCGCTCCTGAAACATCGTGACGTGCTGGGTGGGCAGCTCAGCGTCATGCGTGAGCAGATCGCTGCAGTGGACAAGTTGATTGCGCAATCTGAGAACGGGACCATCGACATGGACGCCATGACGGCGTACCTCGGGGAGAAGATGCCGGAGTACCAGGAGGAGGCAGAGCAGCGCTGGGGTGACACGGCCGAGTGGGCTCAGTCCCAGGAGGTGCTGGCCGGCATGGTGAAGGAGGACTTCGCCCGTCTGCAGCGTGAGCAGGAAGAGTTCGCAGCTGACCTTGTCGCCGCCCGCGATGGCGGGGTCGCGCCGGGATCCGCGCAAGCGCGGCAGATCGTCGACCGACACCGGGCAATGATCGGCCAGTGGTACGAGGCGACACCGTCGCGCCAACTCATCCTCGCGCGGATGTACGTGGCCGACGCACGCTTCCACGACGCCTACGCAGGCGCGCAGGACTTTCTTCTCGAGCTGGTCGAGGCGCAGGCTGCTGCGGAAGGCGTTGACGTTAACGACCCTCAGTGGTGAGTCATCTCTACACTTGAATTCCGTGACTGAAGCTCAAGTTAGTGAAGACCTGCTGCGCCAGTGGAACGAGCTGGCGAAGGAGGTCCGCCATCACCGCGACCTCTATTACAACGGCGCCCCCGTGATCGCGGACGCGGAGTTCGACGAGATGTTCCGCCGGTTGCAGCAGCTGGAGGAGGATCACCCGGAGCTCGCTGTGCCTGACTCGCCAACAAAGGAAGTCGGCGCGGCACCCACGAGCACGGCATTCGAGGATGTCGAGCACCTTGAGCCGATGATGAGCTTGGACAATGTGTTCTCCGCTGAGGAATTGGCCGACTGGTTGACCAAGACCCCAGGGCCGTATCTCACTGAGCTGAAGATCGACGGTGTGTCCATTGACTTGGTCTACGAAAACGGCCAATTTACCCGCGCTGCCACTCGCGGCGATGGCAGGGTGGGGGAGAACATCACCGCTAACGCCCGCGTCATCGACGACATTCCGCACGAGCTCACCGGTGACTTCCCGGCATTGTTGGAGGTCCGCGGTGAGGTGTTCATCCGCCCGGAGGACTTCCCGGAGCTCAACGAGCTGCGCCAAAAGGAAGGCGGCAAGCCTTTTGCTAACCCCCGCAACACGGCAGCCGGCGGCCTGCGTCAGAAGGATCCGGAGAAGGTCCGCAACCGTAAGCTGCGCATGATCTGCCACGGCATCGGCGCCCGCGAGGGGGTTGAGTTCTCCTCGCAGCATGATGCCTACGAGAAGCTCGCGGCGTGGGGTCTGCCCGTCAGTGAATACACCAAGCGAGCGGAGACTGCCGAGGAAGTGCAGAAAACCGTCGAGTACTGGGCCGATCACCGCCACGACGCGATCCACGAGATGGACGGCTTGGTGATCAAGGTCGACGATCTAGCTGCCCAGCGCCAGCTCGGATTTACTTCCCGCGCCCCGCGTTGGGCGATCGCCTACAAATACCCGCCGGAAGAGGTGACCACGAAGCTCAAGGACATCGCCGTCTCTGTCGGCCGCACCGGCCGCGCGACGCCGTTCGCTGTGCTCGAGCCGGTGTTTGTGTCCGGATCGACGGTATCCATGGCCACGCTGCACAACCAGCACGAGGTCAAGCGCAAGGGTGTGCTGATCGGCGACACCGTCGTCGTCCGCAAGGCTGGGGAGATCATCCCGGAGGTCCTTGGCCCTGTCGCCGACCTGCGTGACGGCACTGAGAAGGAGTTCGTCTTCCCGGAGAATTGCCCGGTGTGTGGCACGAAGCTTGCTCCCGCCAAGGAAGGCGATGCTGACTGGCGCTGCCCGAACACCCGCTCGTGTCCCGCTCAGCTCGGCCAACGCTTGGAGTACCTCGCGTCCCGCGGCGCGTTCGACATTGAGGCTCTCGGCGAGAAGGGTGCGCAAGACCTCATCGCTTCGGGCGTGCTTATCGACGAAGGCGACCTTTTCACCCTCACCGAATCCGACCTTGAGAAGTCCTCGGTGTACACCACCAAGGCCGGCACAGTGAACGCTTCCGGCAAGAAGCTGCTGGCCAATCTCGAGCAGGCCAAGGAAAAAGAGCTGTGGCGTGTCCTCGTCGCGTTGTCGATCCGCCACGTCGGTCCGACAGCTGCCCGGGCGCTCGCATCGCGCTACGGAAGCATGGAAAAGCTTCTCGACGCTTCCGTCGACGACCTCGCCGGCACTGACGGCGTGGGCAGCATCATCGCCGAGTCCTTCAAGGAGTGGTTCGAGGTCGACTGGCACTGCGACATTGTGCGCAAGTGGGAGGCCGCCGGAGTGAACATGGAGGACGAAGCCTCCGATCTCGAGCAGACCCTCGAGGGGTTGACGGTTGTGGTGACCGGATCGCTGGAGAACTTCAGTCGCGACGGTGCGAAAGAAGCGATCCTCTCGCGCGGCGGCAAGGCGGCTGGCTCCGTGTCGAAGAAGACTGACTACGTAGTGGTCGGGGAGAACGCGGGGTCCAAGGAGACAAAGGCGCGGGACCTTGGCATCACAATCCTCGACGAAGATCAGTTCCGGACACTCCTTGAGACCGGTGATGCAGAATAGCAAGGAGTAAATAATTGTGGCGAATAAGTGTTTCTGTTGTTGAAGTGACAAGTGGCTGGTAATTTCATGGGCATGAAGAAGAAGTTGCTTTCCCTTGTCATTGCTGGATCTCTCGCGACTGGAGCAGCGGTCTCGGTTCCGGAAGCCGATGCCCAAGCTCAAAGTAGCCTCGGTATCGCCCTCGCTGTCATTGCCGGAACTGCCGCAGTCGTCGGATTGGGAGTCGCTGCCTCGTCCGCCATGGATAACACTGCGGTGCCGCCGCAGCCAGAGCCCGAGCAGCCTCCGGTGCCGGAGGAACCGGTCGAGGAACAGCCTGCCGTTGAGCAACCCGCTGTCGGGCAGCCCGTTGTCGAGCAGCCTGTCGCCCCCGCTCAGCCTGCGGCGCCAATTGAAACTCCGCGTCAGCCCGTGCAGTCTGTTCAATCTGGCGCGACCGAGAAGACCCCCTTGGTTCCCGCCTACATCTAAACCGTATCGAGGTTAGTTAAAAGGCCCGGCTCCGGACTATCCGTACCTGGCCTTTCTGGCGCACTCGACGCACTCTGGCGAAATCTTGCAAATCGCTGAGTAAATGTTGATGAGCTGTTGACCGTCTGATAGATTCTGGATCGTTTAAAAGGAAACCTTCCACATCACGCACGCCCGATTAAGGGATTAAGGAATGAGATGAGAAATAAACTCGTTGCCGCCACCGTCGCTTGCACTTTGTGTCTGGGTAGCGTCGCAAACGTCGCTGCTGCTCCAGAGAGTCACGCCGACTCTCGCCGCATTGGTGTAATCATTGGTATCACCGCCGGCGCCCTGGCTCTCGCTGGATCCAGCTTCGCCGCGGGTGCCGCTTTGAGCTCTGAAGGTGGCTTCGAGCCGCCGCAGCCGCCTCAGCTGCCGCAACCGCCTCAGCTGCCGCAGCCAGCACCGGCCCCTGCGCCCGAGGAGGTGCCCGCACCCGCTCCGGAGCAGGCCCCGGCGCCTGCTCCGGAAGATGCCCCAGCGCCCGCGCCTGCGGATGCGCTTCAGCCGGCACAGCCTGTACAGCATCCCGCAGAAGCGCCGGCTCCGGCACAGGCGGAGGCACCCCGGCAGGAAATCGCATCCGTGAAGTCCGGTGCGACGGAACTTGCGCCGGGTATCGCCCGCTTCATCTAAGGCATTACCCAAAGGGGGATCGGGGCGGACGTGCTCGTTCGCCCCGGTGGTTTTCTGTCCGCCGCAGTTCCAAGCGCGCTTCGGCGCGCTTTTTGTTTATTTGCTGATTGTTACGCGACGATTCCTTACTTGTCGAGTGTGGAACATCAAAATTCTGACAGATCGGAAACGGATTCTATTGGCGTGGAACGCCGAGAACCGAGGGATCGTTTAGAGGCAGTCGAAACACGCGTCGCCGCGTTCGAATCAGTTGCGCCCCGTCACACGTCCTCCGGAGACTTCTGGGGCGTGGACGGCATCGAGTCCTTGAACCGGTCCAACGCGCCAAATGAAACGAGCCTCGGTTCCGTCGTCTTTGGGGGTTCTGTATGTCTTGGGCCGCGAGTGCTCCTACCAGTGGGAGCGCGGCGCTGACTCACTCATCGGTCACGGTTGGGACGAATCTGTCGAACGCATCGCCGCCATTACGCATCCCGTCCGTGGTGCGATCCTGCGTCGTTAGTTCCGCCGGTGCCGGCTACCACCACGTCGGCTCGCTTCATGACACTGGCTGGATCGCAAAGCTTGACGGTCGCTACGAAGTCCGCCGCTCCCGCGTTATCTCCCTGCTGACCATGAGCAGCGTCATTCTCGTCGTCTGTCTTTTGGCGCGAAGAGCGAGCTGGAATGGCGATGTCCCAGTGTTCATTTGGTGGTTGCTGGCTGCGTGGTCCGCTGTACTCGTCGGCATACAAGCTTCGCGATGGGGTAAGGCGGGCGTCTGCCTTAAGTAGACGTAGCTCGCGCTAGCGGACGAGCGCGCCCACAATCGCCCCCAGGTCCCCAATGTGTGTCACCTCGGAGGCGAGGAAGTCCGGCCCGCCAGTGCGGCCGATGACAAGGAAAAGGCCCGACGATGCCAGCGGCGTGATTGCCAAGGTGGAGTCCAGCAGCCACCAGGATTCGGGTACCCACGTGTCGATGTCGTCGCGGAGGATGCGGGCCTCGGGTGCGTCGATAAGCGCAGGCACAGAGCCGTCGTCGGCTGGCGCTGCTTGCGACGCTGCGACGCGCTCGATGCCGTCTCCGGTCTCGCGCAGTACGACTGCCCATGAAGAAGTCAACGCCTGGGGCATGACTGACACAAGCTCCTCCATCGCTTTTGGAAGGTTGTGGACTTGACCAGCCACCCGGGCAAGCATTTCCACTTGACCGCGGCGGTCGACGCGGCCGGTGAATGGCCGGATCGAATCGACCTCAACGCCATCCAGTGCAGCTGCGGCAGTAATGATCGAGTCGACCATGCCGCCTGTGGGCAGATCGACGACGATATCGTCGGTGACCACCGGCTGGCCGTCCGCGTAGGTGGACTCCACGATATCCACTGATTTGATGTTCGCATCAGCCATGCCGAAAGCCTCTGCCAGCTCACCAAGGCTGCCAGGGGTGTCAGGAAGAACCACGCGGATTAGGTAGGACATGGCCTTATTTATATCAACTCGCAGAATCGTGGGCGGGCGTACGATCGGGTTTTAGACACCCCCAACCGCATGAGAGGTACAAGATGCAGCCCCACGAACTGCACGAATCGACGTTTGCAGGAACCGAACCCCGACAATATGCAGACGCCCTCCACAGTGCTGGGAACAAATTGGCGAAGGACGGCGATGAGGTCGTTGTCGCCGGCCACGACCTCGCTCGCGAAGTCGCTGAGAATCCCGAACATTACTCATCCGCAGTGTCGCGCTTCATGCAGCTGCCCAACGGGCTCGACGGCGAGCAGCACGCTAAAGTCCGCGAAATGATCGAGCGCTACCTGGATGCCCCTGCAGTCGAAGGGCTCGAACCCGTTCTGCGGGAGATCGCACGCGAGATCATCAATGATGCGCTCGCGCACGGCACTGCAGATGCGGTAGGAGACCTGGGCACGCAGTACGCAGTGCGCGCGATGACGGCCTGGCTTGGATGGCCTTCTGCAGTCAACGACGAGCTCGTCGTATGGGTGGCAGATAACAACGCTGCCACCCGCTCCGGGCAACTCGAGCGCACGGCCGAAGTCGCACGGCGTTTCGATGACATTATTCGTTCCGTCGTCGAACCGTTGCGAGAGAATCCCGATGATTCTGTGACCTCACGCCTTGTTCACGACGAGAGTTTGGGGCGCCCGCTGGAGTTCGAGGAGGTCGTCTCTGTGCTCCGCAACTGGACGGCCGGGGATCTGAGCTCTATGGCCTACTGCGTAGGAGTCATCGTGGAGGCCCTCCTCGCACGCCCAGAGTTGCAGGAGCGTCTGCGTCAGGGTGTTTTTCGCGTCGAGTTCACCGCGATGGTCGATGAGATGCTTCGCGCAGACTCCCCGTTTGTGAGCAACCGCCGCGTCACCACGTGCCCCGTGACTCTTGGCGGGGTCGATCTTCCCGAGGGGCAGCGGGTGCGCATTCACTGGACAGCGGCGAACCGCGACCCTGAGACTTTCCCGGACGTTGACGGCTTCGACCCGGAGAAGAACGCGGGGGAGAACCTGGTGTGGGGTGCTGGCCCGCACGCCTGCCCGGGCAAGGAGCTCTCGGTGATTGAGCTACAGGCGTTGACTGAGGAGCTGTGCGCCGCGGCGGAGCTTTCGCCAGCCGGCGATGGGGAGCGGGAGGTTCACCCGGTGGGCGGATGGGCATCGCTTAAGGTGCGGCTTACCGCTCGCGGATGATGAACCCAGCTTGACGTAAGATAAGGCGCGTTAACCACAACCCGAAGATTGAAGAAGGTGGGACAACGTGGCTGAAGCCTCAGGAATTTCCCGCGACGAGGTCGCAGGCATCGCGCGTCTGGCACGCATCGCCGTGAGCGAGGAAGAACTGGATCAGCTAGCAGGCCAGCTGGACACCATTGTGGAAGCCGTGTCAGCAGTGCAGGCCGTGGACACTGAGGGCGTGGAGCCGATGAGCCACCCGCACTCCATTGACGCGGGCATGCGCCCCGACATTGTGCGCCCCACCCTGACTCAAGAGCAGGCGCTCGACCAGGCACCAGAGGTCGAAGAAGACCGCTTCATGGTTCCGCAGATTCTGGGGGAGGAGTAAACAATGGCGAACTGGACCGAACTGTCCGCACACGAACTGGCAGAAAAGATCCAAGCTGGTGAGGTGACCTCCCGCGAGGTCACGCAAGCGTTCCTGGACAAGATCGCTCAGACCGACGGCGACATCGGCGCCTTCCTGCACATCGGGGCAGAAGAAGCATTGCAGGTCGCTGATGAGGTCGACGCGCAGGTCGCCGCCGGTAAAGAACCTGCCTCCCCGCTGGCTGGCGTGCCGCTGGCGCTGAAAGACCTGTTTGTCACCACCGACGCTCCCACAACTGCGGCCTCGAAGATGCTCGAGGGCTACATGAGCCCGTACGACGCCACGATCGTGACCAAGATCCGCGAGGCAAAGATCCCGATCCTGGGCAAGACGAACCTCGACGAGTTCGCCATGGGCTCCTCGACCGAGAACTCCGCGTACAAGATCACCCGCAACCCGCACGACCTGGAGCGCACTCCAGGCGGTTCCGGCGGCGGCACAGCTGCAGCGCTGGCTTCCAACCAGGCTCCGCTGGGCATCGGCACCGACACCGGCGGCTCGATCCGCCAGCCGGCGTCGCTCACCGGCACTGTCGGTGTGAAGCCGACCTACGGTGCTGTATCCCGGTACGGCATGATCGCCAATGCCTCCTCCCTGGACCAGTGCGGCCCATGCGCCAACTCTGTTCTCGACGCGGCGCTGCTGCACGAGGTCATTGCCGGCCACGACGAGTACGACGCGACCAGCGTGGACCGCCCCGTCAGCTCTGTGGTCGAAGCTGCGAAACAGGGTGCGTCCGGCGACCTGTCTGGCGTCAAGGTGGGCCGCGTGAAGCAGTTCGGCGGTGAGGGCACTCAATCTGGCGTCGTCGAGGCTATCGACGCAGCATTCGCTCAACTGGAGAAGCAGGGCGCGGAGATTGTCGAAGTAGACTGCCCGAATTTCGAGCACGTCATGGGTGCGTACTACATCATCCAGACCTCCGAGGTCTCGTCGAACCTGGCACGTTTCGACGGCATGCGGTACGGCCAGCGCAAGGGTGAAGGATCCGCCGAGGAGGTCATGGCGCGCACCCGCGGCGACGGCTTCGGCGACGAGGTCAAGCGCCGTATCATTCTGGGCACCTACGCACTGTCGGTCGGTTACTACGACGCCTACTACCTGCAGGCCCAGCGCATTCGCACCCTTGTTGCGCAGGACTTCCAGAAGGCCTTCGCACAGGTAGACGTCATTGCTGGCCCGGCCACTCCGACGACGGCCTTCAAACTCGGTGACAAGGTGGATGACCCGCTGGCGATGTACAACTTCGACCTGTTCACGCTGCCACTCAACCTCGCGGGCCTGCCCGGCATGAGCGTGCCTGCCGGCACGGCGTCCGACACTGGGCTGCCGGTGGGCCTCCAGCTCATTGCTCCAGCCTTCGCCGATGAGCGCCTCTACCGCGTCGGCGCCGCTTTTGAGGCCGGCAGGGCGTAGGTTTCTTGCACGGTTCGCGGCCCTGGTTCGCGCTGTCGGCGCTGACGATCGGGTATTTCCTGATCATGTTCGATCAGGGCCTCATCCCGGTGATCACACCGCACCTTCCGGCTGAAGTGTCCGGCGCGGTGTGGCTCACCAGCATCTACCTGTTGTGCACGGTCGTGCCGATGCCGGTGACCGGCAGGCTGGGGGACAAGTACGGCCAGCGCGCTGTCTACCTCGCTGGGTTGGGCACGTACGCAGCCAGCCTGGTGCTCGCGGCGGTGTCATGGTCGTGGCCGGTCATTGTGATAGCCCGTGCGCTGCAAGGCCTTGGTTCCGCGATTTTCCTGCCGCAGGCATTCGGCTTGATCAATCGCATTTTCCCTTCCGACGGCAGGGGTAAGGCATTCGGATTCTGGGGCGTTGTCGGCTCGGTCGGATCGCTGCTCGGCCCTATTGTTGGCGGAGTTTTCGTGGGCAGTTTCGGTTGGCGCTCAACCTTCATCCTGCAGGCCGGCATTGCCGGGGTCGGCCTCGTCCTGGCCGCCTTCTGGCTTCCGCGTCTCGCTCCAACTTCCGCACTCATCCCTGTCGGCGCTGCGGCGATGTCTTTCGTCGGCCTTGGCGCGTTGGTGTACGGCATCCACTTCGGCTCGTGGATCCCGCTGGTCGGGGGCGCGATCGTGGTGCTTTTCCTGGCGCGATCGTCTTCATTTGTTCCCCGTGAGCTCTACCGTGACCGCAACTTCGTCCTGGGCACCTCTGCCATTGTCGCCATGGGTTTCGCGGTCGCGGCGATGTTCATCCCGGTCATGTACTGGCTGCAAACCGTCGCAGGTGTCAGCGCACAGACCGCCGGCCTACTCACGGCCCCGATGTCGGTGGTGGCCATGCTGCTCACCCCGTGGGCCGGAGCGCTGTCAGACAAAATCAGCGCCAGACTTTTGTGCACTGCGGGCTTTGCGACGATGGTGGCCGCTCTCATCATCGCCTGGTCCATCACAGTTTCTGCTGCCGACTACCGTTGGTTCGCGCTTGTGACCGCGCTGTTGGGACTTGGCAGCGCCTTCGTCTGGGCGCCCAATGCCACCACGACGATGCGCAATGTGCCGGATTACGCCGCCGGGGCGGCCAGCGGGGTGTACAACACGCTGCGCCAGATCGGCAGCGTCGTCGGCGTGGCGTTGACCGGCGCAGTCCTTGCCTCCGGCCAGGTCGCTTCTACCGCTGGACCTGCGATCTTGCTGTCGGCGATCGTGCTGGCCATCGGGGCGGCCGCGTCGGTCTTTCTTCGTACGGACATCCCCGCGCAATCGCGCTAGTGTGGAGCGCATGCGCCTAGCCACTCTCACCTCCGGCGGCGACTGCCCCGGCCTCAATGCTGTCATCCGTGCCATCGTCCGTACCGCCAGCTCAGAATTCGGGTCCACGGTCGTCGGTTACCAGGACGGCTGGGTGGGTCTCATGGACGACCTGCGCACGGACTTGTACGACGACGCGTTCATCGACTCTATCCTGCTGCGCGGCGGCACGATCCTGGGCACCGGCCGCCTCCACCCGGATAAATTCAAGGCGGGCATCGACCAGATCAAGGCGAACCTCGACGACGCGGGCATCGACGCGCTGATCCCGATCGGCGGCGAAGGCACGCTCAAGGGTGCCAAGTGGCTCTCCGACAACGGCATTCCGGTGGTGGGCGTGCCGAAGACGATCGATAACGACGTCAACGCCACCGACTACACCTTCGGCTTCGACACCGCGGTGTCGGTGGCCACGGACGCGATCGACCGTCTGCACACCACGGCGGAATCGCACAACCGCATCCTCATCGTCGAGGTGATGGGCCGCCACGTCGGCTGGATCGCCCTGCACGCGGGTATGGCCGGCGGCGCGCACTACACGGTGATTCCTGAGGACCCCTTCGATATCGAGGACATCTGCAAGGCGATGGAGCGCCGCTTCCAGATGGGGGAGAAATACGGCATCATCGTCGTCGCCGAGGGCGCCGTGCCGAAGGAAGGCACGATGGACGCGGGACTTGGCGAAGAAGACGAATTCGGCCACAAGACATTCACTGGCATGGGCCAGATCATCGGCGACGAGATCCACCGCCGCCTGGGCTACGACGTGCGCACGACGGTGCTCGGCCACACGCAGCGCGGCGGCACGCCGACGGCCTACGACCGGGTGCTGGCGACACGTTACGGCGTGCACGCCGCGCGCGCGGCGCACGAGGGCAATTTCGGCACGACGGTCGCGCTGCGCGGCGAGGACATCACGCTCGTCCCGCTCGGCGATGCGGTGGAGAACCTCAAGCGCGTGCCGGAGCGCCGTATCCGCACGGCGCGGTCCATGTTCGGATAGCCGTCAGTTAGAATCACCGCGTGCGAACTCTCGTCACCGGCGGTGCCGGCTTCATTGGATCTCATCTCGTCGATCAGCTCGTCATGGCAGGCCACGAGGTCGCCGTGCTGGACAATTTGAGCAGCGGTCGGCTCGAAAACATCAGCCACCAGACTGCAGTCGAGCTCGTCGAGGGGGACGTGGGGGATAAGGGGCTAGCAGATGTCGTCGATAAGCTTGCTCCTGAAGTGATCTTCCACCTCGCCGCGCAGATCGACGTGCGCAAATCCGTCGAAGACCCGATCCTCGATGCGCAGGCGAATATTCTGGGCACGATCAATGTCGCGGAAGCCGCGCGGAAGGCTGGCGTGCGCAAGATCGTGCACACCTCGTCGGGCGGCTCGATTTACGGCACACCCAGCGAGTTTCCCGTCGACGAGTCCTTCCCGGTCGACCCGCACTCGCCGTATGCCGCGTCGAAGCTCGCTGGTGAGCAATACCTGGGCATTTATCGCCATCTGTACGGAATGCAAGCGAGTTTCATCGCGCCGGCGAATGTGTACGGCCCGCGGCAGAACCCGCACGGCGAAGCCGGGGTCGTGGCGATTTTCTCGGAGAACCTCTTGCATGGCCGTCCGACGAAGATTTTCGGCGGCGGCACGAACACGCGCGACTATGTTTACGTGGGCGATGTCGCGCGCGCATTCGTCCTCGCGGCGGGTGAGCGCGGCGACGGGGTGCGCTTCAATATCGGCACCTCTGTGGAGACGACTGACCGCGAATTGCACACGTTGGTAGCCAAACATGCGGGCGCGCCCGATGCGCCCCAGAATTTCCCGCCGCGGCTTGGCGACGTCCCCCGCTCCGCCCTCTCCGCCGCCCGCGCGAAGGAGATACTCGGGTGGGAGCCCACCGTCTGCCTCGACGAAGGCGTGGCACGGACCGTCGACTATTTCCGGAGGACGCAGTGAATTTTTGCGACAACCCCACCCTGAGCAACCAGTGGGTCACTCTCGAACCGTTGAGCCTCGATCATGCGGCGGCTCTGGCGTTAGCCGTCGGGGACTTGTGTGACCTGTGGTACCAGGACCACATTCCCACGCCTGGCGGCGTGCCGGAATACATCGAGAAGAACCTCGCCGATCAGGAGCGCGGCGAGCGCGCCCCGTGGGCGATCGTCGACCCGGCCGACAACGCCATCGGCGTGACCACGTTCCTGCACCCGGATCCCGTGAACCGAAGCATCGAGATCGGGTCGACGTGGATCACTAAAGACGCTCAGGGTGCGCCGTTCAATAAAGCGGCGAAGCTCCTCATGCTGCAGCGCGCGTTCGAGGACCTGGGGTGCCTGCGCGTGGAGATCCGCACGCACTTCATGAACCGGCAGTCGCGCGCCGCGATCGAGAGCCTCGGTGCCAAGCTCGACGGGGTACTACGTCGCCACAAGATCCTCAAAAGCGGCCTCGTGCGCGACACGTGCGTCTACTCCATCTTGGACACCGAGTGGCCCGAGGTTAAGACCGCGCTTCAGGCGCGGCTGCGCGCTTAAGACCGCTGCCTGGCTTCTCGGGCTGAAACTTCCTCAACAGTCGCTGCGGAAGCTCCATGCGAGGCGGATTCAGTCCCCTCAGTCGTCTCCGCGATGTCTCGGCGGCCGATCTTGCGGGTGTGTAGGTAGAGCCAGATTCCGCCGATCCAGGTGAACGCAATGACCGCGATCAACGCCACCAGCGGGACGATCTCGCCGGGTAGCTCGGTTGAGGCGTTGAAGATCGAGTGAATGGCGAATCCGAGGAAGTACCAGATGACCAGTTGGCCGATGCGCCAGCCGAGAGATTTGTCCGTGCGGCACAAGAAGACGCCGAGGCCCCATGCCGAGAGACCGAGGTAGAGCGAGTGGCCCCATGGTCCAGGGACGGTCCGGGCGGCATACCCCATGAGCGAGCCCTCGACATCGGAGTTGAGGTTGTCGAGCGCCGCTTTCAAGATGTAGGTGGCGTTCTCCAGCGCCGCGAAGCCGAAACCGACGGCAATCGCGATGGTCACGGCCTCAATGGGGCGGCGGATGCGGAAGATCATGGTGCTCAGGATGAACACCGTGGCGAATTTGAATAGCTCCTCGGCTGTGGGGCTCAGCAGAGCGAATCCCAAACTGCCCAAGCCCAGCCAATCCTTGAAGGCGATGATGGATTCATTCGTGGTCACTGAAGGGGCGCACAGAGCCATACCTGAGACGAACCCCGCGAAGATGAAGGCGGGAGAGGAATGAACAGGGCGACCCGGGTGGTTGCGCAGCAGAAGCCACGCCAGCAGTAACCACAGCGCCGCGAGCAATGCGCTCATTGCCGCGATCGTTGCGTTGAAGGGGAGCTGGCTGAAGTAGATAACCGACCAGACAGCGGAGGCGAGGAGGATCAGGATTCCTGCGATGCGGAGGATGAGGTTCATTTTGTCGGTCACTAGTCGCCCTCCGTTTCCTCGGAATCGTCAGCGGAACTATCAGTGTTCACGTCAGCGGAGTCGATCAAACGTTGGGCGAGCTCTTCTGCGTCGTCCCCGCCGAAAGAGAAGTAGCGGGTGGTCTGCCCGTCGGCAATGGAGACGGCCACGAGATGGCGTTCGGCGTCTGCCTCGGTGCGCTTCACATGCACGCCTTCACGCGGGGACCCGACGTTGCCGGTTTCCACGTTCCGGTCGAGTGTCACTCTGCGGTAGAAGCGGGCGAGGGCTTTCTCTGCGTTGTTGGGTGCCGGTTCGGAGCGGCCAAGAATGCGCGTCGAATCGCAATCCCACGCCTTCGTGCTTTCCGCGAAGCCCGCCGGGTTGCTGCACACAAGCTGCCCGCCGTTCTCGTCGGGCACGCCAATGCTGCCCAACTCCACAGGGTTGTCGGGCACCTGGGACTCTTCGGGTGTCGTGGTGGCGTCGACAACGCGCGGAAAGGCCAGCGCGGCGGCGACGAGGAATAAAAGAATAAGCCCGAGCACGATCGGTGCCCGGGAGGATTTCAAATCATTCATAACGCCGATCATGCTACATAACGGCGGCTATCACTGCTATACGGCGTCCAGTCCGATGTCGAGGATGGCAACCGAGTGCGTGAGCGCGCCGACCGCGAGAAAATCCACGCCGGTCTCCGCGTAGGCGCGGGCTCGGTCGAGCGTCAATCCGCCCGAGGATTCCAGCTTCGTCCCGGGGGACAGGGCATCGCGCTTATCGACGGCTTCCCGTGTCGCCTCCACGCCGAAATTATCCAGCATGACCAGATCTGGTGTGAATGCCAGGACTGCTTCAAGCTGGCCGAGGTCGTCGACTTCAACTTCGCGGGGCAGGTCCGGGAAGGCGGCGGTGGTGCGCCGGTACGCTTCTGCCACGGTTCCGACGCTGGCAACGTGATTGTCCTTGATGAGAACGGCGTCGCCCAGGCTCATTCGGTGGTTGACTCCGCCGCCGCACCGCACCGCGTATTTAGCTAGGTCGCGGTATCCGGGCAAGGTCTTGCGGGAATCGCGGACTCTGGTGCCGGTTCCTGCGAGCTGTCGGGTCCACTCGTGCGTGCGGGTAGCGATGCCGCTGGCGTAGGTGAGCAGATTCAGTGCCGTGCGTTCAGCAGAGAGGATCGACCGCGCGGGGCCGGAGACTGTCGCGAGACGGTCGCCTGGCGCGACTAGGTCGCCGTCGGCCGCGTGGACCGCCACGTCGATGTCTGGGCTGACTTCGTGCATGGTCCACGCGACGGTGTCCAGGCCCGCGACCACGCCGGGTGTGCGTGGGACGACGATGGCGGTGAGGTGGGCGTCGGCGTCGACAGTCGCCTCGGTCGTGGCGTCGGGGCCGTGCGTGAAATCTTCCTCGAGGCCGAGGCGGATGAGGCGCAGCGCGGCGTCTTTATTCAGTGGTGCACTCATCCGCGGGTCACTCTCCGCTGCCCGGGTTGCCGATGGCGATCATGCGCTCCAGCGACTGGCGCGCCTTCGCGGCGGTCTCCTCGGGCACAGTGACTTCGTCGCGCATGTCCCGAAGGCTGGCCACGAGTTTCTCCGGGGTGATCATTTTCATGTATTTGCAGGAGGCCTGGGGGTTGACGGGCTGGAAGTCCGCCAGCGGGGATTTCTTCTGCAGTTGGTGGAGCATGCCCACCTCGGTAGCCACGAGGACTGTGCCTTCAGTGTCCCGGTCCGCCTGGTCCAGCATGCCGCCGGTGGAGAGCATGTGCACGCGCTCCGGGGCGATGACGCCCTCGCTGGCGAGATAGATCGCTGAATTCGCGCAACCGCACTCCGGGTGGATGTACAGGGGAGCATCCGGGTGCGCGGCTGCCTGGTCGGCGAGCTCCTTGCCGTTGATGCCGGCGTGCACGTGGCATTCGCCGGCCCAGATGCGGATATTCTCGCGGCCGGTTTGCCGTTTGACGTGCGCGCCGAGGAATTGATCCGGACAGAAGAGGATCTCTGCGTCGGGGTCGATGGAATTGACCACGTCGACGGCATTGGAGGACGTGCAGCACACATCGGTGAGGGCCTTCACATCCGCTGTGGTGTTGACGTAGCTGACCACCACGGCGCCCGGGTGCTCGGCCTTCCACTCGCGCAGCTGCTCGGCGGTGATCGAATCGGCGAGGGAACAACCGGCGGCTTCGTCCGGGATGAGCACGGTCTTGTCGGGGCTGAGGATCTTCGCGCTTTCCGCCATGAAGTGCACGCCGCAGAAGACGATGACATCGGCGTCCGTGTCGGCCGCAATCCGGGACAGCGCTAGGGAATCGCCGGTGAAATCCGCGATGTCCTGGATCTCCGGGATCTGGTAGTTATGCGCCAGAATAACGGCGTTTCGTTCCTTCTTGAGTTTTTGCACTTCATCGGTCCACATATGTTCAATGTAGCGCTCATGGCCGCAGTGAAATAACGGAATGCCGCACTAAGGTCGGAAAACATGCATGACCGGATTCCCAATCCTTGCCGTCTGCTCATCGTGGGCATCAATCCCGGAACGCTGTCCGAGGAAGTGGACGCGCCGTTCGCACACCCGGGCAACCGCTTCTGGCCTGCGCTCGACAAAGCGGGCATCACCCCGTACCGGGTGTACGCCAGCGAGGGGTTGTCGGAACAGGACGCAAAGATGCTCGCAGAGCGGGGGATCGGCTTCACCAACCTCGTTGCCCGTATGACACCGAAAGCGTCCGACCTGGCCACAGAAGAGTTGGTGGAGGGAGGGGAGAGGCTTGAGGCTGTCGTCGATAAGCATCGCCCTGGCGCCGTGATGTTCGCGGGCATCGGTGCGTACCGCGGCGCATTCGGGAGGAGGAAAGCGCAGCGCGGGTTGCAAAGCGGGATGATCGCGGGCGTGCCCGTGTGGGTGGTGGGGAATCCGAGCGGGCTGAACGCGCATGAGACCGTCGAATCGCTTGCGGCGAGCTACCGCGAGGTGTGGGAGGCAACGGCTTGACCCCCTGTTGCAGGAATCCCGCTATATGGACGCTATAGTCCACAGTATGGAATCTATGAATCTTGCCCAGAGCCGGCGCGCGGAAGAGCGCTCGGCGTTCGTCGCCACCCTCGGCTTCCCGTTGCTGGTGATCGCCGGCGGCGTGATCGGCTTCGCCGCGCCCGGGGTCGTTGAACCGATTTCCGGGTGGACGACGTGGCTGCTCGGCGTGGTCATGTTCGGCATGGGTCTGACGCTGACGGGCAACGACTTCGTGTTCGTGGCCAAGAAGCCTCTGCCGGTCGTGATCGGCGTGGTGGCGCAGTTCGTGATCATGCCGCTTGCTGCTGTCGCGCTGACGTGGGCGCTGCGCCTGCCGCCGGAGATCGCCGCGGGCGTGATCCTGGTCGGCTGCGCGCCGGGCGGAACCTCGTCGAATGTGGTCTCTTACCTGGCGCGCGGCGATGTCGCGTTGTCGGTGACCATGACATCGGTGTCGACGCTGCTCGCGCCGATCTTCACGCCGCTGCTCACCCTGTGGTTGGCGGGCGAGCACATGGATGTCAGCGCTGGGCCGATGGCGTGGTCGATCGTGAAGATGGTCATCCTGCCGGTCGGTCTCGGCCTGCTCGTCCGTTTGCTGGCACCGCGATTTGTCGCGGCGGTCTTGCCGGCGCTGCCGTGGGTCTCCGTGTTGGCGATCGCGGCGATCGTGGCCATCGTCGTGGCGGGCTCCCGCGACAAGCTCGCGCAGGCGGGGCTCATCGTGCTTCTCGCCGTCGTGCTGCACAACGGTCTCGGCTACATCCTCGGCTATGTCACCGGCAAGGTGACGGGCCAGCCGGAGGCATCCTCGCGCACGATGGCCGTGGAGGTCGGCATGCAGAATTCGGGTATGGCGGCCACCCTCGCCGCGGCGTATCTCAGCCCGCTGGCCGCGCTGCCGGGCGCGGTGTTCTCCGTGTGGCACAACATTTCCGGCGCGATCCTGGCGCTGCTTTTCCGCGCAAAGGACAAAAAGGAGCAGTCCGGGCAGCCAGACAAGGCGCAGGTGGAAGCGTAAGAGGAGCTATCGTCTCGGCGAAGGGCTAAGGGCACTACACTTGGCAACCATGACTGCGTACGACCTGATGGATTACAGCGACGTCCTGGAAAAGTACGACCCAGTGATGGGTCTCGAGGTGCACGTGGAGCTGTCCACGGAGACCAAGATGTTCTCCACCTCCTCGGCCCACTTCGGTGCGGAGCCGAATACCAATATCGACCCGGTGTCGCTCGGTCTGCCGGGCGCTCTGCCGGTGGTCAACGCCAAGGGCGTGGAATGGGCCATCAAGATCGGTCTGGCGCTCAATTGCAAGATCGCCGAGTCGTCCCGCTTCGCGCGCAAGAATTACTTCTACCCGGACCAGCCGAAGAACTACCAGATCTCGCAGTACGACGAACCGATCGCGTACGACGGCTACCTCGACGTCGTGCTCGACGACGGCACCGAGTGGCGCGTCGAGATCGAGCGCGCCCACATGGAGGAGGACACCGGCAAGCTGACCCACCTGGGTTCCGCGTCGGGCCGCATCTCCGGCGCGACGGCGTCTTTGGTGGACTGCAACCGCGCGGGCATCCCGCTGATCGAGATCGTGACCAAGCCGATCGTCGGCGCCGGGGAGCGCGCTCCAGAGGTCGCCCGTGCGTACGTCGGTGCGCTGCGCGAGCTGGTCAAGGCGCTCGGCGTGTCCGACGCGCGCATGGACCAGGGCTCGATGCGCTGCGATGCGAACGTCTCCCTGCGCCCCAAGGGCCAGGAGGAATTCGGCACCCGCACCGAGACGAAGAATATTAACTCGCTCAAGTCCGTCGAGCAGGCGGTGCGCTACGAGATGCAGCGCCACGCAGGTGTGCTCGAAGCCGGCGGAGAGATTGTCCAGGAGACCCGCCACTACCAGGAGACTGACGGCTCCACCTCCAAGGGCCGCCCGAAGGAGGAGGCGAGCGAGTACCGCTACTTCAACGACCCGGATCTGCCGCCGGTGATTGCGAAGCCGGAGTGGGTCGAGGAGATCCGGGCGACTCTGCCGGAGCTGCCGTGGGTGCGCCGCGCGCGCATCCAGGAGGAGTGGCAGCTGCCGGAGAAGGAATTCCGCGACCTGGTCAATGCTGGCGCGCTCGATCTCATCGTCGACACCGTCGAGGCAGGTACGACGCCGGACGAAGCCCGCGCATGGTGGGTGTCCTACATCGCCGGTAAGGCCAACGAGGCTGGCCGCGACTTGGACTCCCTCGGTGTCGAGCCCGCCGATGTGGCTCGGGTGGTGCAGCTGGTGAAGGAAGGCAAGCTGACCACCAAGCTTGGCCGTCAAACCATTGACGGTGTCATTGCGGGTGAAGGCCGCGTGGACGAAGTCGTCGACAAGCGCGGGCTCGAGGTCGTGCGTGACGACGGCGCAATCGAAGCCGCAGTCGACGAAGCTCTCGCGGCGAACCCGGATATCGTGGAAAAGTACAAGGCCGGCAACACGAAGGTCACCGGCGCGATTGTGGGTGCGGTCATGAAGGCGACCCAGGGCAAGGCCGACCCTAAGTCGATCAACGAGATCATCGCGAAGAAGCTCGCGTAGCCGTGGAACGCTACCAGCGTCCGTACATCGGGCCTGTCGAGATTCGCGATGAGTCAGGGCGCGTAATTCCCTACGGACGTAGGTGGGAGGGTTCGCCGCCGGATGAATCCTACGAGCTGCTGACGCATCCGGAACGGTTCGCTCCGCTGCACCCTGTCGCTGACGCTCTGGTGGATTACCTCATTGCTCAATACAACGTGGCGGTAGATCACTACCCCCTGCTGGATTCTCTTCATCAACAGCCAGCTCCCACCGTGGTGCGTGCCGTGCGTTTGACAC
Source organism: Corynebacterium sp. CCUG 70398 (assembly GCF_024454055.1). NCBI lineage: Bacteria > Bacillati > Actinomycetota > Actinomycetes > Mycobacteriales > Corynebacteriaceae > Corynebacterium > Corynebacterium sp. CCUG 70398. Next base: position 217,379 of record NZ_JAGPYZ010000001.1, read on the forward strand.
CGTTGGCACCGCAGACCGCGCCGTTGACTTTCGTCTATTCCGGTCTACCGGGCATTCATCTTCACGCCGGCGCGGTTTCCTGCTGGCCTTTCCCGTCCTGCGGTTGCGACGCCTGCGACGAGGTGTGGGACGAGGCAGCTGATCAGCTCGAGGAGATCGTACGACACGTGGTCAGCGGGCGCTTTGCCGAGCGTTTACGACACCAGGGATCGTCATGGTGCATGGAAAGCACTAACGTCTTTTCTGACGGCGACAGCTGGGCAAGCACCCAGGTCAACCGCGAGACGCTCGCAGATGTGCAGCGCCGTATGGCAGGTGTGCCCGAGAAGTGGCGCCCCTGGCCGCGGCTGTAACTTCGGTGGCACCCAGGGTAGGGCCGACTAAACGTCGACCTCCTACCTCGTGTCGGGGTTGACCGCGGGGAACTCGCCGGTCTTGTACATCTCTTCGTAGGACTTCCAGTGAATTTCATCGCCCGGGGTCTCGGGCGCGCCGTCGTAGGCATCCGATTCCGGGTCGAGAGCGGGGACGTCGGCTAGTGCGAAGTCGCTGGAGTCATCCGCGTCGAGATCAGCTGCGACCTCTTCCTGCACGGACTGCCACAATTCTTGGTCGCCGACATGGGAGTCGGATGCCAGTTCTTCGACCTCGGCCCGTTCCTCGTGCGTGAGGTCGTCCGAGTCCGGGTCGAGCTGTGTTTCCGCTAGCTCGGCGAGGCGCTCGCGGCGCCCAGCCTCATCCTTAATGTTCTGGCGGTCGCGGAACCACGCCACACCCATGATGATCGCCAGGATGAGACCGAGGTACCCCAGGACTGGGTAGACCCATCCGACCAGGTCCGCGAAGCCGATGAAGGACAGGGCGAAACCGATGAGCACGACGATGAAGTAGTAGGGGCGGAACTTCGCCGGTTTGTCGTGGCTGAGGCGACGGCCGAGCGCGTAGAAAAGACCGACGGCAGTGTTGTAAATCATCAGGTAGATGACCACGGAGACCACGGTGCCAACAGTTGGGTGCATGGAGTCGAAGACCTTTAGCAGCGGCAGGTCCGCATCCATGACGTGCTCCATGTTGAAGAAGAGCACGAACACCAAGATCATCAGCAACACAGCGAACATGATTCCGCCGAGCAGGCCGCCCTTGCCGGCCTGCGCCGGGTTGAGGTGGGAACCGGCGAACACCAGCATCATGGAGGCGTCCATGATGAGCACCAGCGTGGCGTAGTTGAGTGCGGTGACAAGCCAGTTACCGAAGGTTCCCGAAGCGTGCTGGTTCTGCTGCGCGAGCTCGTTGATGCTGCTGAGGTTGTCCGGCATGTTCATCACGGTGATCACGAACGCGCCGAGGAGACAGATGATCAGCAGCGGGGTGATGAAGGAGATCACGTTGGTGAGCTTGTCGATGTCCAACAGGCCCGACAGCAAGAGCAAAACCACCATGATCGCGGAACCGACCCAGGTGGGGAAGCCGAACTGCTGCTCCATGTTCGAGCCGGCACCGGCCACCATGACGAAACCGATGCAGAACAAGGTGAACATTGTGGTGATGTCCATGTAGCGCGCCACCCATGGGCGCGAGACGCTGCGGAAGACCGCACTGTGGTCCTCCGCTAGGTAGTAGGACCCGAGCTGGTAGATCCAGGCACTGAAGACGGCGATGGTCACACCGGCTACGGCGGCACCCACGATGCCCCAGTAGCCGAAAGAGAGGAAGTACTGGATGACTTCTTGTCCGGAGGCGAAGCCGGCTCCGACAGTCAGACCGACAAGGGCGAGCGCCATTTTGAATGATTTCTGCATGAAAAGCCTTATTTTGAGGGAGAATTCGAGCGGTCCGAGAGTACCAGATGTCTGGCACAATTGGTGAGCATGAGTTCTTACACAGCAGACCCTGACCGCTATGCCCGCGGAGGCGAGAACTGGTTCAGGCGGTGCGGCAACTCTGGGTTGAAACTGCCGCCTGTGTCGCTGGGGTTCTGGCACAACTTCGGCGATGACAAACCGCTAGAGACGCAGCGTGCCATTATGCGCCGCGCGTTCGACCGCGGTGTGACCCACTTCGATCTGGCCAACAACTACGGTCCGCCGAACGGCTCCGCAGAGATCAACGCCGGCAGGATCCTCCGTGAGGATTTCAGCAGTCACCGCGACGAGTTGATCATCTCGTCGAAAGCTGGCTGGAACATGTGGGACGGTCCCTATGGATTCGGCGGGTCCCGCAAGTACCTCATGTCGTCGCTGGATCAGTCGCTTGAGCGTCTCGGGCTGGACTACGTGGACATCTTCTACCACCACCGCCCGGACCCGGACACGCCACTGGCGGAGACGATGTATGCGCTGCGCGATATCGTCGCGTCTGGAAAAGCGTTGTACGTCGGCATTTCGTCCTACGGCCCCGAGCTGACAGAGGAAGCCGCTGAGTTGATGGCGGGGGAGGGGTGCCCGCTGCTTATCCATCAACCGAGCTACAGCATCTTCAACCGCTGGGTGGAGGATGGTTTGCTAGGCACGGCCGCCGAGAATGGTTTGGGCGTGATCGCGTTCTCGCCGCTGGCGCAGGGTCTACTCACCGACCGCTACCTCGACGGGATCCCGAAAGATTCCCGCGCGGCTGCGGGCAAATCCATTCGCGACGGAATGCTTTCCGAGTCCAACCTCGAGGCGGTGCGCAAGCTCAACGCTATCGCTGAGAAGCGCGGCCAGACGCTGGCACAAATGGCTATTGCCTGGGTTCTGCGCGACCAAGGCGAACGCAGTGTGACCAGCACGCTCATCGGTGCGTCCAGCGTTGCGCAGCTCGACGACAACCTCGACGCGGTGAATAATCTCGCGTTCAGCGATGAGGAGCTTTCGCTTATCGACGATATCTCCTCGACCGTCGACGGTACTTCCATCAACATCTGGGGTGGCGCTACAGCTTCACGCACACGCGGTTAGCTTCGCGGGTTTGGGGCCAGTGCTGGCCTAGATTGAAGTGCATGACTGATTCAGGCAGCACCTCCTACCGCAAGAACCTCGAGCCCGTGAACGAGCTGGATGACTTCGGTGACGTTCCCGAGGCTCCCTCTGTGTATGACCGGACGGGCAAGGCCGCGCCCACTGAGGTGTTTCCGTCGGCACCCACGCCGCAGCCGGAAACTCAAGTGGGCGAGCCAGTGGCAGCGTCTCCCGCCGTAGGCGAGTCTGTCAGTATCGGTGCCCGCGAGCCTTTGGCTCGGCCGGTCGACGTTGAAGTCAACGGCCCCGCGGCTCCGGTCGGCACGGTGCCTGCAGCTCCAGCGGTTGTAGAACCCGCGGCCGAAGCACCTGTCGGCCGCGGCACGATCGATGTCGGTGCGTTGATTCTCCGTCTCGTCCTCGGTGCCCTGTTGATCCTCTCGGGCGTGGAGACCTTCTTCCAGCTGGGCGGCAACCCAGGTCTGCCGGGGCTAGAGGAGCAGTTCGCCGGGTACAGCTATCCGAGCATCCTCGCCATCGCCTTGCCAACGCTGCAGTTGGCGGCGGGCGTGTTCCTGGTACTCGGTCTGCTCACTCCAGTCGCCGCGATGCTTGCCATTGCTGCCACTGGTTTTGAATCCCTCCACCTGATCACGGTGTCGGAGAACGGTGCGAACGCGTTCACCTGGAACCCTGCTGTGTGGCTAGCGATCGCCCTTCTGGGCATGGCTGCGTCCGTCCAGTTCACCGGACCGGGCCTGTTCAGCGTCGACTTCGGCCGCAGCTGGGCCCGCCGCCCCATGACCAGTTCCTGGATCTGCGCCGCCTTCGGCGTCGCTGCGGCGTTCCTCATGTGGTGGTTCCTGTAGCGCTACCGCCAAGTAGGCGATGAAGACCGTCAACCCCATCAACCCGATGATGTTGGTGTTGAGCCACAGCGGCCACGCCCACACCTGCGCCTCGCTCTCGTCGATAATCGTGTAGCTCGGCGAGATCAGCGCACCTGCTGCAACCGCGAGTAGGACACGCAGGTTCTTCTCTCGGGCAGCGAAGATGAGCGGGAGGATGAGAATGACTCCCACCCAGTGGTGCGAAACCGCGATCGGTGCGCCCAGCGAAATGCCCAGCACCACGACGAGGAGCGCTTCGACACTGCGGCCGCGCTGCTCGAGGCGGTACGCAATGAAGATCGACAGCAAGGCGAATGTCAGCAGAATGAAAGGCGCGAGCGACTCGACGGTCCCTGCGCTGAGTAAACCGCGCGAGAGCATGCCGCCGACACCCTGGTTGGGCGGGTAGAACACGTCGCCGCCACGATCGGTGGCGAAAAACTGCTCCGTCCAGAAGTAGATGGACTCCTTCGGCCGTAGAGCGAACCCGATCAGCGCCGTGAGAGCGAAGAACCCGGCGGAGCGCGCCACAGACCACCAGTCTTTGCGCACCAGAAAAATGACACCGTACGCGGCCGGGGTGAGCTTGATCCCGGCTGCGATGCCCACGCCAATGCCGCGAATCTTCTTCGGGGTGTACCCGAGCACATCCGCTGCCACCAGCAGGATCAAGAACACATTGATCTGGCCGTAGTAGAGGTTCATGTACACGGTGTCCAGCAGCGTGGACAACCCCGTCAGCCCGATCGCCCACATCCACCATCGCTCCAGTCCGAGGCGGTGGCAGGCCATCCCGATGACGGCGAAGATGGCCAGAATGATCGCGGTGTTCCAGGCAATGTCCATCGCTACTTCGGGCAGCCAGGTCAGCGGCACGAACAGCAACGCGGCAAACGGCGGGTAGATGAAGGCGAAGCCCGAGCGGGTGGGAAAACCGTCGTAAAGCGGATCGCCGTTGACTAACGCATTGCCGGCGTCGCGGAACACACCGACGTCGAGAAGCGTCTCGTTCGCCGCCAGGTAAAAGCTGTGCCCGAGGTTGATTGCGCCGATGAGCGCGCCGAGCAGGACGAAAACTACAGGCATGCTAATCGACGCGCCGAACAGCGCCCTTGTCTGCAGACGTGGCCATCTTGCTGTACGCCCGCAGCGCCTTCGTCACGTGCCGGGTGCGAGTAGGTGTCCACGGGTTCTCCGAAGCCTCCATGGCCTGGCGGCGGCGATCCAGCTCATCCTCGTCAACATCGAGAGTCAGCTTGCGGTCACGCACAGAGATGGAAATCTGGTCACCGTTTTCAATCAAGCCGATCAATCCGCCGTGCGCGGCCTCGGGGGAGATGTGGCCGATGGACAACCCCGACGTGCCGCCGGAGAAGCGGCCGTCGGTGATCAGCGCGCACTTCTTGCCCAAGCCAGCGCCCTTGAGGAAGGACGTCGGGTGGAGCATTTCCTGCATGCCGGGGCCACCCGCCGGACCCTCGTAGCGGATCACCACGACTTCACCCGGCTGAACCTCGCGGGACAGGATCATTGAGACGGCCTGTTCCTGCGAGTCAACGACACGGGCGGGGCCGGAGAACTCCCAGAGTTCCTCCTCCACGCCAGCGGTCTTCAAAACCGCCCCGTCCTCCGCGAGATTGCCGCGCAGGACCACCAGTCCGCCATCAGCGCTGAAGGGGTGGTCGAAGTCGTGGATGACGCCATTGACCGAGTCGGTGTCCAGTTCGTCCCAGCGGTTGGACTGGGAGAACGCTTCGGTGGAGCGCACACCGCCGGGGGCAGCGAGGAAGAGTTCCTTAGCTTCGTCGGTCGCTTTGCCGCCGCGGATATCCCAGTCGTCGAGCCAGTCCTGCAGGTTCTCATAAACGACAGAGCGAACGTCGGTGTGCAATTTGCCGGCGCGGTTGAGCTCACCCAAGATGGCGGGGATGCCGCCTGCACGGTGGACATCTTCCATGTGTGCGGTGCCGTTCGGGGCGACCTTCGAGATGCAGGGAATCTCGTGCGACAACTCGTCGATGTCCTTGAGGTCGAAGTTGACCTCGCCCTCCTGAGCAGCGGCCAAGGTGTGCAGGATGGTGTTGGAGGAGCCACCCATAGCCATGTCCAGTGCCATGGCGTTGCGGAAAGCATCGCGGTTAGCAATGCTGCGCGGCAGCACCGACTCATCGCCCTCGCCGTAGTACTGACGGGTGATGTCCATGATCGTGCGGCCGGCGCGTTCGAAGAGCTGGCGGCGGGCAGTGTGCGTGGCCAAGGTGCTGCCGTTGCCCGGCAGGGACAGGCCGAGAGCCTCGGTCAGGCAGTTCATCGAGTTCGCGGTGAACATGCCCGAACAAGAACCGCAGGTGGGACAAGCGGACTCCACGATGCGGTCCAAGTCCTCATCGGAGATGTCGTCGTTCGCCGAATAGGAGATCGCGTCAACAAGGTTGGTCTTCTTGCCGGACTGCGCCACGCCGTCAATGACGACAGCCTTACCGGCCTCCATCGGGCCGCCGGAGACGAACACGGCGGGTATGTTCAAACGCATGGCGGCGTTGAGCATGCCTGGGGTGATCTTGTCGCAGTTGGAAATGCACACCATCGCATCGACAGTGTGGGCGTTGACCATGTACTCCACGGAGTCGGAGATGATCTCGCGGCTGGGCAGAGAGTAGAGCATGCCGCCGTGGCCCATGGCAATCCCGTCGTCCACCGCGATGGTGTTGAATTCCTTGGGCACACCGCCAGCTTCACGCACCGCCTCAGCGACGATGTCACCGACGTTCTTCAGGTGCACATGCCCGGGCACAAACTGGGTATAAGAGTTCACAATGGCCACGATGGGGCGGCCGAACTCGTTGTCCTTCGTGCCTGTGGCTTTCCACAGAGCACGGGCACCGGCGGCCTGACGGCCAGCGGTGGTGACCCGAGAACGAAGGGGGATCGCGTGAGACACGTGCTTGCTCCTTTAGCTGTCGTGTGCGTTGTCTCGGCGCTCGTATTCCTCTTTCGTGATGAGCACCGAGTTGCCTTCCTGGTCTGTAACTTCGACCATCCCGTCTGCGGCTTCAGCGGCTTCGGTGATCACGTCGGTGATCCGTCCGCCGGAGGCCTCTGACAGCGCGGGCAGTGAGTTGAACGTTACTCCTGGCATGGCGTACTGGCTGCCGTCGGCCACAGTTGCTTTCGCACCGGCACCTTCGAAACTGACACCCTCCAAATCGTCCCAGTCGATGGAGACGTTCTTCCTGAATAGGTACGTCAACTCCAGCCCGTGGTCACTGACATGAGTCTTGGCGGTGAACACCCACGCCAAGAACAGAATGGGGAAGATGAGCAGCCAGCCCAGGTACTGCGGTGCCCAAGAAATGCCGATGAGAGCGATACCCATGATGAGCCCGACCGCGAGCACGTGGGTGCGTTCGGGTGTGAAGGTGCGGCCTTCGGAAGTCATGGGAGACATGCTATCGAATGCCCCGGACACTCTCTAAAACACAGCCAAGTACCGGTAGGGTCAGCTAGTTTTGCGTCTGCTCGGTCTGCTCTGCCTCTTGCGGAGCGCCCGTCGGCTGGGACGGGGCTTCGCTGGGCTGCTGCTGAGTGGGCTGCTGCGCGGGTGTCGTGGCCGGCTGTTGCTCCGGCTGTTGCTGGTTCTGCCGTTGTTGCTGCTGCTCCGACGTCGGCGCCTGGGTCTGCTCGGTTGCCGGTGTCTGCTCCGTAGTCGGCGGCTGCTTCGTTTCAGTCGGCGTTGTTGATTCTTCCGGCACAGTTGATGTCGGGTTCACCCGTGGCGGGGCGAGAACACCGGATCGCGCTTCGCTATCTTCGGCAGCGGACATGGTCAACCCGCGGAAGATGAGCAGCACGATGAAGGCTGTGATGAGCGCTCCGGTGGACGCGCGGACGCGTCCGCCGAGTGTGCCAAGCGCGTGCCTGCGTTGAGTCTGATCTTGGGCAGCTGGGTCGTTGTCTGCCTCCGGAATCTCCGTGTCACCGGCGGTGATGCCGGTTCGGTTCGCGGGGATCACTGTCGTGTGAGCCTCTTCAGCGCCTTCGAGGCCCCAGTCCGAGGCGTAGCGTTTCGACGCGAATGCGGGTGCGAAGGCGGACGTCTTTGGGTTGTCAGGGTCATCCGTGGTCTCGCCGCTGACGGGGGTAGCTGAACCGTACTCATCGAAGAACTCTTCGAGAACATAGACGTTGATGGCTCGCTCGATGGGGAACTGGTCGCCAGGGGAGCAGCGGATCATATACCGGATGTCCAGTGTCCACGGCATTCCCACAGTCGTGGGAGCGTTCAAGTTCAAACCCGGTTGGGAGAGCAGTTCGCCCCGGATGAGCGGTTCGATCTCCGGGTCGGCGATGGCGCGGCGGGCGGCGCTGTCGGCGCGTGCGATGACTTCCTCGGTGTCGCGCGAACCCAGCAGCGGGACCGGGACGACGACTAGCGCCCGCGACCAGTGGTTGGAATTGTTAATGCACACCTGGGCGGCGGAGTTCGGGATGGTCACCGTGTACTCCTCCAGCGTGCGCACCTGCGTGGAGCGCATGGTGATCTGGATGACGGTGCCCGTGAGATCCACGCCGTTGCCCTGGAAGGTGACGAGGTCGCCCACGCCGTACTGTTTCTCGGACAGGATGAAGAACCCTGCGACGAAGTCGGCGATGATCTGCTGCGAGCCGAAACCGACAGCGGCGGAGATCACGGTGGCGGGGATGGCAGCGCCGGCGAGCGAGAACCCGATCTGCTGCAAGAGGAAAACCAGGATGAGGAAGTAGGCGATGATCTGGATGATGTAAATGCCTACTCCGGCAATTGCCAGCGAGGACTTGCCCTCGTCTTCGTCCTGGGAAGCTTGGATCCGCTTCTCGACGATCCGGTTTGCCAAACGCCCTGCACGCGGCACGAGCATCGCGAGGATGATCAGGAGCGCAAGGTTGATGCCTGTGTCGGCGATCCAGCTCCACACCTGGTTGAAAATTAGTTGAAACGGCATAGCAGTTTTAACCCTATCCCGTTATTGCCTATAGAGACCTGGGAGATGTGTATGATCTAGGCATGTTCACATTCGACCTAGTGGTAGTACCAGCGCGGCGCTCGGCCTACGCGTGAAGTACGTCACTGCCTGAGGTCGGAAACGACAAGCGCCCCCGCTAATCTAAAGCGGGGGTTTTGTTCTGGTAGACACCGCACAACTCATAAAGGAGTTCGAGAAAAGTGGCAGCGTCACAAAGCAAACAGTCGGAGAGGATGACGGGAGCGGAAGCGATCGTCCGCAGTCTCGAAGAGCTCGGCACTGAAGTCATCTTCGGTATCCCGGGCGGAGCAGTGCTGCCGCTGTACGAGGCTTTGTTCTCCGCTGAGAAACTGCGCCACGTTTTGGTGCGGCACGAACAGGGCGCGGGTCACGCCGCAGAAGGTTACGCCTGGGCATCCGGCAAGGTCGGTGTGTGCCTGGCCACGTCAGGACCGGGTGCCACCAACCTCGTCACCGCGCTGGCGGACGCGTACCTGGACTCCGTGCCGCTTGTCGCCATCACCGGTCAGGTCGGTTCCTCGCTGTTGGGCACCGACGCCTTCCAGGAGGCGGACATCCGCGGGATCACCATGCCGATCACCAAGCACAACATCATGGTGAGCCACCCGGACGAGATCCCGGGTGCGCTCGCCGAAGCGTTCCACCTCGCCAGCACCGGCCGCCCGGGCCCGGTCCTGGTCGACTTTCCGAAGGACGTGCAGAACGCGGAGCTCGACTTTGCCTGGCCCCCGGCTGTGGACCTGCCGGGCTACAAGCCCACGACAAAGCCGCACTCGCGCCAGATCACCCAGGCGGCGAAGCTGATCGCCGAGGCGAAGAAGCCGGTGATCTATGCCGGCGGCGGCATCATCAAGGCGGGCGCACACAAGGAGCTGCGCGAATTCGCCGAACTGACCGGCGTCCCGGTTGTCACCACGCTCATGGCTCTCGGGGCTTTCCCGTCCCACCATGAGCTGTTCATGGGAATGCCGGGCATGCACGGCACCGTTCCGGCGGTAGCCGCGCTGCAGAAGGCTGACCTGCTCATCACTATCGGCGCGCGTTTCGACGACCGTGTGACCGGCGACCCGGACCGCTTCGCTCCCGACGCGCAGGTCATCCACGCCGATGTGGACCCGGCCGAAATCGGCAAAATCCGGGCTGTGGACGTGCCTATCGTGGGCGATGCCCGCCAGGTGCTCTCCGAGTTCACGGATGTCTTCAAGAAATCGAAGAAGATTTCCGCTCCGAAGATCGACGAGTGGAAGGGTTACCTGGGCGACATGAAGCAGCGCTTCCCGCGCGGATACGACCCGCAGTCGGACGGGTCTCTGTCCCCGCAGTACGTCATTGAGACTTTGTCCAAGGAAGTCGGGCCCGAAGCCATCTACGTTGCTGGTGTGGGCCAGCACCAGATGTGGGCTGCCCAGTTCATCGACTTCGAGCACCCGCGGACCTGGCTCAACTCCGGTGGCCTGGGCACCATGGGCTTTTCTGTTCCGGCAGCGCTCGGTGCGAAAGCCGCGTGCCCGGACAAGGAAGTCTGGGCGATCGACGGTGACGGTTGTTTCCAGATGACCAACCAGGAGATCACCACTGCGGCGGTGGAGGGCTTCCCGTTCAAGGTCGCCCTGATCAACAACGGCAACCTGGGCATGGTCCGTCAGTGGCAAACGCTGTTCTACGAGGGCCACTACTCCCACACGAAGCTGCACCAGGACACCACGTACGTGCCGGATTTCCTGGGTCTCGCGTCTGCGCTCGGTGCTGAAGCGATCCGTGTGACCACGGAGGATGAGGTGCTGCCCGCGATCCAGCGCGCCCGCGAGATCAATGACCGTCCGGTGGTCATCGACTTTGTGGTGGGCGAGGACGCTCAGGTGTGGCCGATGATTTCCGCCGGTAGCTCGAACTCTGAGATCCAGTACGCGCGTGATCTGCGCCCGCTTTTCGACGAAGAAATCTCCGCCGGTGAATCACCCGCCGACATCCACGAAACCGTGCAAGAAGTGAACGAGGAGAACTAGCAATGACTACCAACGATCTTTATGACGATGTGACCCGCAGCGTCCTGTCTGTGCTGGTTCAGGATGTCGACGGAATCATCACCCGCGTCACCGCCATGTTCACCCGCCGCGGCTTCAACCTGGTCTCCTTGGCCACAGCCAAGACGGAGACTGAGGGGATCAACCGCATCACGGTGGTTGTGGACGCCTCCGAACATGCCGTGGAGCAGATCACGAAGCAGCTGCACAAGCTGATCCACGTGATCAAGGTGATCCGCCTGGAAGAGGACAAGTTCATCGCGCGCTCCCTGATGCTGGTGAAGGTCAACGCGAACAACAGCAACCGACCGCAGGTTGTCGATGCCGCGAATATTTTCCGCGCCCGCGTGGTGGATGTGTCGCCGGATTCGGTGGTCATCGAGGCGACCGGTACGTCGAGCAAGCTGAAGGCTCTGCTTGAGGTGCTCGAGCCCTTCGGTATCCGCGAACTGGTTCAGTCTGGACGTGTTGCGCTCAACCGCGGCGCGAAGACGCTGGCACCCTCTAAGTAAATTTGAAACGCCCCTCCCGTATAGTGGGATAGGCACATATCCCGACGAAAGGTTTCTCACCATGGCTATTGAGGTCTTCTACGACGACGATGCCGATCTGTCCATCATCCAGGGCCGCAAGGTCGCTATCATCGGCTACGGCTCCCAGGGTCACGCGCACGCTCAGAACCTGCGCGAGTCTGGTGTCGAGGTCGTCATCGGTCTGCGCGACGGCTCCAAGTCCGCTGAGAAGGCAAAGGAAGCTGGTTTCGAGGTCAAGTCCAACGCGGACGCAGCTGCTTGGGCTGACGTCATCATGCTGCTGGCCCCGGACACCTCCCAGGCTGAGATCTTCAAAAACGACATTGAGCCGAACCTCAACGAGGGGGACGCTTTGTTCTTCGGCCACGGCTTGAACATTCACTTCAAGCTCATCGAGCCGGCAGAGAACATCACCATCGGCATGGTCGCGCCGAAGGGCCCGGGTCACCTGGTCCGCCGCACCTTCGTCGACGGCAAGGGCGTGCCCTGCTTGATCGCCGTCGAGCAGGACCCGAACGGCAACGGCCGTGAGCTGGCCCTGTCGTACGCAGCCGCGATTGGTGGCGCACGTGCGGGCGTCATCCCGACCACCTTCGAAGCTGAGACCGTCACCGACCTCTTCGGCGAGCAGGCTGTGCTGTGTGGTGGCCTGGAGGAGCTGATCATGAACGGCTTCGACGTCCTGACCGAGGCTGGCTACGAGCCGGAGATGGCGTACTTCGAGTGCCTGCACGAACTGAAGCTGATCGTTGATCTGATCTACGAAGGCGGCATCGGAAACATGAACTACTCCGTTTCGGACACTGCCGAGTTCGGCGGCTACCTCTCCGGCCCGCGCGTCGTGGACGAGGGGGCTAAGGACCGTATGCGTGAGGTGCTCAAGGACATCCAGTCCGGCGAATTCACCCGCCGCCTTGTCGCCAACGTCGACGGCGGCAATAAGGAGCTCGAGGGCCTGCGCGACCAGATCGCACAGCACCCGATCGAGACGACCGGCGCTAAGCTGCGCGACATGATGAGCTGGGTCAAGAACCCCCTGACAGACACGGCGCAGTAAATCGCTTCTCGACGACAATGAGCTCCCCGGTAGGGGAGCTCATATTTGTTTGTCAGTTTTCTTTGGGTTTCAGATACGACAACGCCCCGCTCCCCAACGACAGGGGAGCGGGGCAGAAGCCTTTCGCGCTTAGTTGGTGGCGTTCTCTACGGCGTCACCGGCAGCGTCCTCAGCCTCATCAGCAGCGTCGCCTGCGGTGTCGGCAGCGTCACCAGCGGCATCGCCAGCGCTATCAGCAGCGTCGCCTGCGGCGTCACCAGCATCGCCGGCAGCGTCCTCAGCACCCTCAGCCGGGCTAGCCTCGCCAGCCGGAGCCTCGGTGGTGGTCTCGTCGACGGTGGTGGTGCCAACGGTGGTGGTGGACGGGTCAGCGTCGCCCTCGTCGCCGTTGCCGGAAACCAGAGCGTAGATCAGCCAGCCGAGCAGCAGCAGGGCGAGCAGACCCAGCAGCCACTTCCACCAGTTGCCGCCGCCGTTCTCGGTCTCCTGAGCGGCGGTGGAGCCACCGGTCGTGGTCGCCGGACGGTTTGCCGCAGCGGTGGTCTCGGTGCGGGCGGTGTTCTCCTCGTCCGGGACGATGCGGGACTCGCTGACGCGGGTTTCGTCGATCGGCTCGCCGCGGCCGATGCGGTCCTCAGCGTTACCGATGCGCTCGGTCGGCAGGTTGTTCGCGTCGTGCGGCAGCTTGTTCGGGTCGTTCGGGTTCAGGTTCGGGTTCTTGGAGGTCATCTCGACACCTTTCTAAATAACGCATCTCGTTAACGTACAAGTAACCAAGGTAACAACTTTTCCGGTGACGTGACGGGAGGGGGTGAAACAAGTTGGGGATGGGTCACCTAGATTCATGAGTTTACTCCCAGGTGAGGCACAGTTTTCGTCGATTTCCAGTTTTCAATAGAGTTTCAATAAGAGCCAAAATGTCATAAAGTGGTGACCGTGAGGGAACACAAGCACGACCATGGACACCATGGGCATGGTCACCAGCACCATGATTCCGCGCCCATGTGGGCGCTTGCGGTCGCGCTTGGGATCACCGCGATTGTGTTCCTCGCGGAACTTGCCGGCGGCTGGCTGTCCGGGTCCATGGCGTTGCTCGCAGACGCGATGCACATGCTGTCGGATGCCACCGGTCTCATCATCGCACTCATCGCAGTGCTGATTGGCCGGCGGAAAGTCTCCGCGTACGCGACCTTCGGATACCGCCGGGTGGAGGTGCTCGCGGCGGCACTGAACGCCGTCACCGTTGTGGTCATCTCCATCGGGATCGTTGTGGGGGCGGTGCGCCGTCTGGGCAGTGGGGAAGAGGTGCACACGGCCACCATGATCACAGTGGCATTCGTGGGTCTGGTGGCCAACATCCTTTCGGCGGCAGTGCTCTATTCCCAGCGGAAGCACTCCATCAACGTGGAGGGTGCGTTCCTTCACGTGATGGTGGACTTGCTCGGATCAGTCGCGGTCATCGTGGCGGGTCTGGTCATTGCCTTCACGGGGTTTCAAGCTGCAGATGTCATTGCGTCCCTTTTGATTGCAGGGATGGTGCTCCCGCGGGCGTGGGAGCTGCTCAAGACGTCGATAAGCGTGCTGCTGGAACGAGTGCCAGCGCACATTGACCCTGCTGAAGTCGAGGCCGCACTGTTGTCGATTGACCATGTGGAGGGCATTCATGACCTGCACCTGTGGTCAATGAGTGGGAACAACGTGCTGTGCACTGTTCACCTCATCACACGCGGCGATCAGGGGGTGCTGCTTGACCGTGCGCAGGCGCGTCTGCGCGAATTCGGGATCGACCACGCCACCATTCAGCTTGAGGGGCCTGAGCACTCAGCTCACGAGGTATTCTGCGCCCCTCATGAACACGCGCAGTGATCTAGAGTTGTGGTCATGGGGTTTACCACGCCGAGCTACTCCTTGACCGACCTGTTTGCGCGCATTGATCGTGGCGAACTGCAGATTCCTGACTTTCAGCACACATATCTGTGGGATGTGGATCGCACGCGCACCTTGATTTCCTCTGTGCTGCGCGGATACCCGGTGGGCACCTTGCTGGCGTTGGATACCCGCAATGAGCCGATGCGCTTCAAACCGCGCACGCTTCCTGGGGCGCCGGAGACAGACAACGAGCCGGGTCTTCTGCTTCTCGACGGCCAACAGCGCCTCGCCTCTCTCTACCTCGCCCTGCAAGGTGACGGTCGTCTGGAGGTGCTGGATTTCCGTCAGCGCCGGATCCATCGCCGCTACTTCGTTGATGTGCGTGCGGCGGTACGGGCTGAGCCGATCCCAGAGGAGGCCATTTTCGCCGTGGATGATGAGGGAGTGATTCGCTCCCACTTCGGTCCGGACATTCTCGGCGGCATCACTGACCGCCAGACGATGGTGGACAATTACGTCGTGCCGGTGTCGGCGCTGCTGTGGGAGGAGGGAAATGATCTCCTGTTCGATATGGCGGCCAATGCGGAGGATCCGTCGTTACGCGAGGATGTGAAAGCTTTCCACCGCAGCATTGTCCGTCCGCTGGCCGCTTACGACTTGCCGATGACCCGTCTTGAACGCGGCACATCCCAAATCGGTGTCGGGCAGATTTTCGCGCAGGCGAACTCCCAGGGCGTGTCGATGGACGTGTTCGAGCTGCTCACTGCAGTGTTCGCGCTGGAGAACCCGGACTTCTCATTGGCAGCTCACTGGGAGGAGTGCGAGGGGGTGCTCCACCAATACCCAGCACTGCGATCGGTGACGCGCGTGCGTTTCCTGCGCGGTGTTTCGCTGCTGGTATCCGGCATGAACGGTTTCGCGCGCGGTCACCGCG
Organism: Corynebacterium sp. CCUG 70398; assembly: GCF_024454055.1. Lineage (NCBI taxonomy): Bacteria > Bacillati > Actinomycetota > Actinomycetes > Mycobacteriales > Corynebacteriaceae > Corynebacterium > Corynebacterium sp. CCUG 70398. The sequence continues at coordinate 232,646 of NZ_JAGPYZ010000001.1, forward strand.
GTGACATTCTCAACCTGAAACTGGATGAGTACCTGTGGGCCTCCCGCGATCTGCTCGCCGCGTTCGAGCGCGCTGCGCAGTTCCTTTCGGACCGTTGCATCTTCAGCGTCGACCAAGTGCCCTATAACGGCCAATTGGTGCCGCTGGCTGTGATTCTCGCGCGCCTGTCCTACGAAGACGGTTGCCTGGACAATCCGGCGACGTGGGACCGCATTAACCAGTGGTACTGGAGCGGGGTGTTCGGAGAACTGTACGGAGCGCACTCGCCGTCGATACGCGCGGGCTCGGACGTGGACCAGGTCACCCCATGGGCGAAGGGCGAGACCGAGGTTGTGCCCAAGACGGTTCAGGATGCAGAGTTCGTCGAATCCCGTCTCATCACCGCTGACGAAGACTCGGGCGTCTACCGCGGTCTTTTCTCACTCCTCATGGCGCGCGGTGCGAGGGACTGGCGCACGGGCAAGCTTTTCGACGGAACCACCGTCGCCGAACTTCAACCTGGCTTCTACCAAGTTTTCCCGCCCGGTTTCTGCCGCGTGCACAATGTCGACCCGCAATTGGCGGCCTCCGTGCTCAACCGCACACCGCTGGGTAAGCGGACAGAAAGCGTCATGGAGGGCAATGACCCGAAGCGTTACCTGTCCCGGCTACAGTCCAAAGCCATCATGGAAGATGACGAATTTGATGCGCTGCTAGCCACCCACGAGATTGAGCCGGAGTACCTGCTCACGTCGAACTGGCAGGCGTTTTTCGCGGACCGCCACGAGCGGTTCCTGGGCATGATCGAGTACGCCATGAACAAGCCGGCGCAGCGAGACCGCGTATGAAGCTACGTCGCAGCCTCGCTGTTTTCGGCTCGTGCATTGTGCTCGCCGGCTGCACATCCGAGAGTCCTGGCCCTGAGGCGGACACGTCCACCACTGGCAGCACGAGCAGCACAAGCAACACGGCAAACAAGGACCCCGAACTCCAGGAAGCCCGCACTGTGAATTCTTCCCGCCACGTGGCGGAGCAATTTGAGGGCCATCCCGTCGTGCTCGACGATCCGCATGGGTTCGCAGCGACCGAATTGTTCTTCGAATCCTCCGAGATTCTGATTCTCTCGGACGGGGACATGCATTCGCAGCTGCGCGCGGCATCCGTGGCTGCGGTCGCACATGCCCCGATGGTCATTTACGACAGCGACCACCACAATCAGGTCATTCAGGAAATTGAGCGACTCGGCGCGCACACTATCTTCGCGGTGGGTTATGTTCCGGTGCTCAACTACACGGAGGATCTCGTGATCGTGCGTGACCCGGGCGGGCTGGAGGCGCTTGAGCAAGCGACGTCTTTAAAATTCACCGAACACGTCGTGGAATCGCCAGGCGATGCCGCTGTGGCGGTGGCGGACCTCAACGCCTCTGAACCCACATGGCTGCGCGCGGGATTCCCCGGGGAGCAGAAGGTTCCGGAGAACGCGGAAAGCGGGACGGTGCCTCTTCAGTCGCGGCTGGATGCAGAGATGGCGCCGCAGGTCATCGCACTGGACAGCGCTTCTGTTCCGGCGATCGCTACTGCCCGGGCCTACGGAGCAGCGGTGACCGTGGTGCCGGATCCGGATCCCCGGGCCGCACGGGAAACCCTGCTTGCCACAGCCGGTTTGGCGGACAAACCCTTAGTCGCCCTCGGGCGTGACTTTGGAACGGGAGAGGAGCTGGCAGACCGCATCGCGGAAGCGGAAGCGGGGGCGCTAAACTAACCAGCGCTGCTGATACCCCGTTTCCAAGGAGAGTACCCACCGTGTCTAAGCCCGTCGTTCTCATCGCCGACAAGCTCGCCCAGTCCACTGTTGATGCCCTCGGAGACGCAGTAGAGGTGCGGTGGGTTGATGGCCCGAACCGTGCGGAACTGCTCGCAGCTGTGCCCGAAGCTGAGGCTCTTCTCGTGCGTTCTGCAACGACTGTGGACCGTGAGGTTCTCGAGGCTGCTCCGAACCTGCGCATCGTGGGCCGCGCTGGTGTCGGCCTGGACAACGTCGACGTGCCGACGGCCACGGAGCGCGGCGTGATGGTCGTCAACGCACCAACCTCCAACATTCACTCTGCTTGCGAGCATGCAATCGCGCTGCTGCTGTCCACTGCCCGCCAGATCCCGGCTGCCGACAAGACCCTGCGCGACGGCGAGTGGAAGCGTTCTTCCTTCAAGGGCGTGGAGATCTTCGGAAAGACCGTCGGCATTGTCGGCTTCGGTCACATCGGTCAGCTGTTCGCGCAGCGACTGGCTGCCTTTGAAACTGAGATCATTGCGTATGACCCGTACGCGAACCCGACGCGTGCCGCGCAGCTCGGTGTTGAGTTGGTCGAGTTGGAGGAGCTGGTCTCCCGTGCAGACTTCGTGACCATTCACCTGCCCAAGACGAAGGAAACGCAGGGCATGTTCAATGCTGAGCTGCTGGCAAAGGCGAAGGAAGGCCAGATCATTGTCAACGCGGCTCGCGGCGGGCTTGTCGACGAGCACGCGCTTGCCGACGCGATCACAAACGGCCCGATTCGCGGTGCAGGTTTCGATGTGTACTCCAGCGAGCCGTGCACTGACTCCCCGCTGTTTGAGCTGGAGGAGGTCGTGGTGACCCCGCATCTGGGAGCGTCGACTGCGGAGGCGCAGGACCGCGCCGGCACTGATGTCGCAGACTCTGTGCTCAAGGCTCTCGCGGGCGAATTCGTCCCGGACGCGGTCAACATCATTGGTGGCGCGGTGAACGAAGAAGTGGCTGTGTGGCTCGATCTGTCCCGCAAGCTCGGTCTGCTGGCCGGCAAGCTTCTCGACGACGCACCGGTCTCCCTCAAGGTCACCGCCCGCGGCGAGCTGTCCCACGAGGATCCGGCCACGTTGGCGCTGTCTGCCGAGCGCGGTCTGTTCTCTGGCATCGTCGAAGAGCCCGTGACTTTTGTCAACGCCCCGGCCATTGCGGAGGCCCGCGGCCTGAATGTCGAATCCGGTGTTGCTTCCGAATCCCGCGGCCACCGTTCCTCCCTGGAGGTTCAGCTCGTGTCCGCCTCCGGTGACACCGCCACCGTCGAAGGCGCGCTCACGGGACTGGAGCACGTGGAGAAGATCGTCCGGATCAACGGCCGCGGTGTGGACATGCGCGCAGAGGGCCGCAACCTGTTCCTGTCCTACACCGACCAGCCGGGCGCCCTGGGCAAGGTCGGTTCCCAGCTGGGCCAGCACGACATCAACATTGAAGCTGCGGCGCTGACACAGTCCGTCAAGGGTGACGGTGCCTTCCTGATCCTGCGTGTGGAGTCCGAGGTGCCTGCTGATCTTGAAGCTTCCGTCGCGAAGTCCATCGAAGCGGACTGCTTCCAGCTGGTGCTCGACTAGCTCATGCGCGTATATATTCGTGGCTGATTAGGTCATCTCGCTCGACCGATATGCTCCAGCGAAAGAAACTTATCCCGGATGTGAATTAATCCGGGATTTTTTCTGCGCCCGTCTCCGCGCATATGCGAGTATTTACGCACTTCATTTTCTTAGCCTAATTAAGGGGGCGAACTTGACCACCGCAGTTGAACGCGACGAGTCGCAAGCGGGCGCAGTGCCGCGCGAAAGGCTCGAAATCACCACGACACCCGACGGGAAAGAGCACGTCGTCGGCGTGACGCCGAAGAAAGCCATCGGCGCCGTCGAGCGTGTCATCATTGGTTTCGCGGCAGTGCTTGCCGCGCTCGGCTGGGGCGCGATCGCGTTGCACCGCGGCGAGACCATCAATTCGGTGTGGCTCGTGCTCGCCGCCATTGGCACATACATCATCGGGTTCAGCCTGTATGCCCGTCTCGTCGAGTACAAGGTGGTCAAGCCGCGGAATACCCGGGCGACACCGGCCGAGTATGTCAATGACGGTTCTGATTTCGTTCCCACCGACCGCCGCGTGCTCTTCGGCCACCACTTCGCCGCGATCGCCGGCGCCGGCCCTCTCGTCGGCCCGGTCATGGCCGCGCAGATGGGGTACCTGCCCAGCACGCTCTGGATCATCATCGGCGTCGTGCTTGCCGGCGCGGTGCAGGACTACCTCGTTCTCGCCGTGTCCCAGCGCCGCCGCGGCCGCTCCCTGGGGCAGATGCTCAAAGAGGAAGTCGGCCAGGTCGGCGGCGTCGCCGGCAGCATCGCCACCATGGTCATCATGGTGATCATCATCGCCGTGCTGGGCCTGGTCGTGGTCAACGCCCTGGCGGAGTCTCCGTGGGGTGTGTTCTCCATCGCGATGACCATCCCGATCGCCTTGTTCATGGGGGTGTACGGCCGTTTCCTTCGTCCGGGCCGTGTTGCGGAGGTCTCCGCCATCGGCGTGGTGCTGCTCATGGCGGCGATTCTCGGCGGCGGGTACGTCGCGGAGACCTCCTGGGGCGCGGAACTGTTCACCCTGTCCAAGGCCACGCTGGCAGTCTGCATCCTGATCTACGGTGTGGTCGCCTCCATCTTGCCGGTGTGGTTGCTGCTCGCCCCGCGCGATTATCTGTCCACCTTCATGAAGATCGGCGTGATTGTCATGCTGGCGCTGGCGATCCTCATCGACAGGCCCGAGGTTCACATGCCGGCGATCACATCCTTCGGCCTAGAGGGCGGCGGCCCGGTATTCTCCGGCAACCTGTTCCCGTTCCTGTTCATCACCATCGCCTGCGGCGCGCTCTCTGGTTTCCACGCACTGATTTCTTCCGGCACCACCCCGAAGCTGCTGGAGAAAGAGACGCACGCACGCGCGATCGGGTACGGCGGCATGCTCATGGAGTCTTTCGTGGCCATCATGGCGCTGATCACCGCTGTGGTGCTCGATCGGCACATCTACTTCGCCATCAACTCCCCGAAGGCAAAAACCGGCGGGGAAGAAGCTACCGCGGCTGAATTCGTTAACAGCCTGAACATCCCGGGGCAGGGAGTCTCCGCAGAGCAGCTGACGGCCCTCGCCGAGGCAGTGGGGGAACCGAGCATCGTGTCCCGCACCGGCGGCGCACCGACCTTCGCCATCGGCATGTCCGAGATCATGACCAATATCTTCAGCCACCCGGGCATGCAGGCATTCTGGTACCACTTCGCCATCATGTTTGAGGGCCTGTTCATCCTTACCGCCATTGATGCCGGCACCCGCGTCGCCCGCTTCATGATGGGCGACATCATCGGCAATGTCTCTGGCCTGGAGAAGTTCAAGGACCCGTCCTGGCGCGTGGGCAGCTGGGTGTCCACCGTTCTCGTCTGCGGTATGTGGGGCGCGATCCTGGTCATGGGTGTGACCGACCCGCTCGGCGGCATCAACGTGCTCTTTCCGCTGTTCGGCATAGCCAACCAGCTGCTGGCGGCGATCGCGCTGTGCCTTGTCACCGCGATCGTGTTCAAGAAGGGGCTGTTCAGGTGGGCGTGGATCCCGATGGTTCCGCTGGTGTGGGACCTGATCATCACCATGACGGCGAGCTGGCAGAAGATCTTCAGCGACGATCCTGCGATCGGCTACTTCGCGCAGCACTCGAAGTACAAGGATGCGCGCAACCAGGGCCTGGAGACATTCCAGGCGGCGGGCAGCCCGGAGGAGATCGACATTGTCGTGCGGAACACGATGATTCAGGGCATTTTGTCCATCTTCTTCGCAGTGTTGGTGATTGTCGTGGTCGTGGCGACGGTGGTGGCGTGCGTGCGTGCGGTGCAGGCCCACAAACGCGGAGAAGAGATCGAGACCAACGAGGAACCCGATGTCTCGTCCACCCTGTTCGCCCCGCGCGGGATGCTCGCCACGGCGGAGGAGAAAGCAGTGGCGAAGGAGTACGGGCTCGAATTGAATTCACCGGCGGAAGCGGGGCATTAATGGGTGCTATCGCACATGGTGCCGTCTCGGCATTCAAGTGGACGAGTTGGTACATCAAGGAGCTGATGGGCGATAGCGACTACGCGAAGTATTGTGCGCATCAGCGCGCCCACCACCCGGACGCAGAATTGATGACGGAACGGGAGTTCTGGAAGACGCGGTGGGCACACCAAGAGGCGAATCCGGGGAGCCGTTGTTGTTAAGCTGAGCTGCATGAAAGTTGCGGTTATTGCAGGGGACGGCATTGGTCCCGAGGTGATGGAAGAAGGTCTCAGAGTTCTGCGCGCGGTGCGCGGAGACGTGGAGCTCACCGAGTACGACCTCGGCGCTCTCCGCTACCTGCGCAACGGCGAGCTGCTGACCGATGAGGACTTGGACAGCTTGCGGGAGCACGACGCGATCTTGCTCGGCGCGATTGGCGACCCAGACCGCGTTCCGGCAGGCGTGTTGGAGCGCGGTTTGCTGTTGCCGCTGCGCTTCAAACTGGACCATTTTGTCAACCTTCGCCCATCGAAGCTGTACCCGACGGCGGTGAGCCCGTTGGCGAACCCTGGGGATATCGACTTTGTCGTTGTGCGCGAAGGAACAGAGGGCCTGTACTGCGGAAACGGCGGCACCCTGCGCCAGGGCACCCCCGCGGAGGTTGCCAGCGAGGTCTCCCAAAACACCCGCTACGGTGTGGAGCGCCTTGTCCGCCACGGTTTCGAGACCGCCATGGAGCGACGCAAGAAGCTCACTCTCGTGCACAAGACGAACGTGCTCACCAACGCCGGTGCGCTATGGCAGAACACCGTCAACGATGTCGCCCGCGAGTACCCGGAGGTGAACGTCGATTACAACCACATCGATGCCGCGACGATCTACATGGTCACCGACCCGTCGCGCTATGACGTGATTGTCACCGACAATCTCTTCGGCGATATCCTCACCGATCTTGCTGGTGCTGTCGCCGGTGGTGTTGGTTTGGCGTGCTCGGGCAACATCGATGCTTCCCGCACCAACCCCTCCATGTTCGAGCCGGTCCACGGATCCGCACCGGATATTGCGGGCAAAGGCATCGCGGATCCGACCGCGATGATTCTCTCCGTCGCCATGATGCTGCGCTGGCTTGATGATGAAGATGGAGCCTCCCGTATCGAGGCTGCCGTCGCCAACGACGTGTCTGCACGGGGCGGGGAGGAGATCTCCACGGAGCGCGTCGGCACCCGCATCGCGGAGGCTCTCAAGTAGACTTCGGCCTATGTCTTATAGGCCAGTCACGGCTGCCGTCCTGGTAGCGTCCGCTCTCGTTCTCTCATCCTGCACCGACGACGGCCAGGATGCAGACCCAGAGCTCAGCCGCGAGGAGCAGCTCGCAGCTGATCTTGTTTCGGACGGTTCGGTGGTGATCGCTGATCCGGACGGCACAGGCGCCGAAGTATCCCAGCAGTTCTTTGAATCCTCTGACACCGTCGTGGTGTCTTCTGCGGAGAAGGACGACCAGCTGCAGGCTGCAGCGATCGCCATTGATCTGGGTGCGCCGATGCTGACACAGCAGGAGGAGTCCAGTTCGGCCGTCGACGCTGAGGTGCAGCGCCTGGGGGCGGAGCGTGTGATTGAGGTCGGCACCGGATCCGAGCAGGACGACGAGGATTTGCAGGCGATCGAAGACACCGCTGCGCTCACCGCAGAGGACGGCCACGAGGTTGCTGCGGTGGCTGAGGCGGGGGAGCAGACCCACGATGGCGGGAGCAGCACGCTGATCTTCGTCACTGAGCTGACGTCTCGTGCCGCAGCTGCGACCGCAGCAGCATCAAAGCTTCCGCTTACCGTGCTGCCGTACGCAGATCCCCGGGTGACTAGTGAATCCATCGCGCAGGTCGATGGCCACGACGCGGTCGCGCTGGGCCAACAGTTCGGCGACACCGAGCACTTCCGCGACGTGATTTCTCTTGCCGGCAACGGTGAGCTTCCCGGCGGTGGCGGGTTGGTGTTCCCGGGACGCCGGATGATCGCGCTGTACGGCCACCCGTCTGGTCCCGCACTGGGTCAGATGGGTGAGCAGCCGCCCGCGGAATCTGTTGATGTGGTCAACCAGTATGTGGAGGAATACAAAGCGTTCTCCGACGAGCAGGTCATTCCTGCCTTCGAGATCATCGCTACTGTCGCGTCGGAACACCCAGGGGACGACGGCAACTTCACAAACGAGTTCGATCCCGCCGAGCTGGAACCGTACATCGACGCGATCGTGGACGCCGGGGGATATGCAGTCATTGACCTGCAACCGGGTCTGACCACCTTCAAGGAGCAGGCACTTCTCTACGAAGACTTGCTCAAGCGCCCCAACGTCGGCCTGGCGCTCGACGCGGAGTGGAAACTTCAGCCAGGCCAGGCGCCGGCCGCGCAGGTCGGTTCTGCTGACGCGGCGGAGATCAACGAGGTCACCGAGTGGCTCGCTGATCTGACCCGCGAGAATAACCTGCCGCAAAAGGCGCTCATCGTGCACCAATTCCAGGTGGCTATGTTGCCGGACCGTGAAAACATTGACACGTCCCGCCCGGAGCTGTCCTTCATTCTCCATGCGGACGGTCACGGCTCCCCGGGCCAGAAGTACGACACCTGGAATGTGTTGCGTGAGGGCTTGGACCCGGGCTTTTTCCTGGCGTGGAAGAACTTCATTGACGAAGATGAGCCGATGTTCACGCCGGAGCAGACCTACAACGAGGTCGATCCACGCCCCTGGTTTGTGAGCTACCAGTAACTCTAAACTGCTTTATCCGGGCTAACTTTCTGGCAACGTTAGCCCCATGACAGTTGAGCTCGACGAAGTCCGCAGCTTCCTTGCCCAGCACGAGCCCTTCTCGCACCTGCCAGAGGAGACCCTTCGTGAGCTGCCGCGGCACATGCGGATCATTTACGTCCGGCGCGGTGAGACGGTTGTTGACTACGGCCAGGTGAACGACAACCTGTACATCATCCGGTCGGGAGCGGTGGATATTCTGGCCGAGGGGGACGCCCTCATTGACAGGCGCGATTCCGGCCGCAACTTCGGATACTCAACACTTGTCGATGAGCCTGAGTCCAGATACGCCATGGTCGCCATCGAGGACAGCATTTTGCTCGTGCTCCCGCGCGCACCGTTCACCCAGCTGATCACTGACAACCCGGACATCAAGCGGTTCTTCGAGTCGCTGTCCCGCCGTGTCGCTGTGCACGCCCACGAGATCAATGACCCCGGCAATTCCGATACCCTGCGCATGACCGTCAGCGACATGATCCGGATGGGGAACCTGGTCACCGCGCGTTTCGATGAGTCTATCCGCGCAACCGCAGTGAAGATGGTTGAGGCGAACGTGTCCAGCATCGTCATCTGCGGCGGCGCGGAAACAGGCATTCTCACCGACCGCGACTTGCGTAAACGTGTGGTCGCTAAAGGTCTGGACACCTCGGTACAGGTGGCGGAGGTGATGACAGCGCCGGTGCGCACGATCGCCCCGGACACGAAGTTGTTTGAAGCCATGCTCATCTTGAGCGAGTTGGGCATTCACCACCTCCCGGTGACCCAAGACGACCAGATCGTCGGTGTGCTGACCAGTTCGGATGTCATGCATCAGCTCCAGTCCGACCCGATCTACCTCGCCGCAGACGTGGCGGGAAGCAGCAGGGAGGAGCTCAAAGATGCTTATCGACGAGCCGCCGCCGTGGCGGCCCGCTTCCTGGACAGGGGCTCGTCGGCACGCGAAGTGCAGCAACTCCTGACCAGCATCGCTGATGCGATTGCACGCAGACTCGCTGAACTGGCGGCTGAAGAGTTCGGCCCCGCGCCCGTGCCGTACGCGTTCGTCGCAGTGGGCTCCCAGGCACGCCGTGAAATGGGTCCAGCGTCGGACCAAGACAACGCTCTGGTGTTGGATAACTCCTACAACGAGGCCGAGCACGGCGACTACTTTCGCCGCTTCACGGAGTTCATCTGCACCGGACTGGCCGAAGCTGGCCAGGCGTTGTGTCCGGGTGAAATGATGGCTTCCCAGCCGCAATGGCGGATGACGGAGGACGAGTGGAACGCGACCTTCCACACGTGGATCACCGCTCCCGAGTCCGAGGCGCTGCTTAACGCGCAGATCTTCTTCGACTTCCGCTGCCTGTTCGGCGACGAGGAGATGGCGCAGCGCGTCCACGACAACGCAGTGGTCGCCGCGCATGGTTCACAGCGCCTGCACGCGCATCTCGCGGCGCTCGCGACGCGACGCGAACCCCCGATCGGATTCTTCCGCGGCTTTGTTGTGGAGCGGTCCGGCGAGTACGCCGCCACCCTCGACGTGAAGAAGGGTGGCACTGCGGCGGTGGTGCAGATGGCGCGACTTTATGCGATCCTGGCGAGCGCTACCGACGTGGGCACGCAGAAGCGCATTGAGGCATCGGCAGGGCAGAGCATTTCTCCGCGGGGCGCCGAAGATCTCTTGCGCGCCTACGACTACATTTCCAACCTCGCGCTGCGGCACCAAGCGAATCAGGTCCGTGCTGGTGAAGAACCGAACTACCGTATCGACCCGACCCAGCTGTCCAGTATTGACCGCGACGCACTGCGTGACTCCTTCCGCATCATCAAGGGACTGCAATCCGCGATGGCGTCGAAATTCCCGGTTGGGTCGATCTAGATGCTCGGTCTGAAAGGCGGCGGCCTGTTCGGTCCGCCCAAGCGAGACATCGTCGACGGCCAGCTGCTGGCGGTGGATGTGGAGACTACCGGGCTGAAACCGGATGAGCACCACCTCGTCTCCATCGGGTGGGTGCCGGTGACGGACCGAGTGATTGATCTCTCCGGTGCCGGCTATTTCGTGTTGGCGGGGGCGTCGGTAGGCGACTCTGCAACGGTGCACGGGGTCACTGACGACGACATCGCGCGCGAGGGTGTGGATGCGCAGGTCGCTCTCGATGCTTTCCTGCAGGCTATCGAGGGGCGCGCGCTGCTGGCGCATTTCGCGCAAATGGAGACTGGCTTCATTGATGCACTGCACAAGAGGGTGTATGGAAAGCGCTTCCGGCTTCGTGAGGACGAAGTCGAAGACACTCTCTCCCTCGAACGCCGCCATATGGAGCGCATGGCCACCTATCCACGCGGGGAGGATCTGCGTCTCGCTCGCGTGCGCAGCCGGTATAACCTGCCCGATTACGGTAACCACAACGCGTTGACTGACGCGCTCGCCTGCGCGGAACTCTATCTGGCGCTGACAGCCAAATAGCCCTGAATATTTTTCGTCGCGTATGCTCAACCCCATGCGTTTTGGACGAATTGCGACACCCGAGGGAATGACTTTCGCAGTCATCGACGATGCCGGCACGACCGCCAAGCAGATCGCCGGTACTCCGTTCACTGAGCCGGAATACACGGGCAAGGAGTGGGCGCTTGAAGACGTACGCCTTCTCGCCCCGATGCTGCCCAGCAAGGTGGTGGCCATTGGCCGCAACTACGCCGACCACGTCGCCGAGGTGTTCAAACAGTCCGCAGAGCACTTGCCTCCCACTCTTTTTCTGAAGCCGCCGACAGCCGTGATCGGACCGGAGGCGGCCATCAAGATTCCCGAGTTCGCCACCCACGTCGAGTTCGAGGGCGAGCTCGCATTGGTCATCGGAACACCATGCAAGAATGTCAAGGCTGAAGACTGGAAGTCCGTCGTCCGCGGCGTCACGATCGTCAATGACGTTTCCTCCCGCGATCTGCAATTCGCTGACGGCCAGTGGGCGCGCGCCAAGGGCATCGACACTTTCTGCCCGCTGGGCCCGTGGATCGAGACCGACCTGGACAAGTTCGACTTCGACGACCTGTCCATCAAGGCGCATTTGACGCACGACGGTGAGACCGAGACCAAGCAGGATTCCAACTCCAACCAAATGATCTGGAAGCTGGGCAAGATCATCGAGTTCATCACCTCCGCTTACACGCTGCTCCCGGGCGACGTCATTTGCACCGGCTCCCCAGCAGGAACTGCTGAAATGGTTCCGGGCGACCGGATTGAGGTGGAAATTGCCGGAATCGGCTCGCTGGCCAACCCGGTTGAGCGCGCGTAACAAGCGCTATCGCTGACTAGAGGCCCAGCGCACGCTGGATGGTGAGGAGCTTCGCGGTTGTTTCCGCGAGCTCCTCTTCTGGTTTCGAGGCTGCCACTAGGCCGCCGCCGGCCCACGCGCGGGCAGCAGTACCGTCACCATTGACCTCGGCGCAGCGGATGGACACCATGTATTCACCGTCACCGTGGGAATCGCACCAGCCAACCGTTCCTGCGTAGAACGATCGGTCCGTCTCCGCGGTGGTGATCAACGCTTCCGCAGCGTACTGCGGGGATCCGCAGACAGCGGGAGTGGGGTACAGGCGGGTGGCTAGGTCGAGTGCGCTGGGGGCGGGGTCGTAGAGCACGCCTTTGATCGGTGTGGCAAGGTGCCACATCTCGTTCGTGCGGTCGAGAACGGGCCGGTCCGGAATGGTCAGCTCCCGGCACAGCGGAGTGAGAATGTCTCGAATGTGCTCGACGACGTAGGAGTGCTCGTCGAGATCCTTTGTAGAGTTGTACAGCTTCTCGCCTGCTGCACGGTCAGCATCCTCATCGTCGAAAATGCGGGGTGCGGAACCGGCAAGGGGATATGAGGTGATCTCCAGCCCCTGCTTCCGTATGAGGAGCTCGGGGGAGGAGCCGACAATCATGTGTCCGGGCTTTCCAGCGGGAGTCAGGTCGGCGATGAACCCGTCGCGGGTGGAGGAAAGTTCAATCAATCGCGCTGCAACAAGGCGTGGGTCGACAGGGGGATCGAAGACGAAGTCGACGGACCGGGCCAGTACTACCTTGTCCAGGATCGAGTTGCAGATTGTGTCCACCGCCGCCTCCACACGGCGTAGGTGTTCGTGGGGTTCTGGGTCATACCCGGCAACCGCCGCGTGGAGTTGAGCGCCCGGCCCTTCGCGGTAGTACGAGTGCGGCTGTAAGGTTCCCGCCTCGGTAATGATCTGCTCTGGCACAGTGAGGGCGGCTGGCGCATCCCGGTCGAACGGGAGTGCTCCCACCACCATGTTCACCTCTCGACGCTGCAGAGCAGCTACCGCATCCCACGGTTCGATGAATGTCGAGGTGGTTCCCTGAGTGCGCACGGAACCGCTGGCCCGCGACAACAGGAAGTCGGGCGCAGTTTCAGGGCGGGGTGAGGGCATGAGCAACGATTTTAGCGTCCCCGGCAAGCACCGCATCCGCCGGGTTGACAGGCAATTTGGGTTCCGCGTTGAGCAAATTAGTGCGTGCTACTCAAGTGGCATGTGTGTCCCGCGGGATGCTCCAAGCCGACGCAGAGAGTCAAGGTGCAAGGCTCCGGCCACAACTGGTGGTACGACCCGTCGGCAGCTAACGACATGTGGGCGGTGCTCTCGCGCGTGCACAAGTAGCCGCCCGCTACAGTTGGGGGCATGACTGATGCCCCTGTGAGAGTTCGTTTTTGCCCGTCGCCGACCGGAACGCCCCACGTGGGAATGGTCCGGACGGCGCTTTTCAATTGGGCGCACGCCCGCCACACCGGCGGCAAGCTCGTTTTCCGCATTGAGGACACTGACGCAGCCCGTGACTCGGAGGAGTCCTACCAGGCCATCATCGATTCTCTGACCTGGCTGGGTTTGGATTGGGACGAAGGCGTGGTCACTGGTGGCCCGCACGAGCCGTACCGTCAGTCGCAGCGCATGGACATCTACAAAGAAGTTCTGGACAAGCTGATTGATGCCGGTGAAGTGTACCCGGCGTACTCCACAGCAGAGGAAGTCAAGGAGCGTCACATCGCGGCCGGCCGCGACCCGCAGTTGGGATACGACAACTTCGACCGCGAGCTCACCGAAGAGCAGGTCGCGGCCTACAAGGCAGAGGGACGCGAGCCGGTGTGGCGCCTGCGCATGCCGGAGAAGGACTGGGCGTGGAACGACCTCGTCCGCGGAGAGATGGAGTTCAAGGCCGCGACGCAGCCAGACTACGTTGTCGCCCGCTCTACCGGTGCGCCGCTGTACACCCTGGTCAACCCTGTCGATGACGCGCTCATGGGCATCACGCACGTGTTGCGCGGTGAGGACCTGCTCTCGTCGACCCCGCGCCAAATCGCTCTCTACGAGGCACTGCAGCGCATTGGTGTCGCTGAAATCACTCCGGAGTTCGGTCACCTGCCGTTCGTCATGGGGCAGGGCAACAAGAAGCTGTCCAAGCGCGACCCCGAGTCGAACCTGTTTAACCACCGCGACAACGGCATCATCCCCGAGGGAATGATCAACTACCTCGCGCTGCTGGGGTGGTCCTTGTCCGCAGACCAGGATGTGTTCTCCGTCGATGAGTTCATCAAAGCCTTCGATATCAATGACGTGCTATCAAACCCTGCGCGTTTTGACGAGAAGAAGCTCGAAGCCATCAACGCTGACCACATTCGCATGCTGGAGCCTGAGGATTTCAAGAACCGCCTGCGTGACTACCTCACCGAGTACACGGACTTCCCGGCCGACTACCCCGAAGATAAGTTCGCTATCGCTGCGGATCTTGTGCAGACGCGCATCAAGGTGCTTGGTGACGCATACGGTCTGCTCAAGTTCTTGGTCACACCGGATGGAGAATTGGAGCTCGACGAGAAAGCTGCGAAGAAGAACCTCAAGGAAGATGCCGCGGAGCCGCTCGACGCCGGCCTTGCGGCACTTGAAGCAGTTGGGGAGTGGACCACCGCGAACATCGAAGCGGCCTTGAGCAAGGCGCTTATCGACGATCTCGGCCTCAAACCCCGCAAAGCCTACGGGGCCTTGCGAGTGGGCATCTCGGGTGAAGCTATCTCCCCGCCGCTGTTTGAGTCTATGGAGCTCCTCGGACGTGAATCGACCATGGCGCGTTTGCGTGTAGCGCGCGAGCAGACCCCGTTTGCTGCCGGGCAATAGCAAATGACAGCGCCGTAATATGCTGGCATCACCAGCGGATTTGGTGCTCATTGCGCACCGTGGTTATAGTTATCGACGTTGTTCAGTGCGGCTGACAAGCAGCCGCACAGTATGACGATGGCCTATGGTGTAATTGGCAACACTACGGTTTCTGGTACCGTCATTCTAGGTTCGAGTCCTGGTAGGCCAGCTGCAGTCCGCTTCAAATAGTGAACTGCAAGACGGAAAAGTCCTAATGCCCCGTTCGTCTAGCGGCCTAGGACGTCGCCCTCTCACGGCGGTAACACGGGTTCAAATCCCGTACGGGGTACAGCGAGAAAACCCTTTCATTCCACAGTGGAGTGAAAGGGTTTTTCTATATGTCTGAATATCTTGGCATTGAGAACAACTTTGTGACTCTTATTGTCGCGGTTGCAATCGGGGCGGCGGTGTTCACGGCGGTCTACAACGTGGGTCGAAAGCCTAAGGGAGAAGTGGAGACCTAGGTTCGTGTAACGGAGGGGGTTTGCGGAGCAATTAACAAACGAAACCGATTACTCACATGGAGGGGAATTATGGGTAAGAGAATCGCCGGCTTTTCTGTCGCGGTCGTTATCGCTATGGCGTGGGCAATTGTCTCCGCGCAATACGGCATTGAAAACCAAATTGTTTCGGCCATTGTCACCGTTGCTATGGGACTGGTTGTTTTTCTGGCGATCTTTTCCGTGGGCACCAACGGAAAGCCCCTGTTCAGAGAAAGTTAGAAGCGAACGCTTAGCCGCTTGTTGACCTAGGGATTTGGCGTTCGGCGCCATCACCATTTAGAGTGAGCAAGTCGCAACAAGCGAGCGCGCCCCGTTCGTCTAGCGGCCTAGGACGTCGCCCTCTCACGGCGGTAACACGGGTTCAAATCCCGTACGGGGTACAAAGCTACAACCCTTTCATTCCATACCGGAGTGAAAGGGTTTTCTGTTGTTCACGAAGCCCGGTGCACATTGGCGTAACGAATCCCGGTTGAATCCTGATTAGGTCAGTGAAACGAGATGCCAATGGAGGGGTTGTCATGGTTAGAAATATTGTTGGTCTGTTGCTCGCGCTGTTCGCCGCTACGGTTTGGACAGTTGTCGCCGTTCGGATCGGGGTGGAAGATTCTCTCATGCGGACCATGATTTCGTGTGCGCTAGCGGCGACCATATTCTGCGCATTCTTCTTTTCGGGCAACAAGCCCGATGAGCCAGAAGCTCCTGCGGCTACCTAACCGTGACCGATCCACGCCCCGGCGGTTCTTTGCAAACCGCCGGGGTTTTGTCGTGTTTCGCTGACGTAGCGTCCGCTCAGGAGTAGTGTTTGCTACACAAACATAAAGGAGCGTGGGCATGGGACACACCAAGAAACTCCGGTTTGCTGTTATCACCGGTGTGGGGCTGATCATTCTCGCCGGTGAAGGTGTGGCGATGGCGCAGAACGGGCTCACCGCTGGTCTCGCATTGTCGAATGTGATCTTCACCCAGCAGGTCGGCGGCATTGAGGCCGACAACTTCAGCCTCTTCGTCGACCGAGAGACCTTGAAGGACAGTGAAGTAGCCGTGTCTCGCCTCAAGCTGGAGGACGCGACGATCACCGACCTGTGCATGTCCGCGCCGATTAAGCTCCCCGGTTTGGGGGATCGTCGCTTCCAAATGAGGGCCCCGGGGGCAAGCACGAAAGCTACCAACCTGGTCATCGGCGCCAAGGAACTCAACGGCACCATGACAATGACCAACCCGCAGATCGGTGTGGACGCCCAGCAGTTGTCCGATAAGGCTGAGCCGGGCTCCTTCGGTATTTCCATGACGCACCTGTCTGCAAAGAACCAGCTGATCTACGCCACGTCCCTGTCCGCTGACAAGCTCACAGCCGCCGGCGGGCAGATTAAGGTGGTGAAAGAGGGCGAAGGTGAGTGCTAATTCACGTGGGCCGGAGCACGGGGGCATCAACGAACTCTTCGACGGTCCCACCAACGTCCCCGGCACGGCGGAGGGTCCCGCCGACACAGATGACAACGTCGAGAAGATCAATCGCGGTTTCGCGGGATGGCGCGGCGGACGGCCGTTCGGCGCGGGGCTGTGCATGATCATCGCCGGTGTGATCATCCTCATGCCGGCCTACCTCTCCTTCGAGGTGTCTAACATCATGATCCAGATCAGCACGATCTCGGGCGTGTCCACCTTGCTCGTGGGTGTTCTGCTCATCGTTTGTGGCTTGATGACGTGGGGGCAGCCACAGGCCCGCATTCTCACTGGGGTGACCGCCATGCTGCTCGGATTCATTGCTTTGCCCACGTCAAATTTCGGCGGTTTCATCATCGGCACCCTCTTCGCTCTCATCGGCGGGGCGTGGGCCTTGTCCTGGGCGCCAGGGGAGAAAACCGCATGAAAGTCAGGGGACAAGTAGCAGCTGCACTCACGGCCGCAACCATGGTCGTGGCCGCGCCGCAGGTCGCTGTCGCGCAGTTTCCTCCCGTGCCTCCGTTGCCTTCGTTGGAACTGCCACCGCCGCCGCCCCTTCCAGCACCGTCATCACTGCCCCCATTACCTCCACCGCCGCCGGTGCTTCCAACCCCCGAGCTTGAAGGCCTTGACCTTCCACCGCAGCTGTCGGGTCGCGGTGTAGTGCCCCGGCAGATTGGCGGTTTCGACTTCGACCCTCCGGCGCCGATCGAGAATATGATGACTCCCTCGGGGGAGACATACACGGTCCAGTCGGATTCCACGAAGCTGCTGGGCGACGTCAAGATGTCTTACGTCCAGGTGGACACGATGCAGGGGTCCAAACCCGCGATCCGCATCGATTGCAACCGTGTGGAGTTGGACAACCTGCGTGTTCGGTTCCCCGGTGCTTCCGCCGGTGTGGAGGATATCTGGCAGCGGTCCGGCCCAGGGGTGATCACCACTCTCAACGGGAACTTTCACATCCTCGTGGCCAGGATGACCATCACGTCTCAGATCGCAGGCGTGACTCTTCCCATTCCCATCACGGTTGACGCGTCGTGGGCACCGGAACAGATCCGTGCCGAGCTCAGCAAAGCCGGTGCAGGGCTGCCCGATGACATGTCCAACCTCATGGTCGTGGTCGACGGAACGATGGAAACGTACTACATCTCCGCAGATGACCTGCGTGCTGAGCAGGGATTGAGCATTAAGTCTTAGTCCTTCGGGCCGAGCTCGTTCTCGAGCACTTCTTGGGCCACCTTCATCGCAGAAAGCGCTGCGGGGGCGCCACAGTAACCGGAGGAGTGGATGATCGCCTCGGTGATCTCCTCGCGCGTGAGGCCGTTGACAAGTGCGCCGCGGACATGGCCACGCAGCTCCTCAGTGGCGCGCAGTGCGACCAGCATGCCGATGTTGAGCAAGCTGCGGTCGCGGCGGGAAAGTCCGTCGCGCGTCCATACCGAGCCCCACACGGTGGCTGTGACGTGGTTTTGCAGTTCTTCGCCGTCTTTGCCGGTGTTGCGCTCGAGCGCCGCGTCGACAAAGTCATCTCCCATGACGTCGCGGCGCACGGCCATGCCAGCGTCGTAACGGTTGTCCTGAGTAGTGTTGTCGCTCATGCGCCCAAGCCTAACCCCACCCGCTTCACATAAGCTGGCGGGCATGATTGAAAACCGTCGGTTGCTCGACACCATAGGTTCCACGCCCCTCATACGTCTCGACACCGGCGACGGGGCCTCCAGTGGCCGGCGGGTATGGGGAAAACTGGAATCGTTCAACCCAGGTGGCAGCGCGAAAGACCGTACAGCGCGGGCTCTGGTGAAGGCCGCAGAAGAACAGGG
The DNA here is from genome assembly GCF_024454055.1 of Corynebacterium sp. CCUG 70398. Lineage (NCBI taxonomy): Bacteria > Bacillati > Actinomycetota > Actinomycetes > Mycobacteriales > Corynebacteriaceae > Corynebacterium > Corynebacterium sp. CCUG 70398. The sequence goes on from NZ_JAGPYZ010000001.1 coordinate 251,189, forward strand.
GCTCGTCGGCCCCGGTGTGACGGTGGTCGAGTCGAGTTCCGGCAACCTCGGTGTCGCTCTCGCGCGTGAGGCCGCGGTCGGCGGCTGGGATTTCCACTGCGTTGTGGACCAACGCACGAACTCGTCGACGGTGGCGCACATGGAGGCGCTCGGTGCGACGATCCATGCGGTCACGAAACCGGATCCACGCACGGGGGACTGGTTGGCGGCGCGGAGGATCAAGGTCGCGGAGCTCGTCGATAAGCTCGGCGCGGTCAACTTGGACCAGTACTCCAACCGCGCGGCGTTCACTGCGCACAGCGAGGGCACGATGCGCGAGATCGTGGACCAACTTGGGCACGCGCCGGACTACTTGGTCGTGGCAGTGAGCACGACAGGCACTGTCGGGGGATGTCTGCGCTACATCGAGGAGCACAGTATGGACACCACTGTCATTGCTGTCGACGCAGAAGGGTCGGTTCTTTTCGGCGGTGAGCGCGGCGAGCGGCTGCTGCCTGGCTTTGGCGCTGGCGTGGTTCCGGATCTCGCCGGCGACGTCACACCGCACGAGGTCGTGCGGGTCAGCGCAGCTGATTGCGTGGCGGCCGGTCGCCGCCTGGCCGCCACGACGGGATTCTTGCCGGGGGCGTCTGGGGGAGCGGTGGCTGCGTGCGTCGAAAAGCATGCGGAACTAGAAGGCGATGTCGTGGCGATCTTCCACGATTCCGGCGTCGCGTACCTGGACACGATGTACAACGACGAGTGGGTAGCAGAGAAGCTGGGAGTGGATTTCAATGGGTAGAACAGTTGCGATCATCGGTGCCGGACCGCGCGGACTGTGGGCCGCTGAGGAGCTCTTTGAGCTCGCCCGCCAGCGCGGCGTGGCTATCGATCTCACGGTGTTCTCCTCCGGCACGGTGGGTGCGAGGAACGCGTACGAGCTGGATCAGCCTGAGCAGTGGGTGCTCAACGTGCCGCACAGTGCGATCCGGTCGCACAGCTCCAATTTCGAGGACTTCAGTCGTGAAGATGAACCGGCCTCGCGCAGCACCGCCGGTGACTTCCTCGGAAAAGCATGGCGCGATCTGCAGACATTCGCGCCGCGTACGTGCACGATCGACTGGCAACGCACGTGGGTCAAGGACGTTCGTCCCCGCGGTCAGCAATGGGAGGTCGAGGGCACGCTTTTCGACGACGTCCTCATCACCACCGGCCACGCCGACGACTGGCCCGGATCGTTGGCCCACGCGGATCTGGGCCTGGGGGAGAACGTGCGGGTCATTGCGCCCGCCACCCCTCAGACTCTCGCGACCGTGACTCCCGACGACGTGGTGGTCGTGCGCGGCGCCGCGCTGACGTTCATCGACATCACCCGCGTCATCTCGGAGAAGGCGATCTACCCCGTGACGCGCTCGGGCAGGTTCATGGAGGCCAAGCATGAGCCCACGACGCTTATCGACGACCTCGTCGACCGCGCCCAGGACGCAATCCGTGCGGCAGCAAACACGCAGGACATCGTGGACGCACTGGCCGAATGCGCGGCAGGGATTCTCGAGCGAGAGAACGGTGACTCGGACCGCGATGCCATCGAGCAGGTTCTCGCCGGGACCGACAAAGGCGACCCGGTGGAGGATTTCCGGCGCTCCGTTACTGACCCGGTCACGCCCGCGCACGCGGTGGGCATCGCCTTCCGCAAGGCCTATCCGGCTGTGATTGAGCGAGCATCCTTCGGTGGGCGGAAGAGCCTGGACAGCTTTGGTGACCTCACCCGCCGCCTCGAGCGCATCGCGTTCGGGCCGTTTGCCGGCCCTGCTGCTGACCTGCTGGATCTGATTGATAAGGGTGTCGTGCGGACCGACATTCTCGACCGTGGGGGCGATAACGCTGATCTGGCAGCCGCCGCGCGTGAGGTCGAAGCGACAGTCGTGATCGATGGAGTCATCGCGCCGCCCGGTGTCGTTCCGGGCACTTTGGTGGCCGACCTGGTGGTCCGCGGCATCGGCACGATCGACCCTGAAACGAATGGTCTGGTCATTGACCGAGACGCCACGATCACCGGGCAGCGCCACATTGCGGCGGCGGGACGGATGACCGAAGGGTGGGTTCTCGGCCTGGACACCCTGAACCGGACGCAGCATGACGAGATCCCGCGGTGGGCACGCCGCGTTGTCACTGAGGCGATGGAGAATCCCGAGCGCGTGCACGGTGTCCCGCCGATGACGGCCCGGATCGAGCCCTGGGCTGAGGAACTCACCAGCAGCTACGACGACTGCCGGAACCTGCTCGAGGAATTCTCCAGCCCGGTCAACGTGCTCAATCCGGAACCGATGCTGGCGAACGTCGATGAGCTCGTCAGCGCGGGCGCCTCCATGGGAGTCGAGGTGAAGATCTTCTTCGCCCGCAAAGCCAACAAGGGACTCGTGTTTGTGGACACGATGCGCGACGCCGGGCATGGTGTGGACGTAGCCAGCGAGAACGAGCTGCGCCAAGTCCTGGATCGGGGCGTGCCGGGGGAGCGGATCATCCTCTCCGCGGCGATCAAGTCGGACGCGTTGCTCGAGCTCGCCATCGCTAGCGGCGTGGTCATCTCCGCCGACAACGTGACCGAGTTGGAGCGCATCATCGCCATTGCCGGTGACCGCACCGCCTTGGTGGCTCCGCGTCTCGCGCCGGATCCGACAACCATGCCGCCGACTCGCTTCGGTGAGCGCTCCCAGGTCTGGGCGCGGCGGTTGAGCGAGCCAGCTGGCTCCGTGACGGTTGCAGGGGTGCACGTTCACCTCCACGGTTACGCTGCTGCGGACCGTTCGGCAGCGCTGCGGGAGTGCGTGGGGCTCGTCGATAAGCTGCGGGCGGGCGGGCACGACCCGCAGTTCATTGATGTGGGCGGCGGTGTGCCGATGAGCTACCTCGACGATGAGGAGCAGTGGAATCACGCCCAAGACTCGCTACGCGCCATGCGGGAGGGCTACGCGGAGCCGTTCACGTGGAAGAGCGACCCGCTGCACAACACCTACCCTTACTGGCAACGGCCCGTGCGTGGCGCATGGCTGCACGACGTGCTCGCCGACGGTGTTGCGCAAGAGCTCACCTCACGCGGCTTACGGTTGCATTTGGAGCCAGGCCGCTCGCTTCTCGACGGCTGCGGCCTCATCCTCGCCACCGTCGAATTCACCAAGCACCGCAGCGATGGGTTACCACTCGTCGGCCTGGCGATGAACCGGACGCAATGCCGGACCACATCGGATGACTACCTGGTCGATCCGATTCTGGTGACGGGCGCCCCCGGTTCCACCGACGAGGAGGTCGAGGCGTTCCTGGTGGGCGCCTACTGCATCGAAGACGAGGTGATCCTGCGGCGGCGGATCCGTTTCCCCCGTGGGGTACGGCCGGGCGATATCGTCGCGATCCCGAACACTGCCGGCTACTTCATGCACATTCTGGAAAGCGCTTCCCACCAGATCCCGCTGGCGAAGAACGTGGTCTGGCCGGACGGCGTGCTTGACTCTATCGACGCAGGTTAGATTGCGGCCATCAAGGCGTCGGCTGCCCTGAGCAGTTCGGTTCCCCACATCTGCGCAGGGGAGGGCTTGAGGCGCTCGACCGGGCCGGAGATGGACAGCACGGCAAGAAGCGCACCGTTGGCGTTGTGAATGGGAGTGGATACGCTGGCCAGCTCTACTTCACGTTCGCCGACGGATTCGGCCAGACGGGTGGTGAGGATCCGGTCGAGCTCCGCAGGGTTGAACGGGGTGTCGATGTGCTCATAGGCGGCAAACACCTTCGCAGCAGAGCCACGGTCGAGGGGCAGCTTTGAGCCCACGGGAACAGTGTTGTTGAGTCCGCTCGGCGGCTCGATCGCCGCCACACACGTGCGGGTTGCGCCAGTGAGCTCGTAGAGCTGGACGGACTCGTGCGTGGTGCGCACTAGCTCGCCCATGATGGGTTTAGCAGCGTCAATCACCTGTGACGGTCCAGCTGCGGCATAGCGTGCGAGCGCGGGGCCGATCGCCCATGCGCCGGCTTCCGTGCGGACGAGGATGTGGTGAATCTCCAACGCCGTGGCAAGGCGGTGGGTCGTCGCACGGGGGAGTTCCGTCGCGGCGCTCAGCTGGGCGAGGGTCTTCTCGCCGGCGGCGATGGCGTCGATGATGGCGATGGAACGGTCAAGGACCTTGATGCCGGAAAGTTCTGCAGTGTTTCCCACGGTGCGGATGATAGCAATCCACTATGTGGACAGTGGTATCGACCGTGGTAGGGGTGTGTTCGTTCAGGGCGCAGGGTGAACGAGGGTGGCAAAACGGTTTTGCCTAGGATTGCGTGAAACGGTCTGGCCTCCGCTAGACTGTCCCATTGAATGGACTCGATTGTCCCGCCTATTGGGAACATGCTTTAAGGAGAGTGTTTGAGGTGGCCGTTAATGCGGACAAGCCATTGACTTTGGCGGAAAAGGTTTGGCGCGATCACGTGATCACCAAAGGTGAGAACGGAGACCCGGATCTGATTTACATCGACTTCCAACTTCTCCACGAGGTCACCTCACCGCAGGCGTTCGACGGCCTGCGCATGAACGGACGCACGATCCGCAACCCCCAGCAACACCTAGCTACTGAGGACCACAACGTGCCCACCGTGGGCATTAAGTCCGGCAATCTGCTGGAGATCGAGGAGCTGACCTCCCGCACCCAGGTGTCCACCCTGCGCAAGAACTGCGAAGAGTTCGGTGTCCGTCTGCACTCCATGGGCGACGTCAAGCAGGGCATTGTCCACACCGTTGGACCGCAGCTGGGCATCACTCAGCCGGGCATGACGATCGTGTGCGGCGACTCCCACACCTCGACCCACGGTGCGTTCGGATCGATCGGCATGGGCATTGGCACCTCCGAGGTCGAGCACGTCATGGCGACCCAGACGCTGCCGCTCAAGCCGTTCAAGACCATGGCTATCGAGGTCTCCGGGGAATTGCAGCCCGGAGTCACGGCTAAGGACTTGATTTTGGCGATCATCGCGAAGATCGGCACCAACGGCGGGGCCGGCCACATCATCGAGTACCGCGGAGAGGCCATCGAGAAGCTGTCGATGGAAGCACGCATGACCATCTGCAACATGTCCATCGAGGGCGGTGCCCGTGCTGGCATGGTGGCCCCTGACGAGAAGACCTTCGAGTACGTCAAAGGCCGCGAATACGCACCGCAAGGCAAGGACTGGGACGACGCCGTCGCCTACTGGAAGACCCTGCCGACCGATGAGGGTGCCGAGTTCGACACTGTCGTCGAAATCGATGGTTCTGCGCTCACCCCGTTTGTCACCTGGGGCACCAACCCTGGTCAGGGTCTGCCGCTGGCTGAGTCTGTGCCGGACCCGGAGTCCTTCGGCGACGACACCCTCAAGGCGGCCGCCGAGAAGGCGCTGAAGTACATGGATCTTGAGCCGGGCACCCCGCTGCGGGACATCAAGATCGACACTGTCTTCCTTGGTTCGTGCACCAATGCGCGCATTGAAGACCTGCGTGCAGCTGCGGAGGTCATTAAGGGCAAGAAGATTCATGAGGGCACCCGCATGATGGTCGTTCCCTCTTCCGCAATGGTGAAGCAGCAGGCGGAGGAAGAAGGCCTGGACCAGATCTTCCGCGACTTCGGAGCGGACTGGCGTACCGCCGGCTGCTCGATGTGCTTGGGCATGAACCCGGATCAGTTGCAGCCGGGGGAGCGGTCAGCGTCGACAAGCAACCGCAACTTCGAGGGCCGTCAGGGCCCCGGCGGCCGCACCCACCTGGTGTCGCCGCTTGTCGCAGCGGCAACCGCAATCACTGGCCACCTTGCCTCCCCGGCGGACCTTTAAGGAGCAATCATGGAAAAGTTCACCACCCACACCGGCGTTGGCGTTCCGCTGACCCGCTCCAACGTGGACACCGACCAGATCATCCCCGCTGTGTACTTGAAGCGTGTCTCGCGCACTGGGTTCGAGGACGGTCTGTTCTCCAACTGGCGTAACAACGAAGCAGACTTTGTGCTGAACCAGGATGCGTTCAAGAACGGTTCCGTGCTCTTCGCCGGCCCCGACTTCGGCACCGGCTCCTCTCGCGAGCACGCCGTGTGGGCGCTCATGGACTATGGCTTCAAGGCCGTGTTTAGCCCGCGCTTCGCCGACATCTTCCGTGGTAACACCTCCAAAGCAGGCCTGCTCGCCGGCCAAATGACTGAATCCGACATCGAGCTGATCTGGAAGCAGCTCGAGCAAAACCCCGGTATGGTGGTCACGGTGTCGCTCGAGGACCGGACTGTGACGGTGGGGGAGAACACCTTCACCTTCGAGATCGACGACTACATCCGCTGGCGCCTCATGGAAGGCCTCGACGACATCGGCCTGACCCTGCGTGACGAGGGCGCAATCGAGGACTTCGAAGTGAAGCGGCCCGCGTACAAGCCAGCTATCGACGTCTAGAAAGGCCAGAGAATGAACGAAACGCCAAACGCGAGAATGCTCTCGCTCGATGTGATCCGCGGAATAGCACTGTGCGGGATCGCCTTCGTGAACTTTCAACAACAATGGCTCCTCTATCCAGGGCCTGAAGGGGAAAAGGAGGCGTACCGGGCGCTAGATCTCCTTGCTCACCAACGCTTCTTCACAGCGTTCACATTTCTCTTCGGGATTGGATTCGCACTGATCGTCGATGGGGCTCGCCGACGCGGGATGATGGCGCAGTCCGTCATGTGGCGGCGGCTGCTGCCTCTTTTTCTGCTCGGAATCGTGCACCAGATCCTCCACCCCGGGGAGGCGCTGCTGTACTACTCAGCCTTCGGCTTTGTGTTCTTGTACCCGCTCACTTTCGTCTCCGACCTGAAACTCAGACGCACATTGGCCACCGTCGGAGGCGTTGCGCTGACTTTGCTCGGGGCGCCGTTCGGAGGAATCATTCTCATTCCCGGTCTGTTGCTGCTCGGGTTCGCCTTTGCTATGTGGGGGCTACCGCAAGCCCTGGACGAGAACCCGAAACCGGCGGCGATGGCACTGCTGGTTCTGGTTCCGCTGACGCTGGGAATGAGCTACCTCCAGTACCGGAGTCTTGGAACGGTCGCATATAGCCACGTTGCTGCAGTGACTGGCCTGATCTACACAGCCATGTGGATGGCACTGGTGTATGTCCTGCTGCGCACGCCCCTGCGGTCCGCGCTCGGAGCGATGTTCGCGTCGCTGGGCCGGACGGCTCTGACGAACTACATTCTGGCGACGTTGGTGATCATCGGAAGCGGCCTACTGTTGGGATATCCACGCGAAGATGCGGGAGCGACGAACGAAGAGTTCTACACAGCTTTCGCGGTCGCCGCAGTGATGCTCGTCATCCAAGCTGTGCTCAGCTGGCTGTGGCTGCGCCGCTTCGGCCAGGGGCCGTTGGAGAAAGGCTGGCGCTACCTCACCTGGGAAGCGTTTGGCGGGCCGAAGAAACTGCAGCAAGCCGAGGCAGCGCACCCAGACGCTTAATTTCTACCGCACCGGCAGGGCTGTCGGCATGTAGTCAGCGCCAGTCAGCTCGCCGCTGTTGAAGGACAAGACCCACACGCAGCCCTTCTTGCAGTTGATCTCACCGTCGATCGGCAGGCGGCCGTTCTCTGAGAGCCACTGGATCATGTTGGGCATCACGTCGCCCTGGGCTACGACGACGCTCGTGCCACCTTGATCGATGACAGCTTGGAAAGCCTGCTTGGCACCGGACGGGTCTGACTGCCACGCGTTGTCACCGAAACGCAGGTCGACGTCGACAGGCATGTTCAACTCGTCGGCAAGCGGCGCGATGGTTTGCTGGCAGCGGTCCGGAAGAGCGCTATAGATGCGCTCCGGGTGGAAGGCCGCGAGCATCGGGACGAGCATCTCCGACTGACGGCGGCCCTTCTTGTCCAATGGGCGCTTGTTGTCGTCGCCTGACCACTTCTCGCGGTCGTGCGCCTTCGCGTGGCGCACATAAAGGATGCGGCACGTCGCCGGGAGGCGGAAGCGCTTCTCCGCTTTCGTCAGAACCTGGCGGTCGAGGTCGTAGGACATGATTTCTTTGGCATCGTCGAAGGTGAGCCAGCGGATCTCGTCGACCTCGTCGTTCGGCTCGAACTCGCCGCCGAGCACCTGAGCGATCCAGTAGTAGACCACCTTCGTGCTGTCCATGACGGGGTACACCGTCTTACCCAGCAGCTTGCCCAGGCGGATGTCGTAGCCGGTTTCCTCCTTGATCTCGCGGACCGCAGTGACCACGAGAGACTCGCCCGGGTCCACCTTGCCCTTGGCCAAGGACCAGTCGTCATAGCGTGGGCGGTGAATGCACGCGACTTCAATCGAGTCGATGTCGTTGACGTCGCCGCGCCACAGCACGGCGCCCGCAGCCAGAGTAGTCTTCTTGAATTCCTCATCCGGTCGCCGTGGAATCTCCTGGTGGCGGCCGGTGAGGAACATCTCGCCCTGGATGTCCTTGTCGTCTTCGTGCATCTTCGACTTCTTGCCCATGGCATTCATCATATGCGCCCAACCGAGCCTGGCTCCTCTACACTGGCACGGAACGTAAGAGAGAAGGAGCGCACATGGTCAAGGTGGCTGTTCTCGGCGCCGGGTCGTGGGGGACCGCACTAGCGAAGGTCTTTGCGGACGCCGGAAACTCTGTGAGCCTGTGGGCGCGCCGCACCCAGTTGGCGCAGACAATGGCGTCCACACGCGAGAATCCCGATTACCTCGAGGGCATTGAACTGCCAGAGGCGATTGAAACGACCGATGACGCCGAAGCCGCAATCGAGTCTGCACAGATCGTGGTGCCCGCTGTGCCGAGCCAGACGATGCGCGACAACCTGGCCACGTGGGCGCCGCACATCAGCTCGGACGCCACAGTGCTGTCTATCTCTAAGGGCATTGAGACGGGCACGTATAAGCGCATGTCCGAGGTGGTGGCAGAGGTCACCGGCATTAACGGCGACCGCGTGGCCGTTTTGTCGGGCCCGAATTTGGCCCGCGAGGTCGCTGAGGAGCAGCCAGCGGCTACAGTCATCGCCTGCTCAGACCTCAACCGCGCGAAGCTGGTCCAGGCCGCCTGCGCAACCACGTATATGCGCCCGTACACCAACACTGATGTCGTCGGCTGTGAGATTGGCGGGGCCTGCAAGAACGTCATCGCGCTCGCGTGCGGCATGGCTGCGGGTAAAGATCTGGGGGAGAACACCCGCGCCACCTTGATCACCCGTGGCCTGGCGGAGATCACACGCCTGGGCATGGCGCTCGGCGCAGATCAGCGCACTTTCGCGGGCCTTGCTGGGCTGGGCGACCTCGTGGCCACCTGCGGCTCGCCGCTGTCCCGCAACCGCACGTTCGGTGAACGTCTCGGCCGCGGAATGCCGCTTGAGGACGCCCGCGAGGCGACGCATGGCCAGGTCGCAGAAGGTGTGATTAGCTCCAAGAGCATCTACGAGCTGGCTCTGGCCAACGGAGTGGACATGCCGCTCACGGAGGCAGTGCACTCCGTGTGCCACGGCGACCTCAAGGTCGATGAGATGGTTGTCGCACTGATGGGTCGCTCGAAAAAGTCGGAGTAGGTGCCTTGTAGTGTGGTTTGCATGATCACACTTGCCGTCATTTACGGTGGAATGTCCTCCGAGCACTCCATTTCTTGCATTTCTGCTGGCGCCATCATGGCGGAGTTGCCCAAGGACAAGTACAAAATTTTCCCGGTAGGCATCACTCAAGATGGCGTGTGGGTGGAAGGCACGACGGACCCGGTCGGGGATTCTCAGCTGCCGTCGGTCGCGGGCGAGCGCGAGGTCGCGCTGTCGGTCAATCCTTCCCGCCGCGGTGAGTTTTACGATGCTCGCACGGGCGAGGTGCTGGCCACCATCGACGCTGTCTTCCCGGTTCTGCACGGCACCTACGGCGAAGATGGCACGATTCAGGGTCTGCTCGACCTTGCTGGCGTGCCGTATGTCGGTCCGGGTGTGCTGTCGTCCGCCTGCTCGATGGACAAGCAGTTCACGAAGATTGTCGCGCGTTCGGCAGATGTGCCTGTCACCCGCGAGGTCGTGCTTGTCGACGACGAGCACCTCGACGACAGCGACCGCGACTACCTCGGCCTTCCCGTGTTTGTGAAGCCGGCCCGCGGTGGATCCTCCATCGGCATCAACAAGGTCGACAGCTGGGATCAGCTCGATGACGCCGTGCGTTTTGCCCGCCTGTATGACTCCAAGGTCATCATTGAGGCGGAGCTGGTTGGCGACGAGGTGGAAGTCGGCGTGATCGAGCGCCCCAACGGCGATCTCATCGCCTCGCCTCCCGCAAAGCTCAACGGCACCTCCGAATCGGAGGAGGGCTTCTACGGGTTTGAGACCAAGTATCTCGACGACGTTGTCACCGCGACGATCCCGGCGGGCTACGACGACGTGATGAACGCCAAGCTCGAAGAGCTGGCCATCCGCACCTTCCGCGCTCTGGACTGCCGTGGTTTGGCGCGCGTGGACTTCTTTGTCACATCGGAGGGCCCGATGCTCAACGAAGTCAACACCATGCCCGGCTTCACCTCGATCTCGATGTTCCCGCAGGTCTTCCAAGCTGCGGGCATGAGCTACGGGGAGCTGCTCGAAACACTCATTGCTACTGCGCTGGAACGTTCTCCTCAATAAGGTTGGTTAGCTTCGTCAGCGCTTCTTCGCCGACACCCATGGGCAGCGACACTGCGATATCGGTGCGCCGGCCCAGCGCGTAGAGCAGCGTCGCAGTTCCGTCAGGGTTCTCCTCCTGGAACCACGGGGTGTCGTTGATCTGGGTCAGCTGGGCTCCAGGTTCATAGCTCGCCGGTGCCGCGACACCGCAGCGGATGACAATGGGTTCCACGCTAGTCCCACCCCATGCGGCTGCAGATGCGTCGTCAAGCGAAGCGACGTTGCTCAGATCCAACCGTGCGTAGCCCGGGACGAGCTCGTCGGGGAGTGCTCCCAATAGCGTCTCGCACTCGGCTACAGCGCCCTCTGCGGGTTCAAGCCCGGCCAGCGGCGCGGGTGCAGGTTCGCTCGCCTCTTCCGGTAGAGCAGACAGGTCGAGCTTATCGACGGGACTCTCACCCTCCCGCACAGCCTGATGGTCCGCCGTCACCGCCACGACCGGCGAGCGGTCCACTGTGAACCATGTGGACAAGTCCGCCCCCGCCGTAGGGTCGCTGATTTCTATCCACCGTGCTCCGGCCGCTTCAAACGTGGGGGTGAGCTCGGTGTAGTGGAGAGGGGCTTCGACACCGCAGCGCAGCGTGACGCGTTCGTCGGAGGTAGACTGCCACACGGCAGCACCGGCAGGAGCCGGGTCGAGCAGCTCGGCGCGGCGGTGACCGGCAAGCTCGTCGGGCAGAGACTCGACCAACTGGGCGCATTCGGCGGAGTCCGCCATAGGAGACGGCAACTCCGACAGCGAGACCGGCTGGTTGTTAAGCTTTTGCATAACCACCTTGGACCCGACGAGCACTCCGACGACAAGCGCTAGCGCCAAGCCCAGACTGACGTAGATCAGTGTCTTGTTCATCGGCGGCGCGGCGGTAGTCTGTTCGGCTGAGCTCGTCATAACGGCCCAGTCTATAAGGCCCAGAACCGAGAAAGGCCCCACGCACCTATGATTCACACCGGTTTTCCCACCAGTGGCCCCACGCTCGGGGAGGTCGGGGAACACGCGGTAATCCAGTCGATCATCGATGCCAGCCCATCACCGGTCAACGGGGACGATGCGGCCGTTTTGCTCCCTGCGTCGCCGAACTCGCGCGTGGTGGCCACCACGGACATGCTCGTGGAAGGGCGGCATTTCCGGGCGGATGTGACCACCCCGTGGTATCTGGGCCGAAAGGCAGTCGTGCAGAACTTCGCCGATATTGAAGCAATGGGAGCGCGCCCGATCGCTGTGTTGCTCTCCCTGTCTGCTCCGCCGGCAATGGCGGCGTCCGTGGTCGGGGAGATCGCCCGTGGGATCGCCCACGAGATCGACAAGTACGCCGCCGAGCTCGTCGGCGGCGATGTCACAGCGGGGGAGAGCCTTGTTCTCTCGGTCACCGCTATCGGATCCCTCGGCGGTAACCGGCCGCCGCTGACCCTATCCGGTGCGCGCCCGGGCCAGAACCTTGTTGCCCACGGTGCGATCGGTTACTCCGCCGCTGGCTTGGACCTGCTGGAATCGGGCATGGAGATCCCCGAGAAGTTGGAACCGCTCGTGCTGGCCTACCAGGCCCCCGTTCTCTCGCCGAGCGCTGGCGTGGTCGCGCGTTCCGCCGGAGCGAGCGCGATGACCGACAACTCCGACGGTCTACTGCACGATCTCACTGCGATCGCTCAGAACTCTGGTGTGCGGTTCGATCTGGATCCCGCCACGATCGCCCCCGACGACTTGCTGCTTCATGCCGCTGAGCTTCTTGGTGCTGACCCGTGGAAGTGGGTGTATGAGGGCGGGGAAGACCACACTTTGCTTGGCACCTTGCATGGGAATGCGCCTGTCGGGTTCCGCAGCATCGGCAAGGTGTGCCGCACCAACGACGCAGCGAGCATCACCGTCGATGGCGCTGCACCCAATTACTCCGGAGGATGGGAGAGCTTCGCATGAATTTGCCTGTGCATGAGAGCTGGAAGGAACCACTGGCGCCCGTCGAAAAGCGCATTCATGAAATGGGTGACTTCCTGCGCGCGAACCAGCCGTACCTGCCAGCCGGCAACGACGTCCTGCGCGCGTTTCAGGACCCGTTCGACGATGTGCGTGTGCTCATCGTCGGCCAAGATCCGTACCCGACACCAGGGCACCCCATGGGCCTGAGCTTTTCGACGCAACCAGGTGTGCGCCCACCCCGCTCCCTGGTGAATATCTACACTGAGCTGGAAAGCGACCTGGGCATCCCGCCCCGGAAGGACGGCGACCTGTCCAACTGGGCGAGCCAGGGAATCTTGCTGCTCAACAGGGTGCTCACCGTGGCGCCCGGAAAATCTGGCTCGCACCGCGGCAAGGGCTGGGAAGAGGTCACAGAGCAAGCGATGCGCGCCCTCGCCGAGCGTGACACACCGCTCGTGGCCATCCTGTGGGGACGCGACGCCCGCACCGCCAAAGAGTTCCTAGGTGACACTCCATGCATCGAGTCGACGCACCCCTCACCGTTTTCCGCGCGCAACGGATTCTTCGGCTCCCGGCCGTTCTCGCGGGCCAATGAGGCGCTGCAGGCCCAAGGGGCCGACGGTGTTGACTGGGCACTGTAGAGTAAGTGCCCATGACCACCCTCTCCGGCGTTTCTGTGCTTGACGGTGCCCGCCTTCTGGTGTGGGCACGTAGCGGCGCTGAAGCGTTGGAGGAGCACCGCGAGGACATCAACAGCCTGAATGTCTTCCCCGTGCCGGATTCAGACACTGGCTCCAACATGGCGTACACAATGGCCGCAGCCGTGCGCGAAGCCGAGAATGTGGATCCGTCCGCCGGCGCGGACGCGGTCGCTGAGGCGCTGGCGTTCGGCAGCATTAAGGGTGCCCGCGGTAATTCGGGGATCGTCCTGTCCCAGGTATTGCGGGGTGTCGCGCAGGCGGCACTCGATGGGGAGTTGGACGGCAGAAGCGTCGCAGACGCGCTGACCAACGCTGTCACGTTCGTGGAGCGGGCTATCAATTCGCCCGTCGAGGGCACGATCATCACCGTCTTGCGCGAAGCAGCTAATGCGGCACGAGCGGCCGCGGAGACCGGTGAGCTTGCTGACGTCACTGCAGCAGCCCTTGGTGCCGCCGAAGAAGCGCTCGAACGCACTCCGTCACAGCTCGCTGAACTCCGCGAAGCGGGGGTTGTGGATGCAGGCGGTACTGGGCTGGTGCTGTTGCTTCAGGTGCTGCACGACAGCGTCAGCGGCGAAAGCGGCGGTGACCGTCCCGTAGGTTCTGCGCCTGGTTCGGACCATGAGCACGGCGACGGACACGGCGCCCCCGGCTGGCTCGAAGTTCTGTTCATGTTCTCTGGTCCCCTCGATGATCTTGAGTCGGTGCTCTCCGGGATGGGGCGCAGCCTTGTCGTGGCCCGTGTGACGGACACGCAGGGCAAGGTGCACATTCATACCCCGGGAGCGGGGCCGGTCATCGAGAAGGCCTTCGCTATGGGGGAGGTGACCGAGTTGCGGCTCGAGGTGTTGCCGGATGCGTCCCCGTTGCATGAAGCGCGCCGTGTCGGCCGCCTCATCGTTGCGGTGACTCCTGCCGGTTCGTTGATGGATCTGTACACCCAAGCCGGTGCGGTCGCTGTCGTGCCCGGCCCAGGTGTGGTTGAGGATCTCCGCCGCGAGATTGTCGCCTCGGGCGCGCACGAGGTTCTTGTGCTGCCCAATGGCCAGCTCGACTCCGAAACGCTCGGCGCAGTCGAATCAGTTGCCGAGACGGATGACACGGAGATCGTTTTGCTCCCGACAGTCCGCCTGGTCAACGGTATCGCTGCTCTTGCCGTTCATGATCCGCGCCTGCCGCTCGACCAGGCGGCTGCTTTGATGCAGGAAGCCGCGCAGGAGATGGATGTCGCTGATATCCAGACCACCGATGACGGGATTGATGTCCTCGGTGCGAACGGAGCTATTGCCCGGGCAGACGACCTCGCTTCGGCCATTGAGCAGGCGTGCACCGCTTTGCTTGCCGACGGCGGTGAGCTGATCACCCTCCTTCTCGCCCCGGACGACGCCACCGCGGTTGACAGCGACGCCCTCGAAGAGAAACTCGGGGCCGAGGTACTGGTCTACCCGGCAGATGGCCTCGGAACGCTCGGCCACATCGGAGTGGAGTAGCACCGTGCTCGGCCTGACGTACTCCACGCCGCTCAACCTGGTCATTCCCACCCGCCCCGCGCGAGCCATCGCGACCAACTTCGGGATCGAGACAGCAGAAGGGCTGTTGGAGCACTACCCGCGCAAGTACCTTCACTACGGTTACGGCGACGCGCTCGAAGGGGCGCTGCCAGGTGACACGATCTCTTTCATCGGCGTGATCCAGTCCACGCGTATGATTCACGGCAAGCGGACAATCTTCAAGGCGCAGGTGACCGACGGGCGCAACACAATTGACATGTCGTTCTTCAACGCCCGCTACGCTCCGCGGGTGCTCGAGGAGGGTACCCGTGGCATGTTCACTGGGAAGCTGTCCTACTTCAACGGCATGCCGCAGCTGCAGCACCCGGACTTCATTCTGCTCAACCAGCCCAGTTTCTCAGGCGAGAAGTCAAGCGGTGCTACGCACAGTTCCGGGTCGATGAAGCAGCTTGCCGCCTTCGGGGACCCCGATGAGATGTTGGCTGGCCGTGAGTGGTTGCCGGTCTACGCGGCAAAGAAGAACGTCTCCACATGGACCATTATGGGTGCGGTCGCCACCGTCCTCGAACACATCGGGGAGGTGGAAGAGCCGCTCGGCTTCACTCCCGAGGGCTTCATTTCTCTTCAGGACGCTCTGTGGCAGATCCACTTGCCCGGGCCCCACGGCCCCGACGCCGCCCGGAACCGCCTGAAATACAACGAGGCGCTGCGGGTGGCTCTCATCATGGCGGTGCGCCGCGAGGATACGGCGCATCGGACGGCGCCGGCGCTTCCGCGCGTCGATAAGCGCAACCAAGCGCAACTCTTGAGCGCGTTGCCTTTTTCACTGACCGACGGGCAGCTCGGTGTGCTCGACGAGATCACCTCAGACCTACAGCGCACGATTCCAATGACCCGCCTGCTGCAGGGCGAGGTCGGTTCCGGAAAAACGATCGTGGCGTTGGCTGCGATGCTCCAAGCGGTGGACAACGGCATGCAGTGTGCGTTGCTCGCTCCGACGGAAGTGCTCACCCTCCAGCACGAAAAGTCTCTGCGTAAGACCCTGATGCGCACCGGTGTGCACGCCCGCGTGGTGGCGCTAACGGGGTCGATGCCGACTGTGCAGAAACAGGAGGCGCTGCTGGCGATCATGACGGGGGAGGCCGACATCGTCGTGGGTACGCACGCGATCATTCAGCAGAGCGTGGAGTTCTTCAACCTCGGTTTCGTCGTTGTGGATGAGCAGCACCGCTTCGGTGTGGAGCAGCGCGACATGCTGCGCGACAAGGCAGGGGATATCACCCCGCACTTGCTGGTAATGACGGCGACACCGATTCCGCGCACCATCGCCATCACCGTTTTCGGCGACCTCGAGGTGTCCACTCTGCGGGAGCTGCCCGGCGGCCGCAAACCCATCCAGTCGGCGATCGTGCCGGAGTTCAAGGAGACGTGGGTGGCGCGTGCCTGGGTGAAGATTCGCGAGGAGGTCGCCGCCGGCCACCAGGCCTATATTGTGTGCCCGCGCATTGAGGGGCCCGGCGGGGTGCTCGAGATGGCGGAACGCCTGCAAGCTGTGGAGTTGCAGGGCCTGCGAATCGAGATTCTGCACGGCCGCATGAAAGGCGAGGACAAGGACCGGATCATGTCCGAGTTCAGCGCCGGAGAGATCGATGTGCTCATCTCCACGACGGTCATCGAGGTCGGTGTCGACGTACCGAATGCAACGGTGATGATGGTGCGCGAATCCGAGCACTTCGGGGTCTCCCAGCTCCACCAGCTGCGCGGCCGTGTGGGTCGTGGTGGGCACCAGTCGCTGTGCTTGTTCCATACCTTCGCTGAGCCCGATACACCCCAGCTCGAGCGCGTTTCGCGCATTGCCGAGGTTTCCGACGGGTTCGAACTCGCCGAGCTCGACCTGGAGATCCGCCAAGAGGGCGACGTGCTGGGCACATCCCAGTCCGGCAAGGAGCGACAGCTCAAGCTGCTCAACCTTGTCGAAGACTATGAGATCATCCAGCGCGCCTACGACGACGCCGCCGAGATTGTCGCCCGCGACATTGAGCTGGCCCGCTCCGTCACCGAAGAGATGATCCTCGAAGAATTCGAGTATCTGGATAAAAGTTAAAGTGGTCGCATGAGCCGAATCATTTCGGGCGAAGCCCGCGGACGCAAGATCAAGGTTCCTCCGGAAGGCACCCGCCCCACCTCAGACAGAGCGAAAGAGGGGTTGTTCTCGTCGTTGCAGGTGCGGTTCGGCTTCGTCGGCAAGCGTGTGCTCGACCTGTTTTCCGGCTCGGGCGCGCTGGGGCTCGAGGCCGCATCGCGTGGCGCTGAGGAGGTCGTGCTTGTCGAGTCCGACCCGAAAGCCGTTGAGATAATCAAGCACAACGCCCAGGCCGTCGGCCATCCGAACGTGCATATTGAGCCCGTCAAGGCCTCCGCGTACGTGCCGCGTGCCCCGCGCGCGTACTTCGACATGGTGCTCGCCGACCCGCCCTACGACCTGCCCGACGAGGATGTCGCCGCCATGCTCGAAGCGCTCAAGCCCGCGCTTATCGACGGCGCAGCTGTCGTCATCGAACGCCACCGCGACAGCGCAGAAACCGCATGGCCGGAGGGCTACACACCTACCGGTCAAAAGTTGAAGAAGCGCCTGTATGGTATCGCTCGTATGGACATGGCTGTCTACGGCAGTGCCGACAAGAACGAGGAAGAACAATGACGAAGGCAGTATGCCCAGGATCCTTCGACCCTGTGACCAACGGTCACCTGGACATCTTCACCCGCGCCGCGCGTAGCTTCGATGAAGTCACCGTCCTGGTGACCGGCAACCCGAACAAGCAGTCCGGCCTGTTCAGCATTGACGAGCGCATGGGCCTCATCCGCGAAGTCACCAGCCACATTCCCAACATCACAGTGGACACGTGGGGCGGTCTGCTGGTGGACTACACCACCGCGCACAACATCGGCGCGCTGGTGAAGGGTCTGCGCTCCTCCCTCGACTACGACTACGAGCTACCCATGGCGCAGATGAACCGGCGGCTCTCCGGCGTGGACACATTCTTCCTCATGACCGACGAGAAGTACGGTTACATCTCGTCCTCCCTGTGCAAGGAAGTGGCCAAGTACGGCGGCGACCTGAAGGGGCTCGTTCCGGACCCGGTTTTCGAGGCGATGAACCAGAAGTTCAGCGGCACTACTTAGGTCCAAGGTCGCTTGCGGAAAAGTTGACAAACCTGAAGCCGGTCTAGCGCCCCAGATCCCTTCTACCTGCGGAAACGGTTCTAGGCGGAAATCGAGTTTGTCAACTTTTCCGCACGCAGTGATCGGCGAGTATCCGCACTGGGGCGCGGCCCCCGAAGATCCCTAGAAGATCGACGAGAGGAACTCCTGAGTGCGGGCTTCCTGGGGGTTGTCGAGAACTTGCTCGGGAGTGCCGTACTCGACAATGGCGCCGTCAGACATGAAGGCGACTGTATCGGCGACCTCGCGGGCGAACGCCATCTCGTGGGTGACTACCAGCATGGTCATTCCGGATGCGGCCAGCTCGCGCATCACGCGGAGGACTTCGCCGACGAGTTCGGGGTCGAGGGCGGAGGTGGGTTCGTCGAAAAGCATGAGCTTGGGGTCCATGGCCACCGCACGCGCGATGGCGACGCGTTGCTGCTGCCCACCGGAAAGCTGGACGGGGTAGGCCTCCGCTTTGTGGGCGAGGCCGACTTGCTCGAGCAGCTCCATGGCCTTCTTTTTGGCAGTTTCCGGCTTCTCGCCCTTGACGTGGATGGGCGCTTCGATGATGTTCTCCAGGGCGGTGCGGTGGCCGAAGAGATTGAAGGACTGGAAGACCATGCCGATGTCGCGGCGCTGGCGGGAGGCATCCTTCTCCGAGAGTTGGTATAAAACACCGTCTTTCTCGCGGTACCCGATGAGATCCCCGTCGACGTAGAGACGGCCGGCGGTGACCTGCTCGAGGTGGTTCACGCAGCGCAGGAACGTCGACTTACCAGACCCCGACGGGCCGATGAGGCAGGTGACCTCGCCTTTTTGCACTTCGAGGTTGATGCCCTTGAGCACGTCGAGCGAGCCGAAAGACTTCCAGACGTCGACGGCCTGAACCATGGGTGTGCTAGTCATGAGCGCTTCCTACCTTTCCTCGATGACGGTGACGTTGTGGGGTGTTTTGCCTTCAGCGTCGGTCAGCGCCGCGAGCTGGCGGGCCGTGAGTTCGCGAGTGACACCACGGTCGAAGTAGCGCTCCAGGTAGTACTGGCCGATCATGAGGATCGAGGTGATCACCAGGTACCAGGTGGCGGCGACAAGCAGCATCGGCACTGGCTCGAAGAGCGCGGCGGCAATGTCTTGGCTGCGGCCGTAAAGCTCGAGCGAGTAGGGGATAGCCACCACCAGCGAGGAGGTCTTCAGCAGGGAGATGAACTCGTTGCCAGTTGGCGGGATGATAATCCGCATTGCCTGCGGTAGCACCGTGCGGCGCATGGTCATGCCCCAGCCCATGCCCAAAGCTTTCGACGCTTCGATCTGCCCTTCCGGAACCGAGTTGATGCCGGAGCGGACGATTTCGGCCATGTAACCAGCTTCGTTGAGGCCCAGGCCAAGCACCGCGAGGGCGAAAGCGGAGGAGGTGAGTGCCTCCATGGAGATTTCAGTGAAGCCGAGGTTGACAGACTGGTAGATTGCTCCGAGAAGTCCCCAGAACACCAGTTGGACATACACCGGGGTACCCCGGAAGACCCACAGGTACAGCCACGCAATGGACTTGAACACTGGGTTCGGCGACATGCGCATGACTGCCAGGATCACGCCGAGCACCACACCGATGATCATGGCCAGCACCGTCAGCGCCAGGGTGTGGCCGGCGGCGGTGAGGATGCGGGTGTCAAAGAGGTACGCGAAGTATGTGCCCCAGCCGTAGGCCTCGCGGCGCGCGGCGTCGAAGATGAAGAGCGCGAAAAGCACCAACAGGATCACCGCGGCGACCCAGCGTCCCGGGTGGCGCAGCGGTTTAGCCTCGATGCGTTGTGGGCGTTCGTTGCGTTGAGCCATTAGTGTCCTCCCACTGGCTGCTCGTTGATCAGGGCCTCATCCAACAGGCCGGTTTCCACATTCCACTGTTCCAAGATGCGCTGGTACTCGCCGGTGTCAATGAGGTGTTGCATGGCAGCGGCGAGCGCGTCCGCCAGCGGCGAGTCCTTCGGCACCGCGATGCCGTAGGGTGCGGCGTCGAACATCTCGCCGGTGAGCTCGAGCTGGCCGTCCGAGCGTTCCACGGCCCAGGCCGACACAGGTGAGTCCGCGCTAAGCGCGTCAGCGCGCCCGACGAGCGCTGCCAATGCGGCATTGTCCGACGTGTCGTAAGACAGGATCGTGATCGGGTCGCCTTCTTCTTCGCACTTCTCGGCTTTCGGGCGAATGTCGTCAGTCTCTGACACCGTCGTGCGCTGCACGGCAACGGTGAGCCCGCAGGGGTTCTCCGGGTCGACCCCGCTGCCGGGCTGAGTCGCCCACTGGATGCCGGCGTACAGGAAGTTGACGAACTCGAAGTTCTCGCGCCGTTCCTCCGTGTCAGTGAAGCCAGACATTCCCGCGTCGAGCGTTCCGGCCTGAACGGCGGGCAAGATCATGGAGAAATCCTGCTCCTGAGCTTGGAACTCCAGACCCATAACGCTGGCGAGGGCGTGGCCGAGATCCATCTCCAGACCAATCATCCGGCCTTGCGAGTCCTTGAACTCAAAAGGAGCGAACGGGGGGTTGGTACCGATTGTTAGGGTGCCGGATGCCTGTATATCTTCAGGCACCATCGCGGCGATCTCGGGAACCTCATCCGGCGTGATCTGCTCCCAACCGTCAGGGTGTCCGCCCTCGACGTTGGTGACGCAACCAGCGAGCATGCTTATCGACGCAATGCTGGCCGCGCAGGCTGCCACCTTGAAAGGTTTGAACATAGAAGAAGCATACAATGCCTTCCAGTGAAGAAATTGTATGCCTCGGTCTTGGCTCAGTCCCTCTCGGAACGAGCGTGCATGCGGGTTAGCGCGGCAGGTTCGCCATGACCAGCTGGATGATCTGGCCGATGATGGTGATGCCCGCAGCGATGATGACGTAGTTGAGGATGGCGCGGGTCAAGCCCTCGGAACTCGTCGCAGTGTCCATAGAGGACATATCCCCAAAGGGCTCGAGGCCATTTTTGAAGAAGTCCTTGGTGCTGGAGTTTTCCTGCAGAACCGACTTCTCGGGATCTATGCCGCGTTCGATGCCAGTGGTGATTTCCTCGGAGATTTTTCCGATCTTGTCCTGTGCGTCTGCCACGGCGGGGAAAGCTCCCAGGGTCAGGGCAGCGACGGTGGCGACGGAGACGGCTTTAGTCACGATGGATTTGCGCATGCGGGCAGTGTACCCCGCGGGTGCCCCCGACGAAACTGTGCTGAGAGCAAACTGGCCGTTTCCTGTTGGGGTTTCCTTGTATGTGCTTTATTCTTAGTTGGTCTTTACGCGGAAACCGATGCCTCACGGGGCGCGAGGAATAAGAGAATGTTGCTGAAGAAGATTGCGGCGGTCGCTGTCGCGCTCGGGTTTGTAGCGGGCGGTGCTGCGCAGGCGAGTGCTCAGGATATGAGCTCGGTGCTGGAGTCGCCGAATGTGAACACGTGCTCGCGCGAGTTCCTCATTACTATTCCCGGTGGTGCCAACACTGCTTCGTTCCTCCCGGAGAAAGCGCCCGTAGGTCCGAAGGTGACTCCGGTGGCGCAGCGCGTGCACCAGCGCACCGGTGGGACGACGCAGCCGGTGTGGATCACCTACCCGGCCGTGCCGTTCACGCTGATGACGTACACGGATTCCGCCCGTGCCGGATATAACGATGCTTCTGCGACGATGCGTCGATTGTCCCGCATGTGCCCGGATGCGACCTTTAGCATTACCGGCTTCTCTGAAGGCGCTGGCATCGGTGCGCAGTTGATCAACGACATCGCCCACGACCGCGGGCCGATCCAGAAGGAGAAGTTTCGCTCAGCTGCGCTGATCTCCAACCCCCACCTGGCTGACAACGGTGGCCACTTCCGCGCTGGTGCCACGGCCGCCGATAAGGGCGCGTTGGAGACACTGGAGGGTGGTTACGGTGAGCTGGGCCCGCGCGTGCTGGATATCTGCCGCCCCGATGACCCGATCTGTTCGCTTCCCGACGAGTGGCGCCGCCACGTCGACCCCATGCTGCGCGTGGCCACTTTGAGGGGGCAGATGCCGATCACTGAGTTGGCGGCGATCGTCGCAATGCGCTCTCCCACGACGTTGCCGCTGTTGTTGAGCGTTTACAACCACGGCCAGTACGGCGAGGTCTCTTACGGTGAGGCCGTGAACTGGATTACCGCCGCCCGTTAGTCAGTTCTTGACGTCGACCATCGGCTCCGGGTACATCGGGGTGTGTCGCTCCGGCACCCACTGGTTGATGTAAATCCCCTGGGGGTCGAACTTCTCCTCCTGAAGAAGGGGGTTGAAGATGCGGAAATAGGGTGCGGCATCGTCGCCGCAGCCGGCGACCCATTGCCAGTTGAAGGGGTTGGAGGCGTAGTCGGCGTCGACAAGCGTGTCCCAGAACCACTCTTCGCCGTGACGCCAGTGGATGCCGAGGTTCTTTGTCAACCAGCTGCCGACGACCATCCGCACCCGGTTATGCATCGTTCCGGTGGCCCACAACTCGCGCATCCCGGCATCGACCATTGGGATTCCTGTTTCACCTTTCTGCCACAGGGCGAGCTCATCGAGGTGCTGGGCCTCGTCCGGATCGTTCGGCACCATCTCGGGGTGGGCAAAGGCTCGCGTTGTGGAGCCAGGGGTGGGCTGGTCCGTCCACGCCCAGGGAAACGCGTTGAACTGCTCGCGGACATTGCGCGTGGCCAAAGTGGGAATGTAGTAGAGCCGGTGCCACGCGAAATCTCGCCACAGCAGCTGGCGCAAGAACGCCCAAGCATCTGCGGCGACGGTGTGATTGGCGTCTGCGAAAGCGGCCGTCTCCGCCCAGATCTGGGCGGGACTGATCTCCCCGAAGCGCAGGTGCGCTGACAGGCCCGACGTCGCATCAGCCGAGGGGATGTCGTTGTTGTCCTTGTAGCTTGTATCCGCCAATCCCTCGAGGAAGTCACGGAACTTCCGTTGCGCTTGCATCTCACCGGGATGGCAGTGCGTGGCGAGGGTCTCCACCGCCCAGAACGGTTCATCGAAGGTCGGCGGTGCACTCGTCACGTCGGTTCCGTGGAGGTCGGGGATAGGGAGGGGGTGGGTGGAGCGTCGATAAGCATGCTTTGCGACGCCTTGCCATACGGCGTGAATACCCTAAACGGCGTGCCACTACCTGTCTGCACAGTCCACGGCTCGTTCAGCAGGTAGCCGGGGTGAGAGGTGACCTCGCACGATTGTGCCAGTGTGCGCTTGAGTTCAGCATCGACATCGCGGAAGAGGAGGTGGTAGCGGCGGTTCCACGTCACCGCCGTGGCACCCAGCTCGGCGGCGATCCTCGGGATGATCTCACGGGGATCACCGTGCTCGATGATCAGGTGTACACCGCGTTGCGCCAGATCAGCGTGTAGTTTGCGGACGCTTTCACGCTGCCACCACGCCGCTGCGGCACCCAGTGGGCGAGCGGCATCGATCTCCTCGAAAATGAACAGCCCGACCACATGGCCGTGCTGCGCTGCCCACGTGAGGGCGGCGTTATCCGTGAGCCGGAGGTCGTCGCGGAACCAGACAAGTGCAAGAGGTTGCGGGGTGGGGAGACCATGCGTTCCAGCCTAAACCCGGTCAGCTAGCGGGGAGCCGCGCGGTTTGGGAGGGTGACTGCGTAGACGCTAGAGCACCTGCATCACGCGGGTAGCCACGTAGCGCGAACCAGCGTGGGAGGGGTGGTAGGCCATGTTGTAGTTCTCGGTGGTGGTGTCGATGAACCCGGTGCCCCAGCGGTTCTTGTCCGGCGCGCAGGAGTGGTTGTTGCGGGATTCGTTCTTGATGTCAATGAAGGTGGCGCTGATCTCACGCGCTGCTCGCATCTGGACGTCGCGAGCACCCAGTTCCATCGCCTGAAGATGGCCGAGCGGAATGCCCCCGGGCATGTTCGGAATCACGTTGACCAGGCAGATGCGCTGCAGGCCGGTGGGTTCGGAAATGGAGAGCAAGCCGGGCATGATAATGCGGGCGTTAGGGGCAATGCGGCGAATCTTGCCGGCAGCGGTGTGCAGGTTGCGGACGTAGACGTTCTGGATGTCCCGGAAGTCGCCGGACGCTCCGTTCATGACATTCATGGGTGCGTAGTCGTTGAACCCGGTGGATATTAAAACGGTGGTGGTGCCTCGGTTGAGGTCGCCTTTTGCAATGGCGCGGTCGATGCGGTGGAGCAGCGAGGTCGAGTTTCCACCGGATAGCGTCACATCTGTTACTGATGTGACAGAAGTGACGTATGTTCTTTCTGGATGGGTAGTGGAGCTCAATTGTCCTGTCATTTGAGTATCGGACCCCGCGTGCGCACTCGGTTGGGGGTAACTGCGAAAAATATGGGAATGAGTGCATAGTTGGCTCTTCCCATGGTCTATAGTTTGACCAATATTTAGAACTTGCCGACGTGGGAGGACCCCCATGGAAGATCTCATCAGCACGCTTGAAGGCCTGATCTGGTCGAATGCGCTCGTATTCCTCTGTCTAGGTGCTGGCGTGTACTTCACAGCCGTGACGTTGTTCTTGCAGGTGCGTTGCTTGCCAGACATGATCAAACAAATTCGTTCGGGGGAGGACTCTGAAGCGGGAATTTCCTCGTTCCAGTCGCTGATGGTCTCACTGGCGGGCCGCGTCGGCGTGGGAAACATCTCCGGCGTGGCCACGGCTATCGCCTTCGGTGGTCCGGGTGCGGTGTTCTGGATGTGGCTGGTGGCCTTCCTGGGGTCGGCCACCTCCTTCGTCGAGTGCTGCCTGGCCCAGGTGTACAAGGAGAAGGATCGCGACACGGGAGAGTACCGCGGCGGTCCGGCCTACTACATTGAAAAGGCGTACTCCCACACTAAGGCCCGCCCGTTCGCGCTTGCCTATGCCGTCCTCTTCGCCGTCATGATGATCCTGGCTACCTCGTACTTCTTGCCGGGAGTTCAGGCCAACGGTGTGGCCGCAGCCGTCGATAATGCGTGGAGCGTTCCCACGTGGGCGACTGCGCTGGTGATGGTCGCGCTGCTCGCTGTCATCATCCTCGGTGGTGTCAAGCGCATCGCCTGGTTCGCGTCCATGGTCGTGCCCTTCATGGCGGTGTTGTACATCCTGGTCGCCGTGATCATTCTGTTTGTGAACGCGTCGGAGATCCCCTATGTCTTCAGCCTGATCTTCCGTTCCGCGTTCGATCGCGAGGCACTGTTCTCCGGTATGCTCGGCGCCGCCATCCTGTGGGGTGTCAAGCGCGGTATCTACTCCAACGAGGCTGGCCAGGGCACCGGCCCGCAGTCGGCCGCTGCTGCTGAGGTGTCCCACCCGGCGAAGCAGGGGTTCGTGCAGTCGTTCGCCGTGTACGTCGATACGCTGCTCGTCTGCTCTGCGACCGCATTCATCATCATCTCCACCGATATGTACCGCGTCTTCGAAGGCGACGAAGAAGGCCCGGTCCGCTACTCCGGTGCGATCTCCGAGACGATCGCTGTCGGCCCCGGCTATGTCCAGTCGGGTCTTGACACATTGATCCCGGGCTTCGGCGCGAGCTTCGTGGCGTTGGCCATTCTCTTCTTCGCCTTCACCACGATCGTCGCTTACTACTACATGGCAGAGGTCAACTTCAGCTACCTCAACCGGTGGATCGAGAACGACACCGCCCGCAGCGTGGTCATTTGGTTCCTGCGCGGTCTGATTCTCGTGTCTGTGTGGGTCGGTGCAACCACGACTCCGGGCACAGCGTGGGCGCTCGGCGACATTGGCGTCGGCGTGACGGCGTGGCTGAACATCGTTGCCATCCTCGTGCTGCAAGTTCCCGCACTGAAGTGCCTTTGGGATTACCGCCGCCAGAAGAAGGCTGGCCTCGACCCGCAGTTCGACCCGGAGGCAGTGGGCATCCGCAACGCGACGTTCTGGCAGGCGCGCAAAGAGCAAATGCTTATCGACGGCTCCTGGACCACCCCCTCCACCCACGAATCCAACAGCATTCTGGAACGGTATCCCCGGGCCTAAAACCGCACGTGCGTGGCGGTCCACGGGCCTAGGCTGGGAGGTAGAACCCTTTCTAAGGAGGTATCCCCAATGGCCACCGAGAACTTTCAGAAACTGATTGACACTCTGGAAAACACGCGGGCTGAGCGCGAGGAACTGTACAAGTGGTTCCACCAGCACCCCGAGCTCTCGATGGAGGAGCACGAGACCGCCGCGCGCATTGAGGAAGAACTCAAGCGCTTAGGCCTCGACGTGCAAACATTCGCTGGCACCGGCAAGGTCGCTGTCATCGAGAACGGTGAAGGCCCGGTAGTCCTGTTCCGTTCCGATCACGACGCATTGCCGATCGCCGAAGAATCCGACGTCGACTACGCCGCACCGTACGACCTAGGCAAGATGCACGCCTGCGGCCACGACATGCACACCACCGCCCAGCTCGGTGCGGTCGGTGCACTCGTGCGCAACAAGGACTTGTGGTCCGGCACGTTCATCGCGCTGTTCCAGCCCGGTGAGGAAGCCGGCGGAGGGGCGCGCCGCATGGTTGAGGACGGTCTCGTCGATAGGCTGCCGAAGCCAGACTACGTCTTCGGTCAGCACATCTTCGCCGAGGACCCGCCGTACGGCTTCATATTCACCCCTGGGCGCATGACCACCGCCGCATCGAATTGGAAAGTGCGCATCCACGGTAAGTCCGGGCACGCGTCGCTTCCGCACCGCTCCGTCGACCCGATCCCAACTGCCGCGTCGATCGTGACCCGCCTGCAAGCCGCCGTCGCGCGCGAGGTCGACCCGTTGGAGATCGCCATCATCTCCGTCGGTTCCATCAACGGCGGAACCACCTCGAACTCAATTACGGACATGGTGGAACTAGGCATCAACACCCGTGCCTCCACTGACGCGATCTCCGAGCAGATCCAGAACATCATGAAGCGCGTGGTCACCGCCGAGTGCGAAGCGGGCAACTGCCCGCAGCCGCCGGAGTTCGAATACCTCGACTCCGTCCCGGTGGTCTACAACGACCCGGAGCTCACTGAACGGGTCAAAGACACCTTCACCGAGTTCTTCGGTGAGGATCTGGTGCAGTACGGTCCCGGGTTCCCCGGCTCCGAAGACTTCCCGATCATCCCGAACGCCTGGGACGTACCGTACTTCTTCATCGGCTGGTCCGGTTTTGAAGAGGGGCAGGCTGGCCCGCCGAACCACTCCAAGGGATTTGTGCCACAGATCCAGCCGTCTTTGGACCGTGGCTCGATCTCCGTGCTGCTCGCAGCCGCCACGGTGATGGGGACGGACGATTAGGCGGCTGGGCTTTACAAGGTCCTGCGGGGCGCCTTCTGGGGCCCACGTGCTATGACCCCCAGGGCGTGACCTTCAAGGCCCCGTTCGCCCGCACGTGCCATGAACCTCTGTCTATCTCTTCGGTGCCGATGTCCACAGCTGACGGGAATTCTTGATCGGGAAGGTGAAGCCGAGCATGAAGATGATCGTGACGAACGGAACGAGCACGAAGCGCATGTAGAATGGTTCAGTTACCGTCCGCCTACGCAGAATGAGGTACACATCATGACCACACGCAAGACCATGGCAATCGCAACCGTTGCAGTGGCGGGTTTGTTCGCTGCTACGGCATGCTCCTCCGAGAATACTGAGGTGCCTCAGACCCCTGAGACCACAGTCCAGGAGGAGACGAGCGCGGAACAGAACCACGAGCACGGAGACGACGCCAGCGACCACGACCACGGCGGCCACGAGGGCCACGAGCACGCTGAAGACGGTGGCCCCGCCCCCGAAGGCATGACAGAGGCTTCCGCTCCGACCTATCCCGTCGGTACGGAAGTCATTCTCACCGCGGACCACATGCCCGGCATGGACGGTGCGGAGGCCACCATCGTCGGCGCTTTCGATGGCACGTACACCTACGCCATCTCCTACGACCCGACCGACGGTGGCGAGCGTGTGACCAACCACAAGTGGGTTGTTCAGCAGGAGCTCGAGGATGCTGGCGAGGAGCGCTTGGCCGACGGCACCGAGAAAGTTGTCACCGCCGAGCACATGAAGGGCATGAAGGGTGCGACAGCCACGATCGACAGCTCTACCGATGAGACTGTCTACATGGTCGACGTTGAGGCCGACGGCATGACCATGAAGAACCACAAGTGGGTCGTCGAGAGCGAGATCAAACCCGCGAACTAGCAGAGTCATGAAACTCACTGTCATTCGCGGAGACATCACGCGAGAGCTTGTCGACGCTATCGTCAACGCCGCCAACTCTTCCCTCCTCGGGGGAGGTGGGGTCGACGGGGCGATCCACCGTGCTGGCGGCCCGGCTGTCCTCGCTGCCTGCAAGAAGGTCCGTGCGGAGCAGTGCCCCGACGGGCTACCCACCGGTGACGCTGTAGCGACTACCGCGGGCGACCTTTCTGCCACATGGGTCATTCACACTGTCGGCCCAGTGCACGGTCGCGGCACGCGTCAAGAACTCGTATCGTGTTACCGCCGCTCCATGGAGGTAGCAGGCGAAATCGGTGCCCGCACTATTGCCTTCCCGCTGGTGAGCGCCGGTGTTTACGGTTGGCCGCTTGACGACGCCGCTGGCTGCGCCATCGAAGGCGTCACCGAGTCCGGCGTCGAAATGGACGAGGTCCGTTTTGTCGCCTTCTCACCGGAGACTGAGGAAGCGTTGCAGAAAGCACTCGACGGCCGGTAACTATGCCCGCTAGTACACAAGAGAGCAGCGCTGTGTCAGCGCTGAGGCCCGTGATCTACGTCCTCATCGGGTCCCTGGGCATCCAGACGTCTTCCGTCATCTCGTCGACGCTGTTCGGACAGCTGGGAACCGTGGCGGTCTCGACGCTGCGTCTCGCCATAGCGGCTGTATTCCTTTTTGTGCTCTTCCGCCCCCGGTTGACCAAGCTCACCCGGAGGCGGTGGGTGAACGCCGTCATCTACGGTGCGGCCATGGCGGCAATGAACCAATTCTTCTTTGCTGCGGTCGCCCGTATCCCGTTGGGCGTCGCGGTCACATTGGACTTCCTCGGGCCGTGCTTAGTGTCGTTTTTTGGGATCAAGTTCTGGCAGGGCAGGGTATGGGCTCTCGTGGCGTTTGCAGGGATCGTGCTCATCACGGGCCCTTCCTCAGGTCTGGACCCGCTCGGGATCACATTCGGTCTCATTGGGGGAGGCTTCTTTGCTGCCTACACTGTGTTCGCTGAACGCGTTGGAAAGGCCGAAGGCGGGCTTGGGGACTTAGCAATCTCCGTAGCAGTCGCCGCGATTCTCACCTTCCCACTGGTTGCGCCGGTGCTTGGAAACGTCGATAAGCGCGCATGGCTGATCCTCACCATTGCCGCAGTTGTGGGAGTGGTCATTCCGTACATTGCGGACACATTGGCGGCGAAGTTCTCCTCGGCACAGGTCGTCGGCACGCTTTTTGCTCTTGATCCTGTGCTTGGTTCTCTGCTCGGATGGCTCTTCGCCGGCGACCAGCTCACCGTGCGCATGGTCGTCGGCATTGCCTTGGTGACCGTTGCGGGCGCGGCCATTACCTGGCAGTCGACCCCGAAGAACGAGACAAAGCCCGAGCCTTTCTAATCGGTCTACAGCCTCATCAGGCCGGCGGAGTACTTTTCCCGAAAGCCATCGGGGGCGGAAACGCGCTGGCCTGGAAAACCGCCAGACCGGAACACGCGGTTGAGATAGTCGACGAAGGGCTCGTGGATGGGTTGTGCGTGCGCGTCCTCGTTCACGAATGCGCCTTCAACGGTGGGATCGGGAAGTTCGAAACCGTACGGTGCCCCTCCGGAAATATTCGCTTTGTGCAGGCTATCTGGCGCCACGGACAGGAGGAATGGCGGAAGTTCAAGTGAGTCCTCGTCGTCACGCCACATCTCAAGCTCGTCTTCGTAATAAGAGCGCGCTTCTTCGCTGCCGATCCTAAGGAGTTCGATCTCTATAACGAGCGGATCAGCCTGTTCGGCATCGGGCCATTGGGGGTGGGTACCGACGAGATTGACATCGCCGACAGTGCGCATCCACGATTCCACGGCCAGGGGCAGTGTTCCGGCTGTTGTGTTGAGCCATTCGATCAACGGATCCACATTCTCGGAAGGCCGCAACAGTGGAGATTGCTCCATATGATCGGTGGCGTCCCGGAAGATGAATCCGTCAGCACTCAGTCTGTCTATGAGCTTTTCGACGTTCCAAAATGCCCGCAACGCCATTTCATCGCACACCGCGCGCACATCTTCCTCGAACTGCGGCTCACGCGCCCGCTGCCCCAGGGCCCTCAGTTCAGCCCACACGTTGCTTTCGTCGCCTTGTTGGTAACGGCGGAAGAAGGATGTCATGCTGCGTGGACTGCGTCGCTAGGGTCTTAGTTCTAGATCCGGGAGTTGTTGTTCTTACCGATGGCGATGCCCACGACGATTCCGATGAGCAGGGCGATCACTGCCACAATAATGGTGGCTACCGAGAGACCAAACACAGCTTTTCCTTTTTAGACGGATACTAGGAGACAGATTACCGTCGCTTTGCTCAACTCGGGAGCACATTCAAAATGTCCCCCGCGGCGGAATACGGGGACGGCGGCCAAGCTCTCTGAGATCTAGCTTGCTAGTGGTGCCCCAGGTGAGACTCGAACTCACACTGGACGGGTGTGAGAATTGGTCAATCTAGGGCTTTAGGAAGTTCTCCAATTGCTCTGTACAGCAGGAAGCAAGGTAGGTACCCAAGGGGTATCCGTAGGAAGCGCCGTGCAAAAAGAAGGGTTTAAGAAGGGGGAAAATTTCTCTAGCCATTGGTTTTAAGAAAGTCGGCCATGGCTGCTGTTGCATCCCTGGGTTGAGTCTCGCGTTTGTAGTAGTGCTTGCCGGTGACCAAGGTATTCGCGTGGCCCAGTAGTTCAGCGGCACTTTCGTCCAGTCCGGTGTGCCTCGCTACTACGGATCCAATCGTCCTTCTGATCGTGTGGAAGGAGGTTCCCTCTAGACCCGAACCGTCAAGCATCTTCCGGAACTTTTTCTCGACGGTGGTGGGGTAGTTAAATTTGCCGTCTAGGGATAGCAGTGGAGTCTGATCGAGAGGGGGCGCTTTTATCGACCATTCATCGGGGACGCAATTTATCGCATCGGCCGTGCGCTGTGTGATCTTCAGTGTCCGGATTGCGTTGGGAGTCTTCGGATTTGAACGGACGAGACCCTGCCCTTTGACGTAGATCACCGTGTGGCGAACTGTCAGCGTGCGCGCCTTGGGGTCATAATCGTCTACCGAAAGCGCCAGGAGTTCTCCTATTCGCAGTCCCGTATCCGCAGCCGTCCTGACGAGTGCCGCCATGAATTTTGAGTGGTGGTCTGCCAGGTCTATGAGTCGGCGCATCTCGTTCGCAGTCAGAAGTTCGCGGGCGACCGGAGAGCTGGCCTTCTGTGCAATAACTATGTCTTTCCACGGGCAATCCATGTGTGTAAGGCCCTCGTCTTGCGCCCACCGCCAAGTGGCCCTAAATACTTTCCGGCTTTCTGTTGCCGACGAGGCGCTTATGTTTCGCACGTAAATTGCGAGAGTGTTGCGGGTAATTTCGTTGAGCAGGAGGTTGCCTAATGCCGGTACAAGATGCGTTGTCGCGACTGTCTCGTATCGATCGATAGATTGTGGCGCCAATCGCCCTTCTGCACGGGCTGATTTTAAGAAGCCGCGCACCACGTCAGCGAAATCGGAACGGCTGGTTAGGCCAGTGATGCCAAGCGCCGTTCCTTCCCATTTTTTCTCCTCGGCCCGTTCATAAGCGCGTTGGCGGGCGTTCGAGGGCGAAGTGCCGCGCACCTGGATAACGACCTTCTTGCCATCCATGCGGCGAAGCCAAGCTGTGGCTTCGTACCGCTGAGAACCGTTCGCAACCTGCACCTTGTGAACCCGGATGTTACCGAGTTGTCCTAGCGAGAGACGGGGGCGTGCCATGATCGATCCAATCTACTGTTTGAGTTCCACAAGACTTGGCCCCCTTAAAACCTGTTAACTACGCATTTACTCCAATATAGCCCTTCTTATTCCCGCACTATTCCGCAGGTTACCGCAGGGCGGGCAATGCAAAGCCCTTCCACTCCCTCGGTGAAGAACTTCGCATTTCCGGCTACCAGCAATTTTAGAAGTTCGTCGCTGTTCGAGAGGGGCTCCGAGGTGCCGTATCACTGCATCGCTGGATCACGTTATCGCCGTATGTGTTGCGCAGGTATATTGCGCCGTCTTTTGCCCCCGATTCGACATAAGAGATCGTTATCGGACAGGCGCACGGCGACGGACAGCCTCGACGGCGACGCCTGGCCGAGGACTTCGCCGGTGTGACATTTCTCACATACAGCAGGATTTTGCACCACATGTTCGAAATCTGCCGATGTTTCGGTGCTCGCCCCAGGATCGTTTGTGTGAAAAGTGGCAAGGGTCCCCCCTTGGGTCGCGTCACACAGCGCAACCAGGAGCGGTGCAACGATCTGGTGCGGGCACCATTTTTGCCGAACAAATAAGCGACTACCAGGTCGAAAAAATTAGTTTGTGCAGGTCATGCCCTTGCAAACTTTCTCGTTCGAGTGCACGTTTGAAATCAGCCCCGTGATCGCGGGGTGGCACTACGAATCGAAAGGAGGAGCCGAAAATGGCTCTGAAATCTGTGTCCATGACGGGGGCGTACGCGCTGCACGCGACGTCCTCGACCATCACGTCCCGCGAGGCCACCGAGTACGGCACCGACGAGCGTCTGACCGATCGCGCTGGTCGCGGCCTGTACGTCGTGGAGGGGCTTTCACCGGTGATCGCAGACGATGTGGTCGACCTGCGGGTCTACACAACCGACGCGGTCAACATCAAGGTCAAGCGCGGCGAGGAGTTCGCGGCAAAGGGACTGGTCACGGTGAAGCCGGTGGTCGGAAAGTATGGTCTGACCGGGTCGTACACCGTCGAGGAGCACGACCTGCACAGGGGCGGAGGCAAGGGCAATGCTTAGCCGACTCTCGCAGCGGGCTTACGCTCGCGAACAAGAGCAGATCGCACGCGTGCGCCATTTGGCCGACCAGACTGTCCGCGTTGCGCTGCTGAACGCTAGGGGTTTGTACGTCCAGGACGTCGACCGTGACACGGGAGAGCACGAAGATTGCTCTGACGTGCATTTCGAGTCGCTGTGGCCGATCACGGCGGACGAGAAAGAACGGGCGGTACTCGGTTTCGCCGCAGAAGACGCGGTGGCAGACACCTACACGGCGTGCGGAGAGACGTGCGCGTGGATTCGGGTGCGTGAGCGATGATCGCGGCGGGCGCGCTGGCAATGCTGGCACTGCTCGGCTGGATGATCTGGGACGGCGAGCAGACCAAGC
Organism: Corynebacterium sp. CCUG 70398; assembly: GCF_024454055.1. Lineage (NCBI taxonomy): Bacteria > Bacillati > Actinomycetota > Actinomycetes > Mycobacteriales > Corynebacteriaceae > Corynebacterium > Corynebacterium sp. CCUG 70398. The sequence continues at coordinate 284,489 of NZ_JAGPYZ010000001.1, forward strand.
GGCACAACACGGCACGGCGATATCAGGCGACGTTCGCCGCTGCTGGCCTGCGGTTTTCCTCGTGCACGTCGAGCAAGGTGTTTCTCGACGTGGTGGAGCCGACTCGGTTCGCTGCGGCCAATGACGCACCGGTCGCGCGGGCCTGCGCCCAGGTGCTCGGCGGGGACGTCACGCTGGCCGCTGGCAACGGCGTCGTTGTCGCAACGAGGAAGCATGCCTAGCCCCCGTGGGGCGGGGTAGCGACCGAGGAGCAAGCGAGGCACGAGCGGCGACGAGGAAGCGGACACGCCCACGGCGGTGTGCCCGCTTCCTTTATGCGTTCACGCGCATGCGCCGCAGGCCGGGCGGATGGCTGGCCGAGCCTAGGGCCGCAGGTGATGGAGGGCGCAGCCCTAGTGCTACCCATCACCTGCGAAGCCGTAACACAGCAGGTCAACGGGGTAAACGAGACACATTCAGATGTAGCGGAGGTTGTAGCAGTGGGAAAGAAAAAGACGTCCAGGACGGCGACGCCGAAACAGTCCAGGTCGTGGGTGCTCACGATTTCGGCGGACAAGCACGACCGAGACGCAGTGGAAACGGCACTGGAGCCGTACACGTATGTCGGGCAACTCGAACGCGGCAAGGGTGGGTTCGTGCACTGGCAGGTGCTCGTGGAGAATGAGACGCCGATCAGGTTCGCAACGTTGAAGCGGAAACTGCCGACGGCGCACATTGAGCCGAGGCGGGGCACCGTTGCCGAGGCGGTGGCCTACTGCATGAAGGAGGACAGCCGCGTCGATGGTGAGCCACCACTACAGCATGGCGATATTCAGTTACGTGACGATAAAGGGCGGCGCAGTGACCTTGACCGTATCCGGGCGGCGATACTCGACGAGGGGCGGACTGTGGACGAGGTCATTCTCACCATGCCCGAGGCGGCACGGGTGACAAAGTACGTCACGGAGTTGGCGGCCGCGCGTGATCGTGCCGCAGCGCGCGGGGTGGAGCGAGACGTCGAGGTGATCTACCTCTATGGAGACCCCGGCGTTGGCAAAACTCGATGGCTCTATGACAACTACGACGACGTGGCACGGTTGACCGATTATCGGAACTTCGACGCCTACAACGGCGAGAAAGTGCTTGCCTTAGACGAGTACGGCGGGCAGATTGACCTGCGCCTGCTTAACGGCGTGCTCGACCGATACCCGATCAACCTGCCCGCGCGGTACTACGACCGGCCTGCACGTTATGAGACCGTGGTGATCATCTCGAATCAGCCTCCATGGCTACTCTATGACTGGGAACAACCCATCGTTAGGCGTGCTTTCGCGCGACGCCTTCACCGGGTGCTCGTGATGGGTGCGGACGGTCACGTCCACGAGGTTGACCGTGAGTCTGTGCAATCACGCTTCGGGGTCCTCAACGCAACGACTCCGGTTGCAGCTCTAGAAGCTGTTCCGGCTGTTGTAGAAGGTGAGGAATCAGAAACACCCGAGGCTTTACCAATTGATCTTGCCGATGAACAACCACCTTTTTGATGGTGTATCACTGAGATATGTTTGCATCTAGCAGGGCGGATACGGCAAGGTTCAGTTCATCTGAGAGGCCTCGTTCATTGAGTATTCGACGAATATTAGCTCGCGTTGTTTGGAATCCTTGCGTGGTGTGTTCGATGTCTGCGGCAGCCTCCTCGCATGCCTCACTGAGGGCCACTAGGCGCGAGTGGAGTAAGTCTGTTGCTTCATACGCTGGGATAGGAAGTTGCCAGGGGTAGGTGTCGAAGTGTCTGCCTCCGAACAGTCCGGTGGATTGGTACTGGCGCACCAACTCGGTCGTTATTGGCGCATTGAGGATCGCGGTTAGGTAGCGGGCCTCCGATACGCTCTTCACTGGAAGCCAATAGAGCGCGTGCTCGGCAATAACGTCTTGTTGCGTGTACATTGCTGCCAAAGCTGTACCTGAGGCGGTGCGATACTCGGGAGTTTCGCTTCCTGTATCGATCTTTATCGGGGCGCTCCTGGTTGTGCTGGGTGTGCTTTTGTGGAAAGCGAGTGTAGGGCTTTACCGCTGGATAGAGCGAGTGAAGCCATAAGCTCGAAGCTACGTAGGGATGAGACATATGGAATCTCACGAAGCTCGCATCGACGCTTATTACTCTGATGGGCAAGAGGCGAAGCGTTTGACGGAACGATCAATCGCCGGCGTTCTTAAGCAACGGAGTTCCTCCCGGTGTGCGTCAGATTGTTGGATTGTTGTCGGCCTTGCTCTGGGATCGGTATTGGACTTGCCGCAGACGCCCAGCACTGGATGTCAATAAAAGAAAGAGGAACTGAGGCCCAAACTTTCTTTTCGTGAGGCTTCGAGCCGCTGGTCGTGTTGAGCACCGAGCGGCCCGTCGCCTCAACTCCAATGGTTTAGAACGTTGCGGTTCCGTCCTTATGCAAGGTCAACATGCGCTTGACCCCGATTCGGTCGATGAAGTGCTGGTCATGGCTCACCACCACAACCGCACCTCGGTAGCTCGCAAGCGCGTTCACAAGTTGATCGACGGAATCGATATCGAGGTTATTGGTCGGTTCGTCGAGGAATACGGCGTCCAGTGGCGGGTCTGCCATCAAAAGTCGTGCAAGGGCCACTCGGAAGCGCTCGCCTCCAGAGAGTGTGGAGACGTCGCGCTTCACAGTGTTTCCGTGCAACCGAAAAGCGGCAAGGATCTCGTAAGTGTCGTGTTTCAACCTGCCTGGCGCCGACGTCGAAACGGCATCGAATACGGTTCCGGCTGGTAATGCGAGTTGCTGATCAATGTAACCGATTCGCGCTGTCGCTCGAGCGAGCGCTGCGCGCAGCACGGTCGTCTTCCCGACGCCGTTGTCTCCAGCGATCTGCCAGCGGTCGCCTCCTCCAACGGTCACTGCCACATCCCCGAAGGTAAGCTCGGCGAGCACCTTGGACCGAGGAACATCCGGATCGACGATCGGGATCCGGATCGATTCGTACTCGCGCACGTCCTCTTCGGCGCGCTTGAGTTGTTCGCGAGCTTCAGTTACCTTTGCGGCTGCGGCTTTCACCCGACCTGTGCGGCGTGCCTCTGCCGCCCGTTTCGCGGTAGGGTCCGAGAGCTTGGGGCCGCCTTTGACAGCCGTGAATTTTGCCTTTGCTCGTGTGGCTTGGCGAGCGGTTCGCGCACGAATTTGCTCGAGGTCTTTTCGTTCTATGTTGAGTGCAGATTGAGCGTCGGTAACGTTGCGAAGGGTGGCTTTGCGCATCGCCTCGCGTTGTTCAACATAGTGATCCCAGTTCCCTCCATAAACCACGGCGTTTCCCTGGTGGACTTCCACAATAGCGTCCACATGGTGAAGTAGTTCAGTATCGTGGCTGGCCACAACAACCTGTCCGGACCAATTGTTGATCAATTCAATTAAAGCCTCACGAGATGGGCGATCCAGGTTGTTCGTGGGTTCATCCAGCAGTGCGACGCGACGGCGTGACAGCTTCAGTCCTGCCACACCGAGGCGGACGAGTTCGCCTCCAGAGAGTGTGTGGGCTTCGCGTGACAAGACGTTGTCGAGGCTGAGGGAGGGGAGTGTTTCGGAAACGAGTGCGAGTGCTCGGGCTTCGACACCCCAGTCGTCTCCGACGTCGTCGAAATCGGTGGGGTTAACGCTCCCCGCTTCGATGCGCTGAAGGGCCAGTAGTGTGCGGTCGATACCGAGAATTTCTGCAACGGTTGAGTGAGGTGACGTCGCGATACGTTGTGTGAGCGTCACGGTTGGCGGTGCGCTGATCGAACCCGATTGTGGCGCTAAGGCTCCGTTGATGAGTTTGAGAATGGTGGACTTGCCTGATCCATTACGCCCGACGACGCCGATTCGGCGCTCGGTCAGGGAAAACGAAGCGTTTGCGAGAATTGGACGTTCATCAGGGGAATACGAAAAACAGACGGAAGAAAATGAAATCGACATAGTGCTCCAAGCATCGAAGGTAGCCGGAGCGGTTGCTCGCGGCTGTTCAGATACGCGGAGTGTCGTTCATTGGAGTGTTTAATCCTTTCGTCAGGATGCTCTCACTGCATCCGTCATGAGCGTACCACGGCAGTTCGGGAAGCTGTCAACTGCCGTAATGGTAGCGGCAGGACGACGATGGTGTTGAAGAACGCGCGGTATCCCTTGCCGTGGCTGCGTTTGGCTCTGTGACCGATTTTGATATCAAAATTGACGAGGCTTGCTAGCGCAGTCTCAACCGGGCTCAAATCGGTGGCCGAAAGCAGCAACATTTTAATGTCCGACTGAATGTCAGATTCGGTGCGGCCAACAACGCCAGGATTAGCTAGCCGGGAGAGAAGATCAGAGTCAATCGCCATAACGCCTAGCGTAATTGGGGCTGGTGTGTGACGGGCCATGCCATGCAAAGTACTCAGCGCCAAAAGGATCGCCAGTACTCCAGTTAAAAAGAAGGGTTTAAGAAGGGGGCTACCTCATTCTTCCAGGTAACCCCCTGCTAGCGGTGCCCCAGGTGAGACTCGAACTCACACTGGACGGGTTTTGAATCCGTTGCCTCTGCCAATTGGGCTACTGGGGCGTGCTGAATAAGAATAGCGCAGCGTGTTTCACGGACGAAATGAGGTCTAGACCAGCAAGAAAGCTGCGCCTTTAATCGGGGTCTTCTTCGATGTTGTTGACTGCGGAGACAAACGCCTCAGCGCCTTCCCGCTCGAGGGCATCAAGAGCTTCCTGGAGAAGGGTTTGACGGTGAGACCCGCGCAGCCTGTTGGCTTTGTTGATCACTTCCGGGGTGATGCGATCAAGCCCGGGGTCTAAGAAGGAAAGCGGAATACTGCCGACCTCGTAAGGCTCGTCAGGAGGAATCCTCTTGTGCAGGACGTACATCACTACGAAAATCAGCGCTGGAGCGATGAGAAAAACCCAAAGCATGAGGAGTGCGGGGTCTCGGGGCTCACTGAAGAGGTAACCGATCAGTCCCAGCAGCGCGAATGGGATGAGCATGCTCGCGAGACACCCGGCGCAACCCAACCAGATGTAGATCGTCCTGATCCGTTCGATCGTTGGGGTTGTTGGAGACGCTGTCGTTGTCACCACCATGGCCGAGGAATCGGGCGCTAGTTCGATCGAGATGCTTTTGTTCTTCGATGGCGGCAAGTTCGGGTATGGCCATACGTTTCGCGTCTCCAAGCGTTGCTCCTTTCTCCGTCATGGGTGAAACGCGCGCATCGGGCCGGAAGTTCGAGCAAGTGGCAAAACTAGAAGACTGCTGGAGGAGATAAACCAAAGACGATGCTTTTGACCTGCAGGTTTACGTGAGCGGTATTCCGGAAACCGGCCAGTAGTATTCCGGGCGCGGGGAGGTGTCCGGGCCACTCGGTAAAGTGGTGCCTTGTGACTGCGAACAAGAAACGCCTTTTGCTTATCGACGGCCACTCCATGGCCTTCCGCGCCTTCTACGCCTTGCCGGCCGAGAACTTCTCCACCTCCGGCGGGCAGAACACGAACGCGGTGTATGGCTTTCTGTCCATGTTCGCGAACATCCTCTCCGAGGAGCAGCCGACGCATGCTGCCGTCGCCTTCGATGTGGGGCGCAAGACCTTCCGCACGGAAAAATTCCCGGAGTACAAAGCTCAGCGCGAAGCCGCCCCGGAGGAATTCAAGGGGCAAGTGCCGATCATCCAGGATGTGCTGGGAAGCTTGGGCATCGTCACGTTGACAAAAGACAACTACGAGGCCGACGACATCTTGGCTACGCTGACGACGCAAGCGCAGGATGAATACGAGGTGGTCATTGTCACCGGCGACCGCGACTACATCCAGCTGGTCAACGACGACGTCACCGTTTTGTATCCGACCCGCGGTGTATCCACCCTGACCCGTTTCACCCCGGAGGAAGTGGAGAACAAATACGGTCTCACACCGGCCCAGTACCCGGATTTCGCGGCGTTGCGTGGCGACCCCTCGGACAACCTGCCTAACATCCCGGGCGTGGGGGAGAAGACCGCCACCAAGTGGATCGTGGAAAACGGGGACTTGGAGGCCCTTATCGCCAACGCCGACTCCATTAAGGGCAAAGCTGGCGATGCCTTTCGTGAGCGTATCCAGCAGGTCAAGCTCAACCGCGAACTGACCCAGATGGTCACCGATCTCGTACTGCCTGTCGGCCCGGATGATCTGGAGCTCAAACCGGCAGATGTCGGTGCAGTGGCGAAGGATTTCGATGATCTCGAGTTCGGCGTCAACCTCCGCGAGCGCGTTTTGGCAGCTGTGCCGACGGACGGCAGTGCGCCGGAGCCGGAGACCGTTCAGCTCAGCGAGGTCACGGTGGACGACGGCCCGCTTGACGAGTGGTTGTCCGCACATAAGGGCCAGGGTCTCGCCGTGTTCGTCACGGGTCATGGGGCGCCGGCGGCGGGGGATGCTGTGGCGGTGGGAATCGTCGACAAGCAGCGGCACGCTGTGAGCAAGCAGCTAGCGGAATTAAGCCCGGGGGAGGAGTCCGCGTTGCAGACGTGGCTCGAGTCGGCCGCACCGAAGTACCTGCACAGCGCGAAGGAGACGTTCCACATGCTGCGCGGCCGCGGGATCACTTTGCGCGGCATTGCGCACGACACAGCGATTGCGGCGTACCTGCTGCGCCCTGGCCAGCGTACGTATGATCTCGGCGACGTGTACCAGCGTCACCTGCAACGCCAGCTCACTACGGGCAGCGACCAGCTGAGCCTGCTCGATGAGGACACAACGCTTGTGGACTCGGCCGCGGCGATCCTGGAGCTCGCGGAAAAGCTCACCGAGGACTTGCGCGCGATCAATTCTTACGAGCTCTACGCCGATCTCGAATTGCCGCTAGTGACCATCCTCGCTGAGATGGAGGACACCGGAATCGCCGTCGACATGGACGTCCTCGAAGAGCAGCTGAAAGAGATCGCGCAGAAAGTCACCGACGCCGAAGACACAGCACGTTCGCTTGTCGATGAACCCGACCTGAACCTCTCGTCCCCCAAGCAGCTCTCCGTCGTCCTCTTCGACAAACTCGAGCTGCCCAAGACGAAGAAGACCAAGACGGGCTATTCCACCGCCGCCAAGGAGATCGAGACGCTCGCCGCAAAGAACCCGCACCCGTTCTTGGATCAGCTACTCGCGCACCGCGAATGGCAGAAGCTCAAGTCCACCAGTGAAGGCCTGATCAAGACCGTCCACGACGACGGCCGCATCCACACCACCTTCAACCAGACTGTCGCATCCACTGGGCGCCTCAGCTCCACCGAGCCGAATCTGCAGAACATCCCCGTGCGCACCGAGGCCGGCCGCCGCATCCGCTCCGCCTTCACCGTGGGTGACGGCTACGAATGCCTCCTCACTGCGGACTACTCCCAGATCGAGATGCGCGTCATGGCGCACCTGTCCGAAGATCCCGGCCTCATCGAGGCGTACAAGGAAGGGGAGGACCTGCACAACTTCGTCGGCTCCCGCGTCTTCGACGTGCCCATCGACGACGTCACCCCCGAGCTGCGCCGCCGCGTCAAAGCCATGAGCTACGGCCTCGTCTACGGCTTGAGCGCATATGGCCTGTCCAACCAGCTGGGTATCCCCGCCGGCGAAGCGAAGAAAATCATGGAGTCCTACTTCCAGCGCTTCGGCGGCGTGAAACGCTACCTCGACGAGGTTGTTGAACAAGCCCGCCGCGACGGCTACACATCCACCGTCTTCGGCCGCCGCCGCTACCTGCCGGAGCTCACCTCCGACAACCGTGTCGCGCGCGAAAACGCAGAACGCGCCGCCCTCAATGCTCCCATTCAGGGCACCGCGGCCGACATCATCAAGGTCGCCATGATCCGCGTCGACGCCGCGCTTAACGACGCCTCCCGCGACCAACCTTTCCAATCCCGCGTCCTCCTCCAAGTCCACGACGAACTCGTCGTCGAAATCGCCCCCGGCGAGCTCGAGCAGGTTCAAGCGATCGTCGAGGAGGAAATGGACCGCGCCATCACACTGCGCGTCCCGCTGGAAGTCTCCGCCGGAACCGGCACCAACTGGGACGAAGCAGCACATTAGCCCGGGGCCGGCGCTTGTTCCGCGCGGCACCCGGGCTAATAGGGAAGGCAGGGGGGAGGCCCCTCTAGATTTTCCTAGATCTTCGTGGAGCCGGAACCCGTGCTGGAATCGGCGGCCGCGTCAGAGCCCTCGCTGTCTGTACCGTCTGCACTGTCTGCGTCTTTGGTGTCTTCATCGTTTTCGTCCTCGACCTCGGACTGGAGGGCTTTCTGGAATTCTTCGTCATCAAGCATAGATTCCTCAGCCAGCTCGTCGAGCGACATGTCCGCGAACTCGCTGTCCGGGTCGAGATTCTCCTCGTCGGTCACCAGATGGACAGCGGCAGTGCGCAGCTCGCCCTCGCGGTCCAGGCGGTCGCGGTAACGGAAGTACTGGTAGACCAACACCGCGATCACGAACAGGCCCAAGTAACCCAGGATCGGGTACAGGTTGGCCACCAGTGGCTTGAAGCCGATGAACGACAGCACGAAGCCGACCAGGCAGGCGCCGACGTAAACCTTGTAGAAGTTGTCCGGGTTGTTGCGCGTCAGGCGCTTCGCCAGCGCGTAGATCATGCCCAGGCACGTGTTGAACACCATGAGGAAGATGACCCACGTCATGACCTGGCCGAGTGCTGGGTTGATGTTGAACAGCACGGTCAACAGCGGCAGATCGTCGCCGTTGATCTCCTTGGCCTCCATGAACAGCGTGACAACGAGCAGAGCCAGCATCGCCGCGTACAGGAAGCCCGCGACTATCCCGCCAATGCGGACCGACTTGTTGTCGAAGTTGTCGCCGCCGATCACAATCGCCATGGACACCGTGCACAGCGCGTTCAAGCCCGTATGGTTCAGCGCGCCCAGCCACCACGTGGGAGCGCCCGTCGCGCCCTCCACATTCTGCTGCGCCCATTCGCTTTGCGACGCAAAGTCCACGCTCGTATGCGTGAACGTCCAAATCGACGCGATTAGGACGAAAATGATGAGCAGCGGAGTGACGAGCCCCAGAACCATTGAGATCTTGTTCACATCCAGCCGGCCCACCAGCAGCATGATGACCAGCATGGCCACACCGCCGACATAGATCGGCCAACCGTATGCTTGCTCAAGGTTCGAACCGGCACCGGCGAACATCACGAAGCCCACACTGAACATGCAGGCGATCGCCGACCAGTCCATGATCTTCGATGAAAGCCCGTCCGAGACTTCGCCGAACACACGCGTGTGCTCGTTCGCCTGGAAATAGGAACCGAAAGCGAGGAAGGCCACCGCGGCAAAAGCCATGACCACACCGGCCAGGACAATGCCCCACATGCCCATCTCGCCGTACGAGACGAAGTACTGGAACGCCTCCATGCCGGAAGCGAAACCGGCGCCCACAACGACGCCGATGAAAGCGAAGCCGATACCGATACCGCGCTTCAACATAAAAACACCACCTATATGCCCTGCGGGCACTATCAAATTTGGTTGACTGTCTAAGGATAAAGAGATTGGTGTGAAAATGGTGAATTCGCGCCACAGATTTCTTCACCGCTCGCCCGGAAAGTGACCTGCGACGCGCGAGATCAAAGTTTGCTCGAGCTGGGCAAATGAACTAATCTCGGCAAGGCGTATCTACGCTGCCCGCGTGGCCCCGGTCGTAATAGGAGGGCCGCCCACGGCGGGAGCGAGATCGAAATCCCAGCGTGACCGGCCTCTTTTGGGGCGTCGATAAGCTGCTTTTTCGAGAGATGCGCTCATGTCCAACCGCTATCTCCTATCCATATTCGGAGCAACATAACCTATGCCCACTTCTACTACCCCGCAGGTTGCCATTAACGACATTGGCAGCTCTGAGGAATTTCTTGCCGCAGTTGACGCCACCATCAAGTACTTCAACGATGGTGACATTGTCACCGGCACCGTGGTCAAGGTCGACCACGACGAGGTTCTCCTTGACATCGGTTACAAGACCGAAGGTGTCATTCTGACCCGTGAGCTCTCCATCAAGCACGACGTCGACCCGGATGAGGTCGTTCAGATCGGCGATGAGATCGACGCTCTGGTCCTGACCAAGGAGGACAAGGAAGGCCGTCTTCTTCTGTCCAAGAAGCGTGCACAGTACGAGCGCGCCTGGGGCACCATCGAGGAGCTGCAGAAGAACGACCAGCCTGTCACCGGTACCGTCATCGAGGTGGTCAAGGGTGGCCTGATCCTCGACATCGGTCTGCGCGGCTTCCTGCCCGCATCCCTCGTTGAAATGCGCCGCGTCCGCGACCTGGACCCCTACATCGGCCAGGAGCTCGAAGCGAAGATCATCGAGCTGGACAAGCACCGCAACAACGTCGTTCTGTCCCGCCGCGCTTACCTGGAGGAGACCCAGTCCGCGGTCCGCTCCGACTTCCTCCACCAGCTGGAGAAGGGCCAGGTCCGCAAGGGTGTCGTGTCCTCCATCGTCAACTTCGGCGCCTTCGTCGATCTCGGCGGCGTTGACGGCCTGGTCCACGTGTCCGAGCTGTCCTGGAAGCACATCGACCACCCGTCCGAGGTTGTCACCGTCGGCGACGAGGTCACTGTCGAGGTGCTCGACGTCGATCTCGACCGCGAGCGCGTCTCCCTGTCGCTGAAGGCGACCCAGGAAGATCCGTGGCGCGTCTTTGCTCGCACCCACGCTGTGGGCCAGATCGTCCCGGGCAAGGTCACCAAGCTCGTCCCGTTCGGCGCATTCGTCCGCGTCGAAGAGGGCATCGAGGGCCTGGTTCACATCTCCGAGCTGGCACAGCGCCACGTCGAGGTGCCGGATCAGGTCGTCGAGGTGGGCCAGGAGGTCATGGTCAAGGTCATCGACATCGACCTGGAACGCCGCCGCATCTCCCTGTCTCTCAAACAGGCAGACGAGGACTACATCGAGGAGTTCGACCCGTCCCGCTACGGCATGGCCGACTCCTACGACGAGCAGGGTAACTACATCTTCCCGGAGGGCTTCGACCCGGAGACCAACGAGTGGATGGAAGGCTACGACGAGCAGCGTCAGGAGTGGGAGGCCCGCTACGCCGAGGCTGCCCGCCTGCACGAGGCTCACACTGCTCAGATCGAGCGCAACCGCGCCGCTGCAGCCGAGGCTGAGGAATCCGGCGAGGCAGCAGCTCCGTCCAACTACAGCTCCACCGGCGATGCTGCAGCTCCGGCAGCTCCGTCCGCTGGTGAGGCTGAGCAGGGTGGCTCGCTTGCTTCCGACGAGCAGCTCGCGGCTCTGCGCGAGAAGCTCGCAGGCAACTAACGCCTAGCATTTGTGGCCCGCACTCCGGTGCGGGCCTTTTTGCATGCTTATCGACGCCTTCCCCGCGACCCCTCCCTTGCGTCCCTGTGGATAAGTCTGGTTGTGGGGTGGGTTATCCACAGATTTTTGGTGGTTTTCTTATCGAGGGTGCCTTTTTGCTTAGCGTGTGTGTCATGAGCGATTTTGACGCGTTTCTTGGTTCTCTTGGCAGTCCGATGGATGCCCTGGCTGGTTTCGACCGTCAGGCTGCTTGTGCTGCCGGTGTCAAGCCTGCCACCTATATCGAGTGGGAGAAGGCTCACGAGGTCTATTTCGGGAAAACTCGCTCTACTCGCAAGCAGGCGCAGGCGGTGCGTGTTTCGCGTCAGACGGGCAAGTCGTTGGATCAGATTCTGTTCATCGAGCAACACGTCAAAGCCGCCGGCTCCGAACGCGAAAAATGGAAGCTGCGCCTGGCGTTGTTGTCCGTGCGGGGTAACTATGAGACGTTGAAGCGCCGCGCCAAAGACATCGCCCCTGACCCGGATGCCGACAAGCCCGCTCCGCAGTCCATCGTCCGGTTCGGCCGGTCACGCAAAGGCAAACGCACCTTTAGCGCCACCGGTGATGACCGCGATATCGCCGCCCTTGAGCACGCTCTGCGGAAAAACCTCGACGCGGATCGTCCTGAAGGTCCGCAGATGCACGAAGCCTTCCACGACCTGCTGCACAAAGAGGGAGCTGTCGCCGCGTCGGTGCCGCGCCCGTTGGTGCAGATCCCGCTTCCGGACTATGTGAAGATCCTCGCCGGTACAGGTGACGAGACCATCCTGGGTCTATCTGATGGCACCACCATGACCGGTGCGGAGTACTTGACCCACCACCACTCGAAAGACTTGGAGGTGGCGTTGTTTCATCCGCAGGCGGGTGCGGTGAACCTGTACAGCACCAAACGCTTCGCCAACACCAAGCAGCGGGATTTGGCGCGGGCGACGTTGACGACGTGTCCTATGCCGGATTGCCGGCATGCTGCGGATAATTGGGAGGTTCACCACATCACCCCGTGGGCGAGCGGCGGGCCCACCAATATGGACAACTTGGCGGTGTTGTGTAGGTATCACAACCGGACCAACGACGACGGCCCCCACCGGAACCATCGGGGTCGAATACGGATGCGCGGCGGAACACCGGTACCGAACACCACACACCAGTTTGGTGCGATGCACCTCCTGTTCGGGAAAATAGCGAAACAGCCGAAGAGCACACACCGGGGCGAAGCATGCCCTGCGGCCGAAGAGGCGCGCGCCTAGGCGTCCCGATTTTTGTATCGTTCCGCGAGGCGTTCGATGAGTTCATCGGTGAGCTTGGCGTCGGACAAAATGATGTCCAGCATGTCCGCATGCATTGCTTCGGTCTCGGCGGGGTCGGGTTCCGTCGTTTCCCCGTCGTAGGAGTCGCCGGCGAGGTCGACACCGATGCCCTCGAAGAGGTTCTCCTCTTCAGTGGGGGTCTCGACTCCAGCGGCGGCAAGTGTTTCCGCATCGATGGCGGGGAACTGGTTGGTGAATTCGGTGAGAAACTCGTCGGCGTCGCTGCGGGCCTCGGCTGGGTGCTTACCCTTGCGGATCTCCGCCTCGATGCGCCGCTGCAAGGCTTTCTCCATCTGGCGGTGGCGCCAGGCACGCACGCTTTTGGGCTCCAGTCCGCGGGCTACGGCGCGGGAGCGGTCTTCGGCCTTCCGGGCAAGCGACGCCACTTGCGTTGCTGTGGCAGTCACGGTGGCGTTTACCGGCGCGAAGTCCGGATCTTGGCTGACCCGCCAGTTGCCGTAGTAACCGAAGAGGAACAGCGTGAAACTCGCGACCGGTCCCAGCACCATCGATATGGCCAGGTAGCCGGTGGCGTTACCGATCAACACGATCACCGCGCAGGCCACCGCCGGAATCACGGCTGGCTGGTTCCCGCCGAACACGGCTGGCTCGCGACCGGTGACGACGTCGCGGATCATGCTGCCGCCAGTGGCGGTGAACACACCCATCATGATGGTGGGCAGAAGCGGTAGCCCGTACTGGATGGCCTTGGACGCACCGGTGGCGGCCCACAACGCAGAAACGAGGGCGTCGCCGTGCGACTGGAGGAACTCCCACGCACGGCCCTTGAAGTATGTGAACCGGGAGATCAGCGCGCCGGTGAACGCCAGGATCAGGTATTCAGGCTGGCTCATGGCGGCGACGGTGCCTTGGTTGATGAGGACGTCGCGAAGCATGCCGCCGCCCAGCGCCGAAAGCATGGCGATGAACAGAAACCCCACGATGTCATAACCGAGCTGGCGCGCAAGGGTGCCGCCGATGATTCCCATCAGGAGAACGCCGGAGACGTCCATCCATTGGTAGATAGAGCTGATGAGCGGGTCGACCTGGTCCACGGACATACCTGGTGATTGTAGAGCTAGCCCCACTAAAAGGCATGTCAGGTGCGCTGACGGCTCCGGGGCATAGAACCCAACCTGGCAGTTACGCGACGTATTTCTTTGTCTCGGCGAGCCAGGTATCCAGTTCGCCGGCATTTTCCCACAGGTCGTAGAGCTCGGAGCTACCCGGCCGCAGGGCCTGGCTCGCGCGACGGCGAATCCAGCGGCGGTCGTCGAGGGTGAACGGGAAGCGAAGCGCGGGTGCGAGAGCTTCGGAGGGCACGTGCCCGTTCAGCACGGCGGCTAAAGCGATGACGGATTCAGCTTCGTCGGTGCCGAGCGGTCCGCGGCCGCAGTCGAAACGGAACTGGTCCATGCAGAAGGAGCCGTCAGCAAGCGCTGCGACGGCGTCCACTGCCGGGTCGTTGTCGAACGGCCCGATGTCCCACGTTCCCATGGCCGGTCACCTTAGGCAACGTAGGTGAATGGGACGTAGCGTGGCCTTGAACGTTGTTCGACTAATGGGCGAAACTTCAGGCCCTCAGGCGCGCGATCAGCTGGTCGACCTGCGGTTTAAGAGCGTCCAGGTCGCCGTTGTTGTCGATGAGGATGTCGGCGGCGGCGTTGCGGGTGGCGTCGTCAAGCTGCTGCGCGATGCGGGCGCGGGCGTCGGCTTCATCGAGGCCGCGCGACAAGACGAGCCGCCGCACGCGTTCCTCGGCGTCAACGTCGACGACGACAGTGAGGTCCATGTCGCGGTGCATGCCGAGGTCGACGAGCAACGGCATGTCGTACACGACGGCCGGCTCGCCGGCAGCTTCCGCCTCCGCGAACCGACGCTCGGACTCCGTACGGATCGCCGGGTGGGTGATCGAGTTCAGCTTTTCAGTTGCCCGCTTATCGACGAACGCCCTTCCTGCCAATGTCCCCCTATCCAGCGTGCCGTCCTCCCGGATGATGTCCGCGCCGAATTCCGCCGCGACGCGGTCGAGGACGGGTGAGCCCGGTTCCATGATCTCCCGGGCGATCTGGTCGGCGTCGACCACCGCGAAGCCCTCCTCTTCGAGCATCTTCGCCACAGTGGATTTGCCGCTGCCGATTCCGCCGGTGAGTCCGGTCTTTTTCATGTGCTTCCGCCTTCCCGTTGGCTGGCTTGTTAGATACTCGTTTAGTCGATGTCGCTTAGCGGATCTCGCCGCAGAAGTCCCAGAACATTGCCGCGGCTGCGACGAGATTCGCGCGGAATTTCGCAGGCTGCTCAGCGGTGCTGGTGTTCCAGGAGACGCAGAATTCGGCGTCGTTAGGAAGCGGGGTATACGAGATGCCGAAGCCTTCCTGCAGGGTCGGCGCGAAGCAGTAGCGCACGATCTGGTTAGCGCCGCCGATGGAGGTCGTGGACAGGAAATCGCGACGCGCGGCCGTGGCGGCGAGGTCGGTGAAGAAAACGTCGGAGTCGTCGATGCTGGCCATCATCTGGATGTGGCGGTCGAACCCATTGCCGGACTTGCAGCGCTTCACCCACCCGCGGTGGGCATCAAGGGCGGAGGTGAGGTCGTGGGGGGTGGCGGTGCCGTCGATAAGCTTTTCTGCGAACAAGACCGCTTCAGGCGTGGCGGCGCGCAGGCACTCGGTGCGGCCGGCGCGGAATTCGCGCATATCGACGGCCTCGTACACCGCGCGCACATGCCCGTACGTGAGCTGCTGGGCGATGTGCATGGTGATCTGCGCCGACGCGTCGCGGCTGATCTTGAACGGCAGCTCCGCCGGGATGCTGTGCGGGACCGTGATGATGTCCGCCGCCAGCTTCCCGGCAGCTTTCCGGACATCGCCCTGGTGCGCGGAAATCGTCTGCTGCGTCGCATCGTCGAGGTCCCACGCGAGCTCTTCCGGTGCTGCGTTCGCGTCGGTCGTGTCGGTCGCGTCGGTCAGCTCCGCATCCTGCATGCGGTTGATCGCGGTAACGAGGGTCGCGCCGTCCTGGCACGAGTGCTCGACATGCACCGCGGCCCAGTCACTGTTCAGGCTGATTTGGTAGCTCAATGGCTTGTATACCCAGGCGCCGCGTGGGGCGAAGGTGGCCTGACGGATGCGCTCGGTGTCGCTTGTCGCGGGGGCGTCGGCCGCGGCATCCTGCACGTCAATGGTGAACAGCATGTCGTTGAGGCGCTCGTAGGTGGCGTGGTTGCTTCCTTTGTCGAGGATCGTCGGCAGTAGGTCGGCGAGAATGCCGGAGCCGAGCAGCGACGGGGCGTTGAAGTCCAGGGCAGCCTCGCCAGGTTGCGCCGCGAGTTCCAGCACCGTGGCGAGACCGTCGCGCAGGGCACCGGCGGACAGGGGAGCGCCTTCGGCGTTACTGACAGGTAGCGCGAAAAGTCGGCCGTCGACGAACACGCCGATCTCGCGGTTCGCGGCGCCGAGCTGTGTCGCGATGATCCTGTCTTCCCCCTCCTCCGGATGCCTGATACCGCCTGCGTAGACGAACCACTGGTTCATGGTAATGCGGTTGCCACGGGCATCGACATCCTCGGGCAGGGCGTCAGCTGCAGCGGCGAGGTGGACGGCAGCGGCACGGCGGATGAATTCGACGGCGCGGTCCAGGTCGGCAGGGTTGGTGGCCGCAGCACCGGCTGCGGTAGGGCCACCGGACGCAGGGAAGGCGATCTGGAACCCCACATTTGACGCCAGGGTCAAGGGGGAGCGGGTGGAGAGGTAGGAGGAATACCATTCGTCGTTAAGCCAATTGGTGCCCGCTGCTTCGCGCTGGGCCGCGCGTTCCCGCAGCTGCGCGTCGAGGCGTGGACCGGCTCCCGTGCGGAAGCTTTCGACGACCTCCCGCGCATGCTCCAGTTCGCTGCCGTCGAGGACCGCTTCGAGGGCGTGGCTGTACGCGTCGAGCGTGCCGTCGAGCGGCGGGACGGGCAACGGCTTGAGGTCTGTCGTTGCGGGGTGGGAAGTGGGGTGTGCCACGGCGTTGTCCTCCTGTTTTCGCCTGCGGATATACACACCTCACACTACCCACGGGGCGCAGTGGCTAGAGCGACGGGATATTCGTTAGCAAGCTGCGCGTGTAGTCGTGGAGCGGGTTGTCGAGAACGTCGTCGACAGGACCGTCGTCGACGATGATGCCCTTGTTGAGCACAGCGACGCGTGTGGCGATGTGCCGGGCGAGCGCGATGTTGTGCGTGACAAACAGCAGCGATAGGCCACGCTCGTAGCGGAGTTCGGCGAGCAGCTGCAGGATCGACGCCTGGACTGACACGTCGAGGGCCGAGGTGATCTCGTCGCACACGAGGACCGACGGCGCGTTGACGAGCGCGCGGCCGATCGCGGCGCGTTGGCGCTCGCCGCCGGACAGGTCGCCGGGACGGCGGTCGTAGAAGCTGCGGTCGAGCTGCACGGCTTCGAGGGTCTCCTCGACGATGGCGCGTTGCTCGTCGCGGGACAGTTCGCCCGCCATGATAAGCGGCACGCTCATCGATTCACCGATGGTGCGCCGCGGGTTCAGCGATGAAAACGGCGATTGGAAGATGTACTGCACGTCCTTGCGGTGCTCGAGGGTGCGGTCGCGGCTGGAGTGCGCGAGTTCTTTGCCGCGCAGCAGCACGTCGCCGGTGTAGCCGGGGTTGAGGCCGGCGATCGAGCGGGCGAGGGTGGTCTTGCCGGAGCCGGATTCGCCGAGGAGTAGCGTGGATTCGCCGGCTTCGATGGCGAGGTTGATGCCGTGCAGGACCTTGTTGTCGCCGTACGCCATTCCGAGATCGCGGACTTGGAGAAGCGGCGTTTCAGCGGACGCCGCGGGGTCGCCGTGGACCTCGGCCCAGGAGTTGGTCCAGCGGTCGTTGCCCGCGATGTCCTTGTGACCTTCCAGGTCGGGGATGGCGCCGAGGAGCTTGCGGGTGTAGGCGTGCTTCGGGTTATACAGGACGGCGTTGTAGGGGCCTTCCTCGACGATGTCGCCGCGGAGCATGACGATGACGCGGTCGACGAGCTCGCCGACGACAGCCAGGTCGTGGGTGATGTAGAGCGAGGCGACGTCGTTCTTCATCGTCATGGTGCGGATCGTTTTCAGGACGTGGTTCTGGGTGGTCACGTCGAGGCCGGTGGTCGGCTCGTCGAGGATGAGCACGTCGGGGTACATGGCGAACGCCATGGCGATGCCGACGCGCTGCTGCTGCCCTCCGGAGAGCTGGTGCGGCCAGCGTGCCAGGTATTCGTCGGTGTCGGGCAGATCGACGTCGCGCATGACTTCGCGGACGCGGTCGGCGCGCTCGGACGAGCTGGAGCCGTACCCGTGGATGTCGAGGACCTCGCGGATCTGGTCGCCGATGCGCATCGCCGGGTTGAGGCTGAGCGCGGGGTCCTGCGGGATATAGGCAACGCGGGAGCCGCGCATGTCGCGCACGTCGTCTTCGCTAAGCGTAAGGACATCGGTGGTTTTGTCGTCGCGGGAGTAGAGCGTGACGGATCCGTCTGTGATGGTCAGGCCGGTGCGCACGTGGCCGAGCGCTGCAAGTCCGGCGGTGGTCTTACCGGAACCGGATTCGCCGACGAGGCCGACAATTTCGCCGCGGTAGAGGTCGATGTCGACGCCGTGGAGGATCTCGGTGCCGCTGTAGGTCGCCATCCGCAGGTCGCGGATGCGCAGCACGAGCGTGTCGTCGTTGCGTACAGGGGGTACGTAGTCGCCTTCGCCGCCAGTCGAGGACCACAGCGAGTCTCTTCCGCTTATCGACGACTTCTTCGGCCCCTTGCCGTCCGCATTAATCGAGGTGGTCATGCGTTCTCCTTCGGGGCAGCCTGGGTGGTGCGGCTGCGGGTGTCTTCGTTGATGATGGGGGCGACCTTGTCCTGGCGGTCGCTCGGGATAGTGGTGCCGGTGCGCTTGATGGGGGTGGCGGTGGAGGCGGTGGCGCGGGCGGTGGCGTCGGCAAGCATGTTGGTGCCGATGGTGAGCACCGCAATGGCGATGACCGGCAGAACCACGCCCCACGGCTGGATGGACAGCGCGATGCGGTTCTCATTGATCATCAGGCCCCAGTCAGCGGCCGGCGGCTGGATGCCCAGCCCCAGGAAGGACAGGGACGCAATGGAACCGATGGAGTAGGTCAGGCGCAGCCCGGCCTCGACGGACAGCGGGCCGGTGATATTCGGCAGGATCTCTTGGGTGAGGATCTTCCAGTGCGGCACCGAGTACATCTGGGCGGCGCGGATGTAGTCCTCGTTGGTGACCGACTGGGTGGCCGAGCGCGCCACGCGGGCGATGCGCGGTGCGTGGGTCAGGCCGATGACGAGCACTAGGACGGTCGCGGAGGGGCCGAAAATCACGATGGCGAGCATCGCGAAGATCAGCTGCGGGAAGGCCAGGAGGACATCGTTGATGCGCATGATCACAGCGTCGGTTGCACCGCCGGTGTAGCCGGCGATCATGCCGAGCACCGTGCCTACGACCATGCCCAGCACCGTCGCCAAAAATGCCGTGATGAGCAGGATCAGTCCGCCGCCGATGAAGCGGGAGGCGACGGAGCGGCCGAGGTTGTCGGTGCCGAAGATGCCGTCGGAGGTGAACGGGAGGCCGAGGAACTCGGTGGTGGAGTAGCCGGTGAGCTGCTCGGTGAAGAAATAACCGATCAACGCGATCAGGAGCACTAGACCGGTGAGGATCATGCCGACCTTGCCCTCCGGCTGCGCCCAGATGCGCTTGAGCAGCGGGTCGGGTTTGGACAGGGAGGCTTTCAGCTCGTCGCCGGTCCTGACATCGGAGGGGGCGCCAGTATTGTGCGGCTGGGTCATTAGTTGCTCCTTAGCTTGGGGTTGGCCATGATGCCGATGACATCGGCAAGCAGGTTGACAACGACGTAGACGGCGGCGATCAGGAGGGTGACCGCCTGCACGACCTGGACGTCTCGGTAGTTGACGGCGTCGATCATGGCGACGCCGAGGCCCGGGTAGCGGAACAGGTACTCGACCACGACAATGCCGCCGGCGAGCCATGCCAGCTGGATCGCGACGACCTGGGCGATGGGGCCGATAGCGTGGGGGAGCGCGTGGCGGAAGATGACGCGGCGCTCAGGCACGCCTTTGAGACGGGCCATTTCGACATACCCCGAGTCGAGGGTCTCGATCATCGTGGCGCGGGTCATGCGAGCGATGTACGGGCTGACGACCAGCGCGAGGGTCAACGTCGGCAGCACGAGCTGCGACGGGTACGACCAGACAGAGGCGCCCGGCTGCGACATCGTCACCGCGGGCAGCACCTGGAAGACCGAGGTTGCGAAAACCGTGACCAGCAAAATACCGATGACGAATTCCGGCATCGCGGCGAGGATCAGGGTGACCCAAGTGATGGCCTGGTCGCGGCGGAAGCCACGCCACCACGCCGCATAGATGCCGACGAGAATGCCCAGCGGAATCGCGATTAACGCCGCCAAAACCATCAAGACCAAAGAGTTGACCAGCGGTTCACCGAGCAGCTCGGACACCGGGCCGCCGGTGGTGGTGGAGGTGCCGAAGTCGCCCGTCAACACGCCGCCGAGCCACAGGAAGTAGCGTTCGACGGGGTTTTTGTCCAGGTTCATTTCGGCCTGGAGCGCGGCGATGCGCTCCGGGGTAGCCTGCTGGCCCAGGATGGCGCGGGCGGGGTCGCCCGGCAGGAGCAGTGTGGCGCAGAAAATGATGACGGACACTGCCAAAAGAATGAAGATGCTCAAGCCGAGTCGGCGAGCGATGAGTTTGCCCATTGTCTATGCCTCCGCAATCCACATGTCGTAGAACAACGCCTGGGACAGTGCAACGCCACTTGGGTGGGGGCGCGCTCCGACCACGTAGTTGTGGTACGCGTCCACCTGGTTGGGGAAGCCCCAGATGATGTATCCGCCGCGGTCGTAGAATTCGCGCTGGAGCTCCTTGATCTCCTTGCTGCGCTCGCGGTCGTCGACAATGCCGCGGGCGGCTTCGACGCGGGCGGTGAATTCGTCGTCGACCCAGTGCGTCTCGTTGAACGGTGCCTCCTCGGTGGCGCAACGGTTGACTTGCTCGAGGAAGTTTCGCGTGTAGTAGAAGGTCTGGGAGAACGGGTAGGACAGGTAGTTTCCGTCGGCCCAGAAGGTGGTGGAGTCGACTTGGTCGATCTTCACGCGGATTCCGGCGTCGCGGACCTGCTCCGTGAACACCTGCGCGGCGCGGACAGCGCCTGAGGCGATTTCGGAGGTGGCAAGGGTGACGTCGATGCCGTCGGGGTAGCCGGCGTCGGCAAGCAATTTCTTTGCTTCTTCGATGTTTTGCTCGCGCTGGGGGAATTCGTGCGGGTACGCCGGGTCGTAGAGGGCGAACATGTCGTTGCCGACCTGGCCCTCGCCGGAGAAGACTTGGTCGACCATGCCGGGGCGCGCGCAGGCCAGGCGCATAGCTTGGCGGACGCGCTCGTCGTCGAAAGGTTCGTGGTCGACGCGCATGGTGAAGGGGAGCCACATGCCGGTTTCAGAACTGACGACGTGCATGCGCGGGTCAGACTCGATGACGCGGACCAGTGCGTGGTTGAGCGCTCCGATGCCGTCGACCTGGGAGGACAAAAGCGCGTTGAGCATCGCGTCCTCCTGGTAGAAATCGACGACCTCGACGCGGTCCAGGTTGGCGGGGCCGAGGAAGTAATGCTCGTTGCGCTCCATGACAGTCTCCCGGCCGGCGGAGAAGCTGACCAGTTTGAAGGGGCCAGCACCGATCGGATTCTCCGGGTCGTAGTCTTCGGGGACGATGCCCATTTGGTACTCGGCGAGCGCATCGGTCAAGGTCGCGTCGGGCCGCGACAAGGAGATCGTCAGCGTGCGGTCGTCGACGACGTTCATGGCTTCGATGTGCGCGATGGACCCTGCGCCGTTCTTCGGGTCGTCCGGATCGGCGACGCGCTCGTAGGTGGCAATCACGTCCTCCGGGCGCACCGGGCGGCCGTCGGAGAATTTCACGCCTTCACGCAGACGGATGGTCCACTCGGTCGCGTCTTCATTCGGCTCGAGGCTCTCGGCGAGACGGTTTTCCAGCTCGTATTCGTAGCCGCGGCGTGCGAGAGGCTCGTACAGATTGACCACGCGGGCGGCGTCGCTGGCACTGGCGGGAATGTGCGCGTCCACGGTGTCGGCGGTGGAGCCGCCCACGAGTCCGACGCGCAGGGTGCCACCCTTGCGCGGCGGGCCCGACGTATCGATATTTTCAGCCGGCATCGTCGGCGAGCATGCCGCGAGGGCAGTCGCCGAACCAGCGACTGCCGCGGTGCCCAGCAACTGCCGGCGCGAAAGTTCAACCATGTTTATGTGTTCTCCTTCACGAAGACAGCGTCCGCTGTCATCCACGTACTCAGATATGCCGTCACAGCGTCCGCCGCGTCCGTTGCCGACAGTGCGCCGATGAGCATTTGCACACCGAGACCGTCGATCGTCGCCGTGACAGCGCTCATCATGTCCTCGGGTGCGGAGGCGGTGAATTGGCCGGAGGCCATCCCTTCGAGCACGATGGCGCGCAGCTGCTGGTCCCAGCGGCTGTACGCCACGGCAGTCGCCTCCTTCGCGTCCGCGAACATCGGCGACGACGCCCAGAATTGAGCCCACGTCGTCCACTCCCGGGTGGCTTCCGCGGAACCGTCGAGCTGCACGTGCGCAAAGCGCACCAAACGTCGTGCAGGATCGCTTATCGACGTCACCGCCTCCCGTCTTCCCGCCGCCTGCTCCGAACACAAGTCGAGAGTGGCGAGGAAGATGTCGTTTTTCGAGTGGAAGTAGTAGTGGACAGCTGAGCTGGACATTCCTGCTTCCCGGGCGATGTCGGCCACCTTGACCGCCTCGTAGCCGTTCGACGTGAACAGCGGCCATGCGGCCGCGGCGATTGCGCGGCGCCGGGCGGCCCAATCTGCTTCGCGCGGGCGGGCGGCCGGTGCGTGGCCGGTGGCCGTTGTGGACAGCGGCCTCAGACTGTCCACGGTGACGCCGGTGATCTCCGCCAAACGCTGCAGCTCGGTGGCGCTGAAGCGCCGTACGCCTGAGAGCGACTTGGACAGTTTGCTGGCGTCGATCCCCAAATGGGTGGCCACATCCGCGTGCCTCAAACCCGCCGCGGTGATCGCGGCGCGAGCTGCAGTGTTCGGATGTGTCTGGGCCACGGGCATAACCTTATGTGCAGCTGAGAGGCAATCGCAACAATTTGACTTAGGCGCGAAGGGAATCGCAACTGGCGCGGGGCGTCGATTAGCGAATCGCGGAACTGACCTAGACTGGTGTGCATGGCTTTTGCTGCTGAGCACCCCGTTTTATCGCACTCCGAATTCCGCCCCGTGGGAGAAGTGGAGCGCTCCGAGAAGCTCTTCGAGGTCGAATCTGAATTCGAGCCGTCCGGCGACCAACCGACCGCGATCGCAGAGCTGGACCGCAGGCTGCGCGACGGCGATCCGGATGTGGTGCTCATGGGTGCGACGGGCACCGGTAAGTCGGCGACCGCGGCGTGGCTGATCGAGCAGCAGCAGCGCCCGACGCTCGTGATGGCGCCGAATAAGACGCTCGCCGCGCAGCTGGCCACCGAACTGCGCGAACTGCTGCCGAATAACGCGGTCGAGTACTTCGTGTCGTACTACGACTACTACCAACCGGAGGCGTACATCGCGCAGACGGACACCTACATTGAGAAGGATTCGTCGATCAACGACGATGTCGAACGCCTCCGCCACTCTGCGACATCGGCCCTGTTGTCCCGCCGCGATGTGGTGGTGGTGTCTTCGGTGTCCTGCATCTATGGCCTGGGTACGCCGCAGTCCTACTTGGACCGTTCTTTGCTTCTTCGGGTCGGGGAAGAAGTGGAGCGCGACCGGTTCTTGCGTTTGCTTGTGGACGTCCAGTACGAGCGCAATGACGTTGACTTCAAGCGCGGGACATTCCGCGTGAAAGGCGACACGGTGGACATCATCCCTGCCTACGAGGAAGTTGCCGTGCGCGTGGAGTTCTTCGGTGACGAAGTCGATTCGCTCTACTACATTCACCCGCTCACCGGTGACGTTCTGCAGCAGCGCGAGGAGCTGCGCATCTTCCCGGCAACGCACTACGTTGCCACCGAGGACCGGATGGAGAAAGCGATTGAGGCGATCAAGCTGGAACTCGCCGACCGCCTCGAAGAGCTAGAAAACCGCGGGAAACTGCTCGAAGCGCAGCGTCTGCGCATGCGTACCGAATACGATCTCGAGATGATTCAGCAGGTCGGGTTCTGCACTGGCATTGAGAACTACTCGCGGCATATTGATGGCCGTGGCCCTGGATCCGCTCCTGCCACCCTCATCGACTACTTCCCGGAAGACTTCCTCACCATCATCGACGAGTCTCACGTCACCGTGCCCCAGATCGGCGGCATGTACGAGGGCGACATGTCGCGTAAGCGCAACCTCGTCGAGTTCGGCTTCCGTCTGCCGTCCGCGGTGGACAACCGTCCGCTGACGTTCGACGAGTTCGAGGACCGTGTCGGCCAGACCGTGTACATGTCTGCGACCCCGGGCGACTACGAGCTGGAGGCGGCCGGCGGCGAGTTCGTTGAGCAGGTGATTCGCCCGACGGGCCTGGTCGACCCGAAGGTAACGGTCAAGCCCACCAAGGGCCAGATCGACGACCTGATCCACGAGATCCGCGAGCGCACTGAGAAGGATGAGCGCGTCCTGGTGACTACCTTGACCAAGCGCATGGCTGAGGATCTCACTGATTACTTCCTGGATAACGGCATCCAGGTCCGCTATCTGCACTCGGACATTGACACCCTGCAGCGTGTGGAGTTGCTGCGCCAGCTGCGCCTTGGTGAGTTCGACGTTCTCGTGGGTATCAACCTGCTCCGCGAGGGCCTCGACCTGCCGGAGGTCTCTCTCGTGGCAATTCTCGACGCCGACAAGGAAGGCTTCCTGCGTTCGACGAAGTCGCTCATTCAGACCATTGGCCGTGCAGCCCGCAACGTCTCCGGCGAGGTCATCATGTACGCCGATGACATCACTGAGTCAATGCAGGAAGCCATCGACGAGACGGAGCGACGCCGCACCAAGCAGATCGCGTACAACAAAGAGCACGGCATCGATCCGCAACCGCTGCGCAAGAAGATTGCCGACATCCTCGACGAAGTTTACGAGCGCGCCGAGGACGATACTTACGGCGACGGTGCGAAGCTCGGCAGCAGCGGGGAAGAGGCGATGATCGAAGGTCGCGACACATCGTCGATGGCTTCGGACGAGATTGAGAAGCTCATCGCGGACCTGACAACGCAGATGACCGCAGCTGCTCGGGAGCTGAAATTCGAGCTCGCTGGCCGCCTGCGCGATGAGATTGCGGACTTGCGCAAGGAGCTACGCGGGGTCAAAGAAGCCGGTATATAGTGGCCACCATGAGCAAGAACTACAACACCGTTGTTGTTGGCACAGACGGGTCGAAGTCCTCGATGCTGGCTGTTGAGCGTGCCGCGGAACTCGCGGCTGCGTTCGATGCCACGCTGGTCATCGGTTGCGCCTACTACGAGTCAGAAGCAGATGTTTCCACTGCGCTGCGCCAGGACTCGAACACGATTCTGGGCGATGAGACCGCACGCGAGAATCTTGCCAAGGCCGCTGAGCACGCGTCAGCTACCGGTGTGAAGGACGTGCAGACCACGGTTCGCCCGGGTACCCCGGTCGAGGCGTTGATGAGCATCGTCAACGATTACTCTGCAGAGCTGCTCGTCGTGGGTAACCGCGGCATCAACTCTCTGACCGGCCGCCTGCTCGGTTCCGTGCCGGCTGACGTCGCGCGCCAGTCTGACTGCGACGTCATGATCGTCCACACTGTTTCTTAAGCGCCGGAGATCAGGAAACGGGGAGTTCCCCAATTACGGTCAGAGTTTGCGTCGCTCGCGTGACTGCGACGTAGAGGTCTTGCCAGCCTTGCGGTGAGGCATCCACGATCGCCGCTGGCTTATCGACGATGACGTGGTCGAACTCCAACCCCTTCACCTCGTCTACATTGTCTGCGGTGAGTACCGCGACCATCCCGCCGAGGCGTGAGAGCTCAGCTCGCACGGCCTCGGCGTTCGTGTTGTCGGGAAGCCACCGGACCGATTCGTGCTCCTCCGCCTCGCCTGATTCGCGCACCGTCGCGGCCGGGGTGGCCTCCGGATCAATGACCTGCAGGATCTTGTCGGCGACACGCATGATGTCGCCAGGGGTGCGGTAGTTCACCGTGAGTTCATGGGAGCGGTAGCGCTGGCCGACGAACGGCTCGAGCGCGCTGTCCCACGTGTCCACGCCCGCCGGTGAGGAGGTCTGCGCAGTGTCACCCACCAAGGTCATCCACCGCGAGGGGCAGCGGCGGAACACCATCCGCCACTCCATTGCGGACAGCTCCTGGGCTTCGTCGACGATGACGTGCCCGTACGCCCAGGTCATATCCGCTTGTGCTCGCTGGGCGGTGGACCGGATGTCCGTCTCACGTTGGCGGCCGGCGAGCGTTTCAGCATCGATAATGTCGTGCGCGGACAAGACTTCGGCTTCAAACTCGTCGTCGGTATCGGTGTTTGCTGAGGATGCGAGGATGTCGAGTGCGTCTTCAGCGTCTGCGACGAGCTCCCGCCACTGCCGTTCGGCCTTTTCAGCTTCATCGCTGGGTGTGGGGATGCCGACGAGGGTGTACAGCTCGTCGACAAGCGCCGTGTCAGATGCCGTGAATGCGGTGCCGTCAGCGCGGTAGAGCGCGTCTTGGGTCAGCTCGTCGTAGTCGAAGGCTGCGGCAGCAATAGCCTCCCGGTCGCTGAGGAACTCGGCGAGCACCTCCACCGGATCGAGCTCAGGGAAGTGCTTATCGACGAGCTGAGCCACCTGCGGGTCATCCGCGAGATCATCATGAAGCTGGTCGACATCCGCCTGGGACAGCAGGTTAGACCCGCCGAGGGGGTCTTCACCGATGCGCTTGGCCAGGGCCTCCGCAACCAGTTGCGTCAACGCTTCGGCGAAGAACGGGCGCGCTTCGTTGTGGGGTTTGCGCGAACGACGTGCCCGTGTGCGGGCAGCGGTGATCATGGACGCAGTGGCCGGCAGATCAATGCCGTCGACGCGCAGCAGCTCGTCTTGCTCGGGAACTGTCTGATAGTTCCACACCGCCCGCTTGAGAATAGTGGCCATGTCCTGGGACCCCTTGACCTCGCGGGCGACAAGACTGTCAGTAGCGGCGGGGTCAAATCCTGGCACGAGCTGATCCACGGTGTTCAAGACGACACCTGTTTCACCCAGTTCCGGTAGAACCCGGGAGATGTAATCGAGGAAGGTGCGATTCGGCCCGACAATGAGGACACCAGTGCGCGCGAGCTGGTCCCGCCACGTGTACAGCAGGTAGGCAACGCGGTGCAGGGCGACCGCGGTCTTGCCCGTTCCCGGTCCACCAGAGACAACCAGGACTCCACGGGTCGAGTCCCGGATGATCTGATCCTGCTCGCGCTGGATAGTTTCCACGATCGACTGCATGTGCCTGGTGCGCGGTGCGTTCATGGCACGGCGCAGAGCCGCTTCGCTGCTGACGTCACTTGTCGTGCCCGACGTTTCCCCAACGGCGTCAGCGTCATCCCATCCGGAGAGCACTTCGTCATCCACCGCCGTCACGGAACGGCCGCGCATACGGATGTTGCGGCGCGTCTCCACGCCCTCGGGGTGGGCGGTGGTGGCCAAGTAGTAGGGCCGCGCCATCGGGGCGCGCCAGTCCAGCAAAAGAGTGCGGTAATCATCGGCGCGGTCGTCGATGGCCATACGGCCGATGTAGCGGCGGTCCACGTTCTCCCGGCCGTCGGCGGGATTCTCCGGGGAGTCATCCGCGACGTCGATCCGCCCAAAAACCAAGCCGGTTTCAGCGACGTTGAGATCATCCAGTTTCGCGTTCAGGCCGTGATACTCCGTCTCACGGCGAACCAAAGCATCCGCATCCGGGTTGTCTGGGTCCACGTCCAACGCCACAGCCTCAAGCCGTCGCTGGGCAGCCTGAACCTCCGCGTCGAGCCTGCCGAACAAAGCATCCGCGTAGTCCTGTTCCTGGGCGATCCTGGAATCTGTCACCGAGCGCCTAACCTTTCTCTTCCCACCGAAGGAGTGTGCCAGTAAGCAAACAGCCCCGAGACAGGGAGTATTCCCTGCCGCGGGGCTAGTAGGTGCGACCCGGTGAATTAACCGAGCTTCTTCTGCACCTTCTTCACAGCCTTCTTAGCCTGCTTCTCGGCCTTGTTCGCCCTCTTCTTCCACTTACGCTTCTGCCACCAGCTCGGGGAGGCGTCCAGCTCATCGAAAGCGTGCTGCAGGTTCGTGATGGCATCCTGCGCACGGCCCTGCGCCTTGTCAGCAGCCTTGTTGACCTTGCGCTTGCCCTTGAACTTCTCCCACTCGGACGGGCCGAGGTCATCGAGAGAACCCTGCAGGTCGCTCACAACGGAATTGACCTTGCGCTTGGCCTTGAACTTGTCCAGCTCGGACGGGGTCAGATCCTGGACCTTGTCCTGAGCGTCACCAATGAAGCCCTTGACCTGGCGCTTCATGCGGGCCTGCTCAAGCTTGTTCGGCTTGAGGTCCTTGTAGGTGCCCTCAGCCCAGTCGGCAGCGTCAGACGCAGCATCCTGCGCCTTGTCGGCGAACTTGGACGCGGTCTTTTTCCAGTCATCCTTGTTGTCGTCGACGTAGTCAGCGACCTCGGAAGCTGCCTGCTGTGCACCCTCGGAGACAGTCTCCGCGGTATTCTGGAACCACTCGCTGGCCTTGCTCATGGCCTTCTCGGTCTCAGACTGAGTCGGCAGAGCGGACTGGATGTTCTTGTTCGCACGCTTCGCGGCGTCCTGTGCGCGCCATGCCAGACCCGGCTTGCCTTCGGTGTCAGCAGTAGCCAGCAGAACACCGCCAAGCAGAGCGACGTTGGTCAGAGCGCCGGTGCGCATCTTGGCCTTCTCCTCGTCGTTCTTGGCCTCCCAGAACGCGTTGCGGGCCATCAGGGTGCACACGGTGGACCCTGCGAGCAGGCCAGCAGAAAGACGCGGCATCTTGCCCAGAGCGAAGGTGGCACCCGCGCCGATCTTCACACCACCGTTGATCTTTGCCACAGTCTCCGGGTCGGAGGGAATGTAGCTTGCGTACTGTGCCGGCAGCACAGACTTAATGGTGTTGACGACTTTCTCTGCGCCCTTAGCGTGCTCAGAGGAGCTCGTCACGGTTCCCACGCCGTCTGCGATGTACACAGACGCAAGCATGGGGCGAGCAAGTTTGCGGATCATACTCACTATTCCTTTTCTTATAGGGGTCTTTCTCTACCCACTGTAGACCGATTCCACGGCAAGCGTGCCGGAAATTCTCCGGCAGAGACCTACCAGCGGCGCTCCCACCACTCGTCTAGCTTCGGCCGTTCCTCACCGAGAGTTGTCGGGTCGCCGTGGCCCGGGCGGACTATCGCGTCATCGGGGAAGCGATCGAAGATTCGCTCTTTCACGTCGTTGAAGAGACGGATGAAGTCGCCTTCACCGTTGGTCTTGCCCAACCCGTCAGGGAAGAGGGAGTCTCCGACGAAAAGATTGGTGGTGCCGTCGATCTCAGCCGCGATAGCGGCACCGCCCGGAGTGTGGCCGCGCAGAATGTAGACGGGGAAGGAGTGCCCGGCGAACTCGAGGGTGTCTTCGTTGTGCAGTTCCTTGTCGGGAGCAACCGGCAGGGCAGGGGCATCGAGGAAGGAACCCCAATGGGTCGCACCGGTGCGTTCAAGGATGTCTTCGAGCGCACCGACGTGGTCCCAGTGCCGGTGCGTTGTCAGCACATCGGTGATCTCCACTCCGGCAGATTCGGCCATGGCGAGCAGGGTGTCGGGCTCGCAGGCGGCGTCGATAAGCAAGCCCTGCCCCCGCGAGCACAGCAGATAGCAGTTGTTGTCCATCTCAGAAACAGACACGTGATGCAAGGTGAGGTCCATGCCGCCCCACTGTAGGGGAATGAACAGGGGCGTAGATGTGTTGGTAAATTCGTTCGAGGACCCGCAACGCCCGAAACGGAGGACAAGTGGCCGACAAACTCACTGTGCGCGGAGCGCGCGAACACAACCTCAAAGGCATCGACGTGGAGCTGCCACGCGACAAGATGGTCGTGTTCACGGGCTTGTCGGGCTCGGGCAAGTCCTCGCTGGCGTTCGACACGATCTTCGCGGAAGGGCAGCGCCGCTACGTCGAATCGCTCAGTTCTTACGCGCGCATGTTCCTCGGCCAAATGGACAAGCCGGATGTCGACTATATCGACGGTCTGTCGCCGGCTGTGTCCATTGACCAGAAGTCGACCAACCGCAATCCGCGCTCGACGGTGGGCACGATCACGGAGATCTACGACTATCTCCGTCTGCTGTACTCGCGCGCCGGCACCCCGCACTGTCCGGTGTGCGACGCCGTCATCGACCGGCAAACTCCGCAGCAGATTGTGGACCGCGTCATGGAGAACCCGGAGCGCACGAAGTTCCAGGTGCTCGCGCCCATCGTGCGCAAGCGCAAGGGCGAGTTTGTCGACCTGTTCTCTGACCTGTCCGCACAGGGCTATGCCCGCATCAACGTCGACGGTGAGACCTACCAGCTGTCGGATCCGCCGAAGCTGGAAAAGCAGGTCAAGCACAACATAGACGTCGTCGTCGACCGTCTCACTGTGAAAGAAAGCCAGAAGCAGCGGCTCACGGACTCCGTCGAGACAGCATTGAAGCTTGCCGACGGTCTCGTCGGGTTCGATTTCGTCGACCGCGACGAGGACGACCCGAACCGCGTGGAAATCTTCTCCGAAAAGATGGCCTGCCCGAACGGGCACACGCTCAACGTGGAGGAGTACGAGCCGCGCGCGTTCTCCTTCAACTCTCCCTTCGGCGCATGCCCCGCGTGCGACGGCCTGGGCACCCGCAGCGAGATCGATCCGGACCTGGTGATTCCGGACCCAGACGCACCGGCCGTCGACGCGTTCCAGCCGTGGAACTCCTCGCCGAACAAGGGCTACTTCACCAAGCTCATCGTCGCGCTCGGCAAAGCGGAGGGGTTTGATCCGTACGAGCCGTTGTCGTCGTTAAGCAAAAAGCACCGCACGGCGCTGATCGACGGCACCTCCACGAAGGTGTCCGTCCGCTACAAGAACCGCTACGGCCGCCAACGCAACTTCACCGCCGCGTTCGAAGGCGTGAAGGGCTACTTGAACAGGAAGATCGAGCAGTCCGAGTCGGAGCACGCGAAGGAGAAGTACCTCGCCTACACCCGCGATGTCGCCTGCCCGACGTGCAACGGTGCGCGCCTCAAGCCCGAGATCTTGGCGGTTCGCCTCGACTCGAAGACGCACGGGGAGAAGTCCATTGCGGGGCTGACCGAGCTGTCCGTCGAAGACGCGTCCCAATACCTAGACAACCTCGTGCTCGGATACCGCGAGGAAATGATCGCCGGGGCCGTGCTCCGCGAGATCCAGGCGCGCCTGCACTTCCTGCTCGACGTCGGACTGAACTACCTGACGCTGTCGCGCTCTGCGGGAACCCTCTCCGGCGGTGAGGCGCAGCGCATCCGTCTGGCTACTCAGATCGGTTCGGGTCTGGCTGGTGTGCTTTACGTGCTCGACGAGCCGTCGATTGGCCTGCACCAGCGCGACAACCAGCGCCTCATCGCGACGCTGCAGAAATTGCGCGACTTGGGTAACACCCTGGTTGTGGTCGAGCACGACGAAGACACCATTCGGGCCGCCGACTGGCTTATCGACGTCGGCCCCCTCGCCGGTGAATACGGCGGCAAAGTTGTGTACCAGGGCGAGCCGAAGGGCATTGAGAAGGTCGAGGAGTCCCTGACCGGTGCCTATATCTCCGGCCGCAAGGAGATCACGGTTCCGGATGCACGCCGCCCGCTGGACAAGGAGCGGAAGCTGCGCGTCGTCGGTGCCCGCGAGAACAACTTGGACAACGTGTCTGTCGACATTCCGCTGGGCATGCTCGTCGCGGTGACGGGTGTGTCCGGCTCCGGCAAGTCCACGCTGGTCAACCAGATCTTGGCGAAGACCCTGCAGAACCGCCTCAACGGTGCGCGCCAGGTGCCCGGCCGTGTGAAGAAGGTCGATGGCCTCGAGCACCTGGACAAGCTCGTGCAGGTGGACCAGTCGCCGATCGGCCGCACGCCGCGCTCGAACCCGGCGACGTACACCGGTGTCTTCGATAAAATCCGCAACCTGTTCGCGGAGACACAAGAAGCGAAGGTGCGCGGTTACAAGGCGGGGCGTTTCTCCTTCAATGTCAAGGGTGGGCGCTGCGAGGCTTGCCGCGGTGACGGCACGATCAAGATTGAGATGAACTTCCTGCCGGACGTCTACGTCCCCTGCGAAGTGTGCGGCGGCGCGCGCTACAACCGCGAAACGCTCGAGGTCCGCTACAAGGGCAAGAACATCGCCGAAGTTCTGGACATGCCGATCAGTGAGGCGACCGATTTCTTCGAGCCCATCACATCGATCCACCGCTACTTGCAGACGCTGTGCGATGTCGGCCTTGGCTACGTTCGACTGGGTCAGTCCGCTACGACTCTTTCCGGTGGCGAGGCCCAGCGTGTGAAACTCGCCGCGGAGCTGCAGAAGCGCTCCAACGGCCGGACGATCTACATCCTGGATGAGCCCACAACGGGCCTGCACTTCGAGGACATCCGCAAGCTCATGCTCGTGCTCAACGGCCTGGTGGACAAGGGCAACACCGTCTTGGTGATTGAGCACAACCTTGACGTGATCAAATGCGCTGACTGGATCATCGACATGGGTCCGGAGGGCGGCTCCGGCGGCGGAACCGTTGTTGCGCAAGGCACGCCGGAGAAGGTGTCCAAGGTGAAGGGGTCCTTCACGGGCGAGTTCCTCGCGGATGTGCTGACGACGTAGCAAGGAGTCGACCATGTCCGAGTCGACGAGCGACGACCTCGTTGTGCTCCTCGCTGACGGGGAGAAAGTAGTCCTGCCTGACGGCCTCGAGCACTCCGATCCGCTGTACGTCGTGTGTTTTTGGGAGTACAGCGGAGACGGTGAGAAGGACTACTTCATCCAGCGGACTGAAATTGTCCGCGGAGCGACCGACGTGCTCCAGGTCATCGACTACGCGCGGGAGTCGCTCGCTGAGGACGAGCTAGGCACGACCTTCGGTGTATTCGTGATTCCACCGGATCCGTCAGGCACGCGTGAACACATTGACCTCGTCCGTCTGTACGGAGAGGTGCCGGAAGGGCCGTTTGAAGAACCCGCGACTTTCGGCTGGACCATGTACGTAGCCGAAACGGAGGCCTCCGGGACAGTGCGGGGGATCGGCGACCCGCCCGACCCCCGCGAAGCACGGCTACTCCGGGCGGGAGCGCGGGTGGAGAAGTAGCGCTCCTACATCTCAAGGGTTGGCGGTGGAGTGTCCTGCGGAGGTTGGGGTTTGTGAGGTACCGGGCCACCATGTGCCGGTGTTGCGGCGGGGGCCTGTACACCATAAGGTCCCGGTGTCTCTGGTGCTCCTGGTGCCGCCGTTGCCGCGGGCTGAGGTTGCGAGCCACTGTTTCGTTGTGCTCCCAGAACCGCGACCGCGATAAGGAGCAGGCCGGAGACGGTGAACGCCAGTACCCTTGGAATGCCGCTCAGGGAGGCCATATCGAAGAACACGAGCTTTCCTGTTGCGACTAGGGCGAGAACCAGGCCGGCTGTGCGCGCGGACTTCGGGTTCGAACCGGATTCGGGGCGTGGTCGTTTCAACAGCAGCCAGGAGGCGAGAGCCATCACGGCGATCGAGACGGACATATGGCCGATCAGGAATCCAATGTCAGCGCCTGTCAGCGAACTGCGATCACGAGAGGAGAATGGCTGATCGCTCGGCTCAGGCCGCGGCGCAACGAAATCACCGATGATAGTGGTGATGCTGACCCACGAGACCATTGCCAAGATGAGTCCTGCTCCCGCGAGAGCGTTTTGGGCCTCGGTGGGCATTGTGCGCCAGAGTTTCCTTTGAGTCGCGACGACGATGAGGACGGCTGAGAGTGCGATCGCCTCAATGAAGATATAAGGATCGAGTCCGAACCCCGTGTAACCGCCCGCCGTGATCAGAAGAAGCACACGGACGTTGATGAAGAGGACGATCACCCACGCAAACGTCACGCCGGGAAGATGTACAGGGCGGGTACGGAAGAGGAAGGTTGCGCCGATGAAGGCCATCATGAAGACGATTACGTAGATCGTGTAGCCGAGAACGGACCACTCCAAGGATGCGACTGCATAAGCGACAAGGAACGTCAACGGCGTGACAATGAGCCAACCGTTGACCATGGTGTCGGAGGCGCGCCTAGTGAGAGTGACGAGGACGCACACGATGCATGTTGCAACCACGGGCAGCCAGACGGACCAAGCGTCTGTGATTCCAAAACATGTCCACATGACAAGAGTGGGCATGATGACCGCGTTCAGGATCGGCGGGTTCTGTGACTGGGCGGCCGGTGTGGCCGGGATGAACAGCTCCGACACAACGAGCATGACTGCACCGGCTACCGCGATAACAACAATGACGTTTACTGGGCCTTCTTCAAGCATGTTCGAGACCCACAGAGTCTGCCACGCAAGTAGCGCCGCCGTAGCGGTGCGCACCAAAGCGTGGAGATTCTTTTCGCCGGCACGGAGTTTCCACGTGACTACGAGTGCCGAGAGCGGTGCGACCATTGCGATAGTCGTTTGAAGCACATCGAATGGGTACAGGCAGAAGTGGTAGACGAACATGGACAGACACATGCACAGCACGAGGCCCAGATTGTTCCGTACGGTCGCTAGAACGAGATAGATCATCCACAGGAATATGAAGAACGCGCTCAAGACGAGGGCTGGGAGCCAGAGCTTCACCCAGGTGACGTAGTACAGGTCGGCATAGATGACCAGTAGAGATGTGATGTACAACGCCGTGACACCTGCCGATGGACCGCGGCGTGTGTCTACCCGGATACCGATGCCCAGTAGCGCGACCCCGAAGATGAGCGCGCCCACCGCGCGGCCAACGGGGCCGAGGAGACCGGTTTGAATGGCCAGGGCGATACCGAAACTGGCGCCTGCGAAGGTAATGAGAGAACCGATGATGGCTGCTACCCGGACTATCTTCTGCTCCGGAGTCAGACTCGGCTTTCGTGGGGCTGAGGGGGCGACAGGCATCGTCGGGCCAATGGGCGGCGGTGACGCTGGATACGGCGACGGTTGCCCCGCCTGGGGTTGGGGAGGCTGCGGCTGCTGAGGCAGTGGTGGCGCGGCGGGAGCTGACACAGCTGCGGGGGCAGACGAAGGCACCGGAACGGGTCCAGGGTCGGAATTTAGCGGGGCAAGGGAGTGGACAATGTCGTCGATAAGCTGTTGGCTGTGCGTGGTCACACGGCGCAGTTCTTCTAGCTGGCTTAGAAGCTTCTCGTTGCTTGTCATACCCTTTAGACTGAAATCCGCTCCAAATGGTTCCATCCGGGAAGGTGTTTTTATCACCTCGTTACCGAGATTTGGCCGAACGTGACCTTGGATGCTAGGGTTCTATTCACTACCGCCTTGCGCGATGTTTCACCGATTTCTCATTGGAGATGCAAAGCGCGGGTTGCAAGTGGAGTTACTCCCACCTGATGCCGCCAGCTAGATGGAAGGCTAAGGGTCAAAATCACGGTAGGTTCGCGTAAGCGCGCCTGCCGTGGACGGATGAACTCCCACGCTATCTCTGAGAGAGCGTGGGTTTTTGTTTGGGGGAGCTGCGTTTGCGGTTCGGTAGCGAACCATTGAAACCCTTCACACTCTAGGAGTTCTCATCAGCGCTGAAGCTCGGATCAACGAACGCATCCGTGTTCCTGAAGTTCGTCTCGTCGGCCCGTCCGGCGAGCAGGTTGGCATTGTCCGTACCGATGACGCACGCAAGCTTGCATACGAGGCAGACCTCGACTTGGTTGAGGTTGCGCCGAATGCAAAGCCGCCCGTGTGCAAGATCATGGACTACGGCAAGTACAAGTACGAGCAGGCCCAGAAGGCCCGCGAGTCCCGCAAGAACCAGCAGCAGACAGTGGTCAAGGAGCAGAAGTTCCGGCCCAAGATTGATGAGCACGACTACCAGACCAAGAAAGCCAACGTTGAGCGTTTCTTGGAGAAGGGCAACAAGGTCAAGGTGACCATCATGTTCCGCGGCCGCGAGCAGTCGCGTCCGGAACTTGGCTACCGCCTGCTGGAGCGCCTCGCTGAGGACATTCAGGAGGTCGGCCAGGTCGAGTCCCGTCCGAAGCAGGACGGCCGCAATATGACGATGGTCCTGGGCCCGGTTCGCAAGGGCAAGAAGTAGATCGTAGAAGCACCAAAGGATTTACAGACATGAAGCAGAAGACCCACAAGGGCACCGCTAAGCGCATCAAGGTCACCGGTTCTGGCAAGCTCCGCCGCGAGCAGGCCGGTAAGCGCCACCTGAACGAGAAGCTGTCGGCTAAGCGCCGCCGCAAGCTCTCCGGCACCACCGACGTTGCTAAGGGTGACGTCAAGCGCACCAAGCGTCTCCTCGGCAAGGCTTAAGAGCGCCCTGCCTCCCAGAAACAATCCGTAACGAGAAGTAAGGAAGTATCACTGTGGCACGTGTCAAGCGCTCAGTTAACGCCAAGAAGAAGCGTCGCGCCATCCTCAAGTCCGCGAAGGGCTACCGCGGCCAGCGTTCCCGCCTGTACCGCAAGGCGAAGGAGCAGTGGCTGCACTCCCAGACCTACGCGTACCGCGATCGCCGCGCACGCAAGTCTGAGTTCCGCAAGCTGTGGATCCAGCGCATCAACGCTGCAGCCCGCATGAACGACATCACCTACAACCGCCTCATCCACGGCCTGAAGCTGGCTGAGGTCGAGGTCGACCGCAAGATCCTCGCCGACCTTGCTGTGAACGACTTTGCAGCGTTCTCCGCCATCTGCGAGGTGGCCAAGAACGCTCTGCCGGAGGACGTCAACGCCCCGAAGGCAGCTGCCGCCTAAGTCGCGTTGCGCGGTTTTCCGCGCATTGCTTATCGACGCCCCGTGTGCCACGGTTCCGAACCTGGCCGCGGGGCGTTTGGCGTGTATGCCCCTCATTGGGGCTTACCGAAGTTCCGCGGGTGGGGTGAGCGGGGGTGGTGTTTGGTGGTGTTTGCACCCGGTATTCCTGTCAATTTTTCCGCGGTCGATCATGGCGCGGACCTCGGCCATCCCGCGTTTGTGCTCAGGTAAATCTCAGCCCAGACTTCGTTTCCGCTTACATTCTGTGACATTGATCTTTTACACTTCGGCACCGCTCCGTCGCTGAAACGACGGGCGGGTGGATGCGACATGACGCTTCACCGAGGTACCGACAGAAAAGGAACGTCAATGAGACACAAGAAAACAGCGGCCGTCGCGGTAGTGCCTGTGAGCCTCGTGCT
Source organism: Corynebacterium sp. CCUG 70398 (assembly GCF_024454055.1). NCBI lineage: Bacteria > Bacillati > Actinomycetota > Actinomycetes > Mycobacteriales > Corynebacteriaceae > Corynebacterium > Corynebacterium sp. CCUG 70398. Next base: position 321,577 of record NZ_JAGPYZ010000001.1, read on the forward strand.
GTTAGCCGCAGCGCAAATACCGGTTGCAGGGGCGCAAGATGCGCGCATCACCGATGCTCCGAGAATTGACACGCAGGTGCAGGACGATGAGGCTCCGACGCGCTTCATCGTCGAGTTCACAGAGGAGCCAAGTGCTCCCGAGGAGCGCGCCAGCATTCTCAATTCAGCGACGGACGACCCGCTTCCCGAGGTCACTGAAGTTCGTGAGCGTGAAGACGGCACGAGTGTCGTGGCGGCTGACAAGCGCATGAGCGATGAAGAAGTCCAGGAGTTCATCAAGGACACCCAGAACAGCGGGAAGGTCGCGCACATTGAAGAGGATGTGCGGATGTTTCCCATGGCTGTCAATGATCCTCGCATGGGGCAACAGTGGGCGTTGAACGGAACGGTAGGCCCGAGCATCGAAAGCGCGTGGGAGAATGCTCCGAAGCGGGGCGACGGGCAGACGATCGCTGTTCTGGACACCGGCATCACCTCGCACCCTGATTTGGATGAGAACGTGGCCGGGGGTTATGACTTCATTTCTTCTTCCAAGCAGGCCCGCGACGGGGATGGCTGGGACCCTGACCCCCGTGATGAGGGCGACTGGGGGGAAGCGGGCATCTGCGGTGGCGGTGGCGGCAGGCCGTCACCATCTTCCTGGCACGGCACCCACGTTGCAGGTACGTCGGCCGCAGTGACGGACAACGGCGAAGGGGTAGCCAGCGTTGCGCCGAATGCAACGCTACAGCCGGTGCGCGTCATGGGACCGTGCGGTGGCTACAGTTCCGACATCTTCGATGCGATGGATTGGGCCTCTGGTGGCACAGTGAGGGGAGCTGAAGACAACCCGAATCCCGCCAGCATCATCAACATGTCGCTGGGTGGCCCGGGCACGTGCTCCCGCTACTACCAGGAAGTCATCGACAGAGTACGCAGCCGCGGCACCGTCGTCGTTGTCGCCGCTGGCAATGAGAACCAGAACGCGGCCAATGTTTCGCCAGCTAGCTGTAGTGGAGTAGTGACGGTGGCCGCCTCAGGTCAACGGGACGAGAAAGCAAGCTACTCCAACTATGGGGAGTCAGTAGACATCACGGCTCCTGGCGGCGACGCACGCCAAGGCGGCGGGATTCTGTCTACCTACAACTCCGGGAGCAAGCAGCCGGAGCAGCCGAACTACGGCTCGCTGCAAGGCACGTCCATGGCGACGCCGTTTGTTTCCGGTGTCGCTGCACTAATCCGTGGAGAGAACCCTGACATGAGCCCGGAGGAGGTTGCAACTCGACTACGGGACACGGCGCGCCCGATCAAGGGCTCGTGCGAGGATTGCGGTAGCGGCATCGTCGATCCGGCAGCTGCCGTCGGCGGGCAGGGTGGCGAGACCCCGGCGGTCCCGAAACCCGGTGATTAATCACTGGCCTCCGGTGGTGCGCCGAGCGCGCCCTGCTTGTCGACGCCCCGTGCGCCACGGTTCGCAACCTAGCCGCGGGGCGCTCGGCTTACGGAACCTACCTGAGAAGGCTGTTGTGAGTGTAGGTTGAACCCCAACAGCGAGGTCAGGAGGGTATCGGTATGGCGGTGAGAGTGGGCGGTGCGCCGTCGGAAAGCGCGTGGCTCTTCTTCGACCGTACGCTGAACACGTCGTGGGGTACGTCTGCAAAGCCGCCCAGCGAAGATAAACCGAAGCGCAAGCCGAATCCCGTGGTGAGAGCGATGAAGGATTTCGCGATGCAGTTGATTGGTCTCCACCTGGGGTACTTGCTCCCGGTTGCCGTGGTTCTCACGTTCGGATTGCCGGCGGTGCTGGTCATCGTTTTCTTCCTGAACATTGAGCGGATGAATTCCGGTGTCGGTGGTCTGGTCATGTTCGCAATCTTGATAGCGCTGGGAATCGCGTGGTTCTTCGTCATGAAACGCATCGTGTCTGATCCCGACTTTCCTCATTCGATCTCGAGGAAGGCGCGCGGCGTGCTGACCAATCCGCTTGTGAAGCAAGCGCAGCGCGGCACGTTCAACGGCATCAACGAAGTTCCGCACGCCTTGCCTTACGCGCGAGCGTTGTTTGAACGGCAGCAGCGCGGGCTCGAACTAGAGAACATGCTGCCTTTTGACGTGCAGATCGCTCACGACATCGAGTTGAACCCCGGCCGGAGTTCGAATCTCATTCGCGTCGCGGAAACTGAGGTGCGCGCAGTCAACCCCATTGCGTTTACTCGCGTCGATTCCGCAGCCTCGGCCACGAACCCGGACCCGAACGACCGTTTCCTCCGGGCACTGGTCGACGAAGCCCGATCGACGAGGACCCTTCCCGTTGGGCATATCATTTCCACCCGTGGAGGCGTTGTTGTGGCAGACGTCAAGTACTGGCGCGGCACACTGACTCAGACATCGAAGCACACCTTGGTGGATCATGCCCTCGGTCTCGAGGAGCTGTCGCGCCACCGGTCGGTGACCGCGCTCGCCGAAGCAGGACGGTTCATCAACGGCGGTGACGTAGCTTTGATCCTCGTCATCGTTGTCGGAGGCAAGGTCGAGGGCGGACAGCTGGAGACACGAATGAAGGGGTTTCCGGTTGTCGTCGCTGAGTGGGAGGAAGCAATGTCGGTTCTCCACCACCTCGACGCGAAGAAGAATGTCGAACCGGTCTCTATCGACACCATTCTCGAGAACAGCCCAGTTGCTTAAGCAGGGTGGGTGCGCTGCCATGAAGTAGCTACGCGCTAGGTAGCGGCGTTCACTCGGTACTCTTGGGGGTGTGGCAGAAGTTGTCGAGCTCGACTTCCCGTTCACCGGTTGGTGGCGCGCACGTAATAGCCCCGCCCGCCGGGTGCCCAGTCACGGCTCGCACATGCTGGGGACTACGTACTCAATTGACTTCATCGGTCTGTCCGAAGGTGGTCGCACCGCGCCGTGGAGCTGGTCCACTCCTTTCGGATTGGAGGATCCGGAGTCGTTCCCGTCATTCGGGCGCGACGTGCTCGCTCCCGTTGGCGGGGAGGTGGTGGAGGCATGGGACGGAATTGCAGACCATGAAGCGCGCCGGTCGCCGTTCCGGCTGCTGCCGTACGTGCTTGGCCAGCGGAAACGCTTGCGCACCGGCGGCATCCGGGCAATCACCGGAAATGCCGTGGTGGTGCGGTGCGCAGCAACCGGGTACTACGTTGCTCTTGTGCACCTGAAGCAGGGGAGCGTGACGGTAACAGTCGGGGATAGTCTCCGTGCCGGCGAAGTGATCGGCCAGTGCGGAAATTCGGGGAACAGCACCCAACCACACGTTCACGTGCAGGTGACTGACTCACTGGACTGGATGCACTGCACAGGCATCCCAATGGCTTTTCGTGCGAGCCCGGATGAGACGGCGTGGATGCCGGGGGAGAACGAGATTTTCCATGTTGCCGAAACGCACCGGTGATACGCGGTGGCGGGTACCACGATGACACGGATGCACGCGAAAGCGCTTAGCATCGAAGTCACATTGCACCCGATTCCGGAGGCTGTCGCCTAATGGCTCTCGACTTTTCTGAACCGTTCACCGAACGCACCCCGCGCGTGGTCAACGCCGCCAAGCTGAACCGGGCAGCCGGCCGGAAGAAGGCTGGTCGGTTCCTTGCAGAAGGAGAGAATTCGGTGGAGGCCGCCGTTGCCACGGGCGCGGCAACAGACCTCTTCGTCACTGAAGCCGCTGCCGATCGCTTTTATGACGTAGTGACCACCGCCGCCTACATGGACGTGTTCACTCACGCCATCACGGACAAGGCCGCCCAGTCTCTCACTGACACAGTGCACACAACCGGCATTTTCGCCGTGTGCAAGCCGGTGACCTGGACGCTCGGCTCTGTGCTCACAGGTCGCCCCAAACTCGTCGCGGTGTGCGTGGGCACGAATGATCCGGGCAATGCGGGAACCATCATCAGGCTTGTCGACGCGCTCGGTGCCGACGCCGTCATTTTCGCCGGTGACACAGTCGACCCAGAGTCCCCGAAGGTAGTCCGTTCTTCTGCCGGCTCGCTCTTCCACGTGCCGGTGGCGCGTGAGCGCGACGTGAACGGTGCGATTGGTCAACTCCGAGCAGCGGGTCTGAAACTGGCGGCGACCACAATGGGCGGAGAAGTCTCGCTCGACGACCCCGGCAATGCGCTTGATCAGCCGACTGCCTGGCTGTTCGGCAACGAGGCGCACGGGCTTCCCGACGATGTACTGGCTGCCGCTGACTATCGCGTCTCCATCCCGATTAAGGGCTCGGCCGAGTCGCTGAATCTTTCCACGGCGGCGTCCATCTGCCTGTGGGAATCCGCCAAGATGCTGGGGGATTGAACCTTTAGCCGAGGCACGGTGGAACGGGGCTAGCGCCCGGGCAAGAATGACAGTATGCTGTCATGTATGACCAAGCTGCTAGCTTGCTACGCCACAGACACCATGGCCGACTGGGAGTTTGCCTACCTCACGACGCTGGTTGCTCGGGCGCAGCAAGCGAAACGGGGGACCTGCGAGATCCAATTCGTGGGAGACAGGGTGGAAGACGTTCACACTCTCGGCGGTTTGAACCTCAAGCCAGATGTTGATCTCGACGAGCTTGATCTCAACCAGTTGAGTGTCCTGGTCATTCCAGGAGGGGACACCTATGGCTCGGGTCATGAACCACTCTTAGAGATTGTCCGAGAATGCGAAAGGCAAGGAGTGCCGGTTGCCGCCATCTGCGGCGGCACTCTCGCACTCGCGCGGGCTGGAGTGCTCGATCATCGCAAACACACCTCAAACGCCGCGGAGTTTCTGGTCGGGACCGGTTATCTAGGGGCCGACAACTACTCGGACGCGCCCACGGTAAGCGACAGGGGAGTGATCACAGCGTCTGGCATCTATCCCGTGCAGTTCACGGCCGCTGTTCTGCGTGAGATTGATTTGCTCTCAAACGTCCTCATCGACTCATGGGAGAAGCTCTACTTGGGTGACCCTGAGGCGTTCCAAGAGTTTATGGAGGCTCTAGGTGCCTGGCAGAACGCCTGAGGGGGACGCTCTCACAGACCTCGTTCTGCCCCTCTTTGAGGTCGCCGCTGAACTGGAGAGCGCAGCTATGTCGATCACGGATGGTACGAGTCTGTCGCCAGCGATGTGGAAAGTTCTGGGCTTGGTCATCGATGAGCCATTGACGGTCGCGGAGATCGCCCGCCGATTAGGAAACGCGCGGCAGAGCGTGCAAAGACTGGCTAACGTTGCCGTCGAGACGGGGGCAGCACAGTGGCAAAGCAATCCCGCGCACAGACGTTCGCCTTTGCTCGCACTCACTCCAGTAGGCAAAGCCAACCTTGCTGAACTCCGGCCGCGCCAACACAGGTGGGCGAATGCGGTTGGCGGCAAGATGGGCGAGGAGGACTTGCAATGCCTCTCGAGCCACGCCGAGAAGCTTCTTAGTGCCTTGCGGGATGTGAGCATTGATAGGGCCCAGCTCACGGTAGCCGAATAACTGGGCCTTGCCGCGGGGAAACCGAGGTGCGCAGGTATGCTGGTGACCGTTTTGAAAACGTATGTCTGGAAAGGCGCGGGTGAACGGTAGCGTGGCTGATCAGAGCACTCCCACACCGGAAATCGAATTGACCGAAGAGAGCTTGAATGCCGCTGCAGATGCAGCCATCGCCGCCTTTGAGGCTGCGGAGGATCTCACCGCCCTCGAGGCCGCTAAGCGCGAGCACCTTGGTGAGCAGTCGCCGATCATGCAGTCACGCAAGGCGCTGGGCACGCTACCCAAGGACCAGCGTAAAGATGCCGGACGGTTCGTGAACATGGCCCGCGGCCGGGCTGAGAAACGCTACAGCGAACTGCACTCTGAACGTGAGGCGGAGTACCGCGAGCAGCAGCTGCGCGAGGAGAAGGTCGATGTCACCCTGCCGACGTCCCGTGCACAGGCCGGTGCAATGCACCCAATTACGACTCTCAGCGAGAACATTGCAGACATCTTCATCGGCATGGGTTGGGAGGTTGCCGAGGGGCCGGAGGTTGAAGCTGAGTACTTCAACTTCGACGCGCTCAACTTCATCCCGGACCACCCGGCGCGCACGCTGCAGGACACGTTCTACGTCGGCAGCGAAGGTTCTCGCCAGGTCATGCGCACGCACACCTCACCGGTACAGGTGCGCACGATGCTCGAGCGTGATCTGCCGATTTATATCGCATGCCCGGGCCGTGTGTTCCGTACGGATGAGCTCGATGCGACGCACACGCCGGTCTTTCACCAGGTGGAGGGGCTCGCCGTCGATAAGGGCCTGACCATGGCGCACCTGCGTGGCACCTTGGATCACCTGGCCAAAGTCCTGTTCGGGCCGGAGACGAAGACGCGCATCCGCACCAATTACTTCCCGTTCACGGAGCCGTCCGCAGAGGTGGATGTGTGGTTCCCGAACAAGAAGGGCGGCGCCGGCTGGATCGAGTGGGGCGGCTGCGGCATGGTCAACCCGAACGTGCTGCGTGCGGTCGGCGTTGACCCGGAGGTGTATTCCGGTTTCGCGTTCGGGATGGGTATTGAGCGCACGCTGCAGTTCCGCAATGGACTGACCGATATGCGCGACATGGTTGAAGGCGATGTGCGGTTCACCCAGCCGTTCGGAGTACAGGCTTAAGGGATAAGGGGAGGAAAAGAAAGATGCTGATTTCCCAGAACTGGTTGATGTCCCTGCTGAACAACGCCGGCAACCCCGGCTGGACCGTGAGCGCTGAGGAGCTCGACGCCGGTTTCGTGCGCGTGGGTTTTGAGACGGAAGGCTATGAGCCTCTGCCGGAGATCACCGGCCCGCTCGTTGTGGGCCGCGTGAAAGAGATCGAAGAGCTCACGGAGTTCAAGAAGCCGATCCGTTACTGCCAGGTCGACGTTGGCCGGGCCAACGGCACTGGCGAACTGCAGGGCATTATCTGCGGTGCTCGCAACTTCAAGGAGGGCGACCTCGTGGTCGTCTCCCTCCCAGGTGCCGTGCTGCCGGGCGGCTTCGAGATCGCCGCGCGTGAGACCTACGGACACATCTCCAACGGCATGATGGCCTCGGAGGCTGAGCTCGGCTTCACCGCCACGAGCGACGGGATTATCGTCCTCGAGGAGGGTGCCGGCGAGCCCGGCCAGGACGCCCGTGAGGTGCTCGGCGGCCCGGATACGGTCTTCGACGTTAATATCACCCCGGACCGCGGATATGCGCTGTCTGCACGTGGTCTCGGCCGCGAGGTCGCTTCCGCATTCGACCTCGAGTACAAGGACCTTGCCGCAGATCCGTCTATCGCGGGCATCGATGTCAGCGATGTTCCGGCCCCGGCCGGCGATCTCATCCCGATCACTCTTGAGGAGTCCACGAAGGCGCAGCGCTTCGGCCTGCGCATGGTCGAGGGTATTGACCCGAAAGCTCAGGCGCCGTTCTGGCTCAAGCGCGTGCTCATGCTCGGTGGTGTCCGTTCCGTCAACGCCGCGACCGACGTGACCAACTTTGTCATGCTGCTCACCGGCCAGCCAATGCACGCCTTCGACGCTGACAAGATCGCCGGCGGTCTGCGCGTCCACAACGCTCAGGGTGGGGAAGAGTTCGAGACGCTTGATCACGTCAAACGCACCCTCACTGCGAACGATGTGGTCATCTCCGACGACAACGGCATCCAGTCCCTGGCGGCGATCATGGGCGGCACGACATCGGAGATCTCCGACGAGACCACCAATGTCTACTTCGAGGCGGCATCGTGGGACGCGCTCACCGTCGCACGCAGCGCACGCCACCACAAGCTCAGCTCTGAAGCTTCTCGACGTTTCGAGCGCGGCGTTGACCCCGCCATCATCGAAATCTCCCTCGACATTGCCTGCGCACTGCTGGCAGACATCGCTGGCGGAACCATCTCCGACAAGCGCACCCTCGTCGGCGACGTCAAAGACCGCGCGCCGATCGAGATGCGAGTGAGCCGCCCGTCCGAGCTCATCGGTGTCGACTACTCCAAGGAGACAGTCGTACGCCGCCTCGAAGAAGTGGGGTGCGCTGTAACGGGCGACGACGAGACTTTGCGCGTCACCCCACCGACGTGGCGCACTGACCTCAACGAGCCGGTCGAGCTGATCGAGGAGATTGTTCGTCTCGAGGGCTTGGACGATATTCCGCTCGAGCTGCCGACCCCGCGCGGTGGTCGCGGCCTGTCCCCGGTGCAGCGCCGCCGCCGCGCCGTCACGCACGCGCTAGCGTACTCCGGCTATGTGGAGATCATTCCGACGCCGTTCATGCCCAACACGGTTTTGGACACCTGGGGACTCGAGAGTGGCGACAAGCGCCGCAAGACCGTGCAGGTCCAGAACCCGCTTGATGCCGACTACGCCGTACTGGCCACGACGCTGCTGCCGGCGATGCTCGAGGCCGTCGGCCGCAACGTCGCTCGGGGCCGCACGGACCTGGCCCTGTACTCGGTCGCGCAGACCGTGTTCAAGACCGCCGACGAATCCCCGATGCCGAGCGTGCTGGAGCGTCCGACTCCGGAGGTGCTTAAGGAGCTCATCGGTTCGCTGCCAGAGCAGCACCTGCACACCGCTACCGTGGCGATCGGCAACAAGGAGCTTGAGGGCCCCTGGGGCAAGGGTCGTGCGTATACGTGGGCGGATGCGATCGAGTCGGCTCAGATCGTCGCTAAGTCCTGCGGTGTGGAACTGGACATCGGGTCTGCCGAACACCTGCCGTGGCACCCCGGACGTTGTGCGCAGCTTTCCGTCGATGGCAGCGTTGTCGGCTACGCGGGTGAACTCCACCCGCAAATTCTCGAAGCCCTCGGTCTGCCCGAGCGCACCTGTGCGATGGAGATCGATCTGACCGCGCTACCGATGAGCGAGAACCTGCCGGCTCCGGTTCTCTCGGCGTTCCCAGCACTGCACCAGGACATTGCGCTCGTTGTCGATGATGACATCCCGGCTGAAACTGTGCGTCGCACGCTCGTCGAGACGGCAGGCGAGCTGCTGGAAACCGTTGAGCTTTTCGACGTCTACCGCTCCGAAGCCCTCGGCGACGGTAAGAAGTCGCTCGCATTCGGTTTGGTGTTCCGTGCCTCTGACCGCACTTTGACGGACGAGGAAGCTAATGAGGCTCGCCTGGCTGCTGCGGAAGCGGCTGCTCAACGTCTCGGAGCCCAGATGCGCGCATAAAATGAATATGGCGGAATAGTTTGCAAGTGTCTGGTCAGATGCGTAGCATGACCGCTATGACAGACAACCAGGGCACTGCAACCGGTACTGACACCGTCACCGTGGCTGTTGCCGGCGCCACCGGGTATGCGGGCGGGGAGATCCTCCGCCTGCTGCTCGGACACCCGCGCTATGCCGACGGGACGTTGAAGATCGGGGCGTTGACGGGCAATTCCAATGCAGGTCAGGGCGTCGATACGCTCATGCCGCACCTGCCGCAGCTCGCGGACCGCGTCATTGAGCCGACGGCGCCGGAAACATTGGCCGGCCATGACGTTGTCTTTCTCGGCCTTCCGCACGGTTTCTCTGCAGAGATTGGCTCTGCTCTGCCGGAGGAGACCCTCGTGCTTGACTGCGCTGCGGACTTCCGCCTGCGCAATGCCGACGATTGGACGAAGTACTACGGCAGCGAACATGCAGGCTCATGGCCGTACGGTATTCCGGAGATCCCGGGTCGCCGCGAGGAGATCGCCGCGGCCAAACGCATTGCGGTCCCGGGCTGCTTCCCGACGGGCGCTACCCTCGCCGCTTTGCCTGCCGTTGCGCATGAACTCGTGGAGCCGCGGCTCAACGTCGTCTCCATCACCGGTGTTTCCGGTGCCGGCAAGAAGGCCAATGTCGACTTACTGGGGGCAGAAACCATGGGGTCGCTGAAGGCCTACAACACCGCCGGCAAGCACCGCCACACTCCCGAGATGGTGCAGAACCTGAGCGAGGTCACGGAGAAGGACGTGAAAGTCAGCTTCACGCCGGTGTTGGCACCACTGCCGCGCGGGATTCTCACCACGGTCACTGCTCCTTTGACGGAAGGGATGACCGAGGATGAGGCGCGGGGCGTGTACGCGGAGTACTACGCGGGCGAGCCATTCATCCACCTCCTGCCGAAGGGCGTACAGCCCCAGACACAGAACGTGGTCGGGTCCAACATGTGCCACGTCCAGGTGGAGGTCGATCAGGATGCGGGAATGCTGCTGGCTACCTCGGCGATTGACAACCTGACCAAGGGCACGGGCGGTGCCGCCGTGCAGTGCATGAACATCGCGCTGGCTGAGATGGGGTTCAACGAAACGGACGGACTGCCCCGGGCGGCAGTCGCGCCCTAAGCAGGTGAAGGAGAGACAATGAGCGCATCTGAGAAAACGGGTGTGACAGCACCCGCAGGCTTTAGCGCCGCGGCAACGACGGCCGGAATCAAGCCGTCCGGAAAACCCGACCTGGCGCTGGTGGTCAACCATGGCCCGCGCTTTGACGCCGCCGCAGTGACGACCCGCAACAAAGTCGTCGCATCACCGGTGAAGGTCACTCGTGACGCGATGACGACGGGCTCACTGGCCGCCGTGGTGTTCAACTCCGGTAATGCCAACGCCTGCAATGGCCGTCAAGGCGATGTGGACGCAGTGGAGATGCAGTCGCTGGCAGCCCAGTCGATCGGCGTAGCACCCGAGGATGTCGCGGTGTGCTCCACGGGCCTGATCGGTGAACTCATGCCCATGGACAAGGTCCGCGCAGGCATCGAAACACTCGGTGGCCAGCTCGGCGACAACGGTCATGAGGCTGCTGTGGCCATTCTGACGACTGACACAGTGGAGAAGCAAGCGCTTGTAGAGCGCGACGGGTGGAGCATCGGCGGCATGGCCAAGGGCGTGGGCATGATGGCCCCGTCGCTGGCGACCATGCTGGTGTGCTTGACTACCGATGCTGATGTGTCTGCGGGGGAGTTGGATCAGGTGCTCAAGGAAGCGTCGAAAAGCACCTTCAATACGCTCGACATTGATGGAGCGACCTCGACCAATGACACTGTCATCCTCATGGCGTCGGGAGCTTCTGGTGTCCAGCCCGACAAGAGCGAATTCGCCGGGGCTATCGGTGAGATCTGCGCTTTTCTGGCTGACCAACTCCAGGCGGACGCTGAGGGTGTGACCAAGCGCGTAGCCGTCACTGTCGAGGGCACTGCCGACGATGAGCAGGCTCTCAACGCCGCACGCACGATCGGACGCGACAACCTGTTCAAGTGCGCCATGTTCGGCTCCGATCCGAACTGGGGCCGCGTGCTCGCCGCGGTGGGCATGGCGGATGCGGAAATGGACCCGGACAACATCAGCGTCTACTTCAACGGCCAGCCGGTCTGCGAGGGCAGCACTGGTGCACCTGGTGCGCGCGAAGTCGACCTCAGCGGCATTGACGTTGACGTGCGCGTTGATCTCGGGACTGGCGGACCCGGAACGGCCACGGTGCGCACCACTGATCTGTCCTACGCCTACGTGGAAATCAACTCGGAGTACTCGACGTAAATGGAACCTTCACAGCTCTCCCGGGCTCTCTCCAATCAGGACCGGGCACACGTGCTCGCCGAAGCTCTGCCGTGGCTGCAGCACTTCCGCGACAAGATCGTCGTGGTCAAGTACGGCGGCAACGCCATGATCGACGAGGACCTGAAGTCCGCCTTCGCCGCTGACATGGTCTTCCTGCGCACCGTGGGTGCGAAGCCCGTCGTCGTGCACGGTGGCGGGCCGCAGATCACCGACATGCTGGGGCGTCTGCAGCTCGACGGCGGCGAGTTCGTCGGCGGGTTCCGCGTGACTACACCAGAGATTCTCGATGTGGTGCGCATGGTGCTCTTCGGCCAGGTCGGCCGCGACCTGCTGGGCCGCATCAACTCGCATGGGCCGTACGCGGTGGGCACCTCGGGCGAGGATGCAGGACTGTTCACGGCGGAGAAGCGTCTTGTCGAGGTCGATGGGGAACTGACCGACATCGGTCTCGTCGGTGAGATTGTCGATGTTGACCCGTCTGCAGTGATGGACATTATCGACGCCGGTCGCATCCCAGTCGTTTCCGGTATTGCCCCCGGAGCGGACGGAAACGTTTACAACATCAACGCCGATTCTGCTGCTGGCGCACTCGCTGCCGCGCTCGATGCTGAGCGCCTTGTCGTGCTGACCAACGTCGAGGGTCTGTACACCGACTGGCCCAACAAGGACTCGCTCGTGTCCAAGATCGAGCTCGAGCAGCTCGACGAAATCATGCCGTCGCTCGACTCCGGAATGATCCCGAAAATGGAAGCCTGTGTGACCGCTGTGCGTGGGGGCGTCAGCGCCGCCCACGTCATTGACGGACGGATCCCGCATTCCGTGCTGCTGGAGCTGTTCACCATGGGAGGCATTGGCACCATGGTGCTTCCGGACGAATACGACACCGCAAACTATCCCGACGGAACCGTGTTCAGGAAGGATGATCTGCAGTGAGCAACCAGCAAGCTCTCGGGCAGTGGACTGAGGCGCTGATGAATACCTACGGCACCCCGCAGCTGCCGTTGGTCAGCGGCCGCGGCGCCACGGTGCGCGACGCCGACGGCAACAGCTACATCGACATGCTCGCCGGCATCGCAGTGAACTCACTGGGCCACGCCCACCCGAGGCTGGTGGAGGCCGTGGACAGCCAGGTCCGCACGCTCGGCCACATCTCCAACTTCTTCGCCTCCGAACCAGCGCTGAGCGTGGCTCAGTCGCTCAAGGAGCGTTTCGGTGATCCATCCGCGAAGGTCTTCTTCTGCAACTCCGGTGCAGAGGCGAATGAGACTGCGTTCAAACTCACCCGCTTGACCGGCCGCACGCGCGTGCTGGCGGCGCTCGATGGCTTCCACGGCCGCACTATGGGCTCGCTGTCTTTGACCGGCCAGCCAGGTAAGCAAGCCCCCTTCGAGCCGCTCGTACCCGGGGTGGAGTTCTACCGTTACGGCGACATTGACCACCTGCGCGAACTCGTCGAGCAGGACCCGACGCAGACTGCCGCCGTCTTCCTTGAGCCGATCCAGGGTGAGACCGGTGTCATCCCGGCGCCGGAGGGATTCCTAGAAGCGGTCCGCCAACTGTGCGATACCCACGGCATCCTCATGGTCGTCGATGAGGTGCAAACCGGCGTCGGACGCACCGGAGCCTTCTTCGCCCACACAACCTCGGGGGTGCAGCCGGACATTGTCACCATGGCCAAGGGGCTGGCCGGCGGGCTACCGATCGGCGCTGTCATCGCGCGGGGTGATGTGGCCGATCTGTTCACGCCCGGTTCCCACGGGACCACCTTCGGAGGCAATCCGATCTCCTGCGCGGCTGCCCAGGCAGTGCTGGAGGTCGTCGACGATCAGTTCTGTGCTGAGGTGAGGCAGAAGGGGGAGGGGTTGGCCCGTGACGTCGATAAGCTTGATGGCGTTGACCACGTGCGTGGTTGCGGATTGATGCTCGGCGTCGTGCTGGACAAGCCCGTGGCGAAAGACGCCGTGACCATCGGTCTGAAACACGGCGTGATACTCAACGCCCCCACTGAGTCTGTGGTGCGCCTGACCCCGCCGCTGGTGATCACCGGCGACGAGCTGCGCGCAGCAACGGACGCGATCGCAACTACGCTGGAGGAAGCACTGTCCCGCTTTGCCAGCACCAACGGAGGACACCAGTGACCACACCACGCCACTTCCTAGCCGACGACGATGTGACCCCCGCTGAACAGGCGGAGATTCTGGCTCTCGCGGCCGAGATGAAGCGCGACCGCTATTCCCGCCGCCCGCTCGAGGGGCCGCAATCTGTTGCCGTTCTCTTTGATAAAACGTCGACACGCACCCGCTTTTCTTTCATGGCGGGCATCGCTGAGCTCGGCGGATTCCCCATCGTCGCAGAGACAGGAAACTCGCAAATGGGCAAAGGTGAGACCTTCCAGGACACTGGTGCGACACTGTCGCGTTACGTCTCCGCGATCGTGTGGCGCACGTACGCGCACTCGAACTTCACGGAGATGGCAGAGGGGGCGAGTGTGCCGATCATCAATTCGCTTTCCGACGATCTTCACCCCTGCCAAATGTTGGCCGACCTGCAAACAGTCATCGAGAACCTATGCCCGGAGGAAGGCCCGGCGGGCCTTCGGGGTAAGCATGCCGTTTACCTAGGTGATGGCGACAACAACATGGCGAATTCCTACATGATCGGCTTCGCCACCGCTGGGATGGACATCACCGTCATCTCCCCGGAGGGATTCCAGCCGCGCACGGAATTCGTGGAACGCGCACGGGCCCGCGCTGCAGAAACGGGTGCAACGGTCGCCGTCACGTCCGATGTGGGGGCCGTGGATGGTGCTGATGTCGTCATCACCGACACGTGGGTGTCCATGGGCATGGAAGAAGACGGCAAGGACCGCCGCACTCCGTTCCTGCCGTACCAAGTGGATGCAGCGATGATGGGCCGTGCCAGCGACGGCGCGATCTTCCTGCACTGCCTTCCGGCATACCGCGGCAGTGAAGTCACGGCTGAAGTCATCGACGGCCCGCAGTCGCGCGTGTTCGACGAGGCAGAAAACCGCCTGCACGCGCAGAAAGCGCTGCTTGCCTGGCTGTTGGAGAACCAGTAGATGAGCGCACCGAATTCGCGTACCGCGCGCCAGGCGAAGATCCTGGCGATTCTCGATCACACCCGGGTGTCCTCGCAAGTGCAGCTGTCCGAGCTGCTCCTGGATGAGGGCATCGATATCACCCAGGCCACTTTGTCGCGCGACCTCGACGAGCTTGGAGCGCGGAAGGTGCGACCGTCGGGCGGCGGGCGTTCCTACTACGCAGTCGGGGAGGCGGCCCAGTCGTTCCAGGCCTCGCCCAAAGGCCCGCGCGACAAACTCCGCCGGATGCTCGCGGAACTGGTGGTGTCTGTCGACTACACCGGCAACATCGCAGTACTGCGCACACCGGCGGGGGCTGCGCAGTACCTGGCCAGCTATATCGACCGGGTCGCGCTGGAGAAAGTCGTCGGCACCATTGCTGGCGACGACACGATCTTCGTGCTGGCACGCGAACCACTCTCCGGCAGGCAACTCGCCGAGGAATTCATGGGCGACCGGGTCGACGGTGCCGAGGACGCTGAAGAGTAGACTTTCTTCGGCTTAGATCTCAAACAGAACCAATTGAACCGATAAGCAAAACAAGGAGCTTTGACACCAATGACTAACCGTGTTGTTCTCGCGTACTCCGGTGGACTGGACACCTCTGTGGCCATCCCGTACCTGGCAGAGATGACTGCTGGTGAAGTCGTCGCCGTCTCCCTCGACCTGGGGCAGGGTGGAGAGGACATGGAGTCGGTGCGTCAGCGCGCGCTCGACTGCGGCGCTGTCGAGTCCATTGTGGTGGATGCCCGTGACGAGTTCGCTGAGGAATACTGCCTGCCCACCATCAAGGCGAACGCGCTGTACATGAAGCAGTATCCGCTGGTGTCCGCGATTTCGCGCCCGCTCATTGTGAAGCACCTCGTGGAGGCCGCGCAGGAGCACGGCGGCACGCACGTCGCCCACGGTTGCACCGGTAAGGGCAACGACCAGGTTCGCTTCGAGGTCGGATTCGTCAACCAGGACCCGGACCTGGAGATCATTGCCCCGGCCCGCGACTACGCATGGACCCGCGACAAGGCCATTGAGTACGCCGAGGGCAAGGACCTGCCGATCGAGCAGTCCGCTGCGTCTCCGTTCTCCATCGACCAGAACGTGTGGGGCCGCGCCGTGGAGACTGGCTTCCTGGAGGACCTGTGGAACCCGCCGACCAAGGATCTGTACTCCTACACTGAGGACCCGGCGCTGGGTAATGCTCCGGACGAGGTCATCATCTCCTTCGAAGCGGGCAAGCCGGTGGCTATCGACGGCCGCAAGGTGACTGTCCTCGAGGCCATTGAGGAGATGAACCGCCGCGCCGGTGCTCAGGGCATTGGTCGCCTGGACATGGTGGAGGACCGCCTGGTGGGCATCAAGTCCCGCGAGGTCTACGAGGCACCGGGTGCAGTCGCACTGATCACCGCGCACCAGGCGCTCGAAGACGTCACCGTCGAGCGCGAACTCGCGCGTTACAAGAGGCTTATCGACGCCCGCTGGTCCGAGGAAGTTTACGACGGCCTCTGGTTCGCACCGCTGAAGCGCTCCCTGGATGCCTTCATTGAATCCACTCAGGAGCACGTCACCGGCGACATCCGCATGGTTCTGCACGCTGGCACCGCCACGGTCAACGGCCGTCGTTCCAACCACTCCCTGTACGACTTCAACCTGGCTACCTACGACACCGGCGACACCTTCGACCAGTCCCACGCCAAGGGCTTTGTCAAGCTGCACGGCCTGTCTTCTGAGATTGCCAACAAGCGCGACAGGGCAGCCGCTAACGCAACTGCCCAGGAGTCCTGATGGAAAAGCACGGAACCAACCAGGGCGCACTGTGGGGCGGTCGCTTCTCCGGCGGGCCATCGGAAGCAATGTTCGCGCTGTCTGTGTCCACTCACTTCGACTGGATCCTCGCCCCGTATGACGTGCTCGCGTCGAAGGCCCACGCGAAGGTCCTTAACCGGGCGGGACTGCTGACCGATAGCGACCTCGATGCGATGCTTTCCGGCCTCGACCAGCTTGGCCGTGATGTTGCTAATGGTTCCTTCGGCCCTGCGTCGACCGACGAGGACGTGCATGGCGCAATGGAGCGCGGTCTCATTGATCGCGTCGGCCCCGAACTCGGCGGCCGCCTGCGCGCTGGCCGATCCCGTAATGACCAGGTTGCTGCGATGTTCCGCATGTGGCTTCGAGATGCGGTGCGTGCTGTCGCACAGGACACGACTGACCTGATCGAAGCTCTGTCCACCCAGGCAGCCGCCCACCCTGACGCCGTCATGCCCGGCAAGACCCACTTCCAGGCGGCGCAACCGATCCTGTTGGCCCATTCTCTGCTGGCGCATGCGCAGCCACTGCTGCGCGACATCGAGCGCATCCGCGACCTGGACAAGCGTCTGGCCGTGTCCCCGTACGGCTCCGGCGCTCTGGCTGGTTCCTCGCTGCAGCTCGACCCCGAAGCGATCGCGGCGGAGCTCGGGTTCGACTCTGCGGCCGATAACTCCCTCGACGGTACGTCGTCACGCGACTTCGTTTCGGAGGCCGCCTATGTGCTCGCGCAGATCGGTGTAGACATCTCTCGTCTAGCCGAAGAGATCATTGCGTGGTCGACGCCGGAATTCGGCTACGTCACGCTTGATGACGCGTGGTCAACCGGGTCATCCATCATGCCCCAGAAGAAGAACCCGGATGTTGCGGAGCTCGCCCGCGGCAAGTCCGGCCGGTTGATCGGCAACGTGACCGGCCTGCTGGCCACATTCAAAGCGCAGCCGCTCGCCTACAACCGCGACCTGCAGGAAGACAAGGAGCCGATCATCGACTCGGTCGACCAGCTCCGCATCCTGCTGCCGGCGATGACCGGGTTGGTGTCCACCCTGACTTTCCACGAGGACCGGATGCGTGAGCTCGCCCCGGCTGGGTTCACGTTGGCCACGGATCTTGCGGAGTGGATGGTCCGCCAAGGCGTGCCGTTCCGTGAAGCGCACGAAGCCTCCGGCGCATGCGTTCGGATCGCCGAGTCTCGCGGGGTGGATTTGATCGATCTGACGGATGAAGAGCTGGCAAGCGTCGATAAGCGACTCACTCCGCAGGTGCGCGACGTGCTCACGATCGATGGTGCTGTGGCATCCCGCGCGACGCGCGGCGGCACCGCCGGAGTGCGTGTCGCGGAGCAGCGTGAACGTGTGGACGCCGCGAACGCCGATGCCCGTCGGTGGGCACAAACCCCGGTGCGTTCTTAAACGTCAAGTGAATCAAATGAATTCTGTATTCATAATTCCTACCTAGCACCGTGGTTCACAGGCGCTTGACGCGTCCTTTACATAAACTGTGGCCATGACCACACAACAAGGCGCACAAGAGGGGTTGCGGAAACCACCTCGAGGGTGCGCCATTTTCATTGGTGTCTTGCTGGCCATCATTGCCCTTGTTGCGGTCTTCATCGGACGCGGGGGCTTGGGTGAGGGGTCGTTCATCTCCGGGCGCGGGTCGAAAGAAGTCACCGGTGTGATCGGTTCGGAAAAGCGCGAGTACTTCGAGGACCCGGAGGTCGTTGACCGTCTGACAGAGCTCGGGTTCACGGTGAATTTCACCACCGCCGGTTCCCGCCGCATCGCCAATGAAACGAATTTGGCGCAGCAGGATTTCGTTTTCCCGTCGTCAGGCCCGGCAGCCCAGAAGATCACTGACCAGGACTCCAATTACTCCGTGGAGTACCCGTTCTTCTCGCCGATGGCGGTAGCAACGTTCAAACCAATCGCTCGCATCCTTGAGAAGGAGGGCGTGGCCACGGAAGCTGCCGGAAAGTACACCCTTGACGTCGGCGAGTTCATCACCCTGACGCAGCAGGGGAAGCGCTGGCGTGATTTCGGGAACACGTTCCCGTCGCAACGCAATGTACAGGTGGCCACCACCGACATCCGCACCTCGAACTCTGCAGCGATGTGGCTGGCAATCCTGGCATGGGAGTTTGGGGAGAGCAACCCCGACAAAGCAGATGACATTGGCTGGCTGACCAACCAGATCGCTCCATTCTTCACCGGCCAGGGTTACACCCAGTCGTCGTCCGCCGGCCCGTTCGCCGACTACCTCAGCCAAGGCATGGGAGCGGTGCCCATGGTGTTGGTCTACGAGGCGCAATTTTTAGGCGAACAGATGAAGGAGAGCTCCCGCATCAAAGACGACATGGTCCTGATGCACCTCGAACCGACCGTACTGGCCAACCACGGCATCGTGGGAATCTCGCCAGAAGGCAAGGAGCTGGCCCAAGCGCTGGCCTCGGACCAAGAACTGCAGCAGCTAGCCGCTAGGCACGGTTTCCGGCCGGCCACCGGAGACTATCTCACCACCGCTATGGAGGGCCATGGCCTTGGCTCCCCGGCGCACTACGACAACTCAGTCGACCCGCCCAGCTTCGACAGAATGGAGAAGCTTATCGAGGGTGTGGGCAACCGGTACGGATCCGTCCCCCCACGTAACCAGGAGGAACAGGAGAAATGAAGAAACTTCTAGCGACGCTTGCGGCACTGCTCGCCGGAACCGCCCTCGTAGCATGCAGCGACGATAACGGAGGCGGGGGAGGAGGCTTCGGCGGCCTTGGCGGGGGCTCCAAAGGCCCACTGACTATCGTGGCCGCGACTGAGTTGCAAGACCTGGAGCCGCTGGTGCAGCAGGCGTCGGAGGACCTCGGCTTCGACATCACCCTGCAATTCCCGGACGGTACCCTGCAGAACTCCCAGGAGCTCAAAGCGGGCAACTTTGACGGTCAGGTGGATGCGACGTGGTTTGCCACTAACCGCTACGTCAATCTCATCGATGCCCAGGGCAAGCTGGCCGATGAAACGAAGATTGCCACCAGTCCCGTTGCTTTCGGTGTGCAGCGGGACAAAGCGCAGGAGCTCGGCTGGGACACGAAACAGCCGACGTGGTCGGGCTTCGCCGATGCCGCACGCGAGGGAAAGTTCTCCTTTGGTATGACCGACCCGTCGACCTCCAACTCTGGTTTCTCCGCGCTGGTGTCTGTAGCGACTGCGATGGCGGACACTGGCTCCGCGCTGACCCAGGAAGACATCCAAAAGGTCGGCACACGGTTGACTGAGCTGTTCCAGGCGCAGTCGTTGGTTTCTGGCTCGTCGGGCTGGCTCAAGGACGCATTTTTGGAGAGCCCGGAGCGCGCCGACGCGATCATCAACTACGAATCCACTTTGCATGCCATGCGCAACGAGGGTGCAAATATCGAGGTCATTGTTCCGGCGGACGGCGTTATTTCCGCTGATTACCCGCTGTCCACACTCGCTCAACCGAAAAACGAGAACGCCGCTGAACAGGTTCGCCAACTCGCTGAATGGTTGCTTGAGCATGAAGAGCAGATCGCGGACAGCTACCGCCGCCCCGTCACCAACGCTGACCTGATGCCCGCTGAGATGAGCAATCAGACCGTCATTGAGCTTGCATTCCCAGCCAGCTACGGCACTGTCGAAGCGCTGCTGGACCGCTACAACAACGACTACCGCCAGCGCGGAACCGCGACCTTCGTCCTGGATACTTCTGGCTCGATGGAAGGTGAGCGCATTGCGTCCCTGCAGCAGATCATGACGTCGCTTATCGACGGCTCCGCTGCCACCTCCACGGGCGACGTGGCCCTGCGCGATGGCGAGCTGGTGACGTTCCAATCCTTCTCCACGGCACCTCACGAGCCATTACTGGGCGAGTTCCTGCGTGACGACCGCATCACCAAAGCCAAGTACCAGGGCTACGTGAATGACCTTGTGGCAGACGGCCAGACCGCAATCTACGACACGTTGTTCGATGCCCTACGCAATTCCGACCCGAGCGCAGGTATCAGCTCGATCGTGCTCTTGTCCGACGGTGAAGTCACGCACGGCATGGACTATTACGCATTTGAGAAGCAGTACCAGGGGCTTTCCCCGGAGCAGCGCTCCATCCCGGTCTTTGTGATCCTCTACGGGGAGGCCAATGCGAGCGAGATGAACAACCTGGCAGAATTGACGGGCGGTGCCGTCTTCGACGCGTTGAACGGCGACTTGGATGCAGCTTTCAAGGAGATTCGTGGCTACCAGTAATACGCCCAGCCCCTACCGGCCAGGAGGTCCCTCAGCGACAGGAGTGGGGGAGGGGAACTTCTTCACCTCCCACAAGAACAAAGTCGGGATGAGCTTGGCGGCCCTCGTCATCATTCTGCACGTCGTCCTGATCATTGCTACCGGAGTTGGCCTGGGGTTCTTGTGGCCTGTCGTGGCCGTGGCTGCATGGGGTGCCGGCGTTGCTCTGACCCCGCCGCCGGCGCCGAAGGCAATAGCGCCGCCCGCGCCGATGGAACCGGTCAACGTCCAGTTGAACCGCGACGTGCGCGACACACTGCGGGAACTCGTGCGCGCGAAGCCGCCGGAGCGGGTGCTCAACCAAGCGTCCGAGCTGGAAGACAACATGCGCTTCATTTTGAATGAGTGGGATGAGTTGCAGTCCACCCCGGAGCACCAACAAACGGTATGGAACATCGTGAAGATCTACTTGCCGGAAGTGGTGAACACCTACGTCAACGCCCCGCAGTATCACAGCGCTGAGGCGGCTGCGGTCATGGAGGATTCACTGTCAACGCTGACCGGTGCGCTCGAGCGGATCAAGCTGGGCGTGGTCGACCACAGTCTGCGCACGATGGATTCCCAGGCCCGCACACTGCGTGAGACCTTCGGCAATCTTCCGGGACTGGACCAGACCTAGCCCGAGCCCGAGAATGCCCGAGAATGCGCAGGGGTACGATTGACCACTATGACGGCCGATACACCCACGCTCGACCCCCAGCTCCTCGAGGTCCTCGCGTGCCCGCAAGACAAGGGCCCGCTCGACTACGACCACGAGGCGCAACTGCTGATCAATCCGCGTATGGGCATTGCCTACCGCATTGATGACGGTATTCCGGTGCTGCTTATCGACGAAGCTCAGCCGCACCCCGCAGACAACGAGGTTTGAAAGGAACTGCTCTATGGCGAACATTATTGATGAACTCCAGTGGCGTGGATTAGTCAACCAGTCCACGGATCTCGAGGCACTCAAGGACCAGACAGCGAACCCAATCACGCTGTACGCGGGCTTCGATCCGACCGGTCCGTCCCTGCACGCCGGCCACTTGGTTCCCCTGCTCATGTTGCGTAGGTTCCAGGAAGCCGGACACCGGCCAATCGTTCTCGCTGGCGGTGCAACGGGTTTGATTGGTGATCCGCGTGAGGTCGGTGAGCGGTCTATGAACACTGCCGACACTGTCGAGGATTGGGCGCAGCGAATCACCGGCCAACTGCAGCGTTTCGTGTCCTTTGAAGGCGACAATGCCGCCGTGCTGGTCAACAACGCCGAGTGGACCAACGACATGTCGGTGATCTCGTTCCTGCGCGACATCGGCAAGCACTTCTCTTTGTCGACGATGCTGTCGCGCGAGACGGTCAAGCGCCGTCTTGAGGGTGACGGCATTTCCTACACGGAGTTTTCCTACATGCTGCTGCAGGCGAACGACTTCGTGCAGCTGCGGCGCCGTCATGATTGCATGCTGCAGATCGGCGGGTCGGACCAGTGGGGCAACCTGGTCGCGGGCGTCGACCTGAATCGCCGTGTCGACGGCGCATCGGTCCATGCACTGACCGTGCCGCTGGTCACGGACTCGGAGGGCAAGAAGTTCGGTAAGTCCACCGGTGGCGGGTCACTCTGGCTCGATCCCGAGATGACCAGCCCGTACCGCTGGTACCAGTACTTTGTGAACACCGCGGATGCCGATGTGATCCGTTACCTGCGCTGGTTCACCTTCCTGACGCAGGATGAGCTCGCCGAGATGGAAACCGAGGTGGAGGAGCGCCCGTTCAAGCGTGAAGCCCAGAAGCGTCTCGCCCAGGAGATGACCGACCTTGTTCATGGGCCCGAGGCGACAAAGGCTGTCGAACTGGCCTCACAGGCCCTGTTCGGTCGTGCAGAGTTGTCTGAGCTGGATGAGCAAACGCTCGCTGCCGCTGTCTCTGAGACGGATGTGTTCGAGGTTGAGGCGGGTGCGCCGCGCACCATTGTTGATCTGCTGGTGGGCACTGGCCTGGTGGATTCGAAGGGTGCTGCTCGTCGGGCTATCAAGGAAGGTGGTGCTTACGCCAACAACGAGCGTATTGAATCTGAGGGGTGGGAACCTGCCGCGGAAGATCTGCTCCACGGTTCATGGGTTGTTTTGCGCCGCGGCAAGAAGAACTTTGCCGGCGTGAAGGTGCACGGCTAAAGGAGGACTGGCATGAGCAAAGACGGCCAACCGAGAACGCATGCCAACCGGGGGCGCCGGGACGGACGTGAGGACAAGAAGGTCCGGCACGACCGCTCCAACCCGTACCGCCAGGGCTTCCGCGAGGAGCGCATGGCGCAGAAGGAGAACGAGCCGTCCATTCCGGACGACATCGACCCGTCTGACCTTGACCCGTCCGTTCTGCAAGACCTGCGAGTGCTGGCGAAGGACAACGCTGACAAAGTAGCTAAGCACATGATCATGTCTGCTACGTGGATGGCGGATGATCCCCGGCTGGCCTTGGCGCATGCCCGCGCCGCAAAAAACCGTGCAGGTCGCGTTGGTGTCGTCCGTGAGGCAGCAGGCATTGCTGCGTACCACGCTGGGGAGTGGAAGGAAGCGCTGTCTGAGTTGCGAGCAGCCCGCCGGATGAGCGGTGGCCCCGGTCTGCTTGCTGTCATGGCTGACTGTGAGCGAGGCCTGGGTCGCCCCGACAAGGCGATCGAGATCGGGCGTAGCCAGGAAGCACAGCAGCTCGATCCTGAGTCGCAGGTCGAACTGGCCATTGTTGTCGCGGGTGCACGCCACGACCTCGGCCAGCACGAAGCTGCGCTGGCGACGCTGCAGCAGCTCAATCCCACCATCGATGAGAAGAAGGTGGGGGACTTCGCCCACACCCGTCTTTCCTACGCCTACGCGGATGCTCTTGCCCAGGTCGGCAGGACTGATGAGGCCCGGACGTGGTTCGAGCACGTCAAGAAGGTCGATAGCGAAGAGATGACGGATGTCGCACAGCGGCTGAAGGAGTTCAGCTAAGCAATGCTTATCAGCGGTTACGACGCTCTGCTTCTCGACCTCGACGGAACAGTCTGGCACGGCGATGCTTCTATCCCCGGCGCAGTCGATGCGATCAACGCCGCTATCACCTCTGGGCGCCGCGCTGCATACATCACGAACAACGCTTCCAAGGCGCCACGCGATGTTGCGAGCAAGCTGCAGTCCATTGGCCTCAAAGCGACTGAAAAGGACGTGATGACATCTGCGCAAGCCGCAGTCCAGCTCGCGCAGCAGCACGCGGCTCCCGGCGCGGCAGTGCTCGTGGTGGGTGCTGACTCATTCCGCGACCTTGTCCGTGAGGCTGGTTTCACTGTGGTGGACTCCGCTGACGACGCACCGGCGGTCGTGCTCCATGGGCACTCGCCCGACAACGGATGGCGGCACCTGTCGGAGGCAGCACTGGCTATTCAGGCCGGGGCGACGTATCTGGCGAGCAACCTGGACTCGACGTTGCCAATGGACCGCGGGTTCATGGTGGGCAACGGGTCCATGGTCGCGGCAGTCACGAACGCCACCGGTGTCACCCCGCGGGCTGCGGGCAAACCCGGCCCTGCCATGTTCACCCTCACACGCGACAACCTCGGTGTGACAGCGCCACTTGTCATCGGTGACCGCCTCGACACCGACATCGCCGGTGGTGTCGCCGCAGGCATGGACACGTTGCACGTGCTCACAGGCGTCTCCGGCCCACGCGCACTCATTTCTGCGCCAGCCGATCAGCGCCCGACGTTCATCGCCGAAGACATGTCTGTGCTTGTCGACGCTTCGGTGGAAGCCGACCAGCTGCGCCCATGCGCCCAAGGCGGATTCACTGCGGCGGTGGAACGGGACGACGACACTGGGGGATCGGTGGTTGTGCTGGACGGGGGAGATGAGACGTCGACAAGCATGCAGGCTCTGCGCACAGTGTTGAAGGCGGCCTGGAGCCTTGGTGCTGGTGAGGTGCCCGATGTTGAAGCAGCATCAGCTGCTGCGCGCCGTGCCGTGGAAAGCTGGTGGTGATAGTGAGTACTCCCGAGCAGCTGACCGAGCGCTTCGAGACGGCGATGGCTCAAGCACCAGAGGACCTCGCCGGCGAACTAGCCCAGTACGAGGCCGCGTACACCGTCCTCGCCGATGCGTTGCAGGACCAGGCCTAATGGGGCAGGGTCCAGGGCGCCGTCGCCTTGACGCGGAGTTAGTGCGCCGCAAGATCGCGCGGTCCCGTGAACAAGCCGTCGAGTGGATCAAAGCGGGCCGAGTCGAGGTCGGCGGGTTCACCGCGACGAAGCCTGCGACGGTTGTCGAGCCTGAGGTGTCCATTAAAGTCGCTGAAGTCGACGGTGATGATTGGGCGTCTCGCGGTGCCCACAAGCTGCTCGGTGCCCTTGAGGCATTCGAGCCGCACGGCCTGTCCATTGCAGGAAAGCGCGCTCTTGATGCTGGTGCCTCCACAGGCGGATTCACCGATGTCCTGCTGCGCCGCGGTGCCCGCGAGGTCGTAGCTGTTGATGTCGGGTATGGCCAGCTGGTCTGGCGGTTGCAGGACGACGACCGTGTCACGGTGCTGGACCGGACTAACATCCGCCATCTCACCCCTGAATTCATGGATGGAACAGCGGAGCTGATGGTCGGCGACCTGTCTTTCATCTCGCTCGAGCTGGTGCTGCCTGCTATCGCACAATGCATGGCCGACGGTGCGGATCTGCTACCCATGGTCAAGCCGCAGTTCGAGGTGGGCAAGGACCGCCTGGGCAGCGGCGGAGTGGTTCGGTCGGCGGAGTTGCGCGCAGAAGTCACCCTCGATGTCGCCCGTTTTGCGCTGTCATTGGGGTTGAGTTGCCGCGGTGCGGTGGCGTCACCGCTACCCGGGCCGAGCGGGAACGTAGAATACTTCCTATGGCTCGTTCACGATGGTGGCGAAAGCGCACCCGATGATGGGGAGCTGACTGCCATGATCACGCGTGCAGTAGAGGAAGGACCGAAGAACTAATGACACAAAGCGACACCGACCGCTGCGTACTCTTGGTCCCGCACACCCGGCGCGAGGGCAACATTGCTTCTGCGGCGCGTGCGACAGAGCTGCTCATGCAGGCGGGCATCACCGTCCGTCTTGTCGGGGAGGATGAGCTGCCGTTCACGGACAACTATCCGGTTCTCGGCCAGATCGAGCAGGTCGCCCCGAAGGATGAGGCGGCAGCCGGATGTGAACTCGTGCTCGTGCTCGGCGGTGACGGCACCTTCCTGCGGGCAGCTGGTATGGCCCGTGCACAGGATGTCCCCGTTTTGGGCATCAATTTGGGCCACATCGGCTTCCTCGCCGAATGGGAGGAAGACAGCCTGGAAACCGCGATCCGGCGCGTGATCGACCGCGAGTACACCGTCGATGACCGCATGACGATCGACGTGACGGTGCACGACTCCAACAACGACCAGATCGGCCAGGGGTGGGCGCTCAATGAGGCAAGCCTGGAAAACCTCGACCGCCGTGGTGTGCTGGACGCGATTCTGGAAGTCGACTTCCGTCCGGTGAGTTCTTTCGGGTGCGATGGCGTGCTCATTTCCACGCCCACGGGTTCGACTGCCTATGCGTTCTCCGCAGGTGGCCCGATCTTGTGGCCGGAGCTCGACGCGATCCTTGTTGTGCCGAACAACGCCCACGCGCTGTTCACCAAACCCCTAGTCGTCTCGCCGCGTTCCAGGGTGGCGGTCGAGTCGCTCATCACCACGACCCCTGCTGACGTTGTACTCGACGGCTTCCGGCACCTGGACATGCCGCCGGGGTCCCGCCTTGACGTCGTACGCGGTGTAAAGCCCGTGCGCTTGGTGCGTCTGGACGATTCACCGTTCACCGACCGCCTCGTGCATAAGCTTCAGCTGCCGATCAATGGCTGGCGTGGCCCGGTGCTGAAAGAAGACAAGACGTACGGCGACAACGTGACGCGACGCTAATGCTTCTCGATCTCACTATTGACAACTTGGGCGTCATCCCGCACTCCCATGTCGAATTCGCCCCGGGGTTGACCGTTCTCACTGGTGAAACCGGTGCTGGTAAGACCATGGTGGTTACCGGGCTTCGCTTGCTCACGGGTGGTCGCGCCGACGCTTCGAAGGTGCGCACGGGTGCGGACCATGCGAGTGTGCAAGGATCCTTCAGCACAGAGGGGCTTGTCGACGGCGCTAGCCACGCCGTCGCCACCCTCGCCGAGGATGCCGGTGCTGAGCCCGATGAGAACGGCGACTACCTAGCCGCCCGTTCGGTCAAAGCGACAGGTCGTTCCCGGGCGCACCTGGGCGGCCGCACCGTTCCGGCCGCCACCCTGGCTGACTTCACTGCGCACGTGCTCACCATTCACGGACAGAACGACCAACTCCGTTTGCTCTCACCGGCAGAACAGCTCAGCGCTCTCGACTCTTTCGATCCAGCAATTGCTCCTCTGCGTGAGGCCTATGGGGAATCCTTCTCTGCGTGGCGGGCTGCGGTCAAAGACTTGAAAGAGCGCACGGAGAAGCGCCGTGAACTCGCCCAAGAGGTGGACCGCCTGGAGTTCGCCATCGGAGAGATCGACGAAGTCGACCCCCAGGAGGGGGAAGACGCCGAGCTAGTGGAGACCATTAACCGGCTGCAGGACGTCGACGCACTGCGTGAGGCTGCGGAGGAAGCAGTCGTGGCCATTGACGGCGCCGAATCTGTCGGCGGTTTCGGCGGCAGCGCCGACGGTGACGCCTCCGCATCATCGCTCGTCGGTGCGGCTGGCGCCGCGCTGACTGGTGCGAGCGACGGTCAGCTACGCGAGCTTGGGAACCAACTGGGCGATGTCGCCGCGATCCTTTCGGATGTCTCCGGCGAGCTGAACGCGTACTTGTCCAACCTTCCCAGTGACCCGGAAGAGCTCGACCGCCTTCTCCAGCGCCAGCAAGAGCTCAAGGCGCTGACCCGTAAGTACGCTCCCGACGCCGCCGGCATCATTGCGTGGCGCGCGAAAGCAGCGAAGCGTTTAGAGTCCATCGATACGTCCGCGGAAGCGATCGAGGAGCTGAAGAAGGCCGTGGCGTCCCACGAAAAGTCCATGACAGCTGCGGCATCCAAGTTGACGGCAGCGCGGAAGAAGGCCGCGAAGGCGCTCGAGAAAGCGGTCACGGGTGAGCTACGTGGCCTGGCTATGCCCAAAGCGCGCATTGTCGTCGCCGTGGACTCAGCTAAGGATCCGCAGGACTTCACGCGCGACGGGGCAGACGTCGTGGAGTTGCGGCTTGCACCCAACGACGCGTTGGAACCACAGCCGCTGGCATCGAGCGCATCCGGTGGTGAGCTCTCGCGCGTCATGTTGGCCCTCGAAGTCATTTTGTCTGAACGGCGCAGTGGCGCCACGCTGGTCTTTGACGAGGTCGACGCTGGCGTCGGTGGCCGTGCGGCCGTTGAGATTGGGCGTAGGTTGGCGCGGTTGGCAATGAATAATCAGGTCATCGTCGTCACGCACTTGCCGCAAGTCGCGGCGTACGCCGACTCGCACCTGCATGTGTCCAAGAATGTCGGCGATGAGTCGGTGACTTCTGGCGTGCAGCTGCTCGGCGACGATGACCGCGTCGATGAGCTCGCTCGGATGCTTGCCGGTATGGACGATTCCGCGACCGGTCGAGCGCACGCCGCGGAGCTATTGAGCAAGGCCAAAGCCGACGTGGAGGGCTTTTCCCCGCGCGCCTAACCCGATTTGAGTGCTTGAAACGGCAAGATCTGGGGTTATGAGCTCAATCTTCAACCCCGCCTCCACGAGCACCCCGCGCACTCCCAGCGCAGCAGAGAGTACTGATCTCACCGGTGCGTTGCGCGACTGCACCCCACAGGGCAAGGGTCTGCGCAAACTGTCCGAGGGCGACATCGCGATTGTCGACGCCCCGGACATGTCCCGCCGTGAAGCTCAGCTGCTCGTGGAAAAGCGCCCTGCCGCAGTGGTCAACATTGCCACCTTCTCGTCCGGCAATATCCCGAACTACGGGCCGCAGCTGCTGCTCGACGCCGACATCCGCTTGCACGAGGGGGCTGGCGCTGCCACCCGCGAAGCGTTCCGCGACGGCAAGAAGGCGACGTTGACTGCTGACGGCGAGATTATCGTCGGCAAGAAGGTCATCGCTCAGGCTGAACCGCTCGATCAGGCGACCGTTGAGTCCTCCTTCGACAACTCGCAGCGCGAACTCGTCGACCACATGGAAGCCTACTTCGGCAACACCACCGAGTTCATTCACACCGAATCGCCCTTGCTTGTCGACGGCGTAGGCGTCCCCGAACTCGGCGACGTGATGGACGGCAAGAAGGTGCTGGTGGTCAGCCCGACGCTGGACACCCGCGAGAAGATCTCCAATCTGCGTCACTTCATCCGCGAGTTCCAGCCCGTTGTCATCGGTGTCGGCGCTGCGTCTGACACGCTTCTCGACCTCGGCTACTCCTGCGACTTCATTGTCGGTGATCCGGCGGACATCTCGTCCGACAACCTGCGCGGTGATGCCCGCGTGATCCTCCCCGCTGACCCAGATGGCCACGCCGCGGGTCTCGAGCGCATCCAGGACCTCGGCGTCGGTGCCGTGACGTTCCCAGCCGCCACTGACTCGCCGACCGATCTCGCGATTCTCTTGGCGGTCTACCATAACGCAGAGATCATCGTCACCGCCGGCGACTCAGTAGACCTCGACAGGATCTTCGCCGGTGCGGACCACGCTGCGCCACCTGCCATGCTGGCTCGTCTCAAGGCAGGGGACCGCATCGTCGATTCGCAGGTGATTGAGAACCTCTACCGCCCGTCGTCTAGTGGCGGTGTCGCTTGGGCGTGGGCAATCCTCGGCCTGTTGGTGGCTATCGCAACGATCGTCGTCATCGTCGGTGTCATGGGTAACGGCACGTTTGTGGACAACCTCATCGACTCGTGGAACAACTTCGCCCTGGCCGTCCAGAACCTGTTCAAGAACTAGAGGAGAGGAGGGAAACAAACATGCCGAAACAGAATTCCGGGGGTGCTGGCTGGTTCACCAGCGGTGTCACGTGGGGCATTGCCGGGGGCATCGCTCTCGGTGCTCTCGTGGTGGCTCCGGCGATGGCGCCGATCGCGAACAACTCCTTCAACAACATCGGGGGTTCTTCGACCCCTGAAGGCGAGCAAAAGGATAAGGGCCGAGCTGACAATCGTGAAGCGAACGCGGCGAATGCGCTGCTGGCGCAATCGTCGACACGCATTGTCGACGGCACGCTGACCGGTCGCCCGTACCTCATCATCCGCACTCCGGACGCGAACGATGATGATGTGAACACGACGAGCTGGCTTGCTGAAATGGCAGGCGGCACCAAGGCTGGCCAGATCACGCTGACGGACAAGTTCCTCTCCCAGGATGGTGCGGACGAGCTGCGCTCGATCATCGCCAACACTCTCCCTGCCGGCGCTCAGCTGTCGGTGGATAACCAGGCGCCGGGCATTCACGCGGGAGAATCCCTTGGCGCGGCGCTCATGTTCGATCAGGCCACGGGTGCACCGCTGGCTACCGTTGAAGATCGTGCAGTGGTTCTGCAGACTCTGCGTGAAGCGGGCTTCCTCGAGTACGAAGACGGCACCATCACACCGGCTCAAGGCATCATCGTTGCCACCGGTGAGGCCGAGGGCGGCAACGAGTTCGCCTCGAATGTCCTTGCAGATCTTGCCCGCGGTCTGGACTCCCGCGGGGATTCTGTTGTCCTCGCCGGCCGCCGGGGCGCCGCAGAGGACAAGGGCCCCATCGCGGTGGTCCGCGACGCCCCGAAGGCGAACGAGAACATCTCCACCGTGGACTCGCTGGAATCCGAAACAGGCCGAATCTCGGCCGTGCTGGCCCTGGCAGAACAGATCAACGGCGGCTCCGGTTCGTACGGTTCAGCAGACAATGCCCAGGCACCAGCCCCGGAGCGTGGATAGTGCGCCACGAATTCACGGTCATGGATTCTGAGCTGCTTGTTGACGCTCCCATTCTCGCCCTGCGCCGCGATACGGTCACTATGCCCGGTGGAAACACCGCAAAGCGGGAGATTGTCGAGCACTTCGGGGCGGTAGCGGTCGTCGCGCTCGACGATCAACAGCGCATCGCCATGGTCGAGCAGTACCGCCACTCCGTCGGCGCGCGGCTGTGGGAGCTGCCCGCAGGCATTCTCGACTTCGCAGGCGAGGACGAGCTGAACACCGCTAAGCGCGAGCTGGTGGAAGAAGCCGGCCTCGAAGCGGCGGAGTGGTCGCTGCTCGTTGACCTGGTCACCTCTCCCGGTTTCGCCGAGGAAGCCGTCCGCATTTTCTTTGCCTCTGACCTATCCCACGTTGAGCGCCCCGACGCCGAGGATGAGGAAGCTGACATGGACTTCGCGTGGGTGCCGCTGGACGATGCCCGTGCTGCCGTCATGGACGGCCGCATCACCAACTCCATCGCTATCGCCGGTGTGCTCGCCGCGTCCGAGGTCGTTGCAGGCCGCGCTACAGCGCGCAGCACCGATGTCCCGTTCGCTCTCCGACCGACCCACATGGCAGATAGGCGCCAAAAGCAGGGCATTGTGCCCGACATGAAGAAGAAGCAGTGAGCGCCGAAGCACTCGGCAAGCTGTGGCTCGATCACCTCGCGGTGGAGCGCGGCTTGTCGGCCAACACGCTGAGTAACTACCGGCGCGACGTTGACCGCTACGTCACATGGCTGGAATCAGCAGGAAAAACAGACCTGAATAGCGTGACCGCGTCCGACCTCGGGGACTATGTAGCGGATCTGCGTCGTGGGGGACTGGCGGCGTCGTCCGCTGGTCGTGCACTCGTCGTTGCGCGCGGGCTGCATAAGTTCGCCACCGTGGAAGGCGCCGTCGCCGCCGACGTTGCCGCCGGGGTGTCACCGCCGAAAACAGGCGAGAAGCTTCCGGACACGCTCAGCATTGAGGAAGTGGGCTTGCTTCTCGACGCATGCCCCACCGACACCCCAGCAGACCTCCGCGACAAGGCACTACTTGAAGTCCTTTACGCCACTGGGGCGCGCGTTTCCGAGGTGCTCGGTCTCGTCGTTGACGATGTGGTTGGGCTGGAAGACGGCACGTTCATCAAAGTCACCGGCAAGGGAAATAAGCAGCGCATCGTTCCCGTCGGCAGCGCTGCCCGTGAAGCGGTGGAGGCGTACCTTGTCCGCGGCCGCCCCGCATTGTCGAAGGGAAAGACCCATGCACTGTTTCTGAATAAGCGCGGCGGTGCCCTATCGCGGCAAAGCGCGTGGACGGTGATCAAGGAGGCGGCGGGGCGAGCGGGCGTCGATAAGCATATTTCTCCGCACACTCTCCGCCACTCGTTTGCAACGCATCTGCTGGAAGGCGGGGCAGATGTGCGTACAGTGCAGGAGTTGCTCGGGCACGCCTCTGTGACAACGACTCAGATTTACACGCACGTCACGCCGGAGAATTTGCGCGAAGTATGGCGCACGGCGCACCCCCGATCCTAAACGTGGAAAATGACATCTGTGTAAGATAGCCACCATGACGGAGGATGGACTCTTCGATACGCCGGGTATCGGCCTGACGGGCCGCCCTATCCGCGAACTGCCGCAGCCGGAGCGGCTAGATAAGCACGGCCCCGCCACGATCATCTCCATGGTCAACCAGAAAGGCGGCGTGGGCAAGACCACGTCATCCATCAACCTCGGGGCTTGCCTCGCCGAACATGGGCGAAAAGTCCTCCTCGTCGACCTTGACCCGCAGGGCGCGCTCTCTGCGGGTCTGGGGATTACCCAAGACGAAGACCAGGTCACCGTCTACGACTTGATGTTGGACAACACCGCGTCCATCCATGCCTCCATCAAGCACACGAACGTGTCCGGACTGGACATGGTTCCGGCGAATATCGATCTCTCCGCGGCGGAGATCCAGCTGGTGAACGAAGTCGGTCGCGAGCAAACGCTTGGCCGCGCACTGCGTCCGGTGCGCGGTGAGTATGACTACATCATCATCGACTGCCAGCCGTCCTTGGGGCTGCTCACTGTGAACGCATTGGCCTGCTCGCAGGGCGTGATCATCCCGATGGAGTGCGAGTACTTCTCCCTGCGTGGTCTCGCACTGCTGACGGACACCGTGGAGAAGGTGCGCGACCGCATTAACTTCGACCTCGACATCGTCGGAATCCTGGTCACAATGTTCGACCGCCGCACCACCCACTCCCGCGAGGTCATGGACCGCGTGGTGGAAGTCTTCGGCGACCGCGTCTTCGACACCGTGATCACCCGCACCGTCCGCTTTCCGGAGACTTCCGTGGCAGGCGAGCCAATCATCACGTGGGCACCGAATTCACCCGGCGCGGAGCAGTACCGCAGTCTTGCGCTCGAGGTCATTGAACGGACAACATGACCGCGAACATTCAAGAGGGCTACCAGCCGGAGATCACCGGCTTCACCTTGGTCCTCAACAACTTCGAGGGCCCGTACGACCTGCTGCTCAACCTCATCGGGGCACGCAAACTCGACGTCACTGAGGTCGCTCTGGCCGAGGTCACTGATGAGTTCATCGATTATGTGCGTCAACTGGGGGAGACCGCTGAGCTCGACGAGATCACAGAGTTTCTTCTCACCGCCTCCACGCTGCTGAGCCTGAAAGCACAGCGCCTGTTGCCGAAGAGCGGGGAAGAAGACGAGGACGACCTTGAGCTGCTGTCGACCCGAGACCTTCTCTTCGCACGCCTGCTGCAGTACCGCGCCTACCAAAAGGCCGCTGATCAGTTTGAGCGCTGGCAACGCGAAGCTCGCCGCCGCTACCCGCGCGCGGTGGGCATGGAAGAGCAGTTCCTCGACCTCTTGCCGCCGGTGCAGCTGGGGCACACTGCAGGCAGTTTCGCGGAACTGGCTGCGTCAGTCTTCCGGCCTAAACCACCGGAGGAAGTGCGGGTCGACCACCTCCACGCCCCGCCTGTCTCCGTGCCAGAACAGGCAGGCAAGCTGCTGGACACCCTCAAGGTTGCGGGTCCGGACACGTGGCTGACGTTCGCAGCTCTCACCCGGGACTGCACTCGGTCGATGGAAGTAGTTGGCCGGTTCCTCGCCGTGCTGGAGCTCTACAAAGCGCACGCCATTGACACCCAGCAAGAAGAGGCGCTGGGTCCGTTGGACATTGCGTGGACCGGTAAGGACGTTGACCCTGCCGTCATCGCTGCGCAGAACTGGGAGTAGACGTGAACTCATCGCATGAGCTGCCCATGGTCTCCCAGCTGAGATCGCAGATCGAGTCCATCATCCTGGTCGTGGAGACTCCAGCCACAGCAGAGGATTTGGCTGGTGCGCTGTCTGTCCCGGTGAGCGATGTGCGGGGTGAGCTCGAGGCCTGGGCGGCAGAACTCAACGACCGCGGATCCGGTATGGACCTGCGGGAGACGTTGGAGGGGTGGCGGCTGTATACCCGTCCAGCTAACGCCGAGGTTGTTGAGGCATTCCTGCTCGACGGCACGCAGACGAAGCTCTCCCGCGCCGCCATGGAGACGCTCGCCGTTGTCGCTTACCGCCAGCCGGTCACACGAGCACAGGTGGCAGCAATCCGCGGTGTGAATGTGGACGGTGTCATGCGCACCCTGACGCTGCGCGGGCTGATCGCCGAGGTTGATCCAGATGAATCCTCAGGTGCTCACCGCTACATCACCACGGAGCTTTTCCTCGAGCAGATCGGAATAGACTCGCTGGACCGCCTGCCCGATCTTGCGCCGTTGCTGCCGGATGTGGACGCGATCGAAGAGTCTTGGTAATGGCCCTAACACACTGGTAGCTTGGGAAACCATGACTCCTCCCGCTCGCCGAGAAGGCACACCGGACAAGTTCTATCTCTCCAACGCGAAGCCCGCCAAGCACCAGAACGTCAGCTTGAGCAAGCGCCGCGAGGCCGCCGAAAAAGAACCACACCCGCTCGAAGACAACTGGTGGGACTATCGCGACGACCCAGTCGCCCCCGAAGGCAACGCCATTAGCGACGACACCGAAACCGCGGCGCAGAAGAAGCGTGGCGACGGCATCCGTTTGCAAAAGGTACTCGCCCAGGCTGGAGTGGCGTCCCGCCGCCACTCCGAGGTGATGATCGATGAGGGCCGCGTCGAAGTCAACGGCAAGATCGTGCGCCGGCAGGGTGTGCGCGTTGACCCGAACGTGGACATCATTCGCGTCGACGGCGTGCGCGTGAACGTCGATGAGGACCAGCAGTACTTCGCGCTGAATAAGCCGCGCGGCGTGCACACGACCATGGAAGACGAGCTGGGCCGCCCGTGCGTGGGTGATTTCGTCGCGGACCGCGTTGCGGCAGGCCAGCGTCTTTTCCACGTCGGCCGCCTTGACGCTGACACGGAGGGCTTGCTGCTGCTCACCAACGACGGTGAGCTGTCCAACCGCCTCATGCACCCGAAGTACGGCGTGGAGAAGACCTACCTGGCCACAGTTCTCGGCGAGGCCAAGCCCGCGCTTGTGCGCGAGCTCAAGAAGGGCATTGAGCTTGAGGATGGGGTGGCGAAGGCTGACTACGCTCAGATCGTCGATACGCACCAGGGCCAGTCGCTGATCCGCCTGGTCATTCACGAAGGCCGCAAGCACGTCGTGCGCCGCATGCTCAAGGAGGCCGGCTACCCGGTCCAGCGGCTGGTGCGCACGAAGATTCACACGGTGCAGCTTGGCGAGCTCAAGCCCGGCGCGATGCGCGCCCTCAACGATTCCGAGCTGACTGCGCTGTACAAGGCGGTGGAGATGTAATGAGTCAGATTTCCAATATGCCCAACGGGGGCCTCATTCTCGCTGTCGATGGCCCTTCCGGTACCGGCAAATCCACGACGTGCCGCACGTTGGCGAAGCAGCTCGACGCGAAGTACGTCGATACAGGCGCGATGTACCGAGTGGCTACGCTCGCTGTCCTGCGCGCTGGTGTCGATCCCTCCGATACAGATGCGGTCATCGAAGCCACGCGCGATCTTCCGTTGGAGGTCAGCGATGATCCGGATTCCACCGAGGTGCTTTTCGACGGTGAAAACGTTGCCCGCGAGATCCGCGAACGCGAGGTCACGCAAAACGTTTCTGCTGTGTCCGCCATTCCTGAAGTGCGCGTCAACCTCGTCGAACTGCAGCGCAAGTTGGCGCATGACGCGCACCGCGCCATCGTTGAAGGCCGCGATATTGGCACCGTCGTGCTTGTCGACGCCCCAGCCAAAGCCTTCCTTACCGCCTCACCCGAGGTGCGGGCCACACGGCGCTACAACCAGGACACCGCAGCCGGCCACGATGTGGATTACGACACCGTTTTAGCCGATGTGATCCGCCGTGACGAGCTCGACTCTTCCCGCGCGACGAGTCCGCTGCGCCCCGCTGAAGATGCAGCCGTGATCGACACCTCTGAGATGGGCAAGGACGACGTGCTGAACAGCCTGATCGGGCTGATCGAAAGGAGCGCACAGTGACGCATCCACACGATGAAGACGAAATCGAGTTCTTCGAGGGTGATTTCGACGAGGGTGATTTCGATGAGTCGGAGTTCGGTGAAGCTGATTACGGAGAGTCTGAGTCCGATTCCGACTTTTCTGACGATGACCTGACCGAAGAAGATTGGGCGGAAGTAGAGGAAGCCTTCGGTGTCACCGCCGATGGCCACCTCGAAGAAGCCTTGCCGACGGTGGCTATTGTCGGCCGACCAAACGTGGGCAAGTCCACGTTGGTCAACCGGTTCCTTGGGCGCCGTGAAGCTGTTGTGGAGGATCACCCTGGTGTGACCCGTGACCGCGTGAGCTACCTGTCGGACTGGAACGGGCAGCGCTTCTGGGTGCAGGACACCGGTGGCTGGGATCCGGACGCGAAGGGCATTCACGCCTCCATCGCGCACCAGTCAGAAGCGGCGATGGCTGACGCTGATGTCATTGTCATGGTCGTCGACTCCCATGTCGGTGTCACCGAATCGGACGCTGTCATGGCGAACAACCTGCAGCGCTCCGAGGTCCCTGTGATCCTTGTGGCGAACAAGTTCGAGTCTGAGTCCCAGTGGGCGGACGTCGCCGAGTTCTATTCGCTCGGTCTTGGTGACCCATGGCCCGTATCGGCACTGCACGGCCGCGGCGGTGCCGACGTTCTCGATGAGATCGTCAAGTCGTTCCCGGAGGAGCCCAAGTCGGCGAACTCGGTCACGGAAGGACCGCGCAGGGTTGCGCTCGTCGGAAAGCCGAACGTCGGCAAGTCTTCGCTGCTGAACAAGCTGTCGCGGTCGGACCGTGCGGTCGTCGATAGTGTCGCGGGCACCACCGTTGACCCCGTCGACGAGCTCATTCAACTTGACCAGAAGCTGTGGCGTTTCATCGACACCGCTGGTCTGCGCAAGAAGGTCAAGAACGCCGAGGGGCACGAGTATTACGCGTCGCTGCGCACGCGAGGCACGATCGATGCCGCCGAAGTGTGCGTTGTGCTTATCGACGCCTCCCAGGAGATCACCGAGCAAGACCAACGCGTCATCAGCATGGTGCTCGACGCCGGTAAAGCAATGGTCATCGCGTTCAACAAGTGGGACTTGATGGACGAGGACCGTCGGTACTACTTCGACCGCGAATTCGACATGCAGCTGGACCACCTGCCGTGGGTGTCCAAGATCAACATTTCTGCGGAGACGGGCCGTGGGCTGCACCGCCTGGAGAAGGAAATGACCACGGCGCTGGAGAACTGGGATAAGCGCATCTCCACCGGCCAGTTGAACAACTGGATGCGGGACGCGATTGCCGCGAACCCGCCGCCGATGAAGAACAACCGCCTGCCCAAGGTGCTCTTCGCCACCATGGTGTCTACGCGCCCGCCGACCATCGTTCTGTTCACCACTGGCTTCCTCGACGGCGGGTACCGCCGATACCTCGAGCGAAAGTTCCGTGAACAATTCGGCTATCACGGCACCCCGGTGCGCATTGCCGTCCGCGTGCGTGAACGCAAGCCCCGTAAATAAGGAGACGCCATGACCGGACAGTCACGCCGTATCACCCGCACCGTCACAGTCGATGGGGTCGACCACACCTACCAGTGCTCTGTTCCGGTCACCTTAGAGGGGGACAAGTTACCGGTCATTCTGGCGATTCACGGTAAGGGTGACAACGGGCATGACTTCCTCGTGGGCACGGGACTCGGTGCCGCCAAAGCGATTGTCGCTGCGCCGACCGGGCGTGGTCTGGCGTGGAGCCCCGCGCCCTACGCCGTGACGACGGTCGAGGAAGACACCGCACTAATTCACGCCATCCGTGACGACATCATCGCCACCTACTCCGTCGACCCGGAGCGGGTGTATCTGGCCGGGTTTTCCAATGGCGGAGGGTTTGTCGCCGTGCTTGCCGTGAATGATCCGTCAGCCTATGCCGGTGTCGCGACCGTCTCAGGGGCGATTCGTGTGGATATGGATCTGCTGGAGCAGGGCACTCCGATCGACTACCTGAACATTCACGGCACCTGGGACGACGTTGTTCCCTACATGGGCCAAGACCGTGGAGTTCTGGGCACCATCATGCCGGCTCCCGACGTGGTCGCCGCCTTTGAACGCCGAAATGGCGATACTGCTCGCACAGTGCACATCCCAGTGGAGGGCATGAGCCACGAATGGCCCTCAGGGATATGGGCCAGGGGCCGGGGCATCGACGTGACCGATGAGATCCTCGGCTTCTTCGATATCGAGAAGTTGGCGGAGCAGGAGTAAACGGTGCGACGCGCAGTCCGATCGACCGCGTTAGGCGTCTTCGCCGCCGTTTTGCTCGCATCCTGCGCTGGTCCGGAAAGCTCCCCGCCAGAGACGAGTAGTGCCTCGGTGCCAGCGGAGGTCTCGCAACGCACCGTCAACGCCGCAGGACGGGAGCGGACCTATACGGTCTCCACCCCGCACGATGCGGACGAGCCTTTACCGGTCATCATTGCTTTTCACGGGCGTGGTGGCACCGGTGAGAGTTTTCTCACGGGCACAGGGTTGGACGACGCACCAGCAATCGTGGCTGCACCTGACGGTGTTGGTGGCGCATGGGCCCCGGCACCCTATGCCGACACCACACTGAAGGACGAAACCGCATTCATTGAAGCGATCGTCGCCGACGTGAAAGCCACCTTTCCGGCTGAAAATTCGCAGGTCTATCTCGTGGGGTTCTCCAACGGTGGGGGACTGGCCACCGCTGCCGCGGCAGCTCACCCTGACCGCTATGCGGGCGTAGCCACAGTGGCTGCAGCCGTGCGCACAGATCCGGCACAGTTCACCACAGGTGAAGCTATCGACTACCTGAACATCCACGGCACCTCCGACATCAGGGTTCCCTACGACGGCGAACTTCGCGGCACTAGTGACCGCATTTACGGCGCCGATGACGTCGTGGCGGCCTTCCGCAAACGCAATGGCGATGCAGGCCGAGTCGAGCACCTTGCCGTTGACGGCATGGGGCATGGGTGGCCGGCGGGATCTGGGGCCGACAGCGTGGACGTCACCGAGGAAATTCTTTCCTTCTTTGGTCTGAGTGCTCTCCCGTAACTGTTCAACTTTTCGCCGAAAAGGCGGCGCATCATTCTTCTGCTGTGGAAAAGGGGTAGCCAGCAGGGCGGAAGAAGGCGTGGATGTCGTACTCCTCGTCGCAGTAGCTGTGCGGGTCGTCGGGATCGAAGTCTGCATCGCGGCCCGTGCCGTCGTAGGTGTTGAAGAATTGGTTGTCGGGGACTACGAGCTCATCGTCTGGCACGGCCTTTGGCGGGAGCGGGTGGTAGTGGAAGATTTCGTCGAATTCTTCCTCGAGGTCCTGCAGATCAGCCTTGCACTGTTTGTAGAGGTCCCAGGCAGCTGTTTGCTCCTCCGGAATGTACGGATCGTAGGCTTGTGCGGTGGTCTCGTAGGCGTCGAGAACTGCGTGACTTTTCGCCAGAAAGTGCTCGGTTTGCTGTCTGAGGCGCTCGACATCGTCAACACTGCGCCGCCACCTGGGCGCTGTGGGGGTGGTGTAGGCGGCGAGCAAGCCATTGGGATCGGTCCAGTAGTAGGTGCCGTCTTCGAGAAGCCACACGATTGATCCTGTCACCGGGTCGGGGACATAGAATGCGCGGCGATCGGTTTTCAGGTTGTGGTGGTGCTGGCATAGGCAGAACAGATTGTCGGCCGTGGTCATGCCACCTTCGTCGTAAGGCTGGCGGTGATCGAGCTGGCAAGCCTGTGCCGGGCGTGTGCAACCCGGGTACACGCACGTGCCGTCCCGGCCGCGGACGTAGGCGGCGACATCAGCTGGCGCGTCGTGCCCAGCGACGACCTTCTTCGACGCGACGTCTAGGTCCACCTCGGTCGTGCCGTAGGTGGCGGCGAAGTGGTGCAGCAAGGCTGTGGAGTTCGGCCCGGTGTGCCCGAACCCGGGAATGAACGCCGCGGCCTCTTGGTCGACCTCACCGTCAGCATTTTTGGGGGCGTAGGCGTAGATCGTCGCCATCGCAGCCGGAGTGACGTCACCGGTGGCAAGCTTGACCAACGCGTTGGCCTGCGTGGTTCCAAGTTCGCGCGCGGTCGCCTCAATGCTTGCTCGCATGGCTGCAATAGTGGCGTTGTCAGCGTTCAGGGTCATCCATGCTGTATCAGCGCCCGCAGCGCCAGGGCCGAAGTCGAGATCATTCGTGCTGGGAGGACCCTTCTTACGCTTCTTCCGCCGCTCAGGATCGAATGCGGCTGCGTTGTCGAACTCCGCGATCATCTTGTTCAACCGCAAGCTGATCGTGTTGCTCGTGGGCAACGGTTGCCGGGTCCGGGTGGGGGTGAATATGTCCACCAGCACGTCATCGAAAGCTTCGTAGGCTTCGGCGGGTGCCTCGCAACCAAGGGCAGCGATTGCTCTTGCGATGGCGTCTAGTCTGTCGACGTCTAACCGCCAATGCTCTTTTTGGATCGCACGGAGACCCGGTAGCCGGCGCAGCGACTGGTAACCGTAAATGCCTTTCTCAACTTCGCCCTTGCGCAACCCGCTGCGTTGCGTCAAGCGGGTCACTTCCAGGTCGTAGTCGCGGGATCCCGCCAACACGTTCTCAGCGTCGGCGAATTCCATGAAGGCGTCGGCTTGACCTTGCCGGATGGACTTTCCGGCAGTTGCAGCGGGACAGTCCGGGTCTTCGGTGACGAAGAAAGGGGCCCGCTTACCCTTCTTC
Source organism: Corynebacterium sp. CCUG 70398 (assembly GCF_024454055.1). NCBI lineage: Bacteria > Bacillati > Actinomycetota > Actinomycetes > Mycobacteriales > Corynebacteriaceae > Corynebacterium > Corynebacterium sp. CCUG 70398. The sequence goes on from NZ_JAGPYZ010000001.1 coordinate 362,358, forward strand.
GCTTGCCTACAAGTGTCCATAGTGTCCCCCTCGACGTCGTCGGTTCCGTCCGGATAGCTATGGGAACATTCTTGCAAACCGATGTACCAACATAGCCAGAAACCGAACCCAAAATAGAACGCGCGTTCGAACGATGGACAGATCGCCCAGTGTCTGGCGAGGTCGTTCGAAAAGGCCGGGACGTCGTTAAGCTAGCGCCGCTCGTACACGAACGCGTCGGTGCGATAGGGGAGGGGAATGGGCTGACCTTTGTCGAACCCGAGGCGATCAAAGAGGTACCACCGGAGATTCTCGGTGACCTTCGCGCGCGTGGCCTCATTCGCCCGCAGCCAGTACGATCGCGTGCGTGCGAGTGCGAAGAGGTCGTCCGTGGTCACGGCTTCAAACCACTTCGTGCGCAGTTCGCGTGAAAGCGCCCATTGCTTAGCGACGTCGGGATAAAACCCTTCCCTCTGAACATCCCCCGAGTGACTGATCCGGGAGAGCCGCAGAACCCACGGATGCGACACGTCGAGAGTGTTCCAACACAGGAGCAGTTTGCCTCCAGGCGCGACGACACGGTGGGCCTCTGCGCTGGCCGCCGCGGTGTCGACCCAGTGCCAGGTTTGGGCACAAGTGATGGCGTCAACGGAGGCGTCAGTAAGCGGGAGTGCTTCACCGACTGCTCGGAGAGTTTTCACCTCGGGCATGCGAGAGCGCAACACCCTGAGCATGTCGTTGGAAGGATCAGCTGCGTAGATGGTGCGGCCAGGCTGCACCAGCAGCTCTGTGAGCTTGCCCGTCCCCGCGCCGAGATCGAGTACGCTGCCCGCCGTGCTTATGAGCTCGGGGATGGTAGTGGGGTAGGAGGGGCGTGTGGCGTCGTAAAGCTGCGCCCCGGACGCGAACGCTCTCGCTGTGTGTTGTCGCGATGCGGCGTCGCGGAACCCCGGCATATCTTTGGCGCTGGGTTTGAAGTTGCGTGGAGTGGGGCTGGCTTCCATTACGTGTCAACTTACCGGTCGACGCTTTGATTGCTAAGGTTGCCCACGAAAGCAGCGCCACGATTCCTAAGGATGCACCTTCACCGTGCGAAAACTCACACGATCAGCAGCGATAACCTGCTCTTTCCTGCTCTCTGCCGGGGCGCTTGCAGCATGCGGGGATGGCAATAAAGAGTCGATGCGCGCCGACAGCGTCGCCGAGGAAGTCACGCAGAAGGTTCGTGAGGAACTTGTGCAACCGGTGCGCGATTTCGAGGGTGAACCGTTCACTGAAACCCGGAAGATCAAAGCTGGTGGACTCGACCGGGAATTCATCCTCACCGTGCCGCCAGAAGTCGATGAGCGGTCTGATCTACCACTGATTTTCGCGTTTCATGGGTATACGAACAACGCGGAGGCAATGCGTCAGTTCACTCAGTTAGATAAAGCACATGCAGTGGTCGTGTACATGAACGGTGTGGGCAGCGCATGGGCGCCGGCGCCCTACGCGAAGACATCGGGGGAGCAGGATCTGGCGTACTTCGACGCGGTGCGGCAAGAGATGCTCGAGGAGTTCTCGATCGATCCCGCCAAAGTATTCGTCACCGGCCTGTCGAACGGCGGCGGGTTTGCCGCCTATGCCGCGTGCCACCGTTCCCATCAGATCACCGGCATTGCGACAGTGTCTGCCGCGTTCTACGACAAAGTCTTCGATGATTGTTCGCCAACCCCGGTCAAGCAGATCGACATGCACGGCACCAAAGACGGCATCATCGACTACTACGGGGGAGTGCGCCACAACGAGGCCATCCTCAGTATTCAAGACGTCATGGCTAACGCAGCTCGGCGAAACCACTGCGAACCCGAACCCGTCCGCGCAGAGATCCGCCGTCCCGGCGAAGAGCTCGTGTGGGAGGGCTGTGATGCGCAGCTGCGCCATTACCGCCTCGACGGCGGTAGGCACGTCTGGCCGGGCAGTAAGCAGGACGACAGCTTCGCCACCCAACCATCTGACGGATTCGGAACAGAGACGATTCTGGACTTCTTCGGTGTGGATTTCACCGGCGCGGTGGGGCCGAACCCGCAGTAACCGCACAATCAATTGCTCCGGCGGGTTTTTACCTATCCTGGTGTCCACGATCTCGAAAGTAAGGAGCAAATAGTGAACCGTGAACTTGTTTTCATCGTGTACGCCTCGGACATCGACGCATCGGTCGCTTTCTATAGTGACCTCCTGGGTCTTGAGACCGACTTTGTCACGCCCCGCTACGTCACCTTCGCGCTGGGTGAGGGGGTGTTCTTAGCGCTATGGTCGGGAAATGCCAACTCGCTGGAAGGTGCAGCGAATCGCACTTCGGAGGTATGCCTGAACGTGCCTGCCGAAGAGGTCACCACCACGTTCGAACAGTGGAAGAACAAAGGGGTAACGATCCTCCGCGAGCCCTATGAGGAAGTGTTCGGCACGACGTTTGTAATCGAAGACCCCGACGGGAATCTTATTCGCGTCGCGCCTATTGACTAGGTCTGCTGACGAGGCCAACAGCTGCAAAGAGTAAAGGCCTCGGACAACTCATCTTTCGACCCCTCAGCGGTGAGCCCGATCTAACCCCACTCCTGATTTTCGCGTGCCGGATGAAAGCCACCGCAACTCGACGAATAGCCTTTGTTTTACTGGCGAAAGTTTCACACTGCCTAAAAACGTTGCGCACTCAAAGAAGTCGGGATTACGCTCGGCCACACCCTAACCATGGAAAGGTTCCCCATGAAAGCACTGACCTGGCAAGGGAAACGCACCGTGAGCGTCGAGGAAGTCCCCGACCCCAAGATCATCGAACCCACCGACGCCATCATCCGCGTCACCTCCACCGCCATCTGCGGCTCTGACCTACACCTCTACGAGGTCCTTGGACCCTTCATGGACAAGGGCGACGTGATCGGGCACGAGCCGATGGGCATTGTCGAGGAGGTCGGCAGTGCTGTGACCAACCTCAAGCCCGGCGACCGCGTCGTGGTCCCCTTCACCGTCTCCTGCGGGCACTGCTTCATGTGCGAGCGCGGCTTTCAGTCTCAGTGTGAGACCACGCAGGTGAAGGAGTACGACAAGGGAGCTACCCTGTTCGGTTACTCGCGCCTCTACGGCTCGCTGCCCGGCGGCCAGGCCGAGTACCTGCGCGTCCCGCACGCCGACTACGGCCCCATCAAGGTCCCCAGCGTCGGCGAGGACGAGCGCTACCTCTTCCTTTCTGACGTTCTGCCGACCGCCTGGCAGGGCGTCAAGTACGCAGGTGTCCCTGACGGCGGCACCCTCGCGGTGCTCGGCCTCGGCCCGATCGGGCAGATGGCCACCCGTATCGGTGCGCACTTCGGCTACCGCGTCATCGGAGTCGACCCCGTCGCGGAGCGGCGCGCCATGGCGGCCCGGCACGGGATCGAGGTCATCGAGGACGGCGAGGATGTCGTCGAGAAGCTGCAAGAGCTTTGCGACGGCCGCGGGTCCGACTCCATCGTCGACGCCGTCGGCATGGAAGCCCACGGTTCTCCCGTCGGCGGCGTCGCGCAGGCTGCTACCGGCCTGCTGCCCTCTCCGCTCGGGCGTGCTGCCATGGAAAACGCGGGGCTGGACCGCCTCAGCGCGCTCTACACCGCCATCGATGCCGTGCGGCGTGGCGGAACCATCTCCCTCAGCGGCGTCTACGGCGGGATAAAGGACCCGATGCCGATGATGACGATGTTCGACAAGCAGGTGCAGATGCGGATGGGCCAGTGCAACGTGCGCAACTGGACCGATGACATCCTCCCGCTGGTCGACGACCCGTCCGACCCCCTCGGCGTGCTCGACCTGAAAACGCACAGCGCACCGCTCGACGACGCCCCTGCCATGTACGAGAAATTCCAGAAGAAGGAGGACGGCTGCATCAAGGTCGTCCTCAAGCCGTAAGAACCCGTGAAAAGAATTGTCGGGCTGACAGGATTTGAACCTGCGACCCCTACACCCCCAGTGTAGTGCGCTGCCAAACTGCGCCACAGCCCGTTGCTCCCGAAGCATTCTTGGGGAACTTCGATAGATTACAGCACGGTCAGTTTAATCAGTAATCAGCAGGTCACGTAGAGTCGCACTATGGGTAAGTTTGACTGGTTCTGGAAAGCGATGGGCTCGACGTCTGAGCGCAACGACAAGAAGTCGAAAGGCATTGTCGCTTCCGCGCACGAACTCATTCCTGCGTACGAGGGGCGCAGTGATGCGGAGCTCGCCAAGGAGATCCGGGCAACCGTTGTGGACGGGCAGATTCAGAAGAAGCCAGAGTTTCTCGCCATTCTTTCTGTGGCCTCAACCCGCACGTTGGGGATGACGCCGTTCAACGTGCAGAATCAAGCGGTACTGCGTCTGCTCGAAGGCGACGTGATTCAGATGGCCACCGGTGAAGGCAAGACGCTCGTGGGTGCGATGGCTGCCACGGGTTTCGCACTCACTGGCAAGCGTGTGCACGTCATCACCGTGAACAACTACCTCGCGCAGCGTGACGCGCAGTGGATGCGCTCGCTCGTCGAATTCTTCGGGCTCACGGTGGGCTTTGTCACCGAATCGAGCGAGCGCGAAGACCGGGTTGAATCGTACAGGGCGGACGTAGTCTACGCGCCAGTTGCGGAAATCGGATTTGACCACCTGCGCGACAACCAAATCACGAGTCGCGGCCAGACTGTTCAGGCGCGAGCTGACGTTGCGCTTGTCGACGAGGCAGACAGCGTGCTTGTCGACGAAGCCTTAGTCCCGCTCGTCCTCGCCGGTTCCAAGCCAGGGGAGCAGGCTACCGGGCAGATCACGGAGGCTGTTTCCCATTTGAGGGAGGGGATCGACTACACGATCGATGCGGATCGCCGCAATGTGTTCCTGACCGACGACGGCGCCGCCAAGGTGGAGAAGTCTCTCGGCATTGACTCGCTGTATTCGGATGGGAACATCGGCACGATTCTCGTGCGCGTCAACCTCGCATTGCACGCGAAAGCGCTGCTCATCCGCGATGTCCACTACATCGTTCAGGACGGCAAGATCGACCTAGTGGATGCCTCCCGTGGTCGCGTCGCTGAGCTCCAACGCTGGCCCGACGGTTTGCAGGCGGCTGTCGAAGCGAAGGAAGGACTCGATGTCAGTGAGGGCGGCCGCATCCTCGACTCCATCACGCTCCAGGCACTGATGCGCCGTTACCCGCTCGTGTGCGGGATGACGGGTACTGCGGTGGAGGCGACGGATCAACTGCGCCAGTTCTACGACCTGCGCGTCTCGGTCATCGAGCGGGCTAAGCCCCTCCAGCGTTTCGACGAGCAGGATCGCGTTTACGCCACCATGGATGAGAAGTTCAAAGCCATCGTCGCCGAGATTGCCCACCTTCATGGCACGGGGCAGCCAGTGCTCGTCGGCACGCACGACGTGGCTGAGTCTGAGGCTCTTGCTGACGCTTTGACGCAGCGCGGCATCGAGGTCAACGTGCTCAACGCCAAGAACGATGCGGAGGAGGCGCGCATCGTGGCAGAAGCGGGCGATCTGGGCCGCGTCACGGTGTCGACGCAGATGGCCGGACGAGGTACCGACATTCGCCTGGGCGGCGCTGACGAGGCCGACCACGATGCCGTTGCGGAACTCGGTGGACTAGCGGTGATCGGTACGGCCCGCCACCGCACAGCGCGCCTGGACAATCAGCTCCGTGGCCGCGCGGGACGCCAGGGCGATCCTGGCTTGAGTTTGTTCTTCGTGTCCCTCGAAGATGACATCGTGGCCGCGGGTGGGGCGGACGAGAAGATCACTGCGCAGCCCGATGCCGATGGCCGGGTGGACGCAAAACGCATCCACGACTTCGTGGCCCACTGCCAGCGTGTCACTGAAGGCCAACTGCTGGAAATCCACGCGCAGACGTGGAAGTACAACCAGCTCCTTGCAGATCACCGGGCTATTATCGACGAGCGCCGCGCCATCCTCTTGGACACCGACCGTGCATGGGTCGAACTGTCCCAGCGTGCGCCGGAAAAGGCTGCGGAGCTCGAGGCTGCGGGCGTCGATAAGCATGTGCGTGAACAGGCCGCGCGCGAGATCATGCTTTTCCACCTCGACGACGAATGGTCCGAGCATCTGGCCCATATGGACGACGTCCGTGAGTCCATCCACCTGCGGGCCATCGCACGCGAAACCCCGCTGACCGAGTATCACCGAATTGCCGTGCGGGAGTTCAAGGAGCTGGCACAACGCGCTGTCGATCGTGCCGTTGACACCTTTGAGCAGGTGCTTATCGACGACCGCGGCGCCCACCTCGCTAACGCCGGCTGGAAGCGCCCGAGCGCAACGTGGACCTACATGGTGTCCGACAACCCGCTCGCCGGGGGAGGAAACTCAGTCATCTCTGGGATAGCCAGCATGTTCCGGTAGGTTAGAGCGCGAACCGCCCACGATCGCAGCGCGGTCGACGAAGTTGTCGGTATGATGGGCGTGAAGTTGAATAACGATTGACATCCGTCGAAAGCGTCAGGAGAAGACATGAGCGAGAACACCGGTACGCCGGAGGCACAGGTAGAAACCACTTCGGTATTCCGTGCCGATCTTCTGAAGGAGATGGAGACGGGAGCTACCGCCTCTGACAACGTCGGTGGCGTGGAGGGCCTGCCGGAAGGCGCAGCCCTCCTCGTTGTGAAGCGTGGCCCGAACGCGGGTGCCCGCTTCCTGCTGGACCGTGACACCACCACCGCAGGCCGCCACCCCGAGGCAGACATCTTCCTCGATGACGTGACCGTGTCCCGCCGTCACGCTGAGTTCCGCCGCAATTCCGGCGAGTTCGAGGTCGTCGACGTCGGATCCCTTAACGGCACCTACGTCAACCGCGAGCCGCGTAACTCCCAGGCGCTGTCTACCGGCGACGAAATTCAGATCGGTAAGTTCCGCCTCGTTTTCATCTCTGAATCCGAGTAATCTTTCTGCACAGTGACCGCGATCCGGAAAACCCAACAACAGGCACCCCAACAAGCAAAGAAGACGGGGAACAAGACCATGTCCATCGGCGTGGTCATCCAACGCCTGCGCGAAGAATTTCCGGATGTCACTGTGTCGAAGATCCGGTTCCTCGAATCGGAGGGGCTGATCAGCCCGGAGCGCACAGAGTCGGGGTACAGGCGCTTCACGGAGGCTGATATTGATCGCCTGCGCTACATCTTGGTGACGCAGCGGGATAACTACCTGCCGCTCAAAGTCATTCGCGAGCAGCTTGAAGCCATGGATTCCGGAGACGTCGTCGTGGTCTCTGAGCAAGTCATTTCCTCGGAGAGCATCGGCGCGGCGAAGGCGACGCGCCTGACAGACAAAGACGTGGCCGTACAGGCGCAGTGCGAGCAGTCCTTCGTAACGAAGTGCATCAATGCTAGATTGATCGTCCCGGACTCGAGTGGGCTGTTCTCCGCCGATGACGTACGGATTGTCAGCACGGCAGCTTCGTTGGCTGAATTCGGTCTTGATGGACGCCACCTGAAAGCCCTTCGCAATGCTGCAGGCAGGCAAGCGGACATGGTGGCAAAGGTCGTTGGCCCTGTTGCGAAGTCGGGTAAAGCCTCCGCCAAGCAGGAAGCTGACGAGCTCGGGCAGCAGGTGGCCTCACTTGTGGTGTCTTTGAACTCTGCCTTGGTGAAGGACGAGCTGCGCCGCGGGCTAGGGGCGTAGGCCTATGACCTCTGTTCCCGTCACATTTTGCGGGGTTTTTCCCGTCGGCCCGGAAAGCTTCCTGTGTGCACTGCTCCTGTGGGAGGAGCGCCGTCGTTTCGTCCCGGTGTGGTTGCCGCCCGTCGGTGGGGCGCAGCTCATTGGACGCATCGGTGACTGGGAGCCCACGCGCCCCGACACCCATGATCTGCTGCTCGATCTCATCGAGCAGTCCACCGCCGGCATTGCTGCTATTGAGCTGACTAATTATCACAACGGCGTGTTCATGGCGCAGATCACGATGGAAGACGGTGCCGAGTTCGATTGCCGCCCGACGGACGCGTTTGTCCTATCCGTCATGCTGGATATGCCGATTGAGGTTGATGAAACTGTCTGGTCGCAGTCGTCATTGTGGCTGTCAGCGGAGGATGCGCTGGATTACTTCGACATTGAAGTCGATGACGAAGCGGTGCCAGCCGGATCTGATTCTGCCTCTGGTGATGCCAAGGCAGACGCTGATTTTCAGCAACTGATGCGCGATCTCGGAGTATCAGAGCAGGACCTCGGATTCGAAAGATCCGATGTTAAAGATGTGACTGAAGATGACAGTGGGGAAGAGTAACTCTAAAGTTAAAGTTGAGCTTGAAGTTACGGCGTGTCGGTGTCCCTGGTCTTGACCGCAGCTTAAGCTTGGCTTTAAATAACTAGTGCGCCCTTCTCTAAACATCATGGGAGTAATTACGTGAGTATCTTCGACAGTCACGACGACATCGACGCCCCTGTCCAGGAAAGCCTGTTTGACCTCGGGCCGTCGGATGAGGTTGGCTACCGCGTGCCCATCGCATGCCAGGTGGCCGGCATCACGTACCGCCAGCTGGACTACTGGGCGCGCACCGATCTGGTGAACCCCTCCATCCGAAACGCCACAGGCTCCGGCTCGCAGCGTCTCTACTCCTTCACTGACATCCTCGTCCTGAAGATCGTCAAGGGCCTGCTGGACACTGGCATCTCCCTGCAGAACATTCGCCTCGCCGTGGACAACCTGCGTGACCGCGGCATCAACGAGATCTCCGAGATCACCCTCGTTTCCGACGGCGCCACCGTGTACGAGTGCCGCAGCAACGACGAGATCATCGACCTGCTCGGCGGTGGCCAGGGCGTGTTCGCCATCGCTGTTCCGCAGATCGTCAAGGAGCTCACCGGGACCATTTCGGCGTTCCCCTCCGAGCGGATCGGCGGCGACGCTGTCGCAGAAGAGTCCGACAACGTCGTCGCACTCGATGAACTGGCTGCCCGCCGGGAGCGTCGCAGCTCCTAAGTTCAATTGAAGATACATTAAACCCTGCTGGATGACCTCCAGCAGGGTTCTTTTTTATGTGGGGAGTTCTAGAGTCCTACTGCCTCGCGGATAGCGGAATCGACTGGGGAAGAGAGGTCAGTGGAGGAGGTTGCTGCGTCGATAAGCATCTGGTCTTTTGGCGCGGCGCCAACGTGCACGACAGACAGTTCAACTCCAGCTGCACGAGCGTGTGCGATAGCCGGTGTCACGTCAGCGTCGTCGACGGTGCCTGAGGTAATCAACATCACTCGGATGGGAGTTTCAACAGACTCCGCGTACTTCAGCGCGGCTGCGACGGCTTCACGGGTGCGGGGGGCACCGGCATTGATGAAGCCTTGTGCGGCGGCACCGATCTGCGCGCCATCGTTGGTGAACTCCACGTTGCGGCGGAAGCCCTGCGTGATGCCGGGGTTGAGCGGCGAGGAGTAGTTCCACAGCGCAACTTGGCGCCCAGCGTCTGTAAGTGAAGTAGCCACCGCTCCAATGCTTTGGGCCACCGGTTCCGCGAAGTGTGCCATCTGATCAGAGGTGTCCAGCAGGAACAGGGTGTCAATCGGTTCACCGATCTCCGTCGGCGCTGGTTCGTGCTCCTGCGCCGCTGTGGAGATGCGTTCTCCACCGTTGGGACGGGCAGCGGCCCAGACCGACTCAGCGATGGCCGGGAGCTGAGAGTCGTTGCCGTACTGTTCACTCGCAAAGTCTGCGAATGCTTGAGCCGCTCGAGTTTGGTCCTCTGTGACCGCGTCTGTCGTATTCAGCGGGATGGCAGAGTAGACCACAGAGGTATCAGCTAACGGGCTGAATGTGAATCCGTTGGGGACGTTGGATTCATCGCTGGCAACGAAGCGGGTGGAGTTCACGGTGTCGGATGCGGCAGTGCCCACCCGCTGTTCGGTCAGTGCGGCAACGGCAGCGTTATCGTTGTCAGCTACAGCGGAGGCGACAACTGCAGATGCTTCGGGCTGCTCATCGGTGGGGAAGTCCACCTGTTTGATGTCCACTGTGGCCGGATCGATCTCATTAGGCCCGGCAAGTCCGACGACCGACGAATACACGGAGGCGGGCTCGTTGGTCGTGGCACTGCGTTGTGCATGCGCGATCTCCTGGTGGGAGATCGGTGTGTTAGGCGCAATGTATACAGCGGCCTCGCTCAGGTTCTCCACGTAGACAGGCTGAACACAGTAATCGCGGACTACAGGCTGGGAGTTGGCGTAGGCGTTGATCACCTCGCGGGCCACGCCTTCTGACGACGCAGCGACGGGCAGGGCTAACTCACCAGACACGCACTCGGGCGCGGCTTGGTTCCCGCCCGCTTTGCCACGATGCGTTCCCCACACCACCCCCGCAGCCGCAACCGCAAGCATAATGAGGGCGAGCAATACGAGGAACGCAATTGCGCCCTTGGACAGGGCGTAGTTGTTCTTGCCGTTGGAATGCCGAGCCATGGTCTGCCTTTCGCAATAGTTACGATAGACAGCTTATCGGGTAAATGCAGCGTCAAGAAGCTGAAGCAGCTGATTTCGCAAAGGTTCCGCTCGCGCAGAGAACTCGCGCTGCTTCGCTACGTACTCAGCTTTGCCCTCCGGCGTCTCAATCGGGACAACCCCGAAGCCGAGCGTGCGGCAGTCATACGGAGAGGCCTCCATGTCCAGCAGTCGAATATTCATCGCCAGCTCCAGGCAATCCAGCATGAGGTCACCGGGCACAAGCGGGCCCATCTTGGTCGCCCATTTGTACAAGTCCATGCCTACGTGAAGGCATCCGCACTGGTCATTCGCGGGGCGGGTGGCAGAGTCAAGCACGGTCAGATTGAGCGGTTTCGCGGGTGGAGTGAAAAAGCGGTACGCGTCAAAGTGCGTGCACTTCAGATCGTGCTGCTTGACCACGTCATCTGTGCCCCGTTGCCCCAACCGCAACGGAACGTCGTGACGGGGTCGCCCGGTGTTGTAGACCATGGCCCATTCGTGCAAACCGAAGCAGTCGAACTGCGGGCGGTTGTGATCAATAGCGCGCAACAGAACCCGAATATTTTCCATATCGGACCGCCGGCGGGCGAGGAACGATTCGACGTCGAGGGTGACTGTTCCGTCAGGGCCGCGCTGGTAATCGCGCCATGAAGTGTGAGGGGCATCGGACGCGTCGAGAAGCTTCGTGCCAAGGCCCGGGTGCCAGCGCGTGAGGTGCGTGGGGCGAACAGGGTAGTAGTCGAAGAGGAAATCCCAGATCGGATGCTTCTCACCACGGCTGCGCCGCGCTATGTGCGGATCGACCCACTGTCGGGCACGCTTCTCGTGGGTTTCAGCGAGTTCGCTCCACTCCTCACGCGCGAGCGAGATCATTGCTCATGGGTCCAGTCGGTCACGGTGCCCACGTACTCCTCGATCAGGTCCTCAAGCGCGAGAACACCCACTAGCTCACCGTTGTCGCGGACCTGGGCCATGTGAGCGGAGCGACGGTGCATTGCGGTCAACGCGTCGTCGAGGCTGCCGGAGCCGTCGACAATGCTCAAGCGACGGACGCGGTTGTACGGGATGACCGGGCTCTCCATCTCCGAGTCGAGGAGGTCGAGGACGTCCTTGACGTGGATGTACCCGAGCAGTGCGCCATCGGTGCCCTCCACCGGGAAACGCGAGTATCCGGTCTCACGGACAGCGTTTTCAAGGACGCGCAGAGGAATCCCTTGCCGGGAGTAGGGGATGGTCACCAGCTTGTCGATGGGGATCATCACCTCCTGCAGGCTGCGCGACTCGGACGACAGGGCAGAGGCAAGGCGGGTGGTCTCCTCTTCGTCCAGAAGCCCCTCCTGCCGGGACTCCCAGATCATGTTGGCCAGCTGCTCCTGGTCCACTGTGGCGTCGAGTTCGTCGCGCTGCTCAATGCCGAAGAGGTAGAGCGTCCAGCGGGCGATCTCGTTCAACGCGAAGATCAAGGGCCGGGTCAGCTTCACCCAGACATCCATCACCGGCGTCAGCCACACAGCGAGCGTTTCAGGCCCGGCGATCGCGATGTTCTTCGGGATCATCTCGCCGAAGATGATGTGGAGGATCGTGATGATGAGCAGGGCGATGACGAACGAGATCGGGTGCAGGAGGTTCTCCGGCACTCCGATGCTGGTGAAAGGATCCTCCAAAAAATGCGCGATGGCAGGTTCGGCGACCTTACCCAGAATGAGCGAGGCGAAAGTGATGCCGAACTGAGCGCCGGCCAAGTACAGCGACAGATGCTCCGTGGCTTCCAAAGCGCGCCGTGCGCTGGTCTTGCCCTGCGCGATCATGGATTCGAGGCGATCGCGTCTCGACGAGACGAGCGCGAACTCCGTGGCCACGAAGAATGCGTTGGCAGCTAGCAGGGCGATGATGAGGATGGTGGCAGTCCAGATGCTCATGAATGGTACCTCCCGATCTCATCGGAGGAGATTGGCGTCAGAATGGCTTTGTCCAGTCGACGGCCCTCCATGATGGACACGCGAGCCAGCCAACGGCTGGCGTTCGCTTCCTCGAGCTCCTCCGAAAGATCTTGGGCAGGGTGGGGGAGAACCACAGTATCGCCGACAGAGGGGACTTGGCCGAGCGAGGCCATGATCAACCCTCCAAGAGTTTCATACGGCCCGTCAGGGGCGGTGTAACTGATCCGCTCCGTCAGTTCGTCGAGACGTACAAGGCCGGAGACTTCCCACGACTTTCCGAAGCGCTGGAAATCGCGCTCGGACTCGCGGTCGTCGTACTCGTCGTAGACTTCGCCGAGGATTTCTTCGACGACGTCTTCAATGGTGACCAAGCCCTGGGTGCCGCCGTACTCGTCCGCAACGAGCACAACCTGTGAACCGGCGGAACGCACTTGATCGAGAACAGCATCTCCGTCGAGTGTGCCGGGGACGTAGCTGACCGGCTTGGCTAGATCGCCTACCCGCGTCGTGGCGCGTTGGTCTCGGGCGACCGAGAACGCGTCTTTGATGTGAACAAGTCCCACGGTGTCATCCAGGTCACCGTTGCGGACAGGGAAGCGGGAGTGGCCGGATTCCATCGCCAACGAGATCAAATCGTTCACCGTATCCGAGACATCGAGGGACTTGACCGTCGACCGCGGCGTCATGACCTCTTCCGCGGTGGTCTCGCCGAACTGAAGGGAGCGGTCAATCATGCGGGCAGTCTGCTCATCCAGTCCACCCGCTTCTGCGGAGCTGCGGACCATAGCACCCAGCTCAGGGCCAGAGCGGGCGGAGGCGAGCTCATCTGCCGGCTCAATCCCGAGCTTGCGCACGAACCAGTTTGCCGATGCATTCATCGCCTTAATGAACCACTTGAACACCGTGTTGAAGGCATTGACGGGCGGCACGACGAAACGGGCCGTGGACAACGGCTCAGTAATCGCGATGTTCTTCGGTACCAGCTCGCCGAACACCATGGACAGTGTCGTTGCCACGACGAGGGCGAGGATGAGGGCGACGGCGCTCGAGGCGGACTCACTGAGCCCAACGAGCTCGAGCGCGGGGCCGAAGAAGCGAGCCAGCACCGGCTCTGCAAGAAAACCAGTCGCAAGAGTAGTCAGCGTGATGCCCAGCTGCGCCCCCGAGAGGACGAAAGAGAGGTTGCTGTGGTCGCGTTGAACGGCCAGAGCGGTCTTATCTCCCTTCTCCTGCACATGGTTGTCCACGGTTGAGCGCTCCATGCCGGTGAGCGCGAATTCGATGGCGACAAACAGACCAGTTGAGGCCGTGAGCAGCACAAACCCTAGAAGGGCGAGTAGAGAGATAAGAAGATCCATAGGTGGTGTTGTCAGTGCCGTTTCCCGCGGGAGCGCTTGGTTGTCTGCGGTTGGCCGGGCGGCGGAAGCGGGCGGCCGTGAGGCTCCTGCGCGCCCGTAATCTTAACTAACTCGCCGGACATCGGGGTAACGCGGACCTTTTGCGCGTCCACGCCCGCTTTGCGGAGCAGTTGATCGACTTCCTTGCGCTGCTCGTCCATGACCAAGGTCACCACAGTGCCGGACGTGCCTGCGCGGGCGGTGCGCCCGGCACGGTGCAGGTAGGACTTGTGCTCGGCCGGCGGATCGATGTGGACGACCAAGGACACGTCGCTGATGTCAATACCGCGTGCAGCGATATCGGTTGCGACCAAAACAGGAACAGACCCGTCTGTGAATCCTTCGATAGCCCGGGTGCGTGCGCCCTGGCCCTTGTCACCGTGGAGCGGTTGAGCCTCAATGCCGACGCGACGGAGCTTCTTCACCTGCCGGTCCACGCCATGCTTCGTGCGCATGAACATGATGGTCTTGCCCTCGCGCGCGGCGATGAGCGGCACGATCTCGTTCCTGGACTCTCGGCTGCCCACCAGCAGCTGGTAGTGCTGCATCGTGTCCACGGCAGCCTGGGCAGGGGCCGTCGAGTGCGTCACAGGATCCGTCAGGTACCGCTGCACAAGCTTTTCCACGTCACCGTCCAGCGTCGCCGAAAACAGTAGGCGCTGGCCGTTTTCAGGTGTGGCGTCGACAAGCTTGCGGACCTGGGGGAGAAAGCCCATGTCGGCCATCTGGTCAGCCTCGTCGATCGCTGTGACGGCGACGGAATCGAAGCTGAGCTTGCCCTGGTTGATCAGGTCCTGAGCGCGTCCGGGCGTAGCGACGAGCAGGTCCACTGGCGCTGCAAGCGAACGAATGTGGTTGTTGATGTTCACCCCGCCCACAACCTCGAGCACACGCAGACCAACGGCAGCAGCAGGATCGTCGAGTCGCTGTCGGATCTGCGCTGCGAGCTCACGGGTGGGGGCGAGGACGAGGCCGCGCGGGTGGCCGGGTTTGGACGGGGAACCGGCGAGCAGCGCCAGCATCGGTAGCCCGAAGGCAAAAGTCTTACCCGAGCCCGTCGGCCCGCGCCCGAGCACATCCCGTCCGTCGAGAACAGCGGGGATCGCCGCTTCCTGGATTGGGAAGGGTTCCTCGATTCCTTGTTTCGTGAGAACGTTGACGATGGGGCGGGGCAGGCCGAGATCAGAGAATGTGGGCATCGGATGAAGTGTACAGCCCTACCGGGCTAGTACGTGATTTCCTCACGCTCACCGGACCACGTGGTGTGGTAGGTGCCCTCCATGTCCACGCGCTTGTAGGTGTGGGCGCCGAAGAAATCGCGCTGGCCCTGGATGAGAGCAGCCGGTAGGCGCTCCGCGCGCAGCGAGTCGTAGTAGGACAGGCTTGAGGCGAACACCGGGATCGGCAGACCCAACTGGGTGGCAATGATGACCACACGACGCCAGGAATCGACAAGGCCCTTCTCCAGCTCAGACTTGAAGTAAGGGTCGAGCAAAAGCGACGGCAGCTGCGGGTCGTTGTTGTACGCCTCGGTGATGCGGTTGAGGAACTTCGCGCGGATAATGCAGCCACCGCGCCAGATCGTCGCGAGGTCTTGCGGCTTAATGCCCCAGCCGTACTCCTGGGAGCCAGCGTTGATCTCGTCGAAGCCCTGCGCGTAGGCCACAAGCTTGGAGGCGTACAGGGCGCGGCGGACATCTTCAACGAACTGCTGCTTATCGACGCCGAGCGTCTCTAGCAACGTGACCTCACCCGACGGCAAACCCGTGTCCTGGACGGCCTGGCGTTGCGCCAGCGCCGAGGACAGGGCGCGGGCGAAGACGGCCTCCCCAATGCCCGTTGTGGGCACGCCAAGGTCGAGTGCTTCCTTCACAGTCCAGCGGCCGGTGCCTTTCTGGCCAGCGGCGTCGACAATGACGTCCACCAGCGGCTTGCCCGTCCTCGCATCGACCTGGCGCAGCACCTCTGCAGAGATCTCGATGAGGTACGAGTCCAGATCACCCTGGTTCCACTCGGCGAAGATGTCTGCCATCTCAGCCGGCTCGATGCCCGCCGCGTAACGCAGCAGGTGGTAAGCCTCGCCGATGACCTGCATGTCGGCATACTCGATGCCGTTGTGGACCATCTTCACAAAGTGACCAGCACCGTCAGGGCCGATGTGAGTCACGCACGGCACGCCATCGACTTCAGCAGCGATGGATTCCAGCAGAGGACCGAGGGTCTCCCACGACTCTTTCGGGCCACCCGGCATGATCGACGGCCCCTTCAAGGCGCCCTCCTCGCCACCGGAGATGCCCGCGCCGACGAAGTGGCGGCCCTTCGCTGCGACCTCTTTCTCGCGGCGGATGGTGTCGGTGAACAGAGCGTTTCCGCCGTCGATAATGATGTCGCCATCGTCCATGGCCTCAACGAGCTGATCGATCACCGCGTCAGTGCCAGCACCGGCCTGCACCATGATGACCGCCTTGCGCGGACGCTCCAGAGACGCAACGAAGTCCTCAATGGACTCCGAAGGGATGAAGTTGCCTTCGTGGCCGTGCTGCTCCATGACAGCCCGGGTCTTCTCAGGTGAGCGATTGTAGATAGCTACCGTGTGGCCGCGGGAGGCGAAGTTGCGGGCCAAGTTGGAGCCCATCACAGCCATGCCCACGACGCCGATCTGCGCAAGATTCTCGTTAGTCATGCCCAAAGCATACGCAGGCCAGTCGGTCCTACGCAGGCGATGGGCCATATAAGAACCCTTTAAATACAAACAGATCTATAACCGCGCACGCGATCTAGTTTCGTTGGTAAAATCTCTGGCCATGGAGATGGATTTCAGCAAACTCATGGAACTACGCGACCGTCAGCTCACCGACGACGAACTGGCATACCTGAACGCTCACCACGTCGAATTCGACAGCTTCATCGGGCTGCACTTCACCGCTTTCGGCCCGGAGAAGATCACCGCGACGGTGGAAGCGGATCCGCGCCACCACCAGCCCGCCGGCCAGGTCAACGGTGGGGTGTTCTGCGCCATCGGAGAGAGCGTGGGCTCTTACGCTGGGTACGCCGCCGCGGGCGCGCCCGTTGTGGGCATGAACAACAACACGGATCTGATCCGCAGCGTCACCTCCGGCACGATCGAGGCTGAAGCATCGCCCGTCCACCTGGGCCGGCGCACCCAGATCTGGCGCATCGAGATGAAGCAGGAGGGCAAGATCGTCGCGATCACCACCCTGCGCACCATGGTGATGGCCTAACAGCTGGGTTAGAGCCAGTTGTTGCGGCGGAACCACCAGTACATGGCCACGATGGAGCCGAACATCACCACTAAGACAACCGGATACGCATAGCGCCACGACAGCTCTGGCATGTACTCGAAGTTCATGCCGTAGATTCCGGCGATCATCGTCGGAAGGGCCGCCATACCCACCACGGCTGAGATCGTGCGCATGTCGGAGTTCTGCTGCATGCTCACCTTGGCCACGGACGCGTCGAGAAGCGAGGAAAGCCGCTCATCGAATCCGTTGACGTTGTCGGTGACAATCATCGCGTTATCCTGCACGTCACGCAGGTAAGAGCGGATCTGCTTGCTCAACAGGTCCTTGTGCAGGTTCAGTCCTGTCTTCAACGCGGGACCCAGCGGGTCAATCGCGTGGCGCATCTCCAAGATCTCACGCTTGTAGGAGTAGATCTTGTCGATGTTGATCTGCCGGCGCGGAGTGAAGACTTCGTTCTCCAGCTCATCGACGTCTTCGCGGAGGAAGGTCGTGATCATGGCGTAGTTCTCTACGACGTGGTCTGCGACCTTCCAGGCGACGGCAGCGGGTCCCAGCGCGGAAATCTCCGGGTCTTCGACAAGCTCCTGAGTGAGGTTCGGAAGCTCCGCGTTGTGGCGGATTGTGATCACGAAGTTCTCGCCGATGAGCATCTGCACTTCACCGGTCGAGATGATCTCGCGCAGGTCAGTGACCTCTTCGTCGTCGCGGTACTCAATCGTGCGGATGACCAGAAACAGCTGATTGTTGTAGCGTTCCACCTTCGGGCGTTGGTGGGCGCTCACGGCATCTTCCACAATGAGATCGTGAATGCCGAACTCTTCGGCGACCTTCTCCATCTGCTCCACGTTGGGCTCGCGGAGGGACAACCACACGTAGCCGCTCTCAGCTTCATTCACTTTCTTGAGAGCGGTGGAGTAGTGGCAGCTGCCAGGTTCAAGTTGACCATCCACAATCACGCGGCAGAAGTCGATCGAACGTTCCACCGGGACAGGGATAGGTTTCTGGGTCGCCTTTTCTGTCTGCTTCGACTTTCCCAGGGAAAGCGGGTTCTTCGGTACCAAGGCAACCCCCTTTGGGCAGATCTATGAACTGGATGAACGGACAGAATCATACGCCCGCCACCGGGTTCGGGGGAACCTGGGGCGGGCGTAGGGGAGAAGAAGGGCGAACTTAGTTCTCGCCGTTGGTGTCACGCACCTCGACGAGGTGCTCAGCCTCCTCCGCGGCGTACTTCTCCAGGTTCAGCAGGGCAGTGCGGCCGTGCATTTGCTGCTGGGTCGCGGCGAGGTTGTAGCGCTTGGGGGACAGGGCGTTGAGCGTCCAGGTGAACATAGACACGATGCGGTTGCGCTTGGACACGAGGAAGGAGACGTGGACGAGCAGCCACATGATCCAGCCCAGGAAGCCGGCGATTTCTACCTTGCCCATCTTCACCACGGCGTGGAAGCGCGAAACGATGGCCATGGAGCCCTTGTCGAAGTACTCAAACGGCTCGCGCTGGTCCGGCTCCTGGTCATTCTCCACGCCATCCTTGATCGCCTTAGCCGCGTACTCACCGGTCTGGATCGCCACCTGAGCCAGGCCCGGCAGCTTGTCCAAATTCATCATGTCGCCGACGACGAAGACATTGCGGTGGTCGCCCACGGAAAGGTCCTTGTTCACCGGGACCTTGCCGGCACGGTCGACCTCGAGGCCGGCCTGGTCGGCGACGAGCTTGCCCAGCGGGGAAGCGGCCACACCCGCGGACCAGATCTTGGTGTAGGACTCGATCGTCGTCTCTTCCTCGGTCTCCATGTCCTTGTAGGTCACCGAGGTCTCGTCGATGTTGGTCACCATCGAGTTGAGGTGGACCGTCACGCCGATGCGTTCGAGCTCGCGCTGCGCCTTGCGGCCGAGGCGCTTGCCGAAGGGCGGGAGGACCTGGGGTGCGCCGTCGAGAAGAATGATCTTGGCGGAGGAGGGGCGGAAGTGCGAGTACTCGTTGCGGAAGCTGCGGTGCGCCATCTCGGCGATCTGGCCGGCGAGCTCGACACCGGTCGGGCCCGCACCGACGATGACGAAGGTGAGCAGGCGCTCGCGCTCGGCCGGGTCCTCGGTGACTTCGGCGCGCTCGAACGCGGTGACGAGGCGGGAGCGGATCTCCAGCGCGTGGTCGAGCGTCTTGAGTCCGGGGGCGAACTCGGCGAAGTGGTCGTTGCCAAAGTAGGACTGGCCGGCACCGGCGGCGACGATGAGAGAGTCGTATTCGTAGGTGTAGGTGTACGGACCCTCTTTGCAGGTGACCGTCTTAGCGTCGAGGTCGATGTCGGTGACATCGCCGCGCATGATGTCGGTGTTCTTCTGCTTGCCCAGGATCTGGCGGGTGGAGGTAGCAATCTCGCCCGAGCCGAGAATGCCCGTGGCCACCTGGTAGAGCAGCGGCGGGAAGAGGTGGAAGTTGGTGCGGCTAATCAGCGTGACGTCAACGTCAGCGCCGTCGAGTTCGCGTGCGGCAAAAAGGCCACCGAAGCCGGAACCAATGATCACGACATGGTGGCGGTTACCTGCGGGGCGGTACGGTTTGTCGGACATGTATGAACTCCTTTTAGCCTTCTAGAACAACGTTGTGCGGATCCGCCATGAAATCATACGCGGGTTTGCAGCAAGTGCGCGCCGTGGCACCGCTACACCGCTGCCACGGCGGTCTATTCTAAACGGCGTGCCCGACAATGCTTCCTATCGTCCCCAGTTAGACCACTTGGCAACTGTGGATCCCGCGCAATGGCCGAGCATCGCGCACGTTCCGTCTGGGCGTGCGATGGGACTTCGGTCGCGGCGGGCGGAGGCGAAGTTCGCGAAAGCGTGCATGCAGGCCGGCCTCGATCTTGATCCGAACGGTCAGCCAGACCTTGTTGTCGATCACGAGGCCATGTTTGCCCGCATCGCCGCTCACGGTTGGATTGGGCTGGCGGAGGCCTACATGGCAGGAGAGTGGCGCACGCAGACCCCGGTAGCGCTCATCAAAGTGCTCTCCGGCCTGATTGAATCGGGGTACAACCCCCGAACCTCGAGCGCGAAAGCGGATACACGTTTTATCGGTGGGGATGTGCCGCCAGAGCTCGTCGCCCGTTACGCCGGGGACGGGATGAGCTCTTTCGCCGGCCATTTCTCAACAGGGGTGCCCACGACGGAGCGCCGCAGCGTCAAGTCGTTCTCGCCGAGCGCGGGCAAGCGCGGGGAGCCGGCCAACTATTTCGTCTCTGTGACGAATTTCAGCGAACCGTTGAGCACGGAAAAGCTGGATCTTGCCGACGCACAGCGCAGAAGCGTCGGCATGCTTCTCGACGCCGCCGGTGTCCACGCCGGCTCCCACATAGCGGAACTTCCCAGTTCCGGCGGGGCAGTGGCTATAGCGGCGGCCGGAAGGCAAGCCACGGTGGATTCGCTCGTAACAGATCCCGGTACCGTACCGGGGCTGCGCGAGCGCCTGACTCTGGCGGGAGTCGACGACAGCGTGCATATCAACGTCGTACAGAGCGTCCAGCAAGCACTCGCACGACGAGAGGGGCGTTATGACGCAGTTGTTTCCGTCGAGACTCTCGAAACCCTCCCGATGCGTCTGCGCCCCACATACACCGCAGTCATGGACGAGTTGCTCACACGGGGAGGCCGTGCCGTCATCCAAACTGTCGTGGCGACAGAGAAGCTCACCCCGGTCGCTGCGTCATCTCTGGAATCGCTCCGCGCCTATGTCTGGCCCGCGTTGGAGTACGGCACGAAGGAGTCGCTGCGCAGGCTCGTCGATAAGCACAGCGGCTTGCGCGTCATCGGTGAGACGCACGCGCCGGAGCACCTCGCATTGTCCTTGGGACACCAACGCACGACATTTCAAGGGCAGCTACGCGAGGCGGCGGCCGACGGATTCGATGCGGTGTACCGGCGCCTGTGGACGTGGCAGCTTGCCCTCCGTGAAGCGCTTGCGCGGTTGGGGATGCTCGATGCGGTTCAGTACACGCTTGCGCACAAGCATCGCCGGGGAGTGCGGTAGGGGCAACGTCGAAAAGCGAGCGGAGCTAGGCGCGCGTCCTACTTGACATAATGTATATTATCGGACAAAAGGGGATATTTTACTGCTTATCCATCTTGAGGCGGATATTGATTTCGCCTTCTTCCGCAATCTTCGCGGCCACGAACTCCGGTGTCTCCACGCCATAGTCGAGACGGTTGAACGGAATGTCGGCGTGCACGATCACGTTGTCTTCCGTGCGCAGAGCGTTGAACTCCTGCGTGATCGTGTTTGTCTCCCCGTGAATGGTCATGTCACCCGTGAGCGTGACGGTGCCGATGCTGCCGTCGTCTGGCAGCTGCGAAACATCAACGGGGTCCGTCAGGACAAATGTCGCTTCCGGGTACTCCTCCGTGTGGAGGATGCTCCTCCGCACATTAACGTCACGGACATCGCGATCCGTGACGATATTAGTCATATCCACAGTCACCTCACCGGCGGTCAGCGTGCCGGCCTCGATGGTCATTTCACCCGTGACAGCTGGCGTAGAGCCGGATGTGACGCGCTCATCGCCCGGTAACAGCTCACTAAATGTGAACCCGGCGGACGTCGCATTCTTGCCCATCTGGTTGCTGACCACCCAGTGCCCGTCCACATCGGTTGTCGCGGCTTTGGCACCACTGTCGTCAATGGGCTCAGTCTTGATGCCGGGCGAGTTGAACAGCGCAAAGACGAGCGGAACGATCGCTACCAGAGTGAGAGGAATGATCACCGCCAGACCACCAAAGAACACGATCTTCTGGGTGCGTGTCTGCATGACTTCCCCTCTTTCTGCTTGCAAAACTTCTCAAAACTTCTAGTGAAGCTTTTCGATTCTCTTAGCCATGGTAACCAGCTCATCGCACAAGGACTCAATCTCGTCGGTGTCTGCACCCTCAGAGACAGCCGTGGCGATGTCCTCTGCCGCGCAGCGCAGCGCGAATAATCGATCGCGCAAAGTGTCGTCGTTGTGCGGACGCGCGCGGCCCGAGCGCCCAAGGTTGCCTGGCACATAGTGCCGCCGCTCGTAGGCGCGCTGCTTGCACGAATCGCTGCAGTACTTGCGGCGGCGGCCGCGCCCCTGCAGCTGTTCAACGGGAGCACCGCACCACAGGCAGGCGCCCGGCTCGTCCTTTTTGTGAAGTGGCTGGTTCATGATCGGATCACTTGTGATCGTAACTGCTGGAACAAACGGTGTGGGTGAACCGTTGCTATGGGTGGCCGTTATACTTTGAAGATTGCATGGGGCTGCACGACTGCCCCGCAAGCTTCTACAGACCAACAGATGAAGGGACAGATGCAGCATGGCTGATCGGGTACTGCGTGGTAGCCGGATGGGTGCAGTGAGCTACGAGACGGATCGTGACCACGATCTCGCCCCCCGCAGGATGGCGAAGTACCGCACCCCTTCCGGTGAGGTCTTCGAGATCCCGTTCGCAGACGACGCCGAGATCCCCGAGGAGTGGCCGTGCAAGAACGGCCAGACCGGCACCCTCATTGAGGGCGAAGGTGTAGAGTCCAAACCGGTCAAGCCGCCGCGCACCCACTGGGACATGCTGCTGGAGCGCCGCACCATCGACGAGCTCGATGAGCTGCTTGAAGAGCGCCTAGAGCAGCTGCGCAAGCGCCGCCGTAACGCGGCACGCATTGCTAAGGAGCAGAAAGAAGCCCAAGAGAACCAGGCTTAGTGGCGGTTGTTCACCAGCCGCTGCACCTCATACTTCGCCAGGCGCGCCCCCTCTTCCACGAAGCCGACAAGACTGCGGCCCAAGGAAGCCAGGGGGCGCGTGTCTACTTCGTCAGAGTTCCGCTTGAGCTCGTATGCCAGCAGCTTCGAGCCTTCTTCGACCATGTCGCCGGCGACCGAAAACGCACCGGTGATCTTGCCCGGGATCCGCTGCACTCCCAGTTGTTCAAGCTCGTATTTACCCAGGCGTTTCAGCTCGTAGGCCATCTCCTTCGCCTGACTCGAGCGGCGCGTCCAACCCCACTTGGTCACTTCGGTCAGGGAGTCTTTGGCAAAGCTGGCGTCCAGCTTGGATTCGCCGAGCTCGCGGTCGACGAAGGTGATGGGCACCTCGCGCACATCGAAGCCTTCCTGGACGACGACATCGGCGATCTGCACCTGGAAGATATAGCCCTTGCGGGACAGGTCATCGAAGTCAATGGCTTCGAGCACCTCGCGACGGAACGCGCGGTAGCCAGCAGTCATGTCCGCAATCTCGTCGCCGAGAGCGATGGAAATATAAAGATTGCCCAGCTTCGACAGGTAGAAACGCTCCTTCGGCCAGTTCACCGCTTCCCCACCAGGGACGTAGCGCGAACCAATGACCAGATCTGCACCCTTATCCACCGCATCCAGCAGATCCTGCAGCTGCTCCGGCGCGTGGGAACCATCCGCGTCCATCTGGCAAATGACTTTGTACTCGCGCTCAAGCGCCCACTCGAAGCCTTCACGGTATGCGCCCAGCAGGCCCGACTTTTCCTCGCGGTGGGCAACGTGAACGTGCTCGTCCGCCGCAGCGAGGGTGTCCGCCTTGTCACCGGTTCCGTCCGGGGAGTTGTCGTCGACAACGAGGATGTCCACCTCCGGCGTGGCGGCACGGACACGCTCAACGATGCGCGGAAGGTTCTCCAGCTCGTTGTACGTCGGGATGATCACCAACGTGGAGTCACTGGGTTTGTCAGCCACAGGCACGGTTTCTCCTTATTACCAGGGATGTCGTTTCTCTCGTGTTTCTCTAGGCAGTGTACCCGCGTCGCGCGCCGATCATGGATGCGGCCATCACCGCGACTCCCCCTGCAACGAGCAGCCACTGCACCCACTGCCCATAGCGCACGGCAAATGTCACGGAATCACGCAGCGGAAGCTTTTCGACGAGATACCCCGGCTGGAAGATCTCCGTATGCTGCGACACCGAACCATCCGGGTGGACAATCGCAGAGGCGCCGGACGTGGCAGACACGACGACGGCCCGGTCGGTCTCCATCGCGCGAATGCGGCTCATGGCTAGCTGCTGGTAAGTCATGTCCGTGAACCCGAACGTAGCGTTGTTCGTCGGGGTAGTCAGGATCTGTGCACCAGCCTTCACCGCATCGCGGTAGGCCATGTCGAATGCGACCTCGTAGCAGGTGGCCACGCCGACAACGTGGTCGCCCATCCGCACGGTGCCGTTGCCGTCACCGGGCTTGAAGTTGCCGGCCATGTCGACATACTCGGAGAAGTTGCGGAAAAAATCACGGTAGGGCATCCATTCGCCGAACGGCTGCAGATACTTCTTGTGGTGGTAGTCCCCTGGCCCGTTGTCTGGGTCGAAGATGACGGCAGTGTTGCGATCGCCGACCTCGTCCTTTGTCAAGGTGCCCACCAGAGTGGGCGCATCCGCCTCTGCCACGGCGCCGGAGATGCGCTCGAAAGCTTCATCGTCCGCGAAGGGGTTCACATCAGAGGCGTTCTCGGGCCAGAAGACCATGTCGACGCTCTCCCCTTTCCCGTGCACGTCGGTGGCCATCTCTTTGGTCACGTTCACGTGGTTGGCCAACACCGCGCGGCGCTGCGCGTTGAAGTCCAGGCCCATGCGGGGAACATTGCCCTGAATTGCGGCGACAGTGACCTCCCCTGTTGTCGGGGCGTCGCGGTTGACGGCCAGGCCCGCGATCATGCTCGTGGAGATCATCAACCCCGCCACAACCATCGACCAGGCGACCACACTCCCCTTCGGCGACCACTCGACGCGAGAGAGAAGCCCATGCACGCAAGCGGCTATAGACGCACTGAGCAGCACAGTCGCGAACGTTATCAATGCGGGGCCACCCCACGGCGCCAAGTTGGCCAGCGGGCCGTTGATTTGCCCCCAGGCCAGACGGACCCAGGAGAATCCGCCGAAGGGGAACGAGGACAGCGCGTACTCGACGGCGACGTAGACCAGAGGGAACGCGAGAAAACCGAAACGCCACCGGGCAACAAGAGCGCCGAACGCGCCTGTGATGAGCGAGTACAGCGCGCACGCCAAAGACAGCGCGATCCACGGCAATGCGCCCACAAACTCACCCACCCACGGCAACAACGGCAGGTAGAGGCAGACTGCGTGAACGTACCCGAGCAAGGCACCGCGGCCGGCGGTCGGTGCGGCAGCTTTATCGGTGGCGGCAACGAACGGCCACGGCATCAGAGCAAAGTAAAACAGCGCCACGCCGAAAATCGCCGCCCAGAAGTGCCCGTGCGGTTCGTGGGAGAAGTACACCAGCACTCCCCCTGCGCCTGCCAGCAGCAGGCGGCCGCCAGTGACCACCGCATTCGAGTTAGCGCTCACTCGGACCTCCGAAGTCTTCCGGTCGAGCATCACGCGACCACTTTTCAATCTCTTCAGAATCAATCACTTCTTCCGAAGCCGAGCCGTCACCGAACGTGCCGTAGGAGGTTGCGTGCCGCTGCATATTGGACACGTCGTACACCTGGGCACCAAACGTCTCTACACGCTTGCGCAGGGACGCCGCCATGGACTGACGGATGAGGTCACGGGTAGGGCGGAACAGCAGCAGGACACCGACCGCTGAGGTGATGTACCCCGGAAGGACGGTCAACGCTCCCCCAGCCATGGCAAGGGCGGTGCCTCCCGCAAACTGGCCGATGCTGGCGCGCCCGTGGGAGGCGCGGGCGACCTCAGCGCGCATGGCTCCGGAAGCACCCACGGCGCCGACAATCATGAGAATGAAGATGCCGGCTAAGGCCCATCCGACTCCGATGAGCTGGCTCACACCCCAGAACGCGAGCGCCTCGAGGATCAGGTAGATCAGGAAATAAGCGGCATAGGGCATGCGGCCAGACTACCTGCCTGAGGCCCCAGAACTCTCAATCTGCCGGATCAACCATGTTGCATCGTCGTGCATCCAGATGAAGAACGGCACGAGGTGCTTGGCTACGTCGAAACGTAGCAGCGGAAACAGGCGCCGCGTGGTCAGCTCGATACCCCAATCGCGTGCCAGTTTCTCGGTTGAGTGGTACGGAATGATGTCGTCGTGAACGCTTGCCCACAGGCGCGTCGGAACCTGCGGAGAGGTGTCGCCAAGGAGTTTGTCGCCGATGAGCGAGTTGGTGATCGGCAGCTCCTTGATCACGTCGACGAGCTTGCGGCCATCGGTGGTCCACGTCGTGGTGTCTTGGCGGGCGCTATGGGGCATCGCGCCGAGCACACACCGGTTACGTGCCAACCCCAGCAGTTCGCCAGCGCTCTCCGTGAGGTGTGGAAGAAGCTCCCCTGCAATCTCGGGGTACGAGGCCATCATTCCGTCGAGCGCGTACGGCAGCACGAACGTCGCGGTTTCGCCGTCGACGTGGTTGAGAATGTCCTCGAGGTCTGACGGCGGCGCGCCGCACACCGCGGCGACAACCGGAATGTCGGGGGCGTACTCGGGCTCCTCGAGCGCTGCGGCGACGCACCCGCCACCCTGGGAGAACCCGGACAGGCCTACGCGGTCGCTGGTGACGTCGAGGTGCTTGGCGGCACGGAGGGCGTCGTAAAGCGAATGCGCCCCCGCGACATGGTCGCAGTAGAGCTGCTTGCCTGTTTCCGGATCCCGGGGATAGTCGGTGACCACCACGTGGCAGCCGGCGGCGACGTACATGTTCACTGCGGGCTGCTCGTACGCGGAAACGATGTCGAAAGGCCACCGCGCGTCCAGGAACATGCTGAAGGAGTACGACGGATCACAGTGGCGCGCCGTGCCCTGCGTTCCGGGCGCGAACCCGATAACGGGACGCGGGCCTGTTCCCTGCCACGGATTTTCCGAGCGGATCACGGCGGCCGTGGCGGACAGTGGGCGCCCGTGCGCGTCCGTCGTCGCGTACTCGATCCGCCACATTGTGCCCTTATTCATGTCCGAGTTCAGCCCGAGTGCGCGAACTTTCTCGGTGCGCAGCAGCTCTCCCCCGGTGGCACCGGACAACCACTGCGGCGGCTCGAACTCGGGATCGGTGACGGGGCGGTTGATGATGTCTTTCGCTAGATCCACAAACAGCGGCAGCCATGCCCGCGTGATCAGTCCTCGGGTGCCTGATTCCCGAGAGTTCTTCCACAGATGACCAGCGGCAGCAGCGGCCCCGAGACCGGCTACCACACCGACAATGTTGCTCTTCTTGCCCACGTTTCCTCCCTTGTCGCACCAGTTTTTCCGAATTCTACCGTGGCATATGCCTCCAGATCGGGCGCGGAACAAAGCGCATGATCCAGGCCAACACCTGCAGCTGACGAGGAATCCAGACAGTGCGGCTGCCCTTCTTTTGCGCTGCGGCAATGACCGCCTCGGCGACATCCTCCGGTTTCACAGACAACGGCGCGGGCTTCATGCCCTCGGTCATGGAACCGATGACAAAACCCGGACGCGCCGTGATCAGCTTCAGCGGCCCGCCGTGCAGTTTGTCCGCTAAGCCCTGGCAGAACGCGTCGAGCCCGGCCTTGGTTGACCCATACACGTAGTTCGCGCGCCGCGCCCGCCATCCTGCGATGGACGAGAACGCGAAGATTTCCCCGCGGTGCATGGCATCTGCCAGCACAGTGAGCATGTTCACCTGCGCGGTGTAGTCGATCATGGCGATTTCGGCTGCGTGTGCTTCGTCGTGCTCCGCGCGCTCTTGGTCACCGAGAGTGCCGAAGGCCACAATCGCCGTTGTCGCCGGGCCAGCTGCGTTTACGACCTCACGGTGCGAAGAGAGGTCCGTCGCTTCGAAAGGGACGCTACGCACACTCGTGGCTCCCGCATTGCGCAGTCGCTTTTCGACGTCTTCCAGCGCCTCTGGTCTCCGGGCTGCCAGAACCACATCGCGACCTGAACATACACGCACAGCAATCTCCCCGCCGATGTCGCTGGTCGCGCCGAGGAGCAGGATGGTGCCGGCGCCCGGTGTGGCCTGTGTCATGACTGCAAACCATAGCGGAGTTGGCGGGCAGCGTTGTTGAGGCGGCGTGCGCCAGCGGGTTCGAGCACGACAATGTCTTCGATCCTCATCCCCCACTGCCCGGGCAGGTAGATCCCCGGCTCGATCGAGAACACCATGCCTTCTTCGAGAACCGTGTCGCTGCCCTCGACGATGAACGGTGCCTCGTGCAGGGCCAATCCAATCCCGTGACCGAGCCGGTGGGAGAAGTTCACTCCGTATCCGGCGTGGTTGATGATGGAGCGTGCCACGGCATCAAGCTCCCCCGCCGTCATACCGGGTCGTGCGGTATGAACGGCTGTGTCCTGCGCGGTGCGGAGCACGTCATAGGCACGCTGGAACGAGGGGTCTTGAACGGTTCCCGCCACGTAGGTGCGGGTGCAGTCGGAGTGGTAGCCGGCACCGACGGAACCGCCGATATCCACCACGACTGGGTCGCCGTCCTCCAGCACGCGGTCTGAGTGGTCGTGGTGAGGGTTGGCGCCATTCGGGCCCGAGCCGACAATGACGAAGTCCACCGATGCGTGTTCACGCTTGATCAATTCGGCGAGGTCCGCTGCTACCTCGTTCTCTGTGCGGCCGGGACGGAGCAGGTCCGGGACCTGTTCGTGGACGCGGTCAATGGCGGCGCCTGCAAACTCCAGCTGCGCGATCTCATCGGTGTCTTTCACCATGAACAGGTCCGGCACCGCATCGTCGATAAGCACGGTGTCTTCGACGACCTCCATGAGGCGAAGCACGTGGTCGGCAGTCAACGATTTGCCCAGCGCCACCGTGCCGCCACCGAGGTGCGCCGCAACGATGCGATAGGGATCTTGGCCGTCACGCCACGTGTGCAGGGTGATGCCCAGCTGCTCCACGAAGGCCAGGTCGGCAGCATCGGTGGCCGGGGCGATGAGCGTGGGGTCGCCCAGCGGCGAGACGACAAGCGCGGTGAGACGCTCATGCGACTGTGTCCACGCGCCGGTCAGGAACGCGAGTTCCGGGCCTGTTCCCACCACTGCCCCACCGAGTCCCCGCTGCGTGCACAGGGTTTCGGCCCGCTTGATGCGGTGCGCGTAGACGGCCGGTGGGAAATGCGTGGGAAGAGCATTCATGCCCGCCATTGTAGGTGGATAGGATGGGCGGCAATGTTTCCTGCTTCGCTTGTCCGCATCTCATCTGGGGCTGCTTATTGCTCGGGCACGCTGCTCGATCCTGAGACGGTGCTGACGTGTGCGCACTTCTTCCGGGAGCATCCCACAGGAGCCACGGTGAAGGCGCACGGCGCTATCCGAACCATTAGGCAGGTCACAACCGTGCCGGGCACAGATATTGCCATCGTGACCGTGCGTCCCTTTCGGAAGTTGTCGGGTGAGACCTTCCCGCGGATCGTTGAGGGCGCTGCGCCACGGATCGGCACCCCAGCCGTCACGTTCGGGTTTGGCGGACGCGCGCGGAGGATGCAGGCGCGTCCAGGCCTGTGGTTAGGGACGATTCCTCTGGCGATGTCGCGGTCTCGGGCCACGCGCGTGCGGCCGGCTGGGCTGGTCTTCAACACGAAGCCCGCAGTCAAGGGCGATTCCGGCGGCCCGGTCATGGTCGGCGGGAGGATCGTTGGAGTGCAGTCGCTGATCCTCGACCCGTTCGGGAAGAATCTCCGCGTGGCCACGGTGAACCTGCTCCCAGAAGGGACGGTGCGCTAGTTGCCGATCGCCACCACACCGCGCCGGATCGCGTCGACTGCCCTGCGGGCGCTGTGCTTGATGTCGGCGGAGTACCCGGTCTGCACAATTTGTTCCAAGAGGTCGATGACCTGGCGCGACCAGCGTACGAAGTCGCCCGGTGTCAGCTCCGCACCAGACTCGGCGGCTGCGGCCAGCGCGTAACCCAACGGTGCGCCGGCAGTCCACTGGTGCATCGACAAAGCAAAGCCAGGGTCCGGGATGCCCGTCGGCGGCAGGCGGTGGCGCTGCTCGTCGCTAGCGAGCTCGCCGTGAATGCGCATGGTGTCGTTCATCGCATCTGCCATCCGGTCTGTCGCGGCCTCCGGATACCCGCCGGTCGACTTGCGGTTCTCGAACACGCACATTGAAACAACGCCAGCCAACTCGGCAGGATCAAGGTCATCCCAGATCCCCCGCTTCAGACACTGGGCGACCAGCAGGTCGGAAGGATTATGGATGCGCGCGAGACGCTCGCCTTCGTCGGTGACGGTGGGCTCGCCGTCGACAAGCTCCACGTAGTCCATCTCCGTGAGCAGGCCGATGATGCGTTCAAACATGCGCCCCAACGTGTCCGTTTGCTTATCGACGCTTTTCTGCGCCCGCTCCAGCGACCTTTCCTCACGCACCAACTCATCTCCGAGCCGAGCGAGCTGCTCCCGCTGCGCAGCCGGCCAGGAGTGCACCGGGTGGGACCGGATCGCATCGCGCAGTTCGAGCATGCGTTTCGACGGCCGGTTGCGCGCCTCCTGCTTCAACTTCTTTGGCGCGTTGAAGCGGCTGCGGGAGAGCTCGCTGACCACCTTCCGGGTGTGCTTGCGCGGTTTGTGCGCGATGTCTCGCGGCACCTTGATGCTGCCGACCACGACAGGGGCGTTGGCGAAGGCGGAGGCGTCAATGCGTCCCGACCAGCCGCGCTGCGTGGTGATCCACGGCCGCGGGTCATCCTTCTTCCCTGCGGGCGCAACGACAGCGGCGAGCTCCGGACGGCGTTTCGACGGCAAAGCGATGACATCACCGATCTGCAGCCGGCCTAACACGGCCTGAACTTCTTGACGGCGCTCAGTAATGGAGTCCTTCTTGTTGCGCTTCTCTTCCTCGGTGAGGTCCCGGCGCAGGTTCATGTACTCCATGAGGTCGTCGCTGACGTCGGCGCCTGCGGCGTCGATAAGCTCAGCGCGCAGCGTGTCTACCTTGGCGCGCTGGCGCTCGATGGTGCGCACCTCGCCGACGACGGAGCGGTCGGTTTGGAACTGAGCGAAGGACTTCTCGATAAGCCGGATTGAATCTTCGAAGCCGTTCATCTGCAGCATGTTGATGGCCATGTTGTAGCCGGGTGTGAACAGCGAGATGAGCGGGTAGGTGCGGGTGGAGGCGAGACCGGCGACTTCCCGGGGATCCATCGCTGGCGCCCATTGCACGACGGCGTTACCGATCGTGTCGATCCCGCGGCGGCCTGCACGTCCCGTCAACTGGGTGTACTGCCCCGGGGTGAGATCCACGTGGGCATCGCCGTTGAACTTGACCAGTTTCTCTAAGACCACGGTGCGGGCCGGCATGTTGATGCCCAGCGCGAGCGTCTCCGTGGCAAAAACGACGCGGACGAGCCCTTCGACGAAGAGCTGCTCCACGATGTGCTTGAACGCTGGCAGCAGGCCCGCGTGGTGGGCAGCGAATCCGCGCGACCAGGCCGTGCGCAGTTGGCGATAGTTCAGTACCTCGAGGTCTTCTTCGGGAATGCCCTCCACACCTTCGTCGGCGATCTGCTTGATCCGCTCGGCTTCCTCCTGCGTGGTCAGTTCCTTGCGGGAGCGCAGGCATTGAAACAGCGCGCCGTCACACCCCGCGCGGGAGAAGATGAACACGATGGCGGGCAGCATGTCTCGCCCCCGCAGGGCCTCCACGACCTCGGGGCGGCCAACAGGTCGGATCCGGTCCTGGCCCCGCGGTGCGCCACTGCGGTTGCCGCCGGCACGCGAACGGAAGCCTTTGCCCTGGCGGAAGTCGTCGCGGCCTTCGTTGGCGGCCCCGGATTCGAGCCGCTCGATGGCGCGCTCCAGATCCTTGTTCACGTTGCCGGGCGCTTCGACCGTACCGGGCTCGAACAGCGGCATGATCTTGCCCTGCACCATCATGTACTGGTTAAGCGGGACTGGGCGTTTCTCCGAAACGATCACGGCCGTGTCGCCGCGGACCTCGTGTAGCCACTCGCCGAACTCTTCCGAGTTTGAGACCGTGGCAGACAGACCAATGATGCGAGCAGACTCGTCGAGGTTGAGGATGATCTCTTCCCACACCGCACCACGGTCGCGGTCAGCGAGGTAGTGGATCTCGTCCATGACCACGTGCGACAGGCGGTCGAGCGCGCTCGACCCGGCGTAGATCATGTTGCGCAAGACCTCGGTAGTCATGACGACGATCTCCGCGTTGCCGTTGATGCTCACATCACCCGTGAGCAGGCCGACGGCATCCTCGCCGTGCTCCCCGACGAGGTCGTGGTACTTCTGGTTGCTGAGCGCTTTGATCGGAGTGGTGTAAAAGCACTTCGTGCCGCGCGACAGTGCTAGTGACACCGCGAACTCCCCCACCACGGTCTTGCCGGAGCCGGTCGGGGCGCACACGAGCACTCCGCGGTCCTCCTCCACCGCCTGGCACGCCTCCACCTGAAAGTCATCGAGGGGAAACGACTTAGTGGCGCGGAATTCATCCAGGTGCGTGTGGAGCGTCGAAGACATGGCTACCACCCTAGAGCACGTCGTCGAAATAGCCCGGTTTGTTGAAGTCGTCCGTGGGTTTAGGGGCAGGTGATGCCACCGGAGTCGGAGTACTTACGGGAGCGGCAGCGCTAATGGGCTCGGCAGGAGCGATGGGGCCGGAAGCTTCGTCGTCACGCACATCGCCCCAGTCCCCGGTCTTCTTCTTGCGGCGCTTGTCGTTGATGCGGCAGAACTGGAACGCCATTTCCACGAGGAAGCACAGCGACAGGGCGAGCACGATCATGGAGAACGGATCCTGGCCGGGCGTCATGAACGCCGCGAAAATGAACAGGACCACGATGATGATCCTGCGCTTGTCTTTCACCTGCTCGTACTCGAGCAGCCCGGCAAGGTTGAGCATGATGATGATCAGGGGCACCTCGAAGCTCACGCCGAAGATGATGATCAGTGCGAGGACGAAGTTGTAGTACTCGCCACCGGACAGGGCGCTGACCTGGTACTCACTACCGATCGACATGAGCACGTAGAGGCCCTGGTCAACAATGAAGTAGGCCAGCACCGCCCCAGCAACGAACAGTGTCACCGCGAACGTGACGAAAGACATCGTCCAACGGCGCTCGTTCTTGTGCAGGCCCGGAGTGATGAACGCCCAGATCTGCTGCAGCCACACCGGTGACGAGAGGACGAGACCTGCGAGGAAGCCGACCTTGAGGCGGAGCATGAACATCTCGAACGGCGAAGTGGCGATGAGACGACACGATCCGTCAGACGTCAGATCCGCGCGCAAATGTTCCGGTAAAGAACAGTAGGGTCGGCGAATGATCTCACCCAGCGGCATCGTCGGCCCCGGAGCCCACTGGTACCAAATGAAACCGATGATGGTTCCAACAACGATGGCGATCAGCGAGACCACCACGCGTCGGCGGAGTTCCTGGAGGTGCTCCGTGAGGGTCATCGTGCCCTCGGAGTCCTTCCGGGTGGACGTGCGGGACACAGCTAGTTAGTGGGGCGCTGCTGGTTTTCCGGCTGGTCCCAGAAGCCCTGCTGCGAGTTGGGTGTCTGAGTCGACTCGGCGCCCGAGGTCAGCTCACGCTGAGGGTTCGCGACAGACTCCTTTGCAGCCTTGTCGTTGTTCATCTCGTTGACCTCGGACTTGAAGATGCGCGCAGAACGGCCCACAGAGCGAGCCAAGTCCGGAAGCTTTGCAGCTCCGAAAAGCAGCAGGATGATGAAGACGATCAGGAGGATTTCCATCAGGCCAAGGTTTGGCATGGGAGTTCCTTTCATTCAAGGGCTTAAAGCGCGTGTGGCTCTAAGCATAACGCTCAAGGGCCGCAGAACTGCGACCGGCGACCTCTTCGGCAATATGAGTCGGCTCCACAACGCTCACTCGGTCGGCCTGGCTGAGACAGAAACGAACCATCCAGTCGTCGCTGCCGTAGGGCATGGAGGCCTCGACCCACTCACCTTCGGTGAGCTCCGTGGGCTCGGTCTCGTGCAACTCGATCTGCCAGTAGTCTGCCAGCCACGTCGCGTCACTGCGGATGCGCAGTGACGCGACGTTCTCCTGCCCGAACCCGAAGGGGTTTGCCGCGTCGTAGTCGCGGTGGGCAGACGGGGCGGCGGGGACGTCG
This sequence comes from Corynebacterium sp. CCUG 70398, assembly GCF_024454055.1. Taxonomy (NCBI): domain Bacteria; kingdom Bacillati; phylum Actinomycetota; class Actinomycetes; order Mycobacteriales; family Corynebacteriaceae; genus Corynebacterium; species Corynebacterium sp. CCUG 70398. Next base: position 396,410 of record NZ_JAGPYZ010000001.1, read on the forward strand.
AGAAGCGATGCGTCCTGGATACGGTCCAAGCGGAAGGTCTTCGGTGAGCCGTCCTCGAACGCCGACAGGTAGGTCGCACCGTCACGGTGGAACATGCCCACCGGGGACACCGTGCGCGTGCGCGTCGTGTCGGAAGTCGCCGAGTAGTAGGTGATCTCCAGCATGCAGCGCTGTGTCAGCGCCTGGGACACCACGCGTGCCGGTCCGGGAGTCTCCGCATGGTCGGAGTCGGGAACACCGGCATCGTGCATGACGTCCCGGAGTTTCTGCGCGGCGGACGCCACCGCGGTTTGATCCACGAGACCCGGCATGGTTTCCAACGATTCCAGGGTGAGCAAGAGGGCATTCGCTTCCGTAGGCGTGAGACGCAGCGGCGCGTTCAACCCTTGATCTTCGATGAGCGTGATGCCAGTCCAATCTGCGGAAAGGTCGATCATCTCGCCCGGTCCTTTACCCACGCCCGACATCTGCAGCCGCTTCAGGTCCTCCATGACCTCGGTGTGCGGGTACCCCAGGTTCCGCGCGATCTCCATCGGCGTCGCATCCGGGTGTTGGTGCAGGTACGGGATCAAGTTCAGCGCGCGGACGAGTTGGCCGAGCTTTTCCGGGCTATCTTTCATTCTGCGCCTCCTGAGTCGCGCTCAATAGCTTGATGACGTCCTCGCGCACATCCCCCGGCAACTTCACCACCGCATGCGGAGCGAAGCTGGCGGTAGTGCGCACCAGCCAGTCACGCTCCACGTCGACGAGACGGAAACGGCTATCACCGAGATCTGTAGCTTTCGCGACGAGCTCCCCCGCCGTTCCGGGGTCAACGCGCACCACCGCTTCTTTCACCGTGGGGCCGCGTAGGGAATCCTCAACGATCTGCTGGACCGGGCGGTCTGGCAGGTGGAAATCCCCTGCGGGCACGTCACGCACTTTTCGGACATCGCTGACGCGCACCGCCCGGAAACTGCGTTCAGCTTCGCGTTCCACGTCGTAGCCGACGACGTAGGCGCGGTTGTTCAGCGCGATGAGCCCCCACGGGTCCATCGTGCGCGTTTGCGGCGGCGCTGTCGGAGAGGGCTGGTAGGTGAAGCGCATCCGGGTGCGGGAACGCACGCACGCGGTCACGGCCGCGACGACATCAGTGTCGAGCCGGGAAATGTCGTTGTCCAGCGCGCTAATCGGAGCATCGTCAAATGCCCGCGTTGCACCGCCCGCTGCGATCTTGGTCCACCCGGAGCGCGCGAACGCGCCCAAGCTTCCCGACGTCCCCAAGTCCCCCGCCAGCCCCAGCACGTAGGCTTCTTCCTCGGTGAAGCTGATCGGCGGAAGTTCGTAGGAGTCTTTGTTCACCCATACCAGCCCGTTCTCACTGCGCGCGGGAACGCCAGCCCGGCGCAGTGATTGGACATCGCGCTTGAGGATGCGCGCCATGGCGGTATCGGTCTTGTCTTCGTAGCCGTCAACATGCGTGCGGATCCACTCGATATCACGCGGCTTATTCGACCCCAGCAATGCGAACGTGAGGTTGGTCAGCCGTTGGATCACTCGCGCATCGTTAGCCACGGATTCCCCCTTGTGCGTTGCCAAGCACCTCGCGGTTCTCGCGCATGTACGCCACGAGCTTATCGACGCCTACGTCCTCCGTCGCGAACGGATCCTGCACATCCACCGTCTGCGGCTCTGGGCGGTCAACCTTCATGTGCACCCAGTCGACGGTGTAGTGGGCGCCCAGCTCACGGGCCGTATCGAGGAACTGTGCGCGCAGAGCGGCGCGCGTTGTTTCCGGCGCGGTAGCCGCAGCCGCGGCGATTGCCTCGTCGGTGGTCCACCGCTGGACTAATCCTTTATTTTGCAGGTGGTAGAACAGCCCGCGGCGCGGGCTAATGTCGTGGTACGCCAAGTCGATCTGAGCGAGCTTCGGGTGATTCCAGTCCCCGCCCAAGCGGTCGCGGTAGCGCTCAAGCAAGTTGCGTTTGATCACCCAATCGATCTCGCCAGAGACTGGCTCGAAGTTCTGCGTCTCGATGGCCGTGAGTGTCCTGCCCCACAGCTCCACGACCTTCTCCAACTCAGCATTCGGCGTGCCCTCGTCCTGGCGCTGGGCGAGCCAGCCCTTCGCGGCCTCGAGGACGGCCTGCTGGACCTCGAGCGCGGTCACTGTGGTGTCGCCTTTGAGCGCGAGTTCTGTCTGGCCGGTCGGGTCGAGCGCGATCTGTTTGATGTGCTTGATCGGCTCGGCCACGTCGAAAGCCGGAATGTCCCAATCCGCTTCGAGCATCTCGATGACCAACTGCGTCGAGCCGATCTTGAGAGCAAAGGAGGGCTCCGCCATGTTGGAGTCACCAACGATGACATGCATGCGGCGGAACCGGCTCGAATCCCCATGGGGTTCGTCGCGGGTGTTGATGATCGGCCGTGTCCTCGTAGTGGCTGACGAGACTCCCTCCCACACCTGATCGGCGCGCTGCGAGATGACGAAACGGCCGTTCTTGATCATGCCCGCACCGCACAGCAGTTGCCGGGTGATCAGAAACGGCAGGAGACGTTTCCCGAAGTTCTTCAGCGACAGCTCGCGGCTGATCAGGTAGTTCTCGTGCGTACCGTAGGAGTTACCTGCAGAGTCAACGTTGTTCTTGAACAGGTACACGTCGCCGCCGATGCCTTCAGCCGCGAGGGTCTTTTCCGTCTGAGCGGCGAGATCGTTGAACAGTACTTCACCCGCTTTGTCGTGGTTGAGCAACTGGGTGAGCGAATCGCACTCCGCTGTCGCGTACTCCGGGTGCGCACCGACATCGAGATACAGACGGGCCGCGTTGGCGGTGAAGATGTTCGTGCTCTTGTACTGGGCCACGACTGGCTTGAACAAGTACCGCGCGATCTCCTCCGGCCCTAAAACCGCCTTGCCGTCACGGATGGCGGTCAGGCCGAATTCAGTCTCCACGCCCATGATGCGGCGCGGATACACCGTCATTACTGGCCGCCCTTTTGCACGTAGGAACGGACGAACTCCTCGGCGTTGTTATCCAGCAGAGAGTCGATTTCGTCGAGCAGGTCGTCGGTGCCTGCGGTGTTGACATTGACCTGGCCGGCCTCCTGGCCGGTACCCTCCTCGTCGGACCCGCCGCCGGAGTAGGTGTTCATCTGTTCTTGAGCCATAGCTCTACCCTACTTAGCGCTTATGGGTTCTCGTTGAAAGCGGCGACAATCTCCTCCACGGATGCCGCACGGTCCAGCAACTCACCGACATCATCGCGCGTGAATCCGTCCACTGCGTGGATGGAGACAGTCCGCGGGCCAGCGTTGGTGTTGAACTGGATGGTCTGCCAACTCGAGGAGAGGACGTCTTCGCCGAATTCCTTCGCGATCCTGCCGCGGAAGTACGCCCGGGAACTCTCCGGTGGTGTAGTAGCGGCCCGGGCGATGTCCTCGTTGTTGACCAACGTCTTCATCCGTCCAGCTCGAACCAGCGCGTGGTAGAGCGACTTGTCCGGATCGATGTCGGCGTATTGAAGGTCCACGGCCTTGAGCTTGGCGTTGCCGATGTCGATTCCGCGGTCGAGGTAGCCCTTGATCAACGCCCACTTCGCTGTCCAGTCGAGACGGTCCGCGGTAGACAGTGGATCGCGATCAAGATCGTCCAGGATCTCTCCCCATAGAGCCACGACCTGTTTGTCCACATCTGTTTCGGGCGTGACGCGTGCAAGGTAGTCGCGCTGAATCGCCAATGCTGTGAGCGTACGGCCATCCTTGAGCCCGAGCTGGTGCGTCAGGCTCAGATCACGGGACACCCGCTTGAGTTCCTCAACTGGTTCCTTGAGCTGGAGGTCCGAGAAGTCGACGCCTTCTTCGATAGCGTCGAGGACGAGCTTCGTCGTGCCCAATTTGAGCAGGTTGGCGTACTGCGACATGTTGGCATCGCCGATGATGACATGGAGCCGGCCGAACTGGGTCGCGTCCGCATGCGGCTCGTCGCGGGTGTTGATGATGCCGCGGTTGAGTGTCGTCTCCAGCGAGACCTCTTGGAAGAAGTAGTCGGCCCGCTGGGAGATCTGGAATCCGTCCTGCTCCCCCGCTTCCCCCAGTCCCATTCGGCCCGCGCCCGCGAAGACTTGGCGGGTCACGAAGAACGGGATCAAACCCTCAGTGATCGCCTCGAATGGGGTCTGCCGAGAGTATTGGTAGTTTTCGTGGGCACCGAACGATGCGCCTTTGCCGTCGACATTGTTCTTGTACAGCTTCAGCGGCGGGCAGGGGTCGTGGCCGCCCAGCACTGAGACGCCGTCTTCCCACAGCTCTGCGATCCGGGCGGCGGCGTCGTTGAGGACGTGGTCACCGGCAGCGTCGTAAAGCATGGCGCTGAAGGCATCCGGGACCTCGGGCGATGAGTACTCGGGGTGCGCGTGGTCGACGTAGAAGCGCGCACCGTTCTCCGTGACCACATTGGCCACACCGATCGCGTTAGGGTCGACGATGGGAACTGTTTGGTAGCGCTTCAGATCGAACCCGCGGGAATCCTTCAGCGGGTGCTCGTCCTGATAATCCCAGCGCGCACGGGCGGCGGTGTGCATCGCCGCATAGGCCACCACCGCGTGAGTCGAGCTCACAATGGGACTCAGGCTCGGGCTATCCGGCGTGAGAATGCCGTACTCAGTTTCGGTTCCCATGAAACGCGTCATGGTGCACCAGTCTAAAGGGGCGTACGTAGCGGGTGAGAGCCCCGGTCCTACATTTTCAGTATCGCCTTTCGCGGCCCCGCAGCTGCGTTTCCGCAGTTCGCCAGTTGGCTAAACGCCTGAAAGGCGATACTAAAGATCTATTGCTGGCTACCAACCGCGCTCGGCAAGACGGTGCGGAGCCGGCAGGTCAGACACATTAATGCCGACCATGGCCTCGCCGAGACCGCGGGACGCCTCGGTGACAGCAGCGATGTCGTTCCAGTTCTGGGTAGCTTTCACCACAGCAGCTGCACGGGCCTCCGGGTTGCCGGACTTGAAGATGCCGGAGCCGACGAAGACACCGTCGGCACCCAGTTCCATCATCAGGGCCGCATCGGCCGGCGTGGATACGCCACCGGCGACGAAGAGTGGTACCGGCAGTGCGCCGTGCTCGGCCACGTAGGCAACCAGTTCGTACGGCGCCTGCAGTTCCTTGGCGGCAACGTAGAGCTCATCGCGGTTGCCGTTCCACAGTGCTTGCAGGCCAGCGATCTCACTCTTGATAGTGCGCAGGTGCTTGGTGGCCTCGGATACATCACCGGTGCCGGCCTCGCCCTTCGAACGAATCATTGCTGCACCCTCGTTCACGCGGCGCAGTGCCTCGCCCAGGTTGGTCGCGCCGCAGACAAACGGCACGTCGAAGCCGCGCTTATCGATGTGGTTGACGTAGTCCGCCGGGCTGAGCACCTCAGACTCGTCGACGTAGTGAACACCGAGGTGCTCGAGAATCTTGGCCTCCACCGAGTGGCCAATACGAGCTTTGGCCATCACGGGAATGTCAACGGCACCGAGAATGCCTTCGATAAGGTCCGGGTCGGACATGCGGGCAACACCGCCCTGGGCGCGAATGTCGGCGGGCACGCGCTCGAGCGCCATCACAGCGATAGCGCCGGCGTTCTCGGCGATCTTCGCCTGCTCGGGCGTGACCACATCCATGATCACTCCGCCCTTGAAGGACTCGGTCAACTCAGCTTTAGAGAGGTTCGTGGAAAACGTCATAGCACTAGTCTTGCCCTCCCACTGGTAGATTCCTAGTGCCAGTTTGATTTAGATTCTTTGGACCAGTCACCTTCGAGCAATGCTTATCGACGTCTCCCGCGACCTCCCCACTCCACTCCCCGCGCAAGTCGCAACCGCCATCAGGACGGCTATCACCGAAGGAGAACTGCAGCCCGGGGATGAGGTGCCGTCGACACGCGAGCTTGCGCGACTGGCCGGGATCTCACGCGGTAGCGTCGTCACGGCGTACGACCAGCTCATCAGCGAAGGGTACTTGCTGGCCTCGCAGGGTTCACCGACGCGCGTGCATCCCGATCTGCCGGCGGGTGCACCTAGTGGCATCGATGCACCACCTTTTCGGCCAAAAGTTGAGCAACCGCGAAAGCTCATTTCTTTGAAGCCGTCGTCCGGGCACGCCGGAGCAGTACGTCCCGCCGCATGGCGCCAAGCGTGGCGGGAGGCAGCAGCTGAACCGTCCATCGTGGTCGATTCTGCAGGACAACCCGAGCTCCGCAGGGCGATCGCAGAGCACCTCCGTCTGGCCCGCGGACTGGCGGTGACTGAGGACCGAATCGTAGTCACCGGCGGGTCACGCGAAGGCCTCATGCTGATTCTGCTCACTCTCGCCAGGCGGCAGCATCATCTCCGGGTGGGGGTCGAGGACCCTGGCCACCCAGGCCTCCGCCGCGTCATTCCAACCACCGGGCACAACGCGGTCCCATGCGCCGTCGATGAGTACGGCGTGAACGTCCAACTCTTGCCCGACAAATTGGATGCTCTTCTGGTCACTCCCGCTTTCCAGTACCCGCTCGGTGCATCGATGCCGGCTGCCCGCCGGTCCGAACTGCTCGCGTGGGCGCATGAGAAGGGTACAGCTCTCATCGAGGATGACTTCAATGCTGAGCTGCGCTACCGCCTTGCCCCGCAACCTCCGCTGGCCGCCCTCAATCACCAGGCCGACGTGTTCACGCTGGGTACCTTCTCGACGTTGCTGAGCCGCAACCTTTCTGCCGGGTACGTAGTCACTCCCCCAGCATTCGCTGAAGGCGTGCAGCAGACGCGGAAGGTCCTCGGTATGCCCGTATCCGCGGTCACGCAGCTGGCCGTCGCGCGTCTGCTTCAGAACGGGCATGTTCGCCGGAACACGAAAGCCGTCCGTAACCGTTTGGCACGTCGGCGGGCGATCATCCACACTGATCTCGTTCCGGCGCTCGAGGCCAGCGGTGCACACGTCAACGAAATGGCCGAGTCGAACGGAGTGGATCTCACACTGAACTTCGACTCACCTGCCCACCGGAACCAATTCGCTGACAAGCTTCGGTCACATGGGATCGAGTGCGGCCGCCTCGAGTCGTTGTGGTCGAGCCGTGATGGGCGCACGGAAGGATTGATCATGAGCTTCGCGCACCTCAGTGACCACGACTTCGACATTGTCCTACGGACCCTTGCTAGCAGTTCGGCTCTTTGAAGCACGACCCCGGACACCTACAGCACCTCAGCAGCCACGACTCGTTTGCCGGTGCGGCCCGAAATGCGCGCCCATTCGTCCGGGTTGGACACGTTCGGCATGTCCTCGCTCTCGTCCTGCTCTGCACGAACTGCGGTGCGCACGTGCTCGACGGAAACTCCCGAACCCGCGCCCGAAATTTCATCCTTAATAGCCAGCTTCTTCGCACGGTCGACGACGTTGGCGATCATCGCGCCGGAGACGAAGTCGGAGTAGTGGAGGGTTTCGGTGGTGCCGTCGACAAGCGTGAGCTGGACGAAAGGACGCGGGGCAAAGAGCTTATCGACGCCCGCGTTCACCAGATCTTCCACCTCCTCCGCGTGCGGAACATCGTCGGTGATGTAGCGGGCGAAGATCTCGCGGGCCTCCTCGCGTGAGGGACGGTCGACACGGATTTTGATGTCTAGGCGGCCGGGCCGCAGAATCGCCGGGTCGATGAGTTCTTCCCGGTTGGTGGCGCCGATGACGATGACGTTGGCGATGTCTTCCACTCCATCGATCTCCGTGAGCAACTGCGGGACGACGGTCGTTTCCATGTCGGAGGACACACCGGAGCCGCGGGTCCGGAAGATCGACTCCATTTCGTCGAAGAAGACGATGACGGGCCGTCCTTCGCCGGCGAGTTCGCGGGCTCGCTCGAAGATGAGGCGGATGCGGCGCTCTGTCTCGCCGACGTACTTATTCAGCAGCTCCGGGCCCTTGACGTTGAGGAAGTGCGCCGCTCCCCCGTCACCGATGCGAGTGGACAGCGAGTTAGCGACCGCTTTGGCGATCAGCGTTTTTCCACAACCGGGCGGGCCGTAGAGCAGCAGCCCCTTCGGCGGTTTCAAGTTATAGGCCTTGTACAGCTCCGGGTGCGTGAACGGCAGCTCGACAGAATCCCGGATCGTCTCGATCTGGTCCCGCAGGCCGCCGATGTCGGCGTAGGTGACGTCGGGAATCTCTTCGAGGGATAGCTGGTTGACCTCAGTTTTGGGGATGCCTTCGAAGGCGTAGCCCGCTTTTGCGTCGATAAGCACGGTGTCGCCTGCGCGGGCCTTGGCGCGAACATTCTCGGCAAGCTGGACGACCTGTTCCGCGCCCTGCATGTCAGCGACGATGGCGCGGTCAAACCCGATTTTCTCCGACAGGGTTGCCAGCTGACCGGCCTTAGGGAAACCGGCCGCCTCCACGACAATCGACCCTTCGCCGAGGCGCACAAGTCCACCCGGAGTGAGCGTGCCCGGCTCAATATGCGGCGAGACCTTCAAACGCATCCGTCGGCCGGACGTGAACACTTCAGCTTCTTGTCCGCGGCGCGCTGGGGCGAGGTAGATGCCGTACGTCGACGCCGGCTCGGACAATGCGTCGACCTGCGCGGAAAGGTCCTTGAGCTTGTCGCGGGAGACCTTCAACATCTCCGCGAGCTGCTTATTGCGCGCGGAGAGAGCCTGGTTCTGCTGTTTCAGCTCGCGGAGGTCGGCATCGTTCATGACTCCAGCTTATCTGCGGGCTCGACGCTGCGGACGAGGGGGCGTGACACCGTCGGCAAGCCTGCGGGTCCACACCAAAAACGCTGTGTGCGCGTTCATGCGGTGCTCCGGGCGGGTGGCCAGGCCCTCGACTTTCCATTCGCGCAGGAGGGTCTCCCAGGAGCGCGGTTCGGTGAAGCACTTCGCTTCGCGGATACCTTCGACGATGTTCATCAGCTGCGGCACTGTGGCCACGTACGTCATGAACACCCCGCCCGGGATGAGGATGTCCTTCACCGTATCGATGAAGTGCCACGGCTCCACCATGTCCAAAATGACGCGGTCGACGGGACCACCGAGGTCTTCTTGGGTCACCTCGCCGAAATCGCCCAGGCGCGGGGTCCACCAGGACGGGCGCTGCCCGAAGTAATCGTCGACGTTGTCCTCGGCAAAAGCCAAGTGATCATCACGAATCTCGTAAGAGAACACGTGACCTTCCGGGCCGACTGCGCGCAGCAGGGACATCGTCAGCGCACCGGAGCCAGCACCAGCCTCCAGCACGCGGGCACCCATGAAAATGTCGCCCTCGACGAGGATCTGGCCGGCGTCCTTCGGGTAGATAACCGCCGCGCCGCGGGGCATCGACAGGACTTGGTCCACGAGCAGGTGGCGGAAGCACAGATAGTCGGCACCGTTGGAGGACTTCACCACGGAGCCTTCGTCGGCGCCGATGATGTCGTCGTGGGAGATGCCGCCCTTGTGCGTGTGGTACGTCGCGCCGGGGACGAGCTCAATGGTGAAGTGGCGGCGCTTCGCGTCGGTCAGCTGCACCTTGTCGCCGGGGCGGAATGGGCCTGAATACATGGGAGTCCTTTCTAGCAGTCGCCACGCAGGAAGGCGGACAGCGCATCCTCGAACCAGGCCTGGTCCTGCACGCCGACCAACTCGCGGGCAGAGTGCATCGATAGCAGCGGCACGCCTACGTCAACAGTGGGGATGCCTAGGCGCGTCGAGGCAATCGGGCCGATCGTCGACCCGCATGGCACCCCGTTGTGCCCGACGAACGTCTGCACCGGCACGTTCGCGTTGCGGCAGGCACGGATCCAGGTCGCTTCCGTTTCCGCGTCCGAGGAGTAGCGCTGGTTCGCGTTGATCTTCAGCACCGGCCCGCGGTTCATCAACGGACGGTGGGTCGGGTCATGCTTGCCCGGATAGTTCGGGTGCACAGCGTGGGCGGCATCAGCCGAGATCATCGTCGACTCGGCGAAGATATCCAGCGGGTCACCCAGATCGCGGGCAACGCGTGTGAGCACCCGCTCGAGCAACGGCCCGCCCGCCCCGGTGGCCGAGGCCGAGCCGACCTCCTCGTGGTTGAATGCGGCGAGGACGATCACGTCCTTCGCCTCATCCTTCGCGCGCACCATGGCCTGCAGCGACGCGTGCACACTCGACAGGTTATCCAAGCGGCCCGCAGCCATGACATCGCCCATCACGACCGGGGACTGAGCATCAGCGGAGATGAGTTCGTGCGCAATGATCTCCTCCGGCTTCACACCGAGCTGCTCAGCCACGACGTCCATGAACGGCCGGTCCACAGCCATAACCGGCTGCATGTGCACTTGCCTGTCCATCTCCGGCGCGTCACCGCGGTAGAGATGGATCGCTAGGTTCGGTACTCGCGCGATAGGGCCGGTGGATACGAGGTGGGTGGAGCCGTCGATAAGCGACACACGCCCGGCGAAGGTGAGCTCGCGGTCGAACCACGAGGACAGAATCGGCCCGCCGTAGACTTCAACGGCGAGCTGGCGGAACCCCTCACGGACGAAGTCGGGGTCTGGCTTGAGCATCAGCCCCGGCGAGTCGGTGTGCGAGCCGATGATGCGGAAACGCGGGTTCGGGTTCTCCGGGATCCACCATGCGATCACGGCGCCGCCGTGGACGAGGATCTGGTCGTCGGGAAAGCCTGCGGCCACCAGCTCGTCGCGGACGTTCGCGGCGGCATGGAACGCGCTTGGGCTTGCTGCGATGAATTCGGAGAGGTTCATGGCTCCACCTTAGAATGGTGGGCACGATGAAACCGCTTGCCCTCTCCCCTTCGCGCGCCAACGACTACCTGCAATGCCCGCTGAAGTATCGCCTCCGTGCGATCGACCGGATCCCGGAACCGAAGACGGAAGCGCAGGTCACCGGCACGCTTGTGCATGCTGTTCTCGAGGAGATGCACGCCTGGCCCCGCGAGGAGCGGACTTACCCCGCCGCGGTGAAGCGCATCAAGCCGGCATGGCAGAAGATGCTTATCGACGACTCTTCCTGCGCCGACCCCATTGCCGACGAGTACGCCCTGTTCGTCGCGGCGCGTTCCCTGCTGCGCGGCTACTTCGAGATGGAGAACCCGCACGGTTTCGACTCACACGCCCAAGAAATGTACGTCGATGCCGTGCTGCCGAACGGTGTTCCCGTGCGCGGGTTCATCGACCGCGTGGACATTGCGCCCACGGGTGAAATCCGTGTTGTCGACTACAAGACGGGCAAGAAGCCCTCGCCCCGCTTCTCTGACGAAGCAAAGTTCCAGATGCGTTTCTATGCGCTGGTGTACTGGCGCATGTTCGGCACGATTCCGCACCAGCTGAGGCTGATGTACCTCAAAGTGATCGATTCGCTCTTCCTTGCCCCATCGCGGGAAGAACTCGAATTCTTCGAGCGCGATCTGGGCGACCTGTGGCACAAGATTCAATCCGACGGGCAGTCCGGCAACTTCCGCCCAAAGCCGTCGAAGCTGTGCAACTGGTGCTCGTTCCAAGCCCTGTGCCCGATCTACGGTGGGACACCGCCGGAGTACCCCGGATGGCCGGGGTCTGCAGCTGATTCTGTTCCGGAGGTTTAGAACAGCCCGCTGATGGTGCCGGTGGCGTCGACGTCGATATTGTTGGCGGCGGGCACCTTGGGTAACCCCGGCATGGTCATCACGTCGCCGGTCAGAGCGACGATGAAGCCAGCTCCGGTGCGTGGGATGAGCTTGCGCACGTGCAATGTGTGTCCCTCCGGTGCACCAAGCGCAGCTGGGTCGTCCGAGAAGCTGTACTGGGTCTTTGAGACGCACACCGGAAGGGTGTCCCAGCCGTTGTCCTTGATCGTCTTCAAGTCGCGCTGTGCATTGACCGAGTACTGCACCTTGTCGGCGCGGTAAATCTCCCGGACGAGGGTTTCGATAGCATTCTCAATCCCATCGGCAGGGTCATACAGTGTCTTCGACGAGCCTTCGGTGAGGTTGTCCAACAGCGTTGTGGCCAGTTTCTGGGCTCCTTCGCCGCCTTTCGCCCACACCTCGGCTTCCTCCAGGGCGACGCCGAATGTGTCGGCCCATTCACGCATGAAGTCGCGTTCGGCCTGCGTATCGGACGCGAACAGGTTGAGCGCGACAACTGGCGTGACACCGAACTTCCGCACGTTCTCCACGTGGCGCTCGAGATTGACCACGCCCGCCTTGAGCGCCTCAAGGTTCTCGTCCGTGAGCTTCTGCTTGTCGATGCCGCCGTTGTACTTCAGCGAACGAATCGTCGCCACAATCACTGCGCCGGCGACATCCAAGTTCCCGTATGCGGCCTTGATATCGAAGAACTTCTCTGCACCCAGGTCAGACCCGAAGCCCGCCTCGGTGAGTACGATGTCGGCGCACTGCTGCGCGGTGCGGGTGGCGATGAGGGTGTTGCAGCCGTGCGCAATGTTCGCAAACGGGCCGCCGTGAATGAACGCTGGTGTACCCCCGAGAGTCTGCACAAGGTTCGGGTTGAGAGCTTCCTTGAGCAGCGCTGCCATGGCACCTTCGGCGTGGAGATCACCGGCGGTGACAGGATTCCCGTCGAAAGTCAGGCCAATGGTGATCCGCGCCAGCCGCGCTTTCAGGTCTTCGAGGTCGGTGGCGAGACCGAGCACAGCCATGATCTCGCTGGCCGCGGTAATGGTGAAGCCGGTCTGGGCTGGGACACCAGAGGCTGGGCCACCGAGCCCGGTGACCACGTTGCGCAGGGAGCGGTCGTTGACGTCCAAGCAGCGCTGCCATGTCACGCGCCGGGCATCGATTCCCAGCTCGTTGCCCTGCTGGATGTGGTTGTCGATCATCGCGGCAAGCGTGTTGTTGGCCGACGTGATCGCATGGAAGTCACCGGTGAAGTGAAGGTTGATGTTTTCCATCGGCACCACCTGCGAGTAACCACCACCGGCGGCACCGCCCTTGATACCCATGACTGGGCCCAGCGACGGTTCACGCAGAGCGACCATGGCGTTGTGGCCCTGCTGCGCCAATGCGTCGGTCAGACCAATCAGGACGGTCGACTTGCCTTCGCCAGCCGGGGTCGGCGACACACCGGTGACGAGGATGAGCTTTCCATTCTTGTGGTCGCGGCCCGCCGATTGAAGCGCACTGACATCCACCTTCGCCATGTTTCTGCCGTACGGGATGAGTGCACCGTCGGGCACACCGGCCTTCGCGGCGATGTCCCCGATCGGTTCGAGTGTGTGGGCTTGGGCAATAGCGACGTCAGTGGTAGGAGCGTTCATACCTCCCAGCGTAGGCGCCCTATATCAGCACCGCACCGAAACCGTAACCCAACAGGACGGAGAGAATGATGCACACTGTGCCCGGAATGATGAACGGGTGGTCAAAGACGTATTTTCCGATCCGCGTGGAACCGGTGTCGTCCATCTCCACTGCCGCGAGCAGAGTCGGGTATGTAGGCAAGACGAACAGCGCGGACACTGCCGGGAACGCGGCGACTGCAGTCAGCGGGCTAACTCCAATGGCAATAGCCGCTGGCATGAGCGCCTTCGCGGTGGCTGCCTGGGAGTACAGCAGAGATGCCGCAAAGAAGAGCACGACCGCCAACAGCCACGGCTGCGATTGCAGCACGTTACCGGAGATGTCCTGAATCTCGTCGATGTAGTGGTTAATGAAGGTGGTGCCCAGCCATGCGACACCGAGCACGCAGACCGCGGCCGACATTCCGGAGCGGAACACCTGGGTGTTCAAGACCTGCGCGGCGTGCTGCTTTGTCACCATGAGAATGATGGCCGCGGCCGCCAGCATGATGGTCATGATCGCCTCATTGCGCGGGATCGTGGGTTCTGCGATGAGACCGACTTGATCGGAAATGATCGTCGCGTACACCATGACTACGACAATGGCGACAAGGAAAATGATCACAGATGTTTTCGCGCCCTTTGTCGGTGCGTAACCGGTCTGCGAGGCGGGAGGCTTGACCAAGCCTTCCTCGAGTCGCTGGCGGTAAACAGGGTCGTCTACAAGGTCCTTGCCCATTCGGTTGGCCAACCATGCCGTGGGAAAGATGGCCAGGAACGTTGCAGGAATCATCACACCGAGCAGCTGCAGGTAACCCACGCCGTGAGGCTCAAGCAGGTCTGCCATGAAGACCACTGCGGCCGAGATCGGTGAAGCGACAATGGCCATCTGGGAAGCGATGACTGCCACCGTCAGGGGGCGCGACGGCCGGACCTTGCCCTCCTTCGCCACCTCCACAATGACGGGCAGCGTGGAGAACGCGGTGTGGCCGGTTCCGGCTAGGACGGTCATGAGCCAGGTGACAATCGGCGCGTACAACGTCACGCGCTTCGGGTCGCGGCGGAGGAACTTCTCCGCCAGATACACCAGGTAGTCCATTCCGCCGGCGAGCTGCATCGCTGAAATCGCAGCGATGACGCACATGATGATGCCGATGACATCGAAGGGAATGTCTTCGGCAGTGACCTGCATGCCGGTCAGGCCGAGCGCGATAACGCCCAAACCTCCGGCGAAACCGATAGCGATGGAACCCAGGCGGGCGCCCAAAATGATGGCGCCGAAGAGGATGATGAGCTGAAGGACTAACAGCACAACGGGGTCCTTTCTCGAGCACAGTGAGAGCTCTGTTGAGTTGCGATACCTCCAGTATGCGACGCAAAAGACCGCCCTACCAGGCTGGTAGAGCGGTCAGAGGCGGATTGTGGCGAGGCTAACCCCCGTTTGCGTCTCACTCCAGGTAGAGCTTGCCGCGGAACTCCGGGTGCATGAGGTTTTCCTTGGAGAGAATCTTGTCGAGGGTTTCTTCGTCGAGAAGCTCCTTCTCCAGCACGAGCTCGCGCACACCGCGGCCCGTCTCGGCGGCCTCCTTGCCGATCAGGTCACCATTGTGGTGGCCGATGAACGGGTTGAGGTAGGTGATGATGCCGATGGAGTTCTCCACATAACCCTGGCAGACGTCCTTGTTGGCGGTAATGCCAGTGACGCACTTCTCACGCAGCGTCTTCGCGGCGTTGCGCAGCAGTGAGATGGACCCGAACAAGCTGCGAGCGATGACCGGCTCCATCACGTTGAGCTGGAGCTGGCCAGCCTCGGCGGCCATAGAGACGGTGACGTCGTTGCCGAACACCTTGAAGCACACCTGGTTGACCACTTCGGGGATGACCGGGTTGACCTTCGCGGGCATGATCGAGGAACCAGCCTGGCGCTCCGGCAGGTTGATCTCATTCAGGCCAGCGCGCGGGCCAGAGGACAAAAGGCGCAGGTCGTTGCAGATCTTCGACAGCTTCATGGCTGCGCGCTTCAGGGCGGAGTGAGCCATGACGTAACCGCCGGTGTCACTCGTTGCCTCGATGAGATCCGGGGAGGTGGAGATCGGCAGGCCAGTGACCTCGCGCAGAGCGGCGGTGACTTGGTCACGGTAGCCGCCCGGAGTGTTCACGCCGGTGCCGATTGCGGTGGCGCCCAGGTTGATCTCCAAAAGCGAGTCCGCTGCCTGGCGCAGTCGGTCCTGCTCCTCCGCGAGATTGGCACCGAAGGCGGTGAACTCTTGGCCCAGAGTCATGGGGACAGCGTCCTGCAGCTGGGTGCGGCCCATCTTGAGGATGTCGTGGAACTCATCGCCCTTGGAACGGAACGCCTTCTGCAGTTCATCCAGTTCCTCGATGAGGCCCTGGAATGACTGGTGCAGGCCCAGGCGGAAACCAGTCGGGTACGCGTCGTTCGTGGACTGCGACATGTTGACATCGTCGTTCGGGTTGATGACGTCGTAGGAACCCTTCGGGTGACCCAGGAGCTCGAGCGCAAGGTTGGCCACGACCTCGTTGGTGTTCATGTTCACCGAGGTGCCCGCGCCGCCCTGGTAGGCG
Source organism: Corynebacterium sp. CCUG 70398 (assembly GCF_024454055.1). Taxonomy (NCBI): domain Bacteria; kingdom Bacillati; phylum Actinomycetota; class Actinomycetes; order Mycobacteriales; family Corynebacteriaceae; genus Corynebacterium; species Corynebacterium sp. CCUG 70398. The sequence continues at coordinate 412,234 of NZ_JAGPYZ010000001.1, forward strand.
TCGATGGGGAACTGGTCCATGCACCGGCCGTCGTGAAGAATCTGGTCGCATGCGGCGATGATCGCGTCAGCCTTGTCCTTCGGCAGGGTGTGCAGACGGCGGTTGGCCATCGCGGCGGCCTTCTTCACCATGACCATGCCGCGGACGAAATCCGGGTAGTCCTGGATCTTGGCGGACGAGATCTGGAAGTTGTCGATCGCGCGCATCGTGTGCACGCCGTAGTACTTCTCGTCGGGAACGTCGACGGTACCGAGCAAATCTTCTTCTGTTCTGTAGCCCATACGTGCCCAGTGTAGCCAGATTTAGATTCGCGCGATCTTGAGCTCCGAGGCGAGGATTGCTTCAGCGCCAGCTGCGGCGAGACGGTCCATGAGTAGGTTCGCTTCCTTGCGCGGAACCATTGCGCGCACGGCGACCCAGTTCTCACGCTGCAGCGGGGAGACCGTCGGCCCGGTCAGCCCCGGGGTGATGTCCACCGCGGACTGCAGATTGTCGCGCGAGACGTTGTAGTCGAGCATGACGAAGTTGTGCGCGGTGAGAATACCGCGGATGCGCGAGAGCACGATCTCATCTTCTACGGTCAGCTCGCGCCCGGTGCGCTTGACCACGATTGCCTCGCTTGCCACAATCGGCTCCCCGAACGGGGCAAGCCCCTGTTGGTGCAGCGTGGCACCGGTGGAGACCACGTCGGCAATAGCATCGGCCACGCCGAGCTTGATGGCGATCTCTACTGCGCCGTCGAGGCGGATCACTTCAGCGTTAATGCCACGGTCGGCGAGGTAGTCGGCCGCCAAGTGCGGGTAGGAGGTCGCCAGGCGCTTGCCCTCAAGATCTGCAATGGTCATGCTCTCAGCCGCATCGGCTGGGGCGGCAAAGCGGAAGGTGGAGCCGCCGAAACCGAGGTCGAGGATCTCCTCGACGTCCGCACGCGAATCGAGCATCAGGTCGCGACCGGTGATGCCCAGATCAAGATGGCCTCCGGCGACATAAATGGCAATGTCTTTCGGGCGCAGGAAGAAGAACTGGACTCCGTTGGCTTCATCGACAATGTTGAGAGCCTTGGTGTATCCGCGGCCCTTGTAGCCAGCTTCTTTGAGGATGCCGGTCGCAGCCTCGGACAGGGAGCCCTTGTTGGGCACGGCGATCTTGATCATGGGGGTGTCAGGGCTCCTATTAGAGGTATTTGTAGATGTCGTCCGGGGTCAGGCCGCGGTGAACCATCATCACCTGCGTCCAGTAGATCAGCTGGCTCATCTCCTCGGCGAGTTCCTCGTCGGACTGGTACTCGGAGGCGGTCCACACCTCACCGGCTTCTTCGAGGATCTTCTTGCCGATGAAATGCGCACCCTTGTCCAGAGCATCCACCGTGCCCGAACCGGCCGGACGCTCGGCTGCTTTGGTGGTCAGTTCCGCGAAAAGATCCTCGAAGTTTTTCACGCGAGTTACTTTATCCGATCACGGGCAGCGCTGAACCATGCGGACACATCGTGTGCATCGGCACCGACGAACTCGACTGGATCAAAACGCACCACACCTTCCGGTACTTCTTCGGCGAGCCCAAGCACAACGCACCCGGCCGTGGCGGCTGCGGACATACCGGCCCAAGAATCCTCGAAAACGAGGCAATCGACGGGGTCCTCCCCCACGATCTCGGCAGCACGCAGGTACATGTCCGGCGCCGGTTTCGGCTGGGCCACCTCATCACCGGTGACAGAGTCGACGAAGAACTCACGGCCGACGATGTCAATGCAGTAGTCCGCCAATTCGCGTTCCGTGTTCGTGGTCACCAGCATCCGCATCCCCGCGCCCTTGAGAGAGGCGAGAAAGCCGCGCACGCCGGGATTCGGCTCCACATCGCCGGCGAGCAATTCGCCCATCCGCTGGTACATCCAGGACCGGTAACGGTCATAATCACCGTCGACAAGCTCGACTCCCGCCCACTCCGCGCACACGCGCAACGTGTTCGCAAAGGCACCGCCGACTGTCTCTTCGCGCTTCTCTGAGCTTAACCTGCGGCCAAGCAGCTCTGAGAGCTCGTAGGTGGCAATGCCCCACAGCGGCTCAGTGTCAACCATCGTGCCGTCCATGTCCCAGAACACGGCCTTCGGCGCCGTGCTTGGTGTGCGGCTAGTCAAGCTCGGGAAGGGAGTTGAGTGCTTCGTCGTCAGCGCCGGTGGCTGCAGCCGCGCGGTACGCAAAGTCCTGCAGGTCCGACTTCTCCTCCGGCTCCAGGACAGCTTCAGCGTGCTTGGCGTTGAACTCGTCGAGCTTGGCAAAGAACGGTTCCACGACCGAGTTCAGCTTCTCCCCGTCCGGGTCGTCGCCGATGATCTCCAGGGCGTCGAGGTACTTCTCGATGAGCTCTTTCAGGTCCGGCAGGACAGCCGGGTCAAACGGCTCCTCCCACAGTTCCTTATCGCTGTCCTGCAGGTACGAACCGGTTGCAAACGTGGTCAGGTCGTCGATGAACTCGTCGACGTCGCTCTGGAACTGATCGCGGATTGTCATACCCGCTATTGTGGCGCAGTTTCGCTACACCCGCACGCCAAGCAAGCCGTCCAGTGCAGCTGCAACGATCCCGTTGTGGTCACCGAGTGCTGCGTCCACAATGCGCAGCGCCTCTGGAGTGTTCAAGTCGTCCGCGAGAGCAGCACGCAGCTTATCGACGGTACCTACCGCCTCGCCTTCGCTGACCTCATTCATGAGAGCTTCGCACCAATTGGCCAAACGCTGCTCCGCCTCGTCCAAGACGACGTAGGAGAAGTCGCGGTCATCACGGTAGTGGCCCCCGAACACCGCGACACGGATCGCGGACGCGTCGTGCCCTTCTTCGCGCAGCTTGTGCACGAAAACGAGGTTGCCCAGCGACTTAGACATCTTCACCCCGTCGAGCGCGATCATGCCAGCGTGGACGTAGTGGCCGGCCATGCGCGGGACCGCGTACGCGGCCTCAGCGTGGGCGGCCGAGAACTCGTGGTGCGGAAAAGCTAAGTCAGAGCCGCCGCCTTGAATGGCGAACTGTGTTCCCAAACGATTCGTCGCAATAGCGGAGCACTCGATGTGCCATCCTGGCCGGCCTGCACCGAAGCGGGCCTCCCACGCCGGTTCGCCCTCACGGTGGCCGCGCCACAGCAGCGCGTCGAGCGGGTCGCGCTTGCCCGTGCGCTCCGGGTCGCCGCCGCGCTCGGCGAAGTACTCCTCCATCGTGGCGCGGTCGAGGTTGGACTCGTAGCCGAACTGCTCGGTTGCTGTGATGGGCGCGTAGATGTCGGTGACGGGGTGGTCACCGGAGTCGTCCACAAGCTCATACGCACTGCCGTTGTCCAGCAGCGTCTGCACCATTGCAATGACCTCATCGACGGATTCCATCGCGCCGATGTAGTCGCGCGGGGGGATGACGGAGAGGATCTCCATGTCGGTGCGGAACAGGTCGGTCTGGCTCTGACCAAGTTCGCGCCAGTCCACCCCGTCGCGCTCGGCGCGCTCGAACAGCGGGTCGTCGACATCAGTGATGTTCTGGACGTAATGGACACTGTGGCCGTTGGCGTTCAGCTGGCGGTGGACCAGATCAAACGTGAGGTACGTCGCTGCGTGGCCCAGGTGAGTGGAGTCATACGGCGTGATGCCGCAGACGTACATCCCGATCTCACCGCCACTGGTCGTGGCCGTGGTGTCAACCTCCTTGACCTGCTGGTCAGCGGTGTCAAAAAGGGTCAACGGGACAGGAGTTCCGGCGACGGCGGGGACGGAGGGCGCGGGCCAAGAGTGCATGGGGTCAGCCTACAAGACAGCCGTGACTACGAGCGCTACACCGGCTGCATCACGCCGGTGGCCAGCAGGACCATCACGATCACTCCGAGCGGGATGCGGTAGGCCGCGAACCACGCGAACGAGTGGTGCGAGACAAACCGCAGCAGCCACGCAATCGAGATGTAGCCGAGCACAAAGCCGATACCCGCCCCGACGAAGAGCTGAATACCGGAGGCGGCCTGACCGGCCTGGGGGTCGAAGGCGTCGGGAAGCGAAAAGAGCCCGGAGGCGAGCACTGCCGGAATCGCGAGCAGGAAGCTGAAACGCGTGGCCACCTCGCGGTCGAGGTTCAAGAACAGACCACCGGAGATCGTGCCGCCGGAGCGCGACACGCCCGGGATGAGCGCGAGGCACTGCCACAGGCCCATGATGATGGCGTCTTTCATGGTCAGCTCGTCGAAGCCGCGCGTTTTGCGGCCCTTGCGCTCGGCGAGAATGAACACGAAGGAAAAGACGATCAGTACCGTCGCGGTGATCCACAGGTTGCGGAAATTTTCACGGATCAGGTCTTTGAGCAGCACGCCTGCTAAGCCGACGGGAATAGTGCCGACAATGACCATCCAACCCATCCGGTAGTCGAAACCGCGCTTGCTCTTGTCGACGAGCCCAGCGAACCAGGCCGTCAGAATCCGCCAAATGTCCTTCGCGAAGAACACGAGAACGGCCAGCTCTGTGCCCAGCTGGATGACGGCGGTGAAGCTGGCGCCAGCGTCTTGGCCCCAGAACAGTTCGGAGACAATCCTCAGGTGCCCAGAGGAGGACACGGGCAAGAACTCGGTCAACCCCTGGACGATCGACAGAACGATGACCTGAATCCACGACATGTTTTCGGCTGCTTCAATCACGGAGCACAACGATATACCCTCCGCGGCTGAATACCGGCAATCATGGCGCACGGCCAGCAGATTGGTGGCGGTTGGCCAGTTGCTAGGCTGACAACCGTGAAAAAGCGTGTGTTCTTGCCTGTTGTTGTCTCTGCCAGCCTGGTTTTGACCGGCTGCACCCAAGGTATGATCGAGCAGGGCGAGGAGCAGATGGACACCATGGGCAACGCCGAGCCCGTGGCCTCACCAGAGGCTACTGACCCGGCGGGTGAGGTCATCGACTTCGACCCGATCCAAGACATCGATCTCGTGCCGGCAACGCGCACCGATACCGAGATCAAAGACGGCGGCCTTGGTGTGCGGGCTGGCGACAAACTGCTCGTCGGCGACATCGACATGCTCACCTCCGGCAATGCGCGGGAAACCGCAATCGATCCCGACGCCGCGGACATCTCGGCGAACGCTGGCAAGTTCGCGGTTGCGCGCGCGGACCACAACGAGGTCGAACTGGTCGACCCTTCTGCCCCGAGTAACCCGAACACAATCGTTCCCGTTGGCGACGACGTGACTGTTGCTGCTCCCCTCTTCGGCGGCGGCATCATCGCTGGTTCCGACACGGAAGAACGCGTCTGGATCTACGCCGAGGACGGCACCGAGCTAGATACCTTCAAAGTGGCCCGTCCGTCCGACTACCTCCTTGCGCAGGAGCAGACGGACGACGCTGACCGAGTCGTGCGCATCAACCGCTTTGACACCACCATCCAAGACCTTCACGTCGAAGGGCACCAGGGCGGCACACTGCGTGTTGGATTGGGCGTGGGCAAAGTCGCCTTCGGCGAAAACGGCATGGTGCTGGCTGCCGATGCCACCGGCAACCGCATGCTGGTCTACACCACGGATGAAGTCGTCCGACTACACCAAATGGTGCCTACCGACGGCGGCCCCTGGGATGTCGCGTGGGACTCGAAGCGCCGTCTTGCCTGGGTGAGCTCCACCGAGACCAACACGGTCACCGCCTACGACCTTTCCCAGGGTGTACCCCTGGAAAAGGGGAAGCTGAACACTGTTGCTGATGCTCAAAGCCTCATAGCACTGGAAGACGGCTCACTCGTGCTCGGCTCCGCCTCAGGCGACGGGCTGCAAGTCATCGATCCGGCTACTGTCGATAGTGCCACCAACTAAAAGGAGACCGCTGTGAGTGCCTACGACCGTCTTCTCAAGGTCATGTTCCTACTCCCCCCAGAGCGTATCCACGGCATCATCAGTGGCTCGCTCGCGCTGTTGAATGCGGTCACCCCAGCCAACCGCGGCATGGAAAAACTCGTCCGAGTTCATGATCCCGTGCTCAGGCAGACGCTTTTCGACGTCTCCTTCCCCGCCCCACTCGGCCTCGCCGCGGGCTTTGATAAGAACGCCACGGCCATCGACTCGTGGGGGGCAATCGGCTTTGGATATGCCGAGCTCGGCACCGTTACCCCGCGCCCACAGCCAGGCAACCCGGCCCCGCGCCTGTTCCGTTTGCCCGCCGATAAAGCGATCTTGAACCGTATGGGCTTCAATAATGAGGGCGCGCTCGATGTGGCCCGCAGGTTGGAGCGCAAGCACTCCAACGACGTTGTTGGAATCAATATCGGCAAAAACAAGACCTCCAAGAATGCTGTCGCCGACTACCGCACTGGTGCCTCCTTGCTCGGTCCGCTTGCCGACTACCTGGTGGTCAACGTCTCCTCCCCCAACACACCCGGCCTGCGTGACCTGCAAGCCATCGAGGAGCTGCGCCCCATCCTCACCGCAGTACAGGAATCGACCGACACCCCGGTCCTGGTGAAGATCGCCCCGGATCTTTCCGACCAGGATGTCGATGCCGTCGCCGACCTCGCCCTTGATCTGGGTCTGGCAGGCATTGTGGCCACCAACACCACGATCAGCCGCGAGGGGTTGAAAACCGACGCGGACGAGGTCGCGGCGTTGGGGGCTGGCGGGGTTTCTGGTGCGCCCGTCGCAAAGCGCTCGCTCGAAGTGCTCAAGCGGCTGCATGCGCGTGTCGGCGGAAAGCTCGTGCTCGTGAGCGTGGGCGGCATCTCTACCCCTGAACAGGCGTGGGAGCGCATCGCGGCTGGTGCTCACCTGCTGCAGGGCTACACCCCGTTCATTTATGGCGGGCTGGGATGGATCCGCGGCATTCACAAAGGACTTGCCGCTCAGGTGAAAGCGCACGGGCTAAGCAACATCAGCGAAGCCGTCGGTAGTGGTCTCGAGTGGAAGGCCTAAGCGGCGGCTGAACGGCGCAGAATGAGCGCGCAGATGATAGCCATGCCGGCCCACAGGAGAAGCCAGTAGGTCTCGGTGGTGAAAACGGTGGTCGTCTTCGGCGTGACCACCGACGCAAGGATGAGCACTGAAGTCAGAGCCAGTGCGATAACGCGTGTGAGGGAGCCCCGTTCTTCGCGTGTGAATGCGCCGAAACTGCCGAAGAGCAAAGCAGCAAGGCACAGCATCAGGTCAGACGGCGTGAACGTGAAAACGCTGTCTCCGGAGATGAACGCCATAATGGCGAGGATGATTAGGGCGACGGCCAGAGCCATGAAGGCACCGCCGACACGGAGCTGAACGGGGACCATGCCGGCGACCTTACCTCACGGGGGTATGCTGCCCAGCCGCGTGCGGTGTGTTGGCTAGATCTTGAACGAGTATGGGTTCACGCCCTCTGGAAGCGTTGCACAGGGACTCCACACATCAATGGTGAGCATCGACAAATCGTCCGGACGGTCAAGAGACGAAATGATGGCCGATCCGGCGCTCAGTGTCCTTGTGCAATTAGTGCTTGCAGCTCACGATGGATGGCCACCGACTTCTCCTTGGCCTCCTGAATAGTCGGAGTTTCAGCCGGCGAAAGAGCCGTAGACGACTCAGAAGGCGCAGACAGAGATGGCACCAGCACCTCGCTCATGCTGCACCCGGCAAGAAGCGCCGGAAGCAGACACAGCGCTGGAAGAACCTTCGCGCGCAATGCTTAGTTCTCGTACCAGCCCCACACGATGGCGCGGCCAAGCGCATGGAAGTTCAGGTTGAAGCCGAGTTGCGTTGGGTTGGCGATCTCGTCGACAGGCAGCTCAGTGTCCACAGCGTGGACAGCGTAGAGGTAGCGGTGCGGGCCGTGGCCCTCCGGCGGGTTGGCGCCGTAGTAGCCCTTGATGCCGGACGAGCCGGTCAGGGTCGTCGCACCGACACCGAGGTCCTCCTTGGAGCCAGCGCCCGACGGCAGTTCTGTGACATCAGCCGGGATGTTGAATGCCGACCAGTGCCAGAAGCCCGATGCGGTTGGGGCATCCGGGTCAAAGCAGGTCACCGCGAACGTCTTCGTGCCTTCCGGGAAACCGGACCACGCCAGCTGCGGGCTGGTCGCGTCATCGCCGGCCAGCTTGTCGTCCAGGCGCTCACCATCGACTATGTCGGTCGACGTGAGCTCGAAGGCCGGCACGTCAGCCAGCGGTGCGTACGGATCGGGGCCGGGGAAACGGTCTTGGTCATAAGAAGCAGTCATAGCTCCTTTGTACCGGAAACTTCCTATCCTGCCCACGATCTCGGCCGAGACTATCTCGGCACCGCTCTATGCAAACGCACATCTACCATGCGATTTGCTCCCCGTGCGACGCACGCCTTATAGTCTTACGAGTGCCCGGCCACCCGGTTATCCTGGTGGCCGATAACACCCAAAGCCCGGGTGGCGGAATGGCAGACGCGCTAGCTTGAGGTGCTAGTGTCCTATTAACGGACGTGGGGGTTCAAGTCCCCCCTCGGGCACCATTGACCGGCTCCCCCGAGGAGCCGGTTTTCACGTTTCAGGAGGCTTTACATGCGCGACCCTCGCCGCATCGCAGCCCTCCTCGTGGCGGTTGTCGCCTTCGTTGCGCTGTGGATGCTTCTTGACGTCCCGGACCTGGCCACTCTTCGCGCCTGGGCCGATCAAACCGGCCCCTGGTTCCCCGTCGTTTTCTGGCTTTTGTACATCCTGATCACGCAATTTCCAATCCCCCGCACCGTGATGACGATTTCAGCTGGCATCCTCTTCGGAACCGTGCAAGGCATCCTTCTCGCGCTCACAGCGACCACAGTGGCCGGCACGATCTCGCTGCTCATTGTGCGCTTTCTGCTCCGCGACTGGATTGAACCCCGGCTGACGCACCCGTCGGTTCTGGCCATCAATCAACGGTTAGAGGAACGAGGATGGCTGGCTATCCTCAGCCTCCGGATGATCGCAGGAATCCCGTTCTCCATCCTCAACTACACCGCCGCACTCACCCGTGTGCGCGTGGTTCCGTTCACAGTGGCCACGCTCATCGGCTCCGCACCGGGCACGATCCTGGTCACCATCTTCGGCGACACACTTACCGGTGAGGCGAACCCTGTTTTCATCGCGATCATGGCGGTGCTTGCGGTTGCCGGCCTCGCCGGTCTGCTTATCGACGACCGACTCCCCACCCGTCAATCCCCTACCCTAGACCACTAGCTTTAGCGGGTAGAATAGACCGCATGATTGCTGTCCACGCCCGCTACCGCGGCCGCGACACCCGCCGCGCCCAATTGGTCAAGCGCTCCGCCGAGGCACTGTCCACCCTCGATGGTGTCGGCAGCTTCGATGTCGTCGGTGTGGAGGACATCCGCGCACACGTGGATGGCGCCGAAGCCGCTTGCATGCTGATTATGGCACTTCTGTCCGACGGCGACTGGGCGATCGGACTGGGGATCACCGCGGGATCATCCGCAGTAAGCCCTGCTGTCTATGCCGCAACGGACGCGGTGGGCAACCGTCCGGGAACTGTCAGCGTAGTAGTGGAAGCCGGATCCGCCGACGCAACCGGTGCTGACGACATCGCAGCCGCTTTTGCGCTCTTGAGCCACGTCCTTGCGAAGCGCACCCTTGAGGGCCGCGAAGCAACCTCCCTAGTGCGCTCAGGACTGAATCAGAACGAGGCAGCCGAGGAGCTCGGCATCTCTAAACAGGCGATGAGCCAGCGGCTCCAGGCCGCCGGCTGGCAGGCCGAGCAGGCTGGGTGGCAGCTCGCCGTGAACCTGATCAGCCGCGCTGCCAGCTAGTTGCAGCTAACTATTGGTGGCCCGGAAAACCGGGTTGACCGGGCTGACCGGTCGGCGGCTGCTCGTAGGCTACCTGCGGGAACTCTTGCTGTTGGGGCTCCCCTGGCATCGCCACCGGGCGGGAAGCACCGTCACCAGACGGGCCAGCCGGGTCGTCGTTACGCTTCACTCGCGAGCTAATCGCCGGCTTTTCGCGCTCTTCCTGCTCGTCGAGCGGAGAGTCCACCGGCTTATTGGCCACAGCGCGGGCTTCTGCCACGGCACGGGCGATCTCCGGGTCCTGGGCGGTCTCGAACCATTGGTCGGTGTCTTCGCGGCCGGCGAGGTCCTTGGTCTCTTCGTCGACAAGCGCCGCCTCGTAGCGGAAGACCCCGTCGTCGTCCTTCTTCGCATAGGCCTTCGCAAACTGCTCCAGCGCGTCGCCGAACTGCGACGGAATCATCCACATCGACGAGCCCTTGCCCTCGGCAATCTGCGGCAGCTTGTCCAGGTACTGGAACGCGAGCAGCTCGGGAGTAACGCCAGAGGTCTTGATCGCGGCGTTGACCTTCTGAATTGCGCGGGCCTCACCCTGCGCATTGAGGTACTTCGCGGCGCGCTCACCCTCAGCACGCAGGATGGTGGCCTGGCGCTCGGCCTCGGCTGCGAGAATCGCGGCGTGCTTCTCACCCTCCGCGGCGAGGATGCGTGCCTGCTTCTCACCTTCTGCAGTCTTAATGTCGGACTCGCGGCGACCCTCGGAGGTGAGGATCATCGCGCGCTTTTCACGGTCCGCCTTCATCTGCATCTCCATGGACTGCTGGATGGACGGCGGCGGATCAATCGCCTTGAGCTCCACTCGGCTAATGCGCAGGCCCCACTTCGCAGTCGCTGCGTCGAGCTCACCACGCAGGCGGCGGTTAATCGTCTCGCGCGAGGTCAGGGTCTCTTCCAGCGTCATACCGCCGACAACGTCGCGCAGGGTTGCGGTGGAAATCTGCTCCACACCGACGATGTAGTTGTCCACGCCGTAGATCGCGCGGGCGGGGTCGTTGATCTGGAACGTCACTACCGTGTCAATCGCCACGGTCAGGTTGTCCTGGGTGATCACGGCCTGCGGAGGGAAGGACACAACGCGCTCACGAGTATCGACGCGCTCACGCACCCGGTCCACAAACGGGACCAAGAGCGTGATTCCGCCCGACACGGTGCGGGTGTAGGTTCCCAACCTTTCGATGACGGCAGCTTCGCCCTGCGGGATCAACGCGATAGAGCGGAAGATGACGAAGATGATGAAAAGGAAAAGGACGATGAGAAAGATCGTCAACGGCATGGCTATTCCTTCCAGACGACGGCCGTTGGCCCGTCGATATCAGCAACAATGACGTGTTCACCCGCCGCGATGACATGGGCGGGGTCAATGGCCCGGGCAGACCAGATGGAACCGTCGAGACGCACTTGGCCGCTCGACGGAGTGATGTCTTCCAGCACGTGCGCTCTCGATCCAACGAGCGCTTTCGGGGATGTGTCGAGCGCGCGCGGCTTCGAATACCGACGGTGCAGCCAGGGCTTGAGGAACAGAATCAACGCGGCCGACGACAGCCCGAAGATGACAATCTCAGCCCACACCGGCAATCCAAACAGCGACGCCCCCGCGGTAACCGCGGCACCTCCGGCGAGCATGAGGAAAGTGAACTCACCGGCCGCAAGTTCAAGACCGGCGAGAACAAGTGTGCCGATAAGCCAAATAACTGTTCCCACGCTCAAAAGACTACAGGTCTTCTTTGCTCAGCTCCGGGTTAGTTACAAAGTCGACGAGTCTCTCCACCGCACCGATCAAGGTGTGGTCAATGTCGCGGAAGGTCTCCACCGCGTTGTACACGCGATTCCACCCTTCGCGCGGGTCGGACCATCCCAACCGCCGGCAAATGCCGGTCTTCCAGTCTTCGCTTTTAGGCACGTCCGGCCATGCGCGCATGCCGAGCTTCTCCGGTTTCACCGCAGCCCAGATATCCACGTAGGGATGACCGGTGACCAGCACGTGCGGCCCGACATTCGCGACGAGCCGGGACTCCTTCGACCCCTCGATGAGGTGATCCGCCAACACACCGATGCGCCGGCCGGGGCCGGGCTGGAATTCCTCGAGCCGCTGCGGGAGATTATCCAGTCCCTCCAGGAACTCGACCACGACACCTTCAACCCGCAGGTCGTGCCCCCACACCTTTTCCACAATCGCGGCATCGTGCACGCCCTCGACCCAAATGCGCGACGGCATAGCCACCTTCGCTTGCACGTTGTCCACGCGGCGCGAGCCAGAATTCGACTTGCGCGGCTCCTGCTTGACGACGGGCCTGCCCAACGTCACCCTCTCCCCCTCCACCAGAAACGCTCCGGGCAGCATTTTGAACAACCGCTGGGTGCCCCGGCGGTCTTCGAGGCGGACGAAATCCCCGTCGTAGGTCCGCTCGAGTCCAACGACGGCCCCGACGAACTCGTCCGGGTCGCCGAAGACCTCCGCGATAACGTCCGGAGTTGCCTCCACGGTGCGGAACGTTCGCGGTTTTTTACGGTCGTGGCCAGCGAAAATATCGCCGCCATAAGGATCATGGGATGGGCTCATAGTGGCCAAGAGTGTAGCCGATCCATTCTGTCTGATCGGGGCCCCACGCTATACTTCTCCGGCGTGAATGCCCGCACCGAAGTCTATTCTCCACTCCAGAACGCAGCTGTCTGGTTGGCTGCGTGGCTCTATGGGCACGAGTCCACTGACGCGCTCGTGTCGGCGCTGACGGACCTCGGCGGGGACCACCACTATGCCGGCCAACCGCTGGCCCACCTGCTGCGGGAGGTCCGTTCCGAAGCCGACCTGGATACAGAAGGGCCAGCAGTCCGCCTCATCCTATCCGGACCTGGCCAACCGCCGGAGTTGCCCGCCGGTTCGCCAGCGGCAGCGGCCCTTGGTGAAGCCGGTGCGGTGGTCATCCGCGGCCACGCAGGGGCGAACCACATCCTGATTCCCGAATATGGCGATAACGGCACGCAGTGGCGCTGGTTCGAGGAGCACGAGCGCCTGCCTGAACCGGCCTGGCTCTCCCCCGGCGAGGCGGATGCGCTTCTCTCCCGCGCCACGAACGAAGCTGCGGTCCTCATCGAGGCGGCCGGGGGTATCCGGTCAGATCTGCCCAACCCGCGTTTGACGGTGGGGACACTGGCAGACTTCTACGACACCCCGGGGTTGCCCATGCGAACCCCGCCGCGTGCGGCCAAACTGTTCGCCCGGGCGGATGCGGTTGCGGCGGTGGTGGAGACGGTCGTCGATACGCTAGGCGACCATTCATTTGACCCGCACCTGTTCGCCCTGTGGCGCCACATCCGCACGGCGCGCATGGCCGGTGTCGCCGACGCTGTGCTCGACTACCAGCGCGGCGACTAAAGCAGGCTTAGCTCTGCGGCTGGGGACGCTGCGGGGTGCAGCAGCCTTCCTTACACGGCGCGCCATTGAGCGTGCAGCCCTGAACCGTGATCGTGGACAGCGTCTTCGGTTCGGTCCCGGCGGCGGTGTTTTCCACGAGATTGAGGACGAGGTTGGCGAATTCCGGCTCGAGTCCGACCGTCGGCGTACGAGTCAAGGTGATGCCGCGCTCATCGCAAGCTTCTTTGAGCTCAGTGTCGAGGTCCCAGATGACCTCCATGTGGTCGGTGATGAAGCCCACCGGCACGCAAATGATGTGCTTGATCGAGCTGTCTTCATCATGCAGCTCTTCGGTGCGGTCGACCACGTCCGGCTCCAGCCACGGCGTAGCCGGGTTACCGGAGCGGGACTGCCACACGACCTCGTAAGACGGCAGGCCGGCAGCCTCAGCGATCAGCCGGGACGCCTCCTCGACCTGGCGCGAGTACAGGTTGGCGTCGGTCGGGCCACCGGAAGCGTCATCAGCCGCGTTGGGAACAGAGTGCGCAGTGAACAGCACGCGCGTGGTGGCCTGGTCTGCGGCCTCCCACGCCTGGCGGACATGGTCGGCCATGAGCGAGACGAAGGTCGGGTGACCGTAGAACTGCCACAACTTCGTGAACTCAATGTCGCCGTGGGACTCGCGCAGCTTCACGATGTCTTCGTCATACTGGCGGCACGCCGAGTACCCACCCCAGGCCGAGGTGGCGAAGACAGCGACATTACGGTGGCCGTCCGCCTTGATCTCATCGGCCGCTTCCAATGCGAACGGGCGCCAGTTGCGGTTGCCGAAGTAGACAGGAAGGGTTTCGCCTCGCCGCTCAATCTCCGCCTCAATATTGGAGATGATCGTGCGGTTCTGCTCGTTGATCGGGCTCACACCACCGAAGTTGAAGTAGTGCTCACCGACCTCAGCGAGGCGCTCGCGGGGAATGCCGCGGCCTTTGGTGACATTCTCGAGAAAAGGAATAACCTCGTCCTCCCCTTCGGGGCCACCGAAGGAAAGGACGAGGAGGGCATCAAAATCACTCAGGGACATAGACCCCAGTCTAGATCACGTGGGGGTGGGCCCGGGCTAGATCAGACGGACCGCGTAAGGAGCCATACCGCTGTGGCGAACCGGGGACTTCTGCACGTTCGAGCCGTTCTGCGGTGCCTCGAGCATCATGCCGTCACCGAGGTAGATGGCCACGTGCTGGTTGCCGCCGTCGCCCCAGAACAGCAGGTCACCGCGCTCAGCTTCGGCGGCAGGGATCTTCTCGCCGCGCTGGTACTGGTAGCCGGTGTAGTGCGGCAGATCGACCCCAGCACCCGAGTAGGCGTAGAGCACCAGACCGGAGCAGTCATAACCCGCCTGCCCCGTGTGCGCGCTCACACCGTCGGGGATACCGGTGGTCGGGCCGTTGGCGTCGCCGCCGCCCCACACATACGGAGTGCCAATCTGCGATTCACCGCGCGCAATCACAGCCTCGATCTGGTCCTCACGGGCCGTCGCAGCCGCCGGCTGCTCTGCGCCACGGATCTCCTCAGTCGCCTGCGCAGCGTCCATGACCTCAGGCAGCACCTCGGCGACCGAGGTTCCGTTCTCTTCATCTGCTGCAGCGACAGCGTTGTCCGCCTCTTCGCTTGACGACGTCGACGCGATCTCGCGGTCACCCTCCGAGTAAGGATCGTCGAACACACCGTGGTCAGGCTGTGCTTCCCCAACAGCCTGAGCGAAAGCGTCGACAGCCGCTGCTACCGAATCCGGGTTGGACAAGTCACCCAGGACCGGGCGACTCGGGCCGGCAGGCGCTTCCTCCACAGTCACGGAAGCCTCAGCAGGCACTTCAATTTCAGCAGTCTCGGATACGTTAGCGTCACTCTCCCCAGTTTCGGAGCTCTCCTCCACCGGGGTTTCCTCCACCGGGGTTTCCTCCACCGGGGTTTCCGCAGCAGCCGGCTCCGGCGTTTCTGTATTCTCCGCATCCGGGGTCACTGAAGTTTCGCCGTCAGCGGTCTCGGACGCCTCTGCCGACTCGAGAGTCTCCGCGGCTTGTTCCGTTTCCTCAACGGGTGTAGCAGAGCCGGACGGAATTTCACTCTCGTTCGCTCCCTGAGGGGCCGCGGTCTCAGACGCAGCTTCCGGACGCAGCTCGCCCAACGCTTCCCGCGCAGTCGAGAGATTCTCGTGCGCGTCATCGCGAAGCCCAAGCTGCTCGTTCAGAGAAGACAGCGAGTTCTGCAAAGTTTGTCGAGCCTCGGACTCCGCAGTGGTTGCTGCGCGCTCACGCTCTTCGGCAAGCTTGCTGGCTTGACGCAGCGTCGATTCCTCGTTCGCCGCTTGGGTACGCGTCCGCTGCAGCTCCTCGAGCGTCGCTCGCTTGCCCTCAGATTCCTTCCGCAGATACGTCTGACGGTCAAGGGAGTCCTTACGTGCATCACCGTTGGCCTGAACACGTGCGCCGCCGCCATTACTAGACCGGTAGGCGGAACGGGAGATTTCGTCCAGCTCCGACTGTGCGCGCTCAACATCGACCTGGGTCTCGTTGAGACGGTCGCGTGCCGCAGAAGCACCGCGGCGGGCCTGCTCAGCAAGCGATTGAGCATCGTGGAGATCAACCAGCGCTTGGTTGACTGACTCAGCGAGACCGCCGATCTCCAGATTGAGTCGATCGATCTCGGCCTCGCCTTGAGAGATCTCAGAGATAATCGAGGGCACGGGCGTGTCCTGAGCGACAGCGGTCGTCGACGAGCTGGCGATGGACAGGGTAACTGCGCATGCTGCGGCCGGGACGACGCTCCGGAAACGGAAACGAGTCCACGACGCCTGCGCGGAACGAACGGTGAATCCCACGGAGGTATTCCTCTCACCGCACAACCCACCGTGCAGCGGGCGGTCGCGCCGAACTTAGTCGGATAGCCACGCGCGGCACACTGGGCCAGACAGTCAAGTCTGACGTGCGGACGATTGAATGGTCACGGATGCGAACCCGCGGGAATGAACGCGGCCCATCGGCGCTGCATGGCGTAACAAGAGAGAGCTCACGGGAGCGCCGGGACTTCTTCCTGGCGCTTCCGTCAACTCCAATCCTTGGCGTGCTTCCCCACATGCCCGAATCGAGTTTCCGTTTCCGGATCTGTTACGTATGCGTTTGATGTAACTGCGATCAGCCCACGAGCTGACATGGAAACCATAAGTCACTTAATTAGTCTGTTGCACAACCTTTACCAATTTTCACACTGGTCAAGGCGAATCTCATGACTGTTACTTCTGCACACCCTGCGGTTTTAGCCGCGGAAACTATTTATGTGACGTCGGTCACGTTCGCGCCACAACCGTTAACACACGCCTCAAAAGAAAGAATTAGACACGCCGGGACGCTTTGCTAGACAAGCCAGATAACTTGACTAACGGTGCCCACTATCGTCGCTGTCGCACCACCGAGAAGAACGTCATGAGCACAACTACCGCCACGATGGCCGCCAGAACGAGAAAGACAACAACCCACGGAGGCGCGAACCCGTCGGCTTCAGCGGCGAATGCCTCCAGACCAACGGCGTAGTCGGGCTCGCCCACCATGGCCAATTGCCCGCTTTCAATCTCGGCGCGTGAAAGAGAATTACTCACTGCAGCCGCCGAATTGGGCGTGCGCACCACGACCGTGTCCAATCCAGTGACATTCTGGAGATCCTGCGCGATGTCCCGCAGGTCCCCCGGTCGCTCTGGTGTCGTCTCCAGCACCACGACGCCGATGTCGCCCACATCCGCCGCACCCGCCGCATCGATATTGCCCATTGCTCGGGTGAGATCCGCGGCCAGGGACTCGTTCACCGGATTGTCCGTGCCGAAAGCGACCCGTCCGTCACGCAGTTGGGCGGACAGCGCATCGAGGTCAGCTTCGGGGTGCGGCATGGTTGTCAAGGGTAGCGGTGGGAAACGTCGATAAGCGTGACGACGCGCAAATACCCAAACGGGGTAACTAAAAGGCTTACAGAACTTTCAAGTGTGCCTAGAATTACCCCTTATATCTGGTGTGTGCCTTACCATTGTCGGGTAGGGACCCGAATGGGTCACAACACCCAGAATTTCACAGTTCGACAACGAGAAACGGAGCTCACGTGTCTGAAAGCAAGAACTCTTTCAACGCCAAGAAGACTCTCGAGGTAGGCGGCAAGTCCTATGACTACTACGCCCTCGACGCAGTCGAAGGCATGGAGAAACTCCCCTACTCCCTGAAGGTGCTGGGTGAGAACCTGCTGCGCACCGAAGACGGCAAGAACGTCACCGAGGAGCACATCAACGCCATCGCCAACTGGGACCCGTCGGCAGAGCCGTCCATCGAGATCCAGTTCACCCCGGCCCGCGTCCTCATGCAGGACTTCACCGGTGTCCCTTGTGTCGTCGACCTCGCCACCATGCGTGAGGCCGTTTCTTCTCTCGGCGGCAACCCGGACCAGGTCAACCCGCTCAACCCGGCGGAAATGGTCATCGACCACTCCGTGATCATCGAGGCCTTCGGTTCCGAGAACGCCATCGACAAGAACGTCGAGATCGAGTACGAGCGCAACGAAGAGCGCTACCAGTTCCTGCGCTGGGGTGCAGAGAACTTCTCCAACTTCCGCGTCGTTCCCCCGGGGACCGGTATTGTCCACCAGGTCAACATCGAGTACCTCTCCCGCGTCGTCTTCGACAACGACGGCGTTGCCTACCCGGACACCTGCATCGGTACCGACTCCCACACCACCATGGAAAACGGACTGGGCATCCTCGGCTGGGGCGTTGGCGGCATCGAGGCTGAGGCAGCCATGCTGGGCCAGCCGGTGTCCATGCTCATCCCGCGCGTTGTCGGCTTCAAGCTCACCGGTGAGATCCCGGTTGGCGTGACCGCAACCGATGTCGTTCTGACCGTTACCGAGATGCTCCGCGAGCACGGCGTGGTCCAGAAGTTCGTTGAGTTCTACGGCAACGGTGTCAAGGAGATCCCGCTGGCTAACCGCGCGACCATCGGTAACATGTCGCCGGAGTTCGGCTCCACCTGTGCGATCTTCCCGATCGACGAGGAGACCATCAACTACCTCGAGCTCACCGGCCGCGACAAGGAGACCATCGACCGCGTCGAGGCGTACGCCAAGGCACAGGGCATGTGGCTCGAGCAGGACGCTCCGGAAGCAGAGTACTCCGAGTACCTCGAGCTGGACCTGTCCACCGTCAAGCCGTCCATCGCTGGCCCGAAGCGCCCGCAGGACCGCATCCTCCTGGAAGAGTCCAAGACCACCTTCCGCACCCAGCTGCCGGACTACAACACCGCAGGCGAGGGCCAGGCAGAGCCGGTCCGCGCAGAGAAGGTCGACACCGTCGAGTACAACCAGTCCTGGCCGGCTAACGGCGAGTCCGCTGCTGACGGTGCAGAGGGCCGCGCTTCCAAGCCGGTCATCGTGGAGTCCCCGCAGGGCGGCGAGTACACCCTCGACCACGGCATGGTCGCGATTGCCGCGATCACCTCCTGCACCAACACCTCCAACCCGTCCGTCATGGTCGGTGCTGCCATGCTCGCCCGCAAGGCCGCCGAGAAGGGCCTGAAGGCTAAGCCGTGGGTCAAGACCATCATGGCTCCGGGCTCCCAGGTGGTCAACGGCTACTACGAGCGCGCCGACCTGTGGAAGGACCTCGAGGCTGTCGGTTTCTACCTCTCCGGCTTCGGCTGCGCATCCTGCATTGGTAACTCCGGCCCGCTGCCGAACGAGATCTCCGAGGCCATCAACGAGTACGACCTGACCGCCACTGCCGTGCTGTCCGGTAACCGTAACTTCGAAGGCCGCATCTCCCCGGACGTGAAGATGAACTACCTCGCGTCCCCGCTGCTGGTCATCGCCTACGCCATCGCCGGCACCATGGACTTCGACTTCGAGAACGAAGCACTCGGCCAGGATGCCGACGGCAACGACATCTTCCTCAAGGACATTTGGCCGTCCGCCGAGGAGATCGAGGGCGTCATCGCCGAGACCATCTCCCGCGAAATGTACGAGGCTGACTACGCCGACGTCTTCAAGGGCGACGAGCAGTGGCAGAACCTCGACGTTCCGGAGGGCAAGACCTTCGCATGGGACGAGGACTCCACCTACATCCGCAAGGCGCCGTACTTCGACGGCATGCCGGAGGAGCCGAACGATGTCAACGACATCACCGGCGCACGCGTCCTGGCGAAGCTGGGCGACTCCGTGACCACTGACCACATCTCCCCTGCGTCGTCGATCAAGCCGGGCACCCCGGCTGCGAACTACCTGGACGACAACGGTGTGGAGCGCCACGACTACAACTCCTTCGGTTCCCGCCGTGGTAACCACGAGGTCATGGTTCGCGGTACCTTCGCCAACATCCGCCTGCGCAACCAGCTCGTTGAGGACGCCGGCGGCTACACCCTGGACTTCACCCAGGAAGGCAACCCGCAGGCATTCATCTACGACGCCGCTCAGAACTACGCCGAGCAGGACATCCCGCTGGTTGTTCTGGCCGGTAAGGAGTACGGCACCGGTTCCTCGCGCGACTGGGCTGCAAAGGGCACCAACCTGCTGGGCGTGAAGGCTGTCATCACCGAATCCTTCGAGCGCATCCACCGCTCCAACCTGATCGGTATGGGCGTGCTGCCGCTGCAGTTCCCGGAGGGCGAGTCCCACGAGTCCCTCGGCCTGGACGGCACGGAGACCTTCGACATCACCGGTATCACCGCCTTCAACGAGGGCGACACCATCCCGGAGACTGTCCACGTCACCGCCACCAAGGACGGCGGCGAGACCGTCGAGTTCGACGCAAAGGTCCGTGTTGACACCCCGGGTGAGGCTGAGTACTACCGCCACGGCGGCATTCTGCAGTACGTGCTGCGCCAGATGGTCAAGAGCTAACCGTCTGTAGCTGATTGGGGCCGGGGTTTTCCCCGGCCCCTTTCGCATTTCTGCTTATCGGCGCCTTGGGCTTCCTTCCCCCGGATGTGCGGGCCGTCACGCATGCGGTTTAGACTTACCCGCTATGCTTCTCTTCCTTTCCCTGCGCAACGGCCCTGTCGGCCCGGCGGTGTCCCACGCGGAATACCACGACACCCTCCGTGCCACTGGACTCACCACCGACGACGTAGAGCTGCGCACAATTAGCGACGAGCACGCCGAGCTGGGCAGCTTGGACGGCATTCAGGGGATATTTGTGGGTGGCAGTTCGCTCAACATCACCAACGGCACCTACGACGCCTGGCAGCAACACGTGCACACCCTGCTCGGAGAGGTCGTCGAAGGCGACATCCCTGTTTTCTTCGTCTGCTACGGCCTGAGCTGGCTCACCCACCACCTCGGCGGGAACGTGACCCACTCGCACCCAGAGGCCTCGGGCCCGACGATCGTGAACCTGCTTCCCTCAGCCGACGAGGACCCTCTGTTGCGCGACCTACCGAAGTTGTTCACTGCTCTGACTGGCCACACCGAGAACGCCGAGCCGCACAGCACGCACCCAGAGCTGACTCTGCTTGCCGACGGCCCCTCGTGCCCCGTTCAAATCGTCCGCTACCGCGACCGCGTGTGGGCCACCCAGTTCCACGCTGAAATGGACGCTGCGGCGATGAAGACCCGCATGGACTTCTACTACGACTACGGCTACTTCCCGCAAGAGGCTTACGACGACATCATCGCGGGACTACCCAGCGTGGATACGGAAACGGCGAACGAGATCGTGAAGCGCTTCGCGCAGTTCTGCCTCGCCGGGCAGGCAGCGAGTTAGACTGATTAGACGGAACTGACCGGCTCGGTGCCGTCTTCGAATTCGAAGGGGTTCGGCGACATCTCACCACGGTCGACAGCCTCCACGATCACTTGGGCGACGAGTTCGCGCGACGTCGTCGAGTCCGCGTTGCGCGTCTCGGTCAACACGGTCACGCCCTTGGACGGCTCATCCGTGAGGAGAGTCGGCCCCAGGATCGTGTGCGGCAGGTCAGACGCGAGCAGGCGCTGATCCACGGCCTTCTTCGATTCCACGTACGCGTACCACGAGCCGCCGTCGTCCTCAGTCGTGGCCTCGGCGGCACCGGCGTAGGACACCATGATGAAGTGCGGTGTGTATTCGCCCAGTTCCTCCAGGGCGTCAATTGCTTTCATCGCTGCATCGCGGTCCACCGCGTACGTGCGCTCAGCGCTACCGCCGCCGGCACCCGCGGACCACACAACGGTGTCGAATGGAGTGATCAGGCGCGCCCATCCTTCCTCGTCCAGCGTGGTCAGGTCTTGAATGATGACGGTGGCGCCAGCGTCGATAAGCGACGGCGCGTGCTCTAGATTGCGCACGAGTGCTGCGACCTCGTGCCCCGACTCGATCAGCAGCGGAACGGTGTGCTTGGACACGTTGCCGCCCGCGCCGAGAACGAGGACGAACTTGCTTGCTTTGTCTGTGCTTTCTTCAGTGCTCATGTACCCCACCGTAACCGTGAATGCTGGCTCCTGCCGATTTACCCGCGAGTCGTAGGATGGGGCGCATGTACGCCATCATCACCACCACTGGACCAGACCGCGTCGGCATCATTGCCGGCGTTGCGCAGGTAGCCGCGGAGCACGACCTCAACATCGTCGACGTCTCCCAGACCATCATGGACGACTTCTTCACCATGATCATGCGTGCGGAACTACCCGCCGAGGGATTCGACCTCGCTGGACTCCAAGACACGATGGGTGAACTGGGCAAGAGTCTCGGCGTGGACATCCGCGTCCAGTCCGAGGCACTGTTCACCGTCATGAACGAGGTCTAAGCGGGCATGGCAAACCAGCTCAATTTCAAGGCTTCGAGCATCGTCGACGTGATCTCGATGATCGAGGACTACCGCCTCGACATCCGCACCGTGACCATGGGCATCTCGCTCATCGGCTGCACGCGCGGCACGATGGAAGCCACTGCAGACGCAGTCTATGACCGCGTCACTCAACGCGCCTCCCGTCTCGTCGAGGTCTGCGAGGGCATCGAACGCGAGTTGGGCATCCCGATCGTGAACAAGCGCGTGTCCGTCTCCCCTATTGCGCTCGTTGCCGCGGGTGTCGACGGCAACCCCGCTGACATCGCCCGCGCTCTCGACCGCGCCGCGAACGAACTCGGGGTGAACTTCATCGGCGGCTACTCCGCTCTCGTGGAGAAAGGTGCGACCGAGGCCGACGAGCGCCTCATCCGCTCTATCCCGGAGGCATTGTCGGAGACCAGCTTCGTGTGCGGATCTGTCAACGTCGCCTCCTCGCGCGCCGGCATCAACATGGATGCCGTGAAGACCATGGGTGAGGTGGTCAAAGACGCTGCCGCCCGTACTGCGGAGGAATCCTCCATCGCGTGCGCGAAGCTCGTCGTCTTTGCTAACGCCGTCGGTGACAACCCGTTTATGGCCGGTGCCTTCCACGGCATCGAGGAGCCGGACACAGTCGTCTCCGTCGGCGTGTCTGGCCCGGGTGTGGTCGACTACGCCATTACCCCGCTCGCGGGTGCAAGCCTGAACGAGGTCGCCGAAGAGATCAAGAAGGCAGCCTTCAAGATCACCCGCGCGGGCCAGCTCGTGGGCTCGCTCGCCGCAGAACGGCTCGGGGTGCCGTTCGGCATCGTCGACCTGTCGCTCGCCCCCACCGCGGAGGTCGGCGATTCCGTCGCGCACATCCTCGAGCACATGGGGTTGTCCCAAGTGGGCACGCACGGCACGACCGCCGCTCTGGCGCTGCTCAACGATGCGGTGAAGAAGGGCGGCATGATGGCGTGCTCGCGCGTCGGTGGGCTTTCCGGTTCCTTCATCCCCGTTTCCGAAGATCAAGGGATGATCGACGCTGTGCGCGCGGGTTCGATCACGATGGACAAGCTGGAGGCGATGACGTCGATCTGCTCGGTCGGTTTCGACATGGTCGCGATTCCGGGCGACACCTCAGCCGCCAGCATTGCCGGCATGATCGCCGACGAAGCGGCCATTGGCGTGATGAACCACAAGACGACCGCAGCACGCCTCATCCCCGTCCCCGGCACTCAGCCTGGCGACGAGGTCAACTTCGGCGGGCTGTTGGGCTACGCTCCAGTCATCCCCGTCAACCAGGTCAGTTGCGCGCCGTTTGTGGAACGGGGCGGTTTCATTCCCGCACCGGTCCACGGTTTCCGAAACTAACGCTTGACCCTCACGCGGCGTCATAGTTCAGACTGGTGCCATGAAGATCTCCGATGTCGCGCGCGCCGCCGGTTGCTCTGTGCGGGCGGTGCGCCACCTGCACGAAACTGGCGCGGTGCCCGAACCGCCGCACGGACACGCAGATTATTCTGCTTGAACCGGTGAGGGCCACCGAAGACACCTACCCATGGCAAAAGAAGCGGACCGCGCCCGTGACGCGTATCCGCTTCTATGCGGGTGGTGTGCTCTAGTACTTCTTGCCCACGATGAAGTAACTCAGCCAACCAATGGTGTTGACAGCGCCGATAACGGACGTCCACAGCCACTTCGGGCCGCGGAGCTTCTTCGAGTCGGTGCGGGCGAGGTCCCACAGGGCGATGCCCTTCGCGGCGGTGTCAATGGCACCGAGGACGCCTGCGGCGGTTTTCTCCTCTTTGCTCAGGGCGTTCCACGCTTCACGGAGTGATTGAATCGGGTTCATGGCAGCGATCTTACACACGCAGGCCGATTTCCCGCCGAAACTTGCCGGGGGCTAGATTAATCACGGTGAGTACTTTCCGCCCGTTCCTGTTGTTGAGCACCCGCCCCGAAGACGAGGCCGCGGCCGAGGAGCTGGAAAGCTTCTCCAACGCAATGCAAGTAGATAAAAGCGCGATCGAACAACGGCGCCTCGAGCGCTCCGAACTCGGCCGCGTCGACCTCGATGAGTATTCGGGCGTGCTGCTGGGCGGCAGCCCGTTCAATAACCTGGAACTACGTAAGTCCCCCTTGCAGCTGCGTGTCGAGCGCGAAGTCGGCACTCTCATCGCCGAATGCATCGACCGGGACTTCCCTGTTCTGGGAGCGTGCTACGGTATCGGGGCGATCGGGACGGTCATCGGAGCGACGCTCTCGGACGAGCACGCCGAGGAGGCGGGCCCTGTGACGGTGCGCCGCGTCGAATCCGACGACGCGGTTTTGGGGGCCACCCCCGCGACATTCGACACGCTTGTCGGGCACAAAGAGGCGCTCGCCGCACTCCCCGAGGATCCGCGCGTGACCGTCCTCGTCACTGGTGAAGCATGCCCAACCCAAATGTTCCGGGTCGGCCAGAATGTCTACGCCACGCAATTCCACCCGGAGCTCACGGCCGAGGCGCTGGAATTCCGCCTGCGCCTGTACGCGCACCTGGGCTACACATCGCTTGAGACATTCGAGACCCAGATCGCCCGCTCCTACGACTACGACTACTCCGCCAACAACCAGATTCTGGCCAATTTCGCTCAGCGTTACCGGCGTTAGCGAGTTAGGCTTCTGGGTTTCGCTTCACGGAATCGAAAAGTTCGTTCCGTTTCGGCGTGGCGGTGCCCTCCGCGGCTCCGATCACAGAGATCGTGCCGTCAGTCTCCAAGATGACCGCCGCCACATCGTCCATGCTCGACGAACCGCTGCCGCGCACTGCTTGCAGCACTTCGCGTCTAGTCACCCGCTCGTTCTTCATTGTCTCATCGTTGAATTCGCCGGAGTAGAAGAGCAACGCTGGATCGGACTTCACTAACTTCTCGAAGGACTCAGAGCCCAAGGCCAGTTTAGAAATGAGGTATTGCCCGCCCAGAAGGACGACAATCGCGGTGACGGCCTGAGCCAACTTCACGTCGTTGCTGGTCAGGGTCGACGCGAAAATAGATCCGATGGCGATGGTGATCACGAAATCGAAGATGTTGAACTTCGACAGTGAGCGCTTCCCGCTGATGCGCAGCATCGCGATCAATGCGATGTAAATCAGCACACCCTTGGCTGCGGTGACACCAATGGTGGACCAGTCGTTGTAAAGGATATTCTCCATTAGGCCAGCTCCACAATCTCCATGTAGTCGTCGCTCCAAATGTCTTCGTCGCCCTCGGGCATGATGATAACGCGCTCAGGCTCGAGCGCTCTGACCGCGCCGGGGTCGTGTGTGACCAGAACGACGGCGCCGGTGTAGGTCTTCAAGGCGTCGAGGACCTGTTCACGGGATTGGGGGTCGAGGTTGTTGGTGGGTTCGTCGAGAAGCAATACATTGGCGCGGGAGGAGACGAGCGTGGCGAGCGACAGGCGCGTCTTCTCGCCGCCAGAGAGCGTGCCGGCCGGCTGTTCGAGTTTGTCACCGGAGAACATGAACGCGCCGAGGAGGCCGCGCAGATCCTGCTGGCCGGCGTCGGGGCAGGCGGCGATGGTGTTCTCCCAGACGGACTTGTCGCCGTCGATCGTGTCGTGCTCCTGAGCGAAGTAGCCGATCTTCAGGCCGTTGCCTGTCACAAGGCCGCCTTCACCGTCCGTGCGCTCCACACCGGCAAGCAGTTTGAGCAGCGTCGTCTTGCCTGCGCCGTTGGTGCCCAGCACGACCACGCGCGAGCCCTTGTCAATGGCCAGGTCCACGCCTGCGAAGACCTCGAGCGAGCCGTACATCTTCGTCAGGCCTTTACCGAACAGCGGTGTTTTTCCACAGGGGGCGGGCTCCGGGAAGCTGATGGAGGCGACCTTGTCGGCGACTCGGACGTCGTCAAGCTCATTCATCATGCGGTCGGCGCGAGCAAGCATCTGTTTGGCGGCTGCGGCCTTCGTCGCCTTCGCACCCAGCTTGGCGGCTTGCTTCTGCAGAGCAGATGCCTTCTTCTCAGCGTTGGCACGTTCGCGGCGACGGCGCGCTTCGTCCTCGGCCCGAGCATCCTTGTACTTGGAGAAGCCCATGTTGTATACGTCGGCTTCGCCGCGGACGGCATCGAGGAACCAGACCTTGTTGCACACTTGGTCGAGCAGCTCGACATCGTGGGAGATCATGATCAGCCCGCCCTCGTGCCTGGACAGAAAGTCGCGCAGCCAGGTGATGGAATCGGCGTCGAGGTGGTTGGTGGGCTCGTCGAGAAGCAACGTCGTCGTGGACTTGCCTGCGCCGTCATTGGCGGCAAAGAGGATTTGTGCGAGCTCGACGCGGCGGCGCTGACCGCCCGAAAGGGTTTTCAGTGGCTGGTCGAGAATGCGCGACGGCAGGCCGAGGTTGTCGCAGATTTGCGCCGCCTCCGCGTCGGCTTCGTACCCGCCGAGGGCCTGGTAGCGCTCCTCAAGGCGTGAATATTTTGAAATCGCGGCGTCGCGCTTAGCGCCGTCCTCGACCTCCATGATTTCCTGCTGGCGCTCCATGGAGGCGCGGATCCGGTCGAGCCCGCGGGCCGAGAGCACGCGATCACGCGCAGTCTGTTCAATGTTGCCCTCGCGGGAGTCCTGCGGGAGGTACCCGATCTCCCCGGAGCGCGTCACCGTGCCGCCGTAGGGCTCGGTCTCCCCCGACAGGATGCGCATCGTCGTGGTTTTACCCGCGCCGTTGCGCCCGACCAAGCCGATCCGGTCGCCGGCTTGCACACGCAGGTGCTGGCCAGGGGCGTTCAGCAGGGTACGCGCGCCGACGCGGACTTCAAGGTCGTTGGTGACAATCACAAGGGGTCACTCTACCCCCGCGGTCAAATCACCTAGACGGCGAACCCGAGGGCACGCAGCTGCTCGCGGCCGTCCTCGGTGATCATGTGCGGGCCCCACGGCGGCATCCATACCCAGTGCAGAGCGATGGCATCGACGGTGCCAGAGCCGACAGCGGCAGCTTCGACCTGCTCTTCGAGAACGTCGGTCAGCGGGCACGCGGGCGAGGTCAGCGTCATGCTGATCACAGCTGTCTTCTTTCCACCGTCTTCCTCGATCCACAGGTCGTAGACGAGACCCAAGTCGACGACGTTGAGGCCCAGCTCGGGGTCAATCACGTCGTGCATGTACTCAGCGACGTCAGCGGCGATCTGAATCTGCTCTTCGGTCTGCTCGGGTCGCTCACCGGGACCGTCGAAGCTGGAGGATCCGTTCTTCTCCTGATCCTCCTGGGCCTCTTGCGCCGCCTGGGCGGTCTCCATGTCGGTCGGGGCGAGCTCGCCGTTCTCGTCGACAGCGTTGTTGAGCGTGTTGTCGGTGGGGTTGGACATGTCTACTCCTTTTCGTTCAGCGCATCGCTCGTGGCGGCCTGAAAAGCCTTCCAGCCGAGCAGGGCGCACTTCACGCGTGCGGGGAACTTTGCTACACCGGCAAAGGCAATGCCATCGCCGACCATTCCTGGGTCGCCTTCTTCCTCGCCCTTGGAGGTGATCATCAGCTCGAAGGCGTCGAGCTTCTTCATTGCCTCCGCCACAGGCAGGCCGATGACCTCCTCCGTGAGCACGCTTGTCGACGCCTGCGAGATCGAGCACCCGACCGCATCATAAGAGATGTCCTCAACGGTGTTCCCGTCTTCGGACAGCTGCACGCGCAGGGTCAGCTCATCGCCGCAGGAAGGGTTGACGTGGTGCACCTCAGCGTCGAACGGGTCGCGCAAGCCGGCGTTCTGCGGGTTCTTGTAATGGTCGAGGATGACCTCTTGATACATTGCTTCTAAGTTCATAGTGCTCCCTAGAACGCCGTGGCTAGCCGAAGAATTCCTTGGCGTGACCGATGGCGCTGACAAGCGTGTCGATCTCGTCGGTGGTGTTGTACAGATAGAAGCTCGCGCGTGCCGTGGAGTGGGCGTTCAGGCCGCGGTGAGCGGGCCACGCACAGTGGTGCCCCACACGGATGCACACGCCACGGGAATCAAGGACTTGGCCCATATCGTGCGGGTGAATCCCGTCAACAGTGAAGGACACCGCTCCCCCGCGCATCTCCGGCGTCGCCGGGCCGGCGAGACGCAGCCCGTCGATCTCCTGCATGCGCTCGAGTGCGTAGGCGGTGAGCATGTGCTCATGGGCCTGGATGTTCTCCATACCGACTTCATTCAGGAAATCGACAGCTGCGCCAAGCCCAACGACCTGACTGGTCATCTGCGTGCCAGCCTCGAAACGCTGCGGAGCAGGCGCAAAGGTCGATCCCTCCATGCGCACCACCTCGATCATCGAGCCACCGGTGAGGAACGGCGGAAGCTGATTCAGCAGCTCCCCCTTGCCGTAGACGACACCGACGCCGGACGGGCCACACATCTTGTGGCCGGAGAAAGCCGCGAAGTCGACATCGAGGGCGTGGAAATCCACCGGCTGGTGCGGCACGGACTGGCACGCGTCGAGCACGGTCAGCGCTCCCACGTCCTTGGCGCGGCGCACAATCTCGGCGACATCTGGAATCGCGCCAGTCACGTTGGACTGGTGGGTGAACGCCACAACCTTGACGGTCTCGTCGAGCTCGAGCGAATCGAGGTCGATGCGGCCGTCGTCGGTCAGCGTGTACCACTTCAACGTCGCACCAGTGCGGCGCGCAAGCTCCTGCCACGGCACAAGGTTGGCGTGGTGCTCCAGCTCCGTGATGACAATCGTGTCCTCGGAGGTGATCTGGTACTCGCCAGCGCGATCGTCGCCAAGCGTGAAGGCGACAAGGTTGAGCGCTTCCGTCGCGTTCTTCGTGAACGCGATCTCGTGTCCTTCCGCACCAACGAACGCGGCGATCTTCTCGCGCGCGGACTCGTAAGCGTCGGTGGCCTCCTCTGCGAGCTGGTAGGCACCGCGGTGCACTGGAGCGAAGGTGTTCAGCACGAACTCTTCCTCTGCGCGCCACACGCGCTCAGGCCGCTGGGAGGTCGCACCGGAGTCCAAATAGACCACCGGCACGTCGTCGCGGACCGTGCGGTGCAGAATCGGAAACTCGGCGCGCACCGCACCCACGTCGAGCGTGCCGTCGGGGTTAAGAAACGTCATTTAGATGAACGCCTCGTATCCCTCGGACTCGAGCTTCTCAGCCAGCTCAAAGCCGCCGGAGTGCTTGATCACGCCGTCCGCGAAGATGTGGACGTGGTCCGGGCGCACGTAGTTGAGGATGCGCTGGTAGTGGGTGATCATCAGGATGCCGCCGTCGGTCTCCTGCTGGTAGCGGTTGATGCCCTCAGAGACAATGCGCAGGGCATCGACGTCGAGGCCGGAGTCGGTCTCGTCCATCACAGCGAACTTCGGCTTCATCAGGGCGAGCTGCATGACCTCGTGGCGCTTCTTCTCACCACCGGAGAAGCCTTCGTTCACGGCACGCTCGGAGAACGACGGGTCGATCTTCAGGTCGTCGCGGGCCTGGTTGAGCTCCTGAACCCACTCGCGCAGCTTCGGTGCCTCGCCGCGCACGGCGGTGACGGCGGAGCGCATGAAGTTCGAGGAGGACACGCCCGGGACCTCGACCGGGTACTGCATGGCCAGGAAGAGGCCGGCGCGTGCGCGCTCGTCGACTTCCATGTCGAGGATGTTCTCGCCATCGAGAAGCACCTCACCGTCAGTCACCTCGTAGGACGGGTGGCCGGACAGGGTGTAGGCCAGAGTGGACTTGCCGGAGCCGTTCGGGCCCATGATGGCGTGGGTCTCACCGGAGTTGATGGTCAGGTTGACGCCCTTGAGGATCGGGGTCGGCTCCTGCCCCTCCTCGAGCGGGAGGACCGAAGCGTGAAGGTTCTTGATTTCAAGCGTGGACATAGTGCTCTTTCTAGATTGGAAGGGTCAGGGTTTACAGTTCGACGTTCTCGAGCTCGCCGGAGACGCGGTTAATCAGCTCTTCGCGCACATTCTCAACCGGGATGCGGTTGAGAACCTCGTTGAAGAAGCCGCGGACAATGAGGCGGCGTGCCTCGCCGTCGGGGATACCGCGGGACTTGAGGTAGAACAACTGCTCCTCGTCGAATCGGCCAACGGTGGCGGCGTGGCCTGCGCCCGGGATGTCACCGGTCTCGATCTCGAGGTTCGGGATCGCGTCGGCGCGTGCGCCGTCGGTCAAAACGATGTTGCGGTTGGCCTCGTAGGTCTCCGTGCCGGAAGCGTTGGAGCGGATGAGCACGTCGCCGACCCAGCAGGTGCGGGCGTCAGGGAGCTTGGAGTCCTTGTCGCCCTGCAGTGCACCCTTGTACAGCACGTTGGAGCGGCAGTACGGGTGGTTGTGGTCCACCAGCAGGCGGTTTTCAATGTACTGCCCGTCGTCGGCGTAGTAGACACCGGTCAGCTCGACGTCACCGCCGGAGCCTGCGTACTTCACGCGCGGGGTGTTGCGGACCAGCTCACCGCCGAAAGTGGCAACGGTGTGGCGCAGCACGGCGTCACGGCCGCAGACGATGCTCTGCGCACCGACGTGAACGGCGTCGTTATTCCACTGCTCGTCGACCACGACGTTGACCTGCGCGTTGTCACCGATGACGAAGTTGACGTTGTCGGCGTGGGTGCCGGAGCCTTCGTACTGCACCAGGATGGTGGCGGTCGCGCTCTGGCCCACCTCGATGTGGAGGCCGGAGAAGGTGGTCACGTCCAGACCTGCACCGGTGGTGGTGATGACCACTGGCTCGGTCAGCTCGGCGTTCGCCGGGACGGAAACAATCGTCGCGTGCGGCATGGAGGTCCATGCCTGAGCAGCGATGCGGTCGACCGGGGCGGACGTGGTCTTGAGTCGCTCGTCGTCAGGCGACACCTGCTCGACGGTGACCTCGGCCGGGCCGGACACGTTGACCTGCGCCTCACCCTGGTCCGGGAAGGTGCCGTTGTGCAGCCCACGCAGGCGGCGCAGGGACACGAAACGCCAGATTTCGTCGCGGCCCTGCGGAACCTCGAAGTCGTTGACGTCGTAGGAGGCGAACAGGTCACCCTTGTTGTCGTGGAACGTGGCGTTGCCGACGCGTTCCTTCTTGGTAACGGTCTCGGTCAATTAACCCACCGATCCTTCCATCTGCAGTTCAATGAGGCGGTTGAGCTCGAGCGCGTACTCCATCGGGAGTTCCTTGGCGATCGGCTCGATGAAGCCGCGGACGATCATCGCCATCGCGTCTTCCTCGGAGATGCCGCGCGACATCAGGTAGAACAGCTGCTCTTCGCTGACCTTGGACACCTTGGCCTCGTGGCCCAGGGTGACGTGGTCGTTGCGGATGTCGTTGTACGGGTAGGTGTCGGTGCGCGAGATGTTGTCCACCAGCAGTGCGTCGCACTCGATGTTGGAGGTGGAGTTCTTCGCGTTGGCGTTGATCTGGACCAGGCCGCGGTAGGCTGCGCGGCCGCCGTTGCGGGAGACGGACTTGGACACGATGTTGGAGGACGTATTCGGCGCCATGTGGACGACCTTGGCACCGGTGTCCTGGGTCTGGCCTTCGCCACAGAACTGCGCGGAGAGGACTTCGCCGCGGGCGTTCGGGCCGGTCATCCAGACAGCCGGGTACTTCATGTTCACCTTGGAGCCGATGTTGCCGTCGACCCACTCCATCGTGGCGCCTTCTTCGGCGCGGGCACGCTGGGTGACCAGGTTGTAGACGTTGGTGGACCAGTTCTGGATCGTGGTGTAGCGGCAGCGCGCGTTCTTCTTCACGATGATCTCGACCACGGCCGCGTGCAGCGAGTCGGACTGGTAGATCGGAGCGGTGCAGCCCTCCACGTAGTGGACGTACGCGTCCTCGTCGACGACGATGAGCGTGCGCTCAAACTGACCCATGTTCTCGGTGTTGATGCGGAAGTATGCCTGCAGCGGGATCTCCACGTGCACACCCTTCGGCACGTAGATGAAGGAACCGCCGGACCACACAGCAGCGTTCAGCGCGGAGAACTTGTTGTCGCCAGCCGGGACGACGGAGCCAAAGTACTCCTTGAACAGCTCAGGGTATTCGCGCAGACCGGTGTCGGTGTCGACGAAGATGACGCCCTGCTCCTCCAAGTCCTCGCGGATCTTGTGGTAGACGACCTCGGACTCGTACTGCGCAGCGACACCTGCGACGAGGCGCTGCTTCTCAGCCTCCGGGATGCCCAGCTTGTCGTAGGTGTTCTTAATGTCCTCCGGCAGGTCCTCCCAGCTGGTGGCCTGCTTCTCAGTGGAGCGGACGAAGTACTTGATCTGGTCGAAATCAATGCCGGACAGATCCGGGCCCCACGTCGGCAGCGGCTTCTTGTTGTAGATGTCCAGTGCCTTCAAGCGCTGCTCGAGCATCCACTCCGGCTCATTCTTGGCTGCGGAGATGTCGCGCACGACCTGCTCGTCGAGGCCGCGGCGGGCAGCCGCACCAGCCTCGTCAGAGTCGTGCCACCCGTAGTTGTACGGGCCCATCGACTCAATAATCTCATCGTCATTCATCGGCTTTTCCAGGCCGGGTGCGGGAGTCGTACTAGTCATCGTCTCCGCTCCTTTCCTTGTGGGTTCCTCCAGCTTGGGCATTGCTTGCAGTGCCGTCAGCGCGGCTGATGTGGGCTGTGCAGACACCGTCCCCGTTAGCGATGAGCGCCAGCGGGGACACAGCGGCTCCAACGAGCTCCGCGATCAGCTCGTGCTCGGCTTCACATATCTCCGGGTATTCGGCGGCGACCGCATGAATGGGACAGTGACGCTGGCACAGTTGCAGAGACGAGCCTACGTTGTCCGCGTTCGCGGCGTAGCCATGGGCTGCGAAAGCGGCTGCAACATCACGCGTTCGCTTATCGACGTCCCCTTCACCAGCGACATCACCCAGCACCTTCTCCGCGCGTTTCCGGGCGAGATTCTTCACCGCGTCACGCCCGCCGAGGGCTTCCACTTCAGCGAACGCCGCCAGTGCGAGCTCATCGTAACCGTGTCCGTTGCGTTCACGACCGTCCCGGGTGAGCTGGTAATACTTCGCCGGACGGCCGCGGGTGGCAGGGCCAGTTGTGTCAGCCTCGGCGAGTTCCGCCAGACCTTCTGCAAGCAGTTTGTCTAGGTGCCTGCGCACGCCGGCGGGCGTGATGCCCACCTTCTCAGCCAGTTCGGCGACGGTCACAGGCCGCGACGTGAGCATCGCGGACATGATCAGGCGGCGCGTCTCGCCGTCAGTGGAACGGGTGACTGCCATTGCCGTCTCCTTTCCGTGAACTCACAACACCTTTAGACATCACTAGTGTGCCTTAAATCGATCACGCTCGGCAACGGGGGTCGGGTGTCGGAGCCGTTTTGTACACTGACCGGTGTGAAAATCCGTCCCGCTCCTGCCAAGCAACCGCTTGCCCGTTTCACGGGCGAGCTACCCCGCTTGGGCCGGCCGGGTTCGCGCTCTGCCGAACTACACGCGGCCGAACTACACGCGGGAATGATCGAAGGCACTCCCTCCGTCCAGCCTAGCGTGTGGGAGCGTAACCGCTTCGAAGTCCTGCGCGTGCTCGGCGTCATCGGCACTTTACTCATGGGCCTCGGAGGCTTAGGCGGCGGAGCGCTACCCGTGGTCAACAACGCCTACGGTTCTTTCCCTTTCGGCGCGTTGATGGGGCGGATGATGGTGGCATCATCAAGCATTGTGCTGCTGGGCGTCGCCCTCGTTGTTCTGGCGTGGTTGCTCATGGGCACCTTCGTCGGCGCTGCCGGCGGACCGTCGCGTGTCGGGGTGCCGGTGCTGCTGCGCACATTCGCGGTCTGGGTGGCGCCCCTGGTGTTCACCGCTCCCCTGTTCACGCAGGACATCTATTCCTATCTCGCGCAGGGGTCGATCGTCGCACAGGGCATGGACCCCTATTCCGCAGGGCCTGTGGAGCTGCTCGGGCGAGAGAACCCGCTGGCGCGTTCCGTGCCGTTCATTTGGGCCGAATCGCCCAGCCCCTACGGACCGGTGGCGCTGGGGATCTCGGCGGGAATCTCCATCCTCACGGGCGACTCGGTGTTCTGGGGTGTCGTGTGTCACCGGCTGGTGTCACTAGCGGGTGTTGCGGCCGCAGCGTGGGGCGTCGTGGCGCTTGCTCGCCGCTGCAACGTTTCCGGTGCGGTGGCGGTGTGGATGGGCGTGCTCAACCCTTTGGTGATTCTCCACTTGGTCGGCGGGATCCATAATGAGGCCGTGATGATGGGCATCCTGCTCATCGGTCTGGAACTAGGTCTGCGCGGCATTGACGCGCTCAATGCTGGCCTGGTGAAACGTCGGGGCGTCGTGTTGCTGGTCGTTTCGGGTGCGTTGATCACGTGCGCCGGCATGGTGAAAGTGCCCGGCTTCCTCGCGCTCGGCTTCGTCGGCATGTCGCTCGCGCGCCGGTGGGGTGGCTGGACCGGCATCGCCAAAGCCGCTGCAGTGCAGACGCTCATCATGGTGACCACGATCGCCGCTGTCACCGTGGCCACTCGCATCGGGCTGGGTTGGGTGACGGGCCAGGGCGGTGCCGCGTCAATACGCAGCTGGCTCTCACTGACCACCGACATCGGCGTGATCTCCGCATTCTTCGCCCAGCTACTGGGCTTGGGCGACCATTCTGAAGCGACACTCGCCATTGCTCGCACCGTGGGGTTGGTGGTCGCAGTCGCGTTCTGCGTGCGCATGCTGTGGGCGACGTTCAAGGGCACGATTCACCCCGTTGGGGGGTTAGGCGTGGCCACGCTCGTCCTCGTGCTTCTTTTCCCTGTTGTTCATCCCTGGTACCCGCTGTGGGGCATCATGCCGCTTGCCGCCTGGGCCAACCGCAGGTTCTTCCGGGTGGCTGTAGCTGGGTATTCGGCGGTTTTCAGTTTCCTCGTACTGCCGCGGGGGCTCGCCCTCCCAGCGGGGACCGTAGTGACTATCTACTCATTGCTCATCGTTTCGGCGCTGATTCTCGCGCTGATGGCGTGTGGGTGGTTAAAGGCCCGGGGCAGCAAAGTCTTACACTGACGGCAATGAGTACAGATGAGGTTGCCCTGCGTGTGAGCAACGTGGTGAAGACTTTCGGCAGCACCACTGCTGTCAATGGAATGTCCTTTGCTGCTCGCCGCGGCGAAGTGCTCGCCTTGCTCGGCCCGAACGGCGCTGGCAAGACCACCACGATTGAGATGTGTGAAGGATTCACCACCCCTACTTCCGGCTCGATCGACGTATTGGGGATGGACCCGCAAACAGAGCCAGAAAAGGTGCGCGAGCGCATCGGCATCATGCTCCAAGGCGGCGGTTCCTACTCCGGCATTCGCGTCAAGGAGATGCTCAATCTCACCGCCTCCTACAACGCAGATCCACTCGATCCCGAATGGCTCATGGACGTCCTCGGCCTGCGGTCAGTGGCATCGACGACGTACCGGCGGCTCTCGGGCGGCCAGCAGCAACGCCTATCGCTTGCGCTGGCGCTCATCGGGCGCCCTGAGCTCGTTTTTCTCGACGAGCCGACCGCCGGCATGGATGCCCAGTCACGGCGCACCGTGTGGCAGCTCATCAGCGCTTTGCGCCGCGACGGCGTGACCATCATCCTCACCACACACCTCATGGACGAGGCAGAAGAGTTGGCCGACAACGTGGTGATCGTCGACCAAGGCGCGGTCATCGCAGAAGGCAGCCCTACCGAACTCATTGCCGAAGGCGCTTCTGAAACGCTCGAAGTGCGCACTGTTGGCAGCCTCGACGTGGCTGCTCTCCCCGACCTGCAAGAGGTGGAGCCAGGGTTGTACCAGCTCATTGCCGCACCCACGCCAAAGATCATCGCCGCCGTAGCGAGTGAAGCCGCACGGCAGGGAGTACTGATCAGCTCCATGGGCACACGCCGCCGCAGTTTGGAGGACGTCTTCCTGGATCTCACGGGAAGAGAGTTGAGGGCCTGACACCATGACCACTACCGATTTCCCACCCGGCACCTTCACCCCGGCTCCGCAGCGGGCGAGCGCCGCGGCGATGGCGGCAGCGCAAGGCCGCATCGAGTCGAAGCTCATGCTCCGCCACGGAGAGCAACTGCTGCTCAACCTCATCGTGCCGGCAGCCATCCTCATCGGTGCCGTGTTCGTGCCCGTCTTAGGCGACAATGTCACCCTCAATGAACTCGTCCCCATGGTCTTCTCCATCGCCGCGGCCGGCGCCGGGTTCACCGGACAAGCCATCGCGTTGGCGTTTGACCGCCGCTACGGGGCACTCAAACGAACGGGCGCCTCAGGCGTGCCAGCGTGGACAATCATCGCTGGGAAGGTCATCGGCGTGCTGTCTACCGTGGTAGTGCAGATTCTCGTGCTCGGCGCAATCGCGCTGTTCTTAGGATGGCGGGTTTCCGTTGGCGGCGCGTTGCTGGGGTTGCTTACTCTGCTCATCGGTGTCACTGCGTTCACGGCGTTGGGGTTACTGTTGGGGGGCACGCAGTCATCGGAAAGCGTGCTTGCCAGCGCGAACCTGATCTGGTTGCTACTGCTCGCCGTGCTGGGGTGGGTCGTCTACGCCGGGCTCCTCGGCTCGCCTGGGGTGTGGGACGTGGTGCCCACCGTGGCGCTCGCGAGCGCGATGACCGGCGCGTTGAACGGCACTATCTACCTCACCGCGTGGATGTCGCTGTCTGCTTGGACAATTTTGGCGGTTTTGGGAACTATCCGGTGGTTCCGTTTCGACGGATAAAGAGCGGGCCAGATTAGACATTGGTGCCGCGAAAAGTAGATGATCAAAGCAGCACTGGTACCGCAAAGGAGAAGGGCGCGACGTGAGCACGACAACCCAGGACGACAATCGGGCATTCCGTGAGAAGATCCGCGACGTGCCGTCGGTCAGGACTCAGCGCATCTTCGCGCTCATCATGCTCATCGCGCAGGGCGGGATCACCTTCACTGGATCACTCGTGCGCGTCACCGGTTCTGGGTTGGGCTGCAACACGTGGCCGCTGTGCCACGAGGGCTCGTTGTTCCCGGTGCCGGGTGCGGCGCCGTGGGTGCAGCAGGTCATCGAGTTCGGCAACCGCACCCTGACATTCGTAGTGGTCGCAACGACGATCCTGGTGTTCTGGGCTGTCATGAAGGCTGGTCGACGCAACTCGATCATCGTGCTGTCCGTGCTCTCCGGTCTTGGAGTCGTCTTGCAGGCCGTGATCGGCGGCATCTCGGTGTTGCTTGACCTGCGGTGGTGGTCTGTAGCCATTCACTTCCTGCCGTCGATGCTGCTCGTCTGGATCGCTGCTGTTCTCTACATGCGCATTAAAGAGCCTGACGATGTCGCACCCACCGAGCGCTTCTCCCCCGCTACCCGTTCTTTGGTCGTCGTCGCTGCGGTCGCGCTGTGCCTCGTTTTGGTGACCGGCACGATGGTCACCGGTTCCGGCCCGCACTCCGGCGATTCCGGTGTGGGAATGGAAGGTCGCCTGGCTATCGACACGCAGCTACTCGCGTACGTGCACGCGGCGTGCATGTACATCTACTTTGTGTTCACCCTCATCGCTGTCTACATGCTGCGCCGCCAGAACGCCCCGAAGGACGCGTTCAACACCGCGTTGGTGCTCGTGGCCATGATCGTCGTGCAGTGGGCCATCGGTGTGGGCCAGTTCTACCTGGGTGTGCCGCGCTGGACGGTGCCCATGCACATCATCATGTCCTCTGTGGTGGTGGCCTACAGCGCGTTCCTGTACAGCCACGGCAGCCGCCGGCTTCCCCTCCTTGAGCCGCACCAGCACAATACGCTCGCGATCCGGGACGCCCGCGGCCCCAGCGGCAACCCCAGCGACCCCAGCGACCCAAGCACCGCTGCCGCCGTCTAAAACGGGGTGAACCGGCCCCGCAGCGCCGGGCGGCACGTAGCCTGGAGCCATGAAGGCTATCCAGATCACCCAGCACGGCGGCCCCGACGTCCTCACGGTCGTCGAGACAGCGGACCCCACACCACAGGACCATCAGGTTCTCGTGGAGGTGCTCTACGCGGGTGTCAACTACATTGACACCTATTTCCGCGAGGGCATCTACCACAGCGAGCTGCCCTTCATTCCGGGCAAGGAAGGCTGCGGCCGCGTCATCCACGACCCGCGCGGTGAGATCGCCGACGGCACTGTTGTCGCCTGGGACTCCGCGGAAGGGTCCTACGCGGAAAAGGTCTGCGTGGACCGCGCCCGCCTCGTCGCCGTACCGGACTCGATTTCACCCGAGGTTGCCGCTTCGATGCTGCTGCAGGGCATGACCGCCCACTACCTGCTCTACGGGGTGCGCGACACCCAGCAGGGCGATTCTATGCTGGTGACGGCTGGCGCGGGTGGGGTGGGGTTGCTGTTGACCCAGCTCGCTAACGCCCAAGGCGCGACGGTCTACTCCGTGGTGTCCACTGATGAGAAAGAAGAACTCGCCTACGCCGCTGGTGCCACCGAGGTGTTCCGTTACAGCGAGGGCTTGGCGGAAACCGTGCGGCGGCGAAACGCTGGCCGTGGGGTCGACGTGGTGTATGACGGCGTGGGCAAAGACACCTTCCAGGAATCGCTCGAGGCGGTCCGCCCACGCGGCTTGGTCTGCCTTTTCGGCGCCGCGTCAGGCCCGGTGGAGCCGTTTGACCCGCAGCTATTGAACAAGCACGGCTCGATCTTCCTCACCCGTCCGTCGCTTGGCGCGTACACCGCGACCGACGACGAGTTCCGGATGCGCGCGCAAGCCGTCGTGCGCGCGGTTGAGGAGGGAGCGCTCAACATCCGCGTCCACGAGCCCTACGCGCTTGACGACGCTTCCCGCGCCCACCACGACCTTCAATCCCGCAGCACGACCGGCTCCGTCGTGTTGAAAGTGGCCGATTAGCGGCGCTTAGGCGGGGAAGAGTTCCGCGATCGTCGGTAAACCGAGGATGGCGTCGACGGACAGTCCGAGGAAGAGCACTGCCAAGTAGTTGTTCGACAAAATGAACAGCTTGAGCGGCTTGACGTCTTCGCCACGCTTGATGGCGTTGTGCAGGCGCGTGGCCATGAGCAGGAAGGCCGCCCCGGACAGTGCAGCGACTGCGAGGTAAATCCAGGATGTCGCCGGGACGAGTGCCAGCGAG
Organism: Corynebacterium sp. CCUG 70398; assembly: GCF_024454055.1. NCBI lineage: Bacteria > Bacillati > Actinomycetota > Actinomycetes > Mycobacteriales > Corynebacteriaceae > Corynebacterium > Corynebacterium sp. CCUG 70398. Next base: position 451,198 of record NZ_JAGPYZ010000001.1, read on the forward strand.
ATGAGCACGGTCAGCCACGAGTAGATGAGGATCTGTTTCGTGGTTTCTTCCGGGCTGGCGACGACAGGTAGCATCGGTACGTTCGCACGGGCGTAGTCGTCCTTGTACTTCATGGCCAGGGCCCACGTGTGCGGCGGTGTCCAGAAGAAGATGATGAGAAACAGCACGACCGCCTGCCACCATCGGTCCGGGCTACCGTCGGAAACATTACTGCGGATGACAGCCCAGCCGACCATGACCGGCATGCAGCCGGCCGCGCCGCCCCAGATGACGTTCTGCCAGGTCTTGCGCTTGAGCCACTTGGTGTAGACGAAGATGTAGAACCAGTTGGTCAGGATGATGAAGAACGCGGCCAACCAGGACTTGCACACCAGCCCCAGCCACAGAACCGACAGGATCAGCAGCGCCCATGCGAAAACTCGGGCGCGTTCCTTCGTCACCGTGTGGCGGACCAGCGGGCGGGCACGGGTGCGCCCCATCTTCTGGTCAATGTCGTAGTCGGCGACCATGTTGAACGTGTTTGCCGCACCGGCCCCCATCCAGCCACCGAAGAGGGTGGCCAGGATGAGCAGAACGTGGACTTCACCACGGTCCGCCTGCAGCATTGCCGGGATGGCGGCGACCAGCAAGAGCTCAATGACCCTCGGCTTCGTCAACGCGAAATACGCCTTGATGGTCTCCAACAAATACTCCTCAACAACACACGTTTCACACAGCGGGGATTCGCTCTGGGATGGTTCCTCCCGGGGCCGAACCAGTAGAGAACTAGTCGGCAATGTCAGCGCAGAAGTTCCCGGGATCCCCGCAAACACCCGGATATCGTACCGCTGGAAAGCATGCGGGCGGAAATCACATACTGATAAATTGAAATGCATGTCCCGCCGCGTCACATTCACCGTGGTTTCCGCTATCACCATGGTTTCCGCCGCAACAATGAGCTCCTGCAGCCTCGTTGATCAAGCCGTGCAGTCCTCCCCTTCTATACCGGCAGACTCTGGTGAGGACACCGCTGCGGCGCTTCCAGAGCAAGACGACATCGAGGCGTCGATCACGATCCGCTCCATTGGCGACATCCTCCCCCATGAAGAGGTTTACGCCGACGCGGCGAACCGTGCGGGCGGGACCGGCTACAACTTTGCGCCAATGCTCGACCCCGTGCGCCCGTACCTGCAAAACGCCGACATCACCACGGCGAACATGGAGGTCCCCGTCGCCGGAGAAGAACTCTTGCTTTCCGGGTACCCAGCCTTCAACTCACCCCCGGAAGTCGTCGACGCACTCTCAGGGGCAGGCGTGGACATAGTCAACAACGCTTCGAACCACTCGCTGGATCGTGGGTTGGAGGGGCTGCAAACGTCGACAAGCAATCTCCGTGAACGCTGAATGCTGTATGTGGGCAGTTACAGCTCACCTGAGGACCGTGCCACGCCGCGCGTGATCGACCGCAACGGTTTGAAGGTGGGGTTCTTGTCCTACACCTACGGTACAAACGGCATCCCGGTGCCGGAAGGGGCTGAGTGGTCGGTCAATCTCATTGGCCCCGAACTCATGCGTGCGGACATTGCTGCGTTGCGGCCAGACGTCGACGTGCTCATCGTGATCATGCACGCCGGCGAGGGATACGAGTCCTTCCCCGTGCAGTACCAAATCGACACCGCCGACACCGCGCGCCATGCTGGAGCGGATTTTGTGCTCGGCGGGCACCCGCATGTGATTGAACCGTTCCAGCGCTACCCCGACAACGAGCCGGGCCTAGGTGTCTGGTGGGGTCACGGAAACATCCTGCACGGACAATTCGCGGAGGAGACGAAGTATGGCGGCATCGGTGAATACACCATCACCCGCCGCAAAGATGGCACCTTGACGCTGGATTCAATCCGGTTCATGCCGACATACAACATGGGTATGCCGCACACGCCTGAGTTCAAAGTGATTCCGCTTGCCGACGCTGACTCGCTGCCCCACGTCGACCCCGCCGCCTCCAAAGCCGTGATCGAGCGGATGATGAACCACTACACCGACGTCGAGGTGGTCGGCTACTTGGACTAACCGCGCGCGAACCCCGGTCCCACCTGCGACCGGCGCAATGATTGCCACTAGTGTGGTGTGGAGTAATCACCCCGAACCCCCGGTAAGCGAGGACATAGTGACTTCCGAGAACTCTGACAACGCCGCACACCTGCCCGAGGAGCTGCAGGCCATGACTGTGGCCCGCTACCCGGAGGACTGGACCGACACCGACACCCGCGCCGTGGACACGGTGCGCGTGCTGGCCGCAGACGCAGTGGAGAACTGCGGCTCCGGCCACCCGGGAACGGCCATGTCGCTGGCGCCGTTGGCATACACTCTCTACCAGCGCGTCATGGTGCACGACCCAGCTGACCCGCACTGGGTCGGCCGCGACCGCTTCGTGCTGTCCAACGGTCACTCTTCCCTGACCCAGTACATCCAGCTGTACCTGGGCGGCTTCGGCCTTGAGATCGAGGACTTGGTTTCCCTGCGTACTTGGGGTTCCAAGACCCCGGGCCACCCCGAGTACAACCACACCGCCGGTGTGGAGATCACCACCGGCCCGCTGGGCCAGGGTTTGGCCTCCGCAGTGGGTATGGCGATGGCCTCGCGCCGCGAGCGCGGTCTCTTCGACCCGTCCGCCGCGCCGGGCGAGTCCCCCTTTGACCACTTCATCTACGTCATCGCCGGCGACGGTGACCTGCAGGAGGGCGTGACCTCTGAGGCTTCCTCTCTGGCGGGCACGCAAAAGCTGGGTAACCTCATTGCCTTCTGGGACGACAACCGCATCTCCATCGAGGACGACACCCAGATCGCCTTCACTGAGGATGTCATGGCCCGCTACGAGGCTTACGGCTGGCAGACCCTGACCGTTGAGTCCGGCGAGGACGTCGCTGCCATCTTGTCCGCCGTCGAGGAGGCGAAGGCCGACACCTCTCGCCCGACGATGATCCGCGTCAAGACGGTCATTGGCTACCCCGCCCCGACCATGATGAACACTGGTGCCGCGCACGGTGCCGCCCTCGGTGCTGAGGAAGTCGCGGCCACCAAGAAGGTGCTCGGCTTCGACCCGGAGGTCATGTTCGGCGTCGAGGAGAAGGTGATCAACCACACCCGCGGCCTGGCCCAGCGCGGTGCACAGGCGCACGCGCAGTGGCAAAAGCGTTTCGACGAATGGGCCTCCGCCAACCCTGACAACAAGGCCCTCTACGACCGCGTGACCGAACGCCGCCTGCCTGAGGGCTGGGCCGACGACATGCCTACCTGGGAACCCGACGCGAAGGGCCTGGCTACCCGCAAGGCATCCGAGGCCTCCATCCAGGCTGTCGCCGCGACGCTTCCGGAACTGTGGGGCGGTTCGGCCGACCTGGCTGGCTCCAACAACACCCTGATCAAGGGAGAGCCGTCCTTCGGCCCGGAATCCATCTCCACCGACATGTTCACCGCCGAGCCCTACGGCCGTAACCTGCACTTCGGTATCCGTGAGCACGCCATGGGCGCGATCATGAACGGTATTGCCCTGCACGGTGGCACCCGCGTCTACGGCGGCACCTTCCTGATCTTCTCCGAGTACCTCTACCCCTCCATCCGCGTCGCGGCTCTGTCAGGCATCGACGGCTACTACGTGTTCACCCACGACTCCATCGGCCTTGGCGAGGACGGACCGACCCACCAGCCCGTGGAAACACTGACCGCCCTGCGCGCCATCCCGGACCTGGCAGTCATCCGCCCGGCCGACGCGAACGAGACGTCCGCTGCGTGGAAGGCCGCCATCGAGGCTGACGAGCAGCCGAAGGCATTCGCCCTGTCCCGTCAGAACCTCCCCGTTCTGGAGGGCACCAAGGAGAAGGCTTTCGAGGGCGTGGCCCGCGGCGCTTATGTGCTCGTTGAAGGCTCCAACGAGACCCCGGACGTCCTGCTCATCGCGACAGGTTCCGAGGTCCAACTCGCTGTTCAAGCTGCCAGCAAGCTTGAACAGGACGGTGTCGCCACCCGTGTCGTGTCCATGCCGTCGATGGAGTGGTTCCTGCAGCAGGACCGCGAGTACATCGACTCCGTGATCCCGCCTCAGGTGCGCGCCCGCGTCTCCGTCGAAGCTGGTGTGTCCATGCCGTGGTTCCGCTTCACCGGTGACCACGGACGCAACGTCTCGCTCGAGCACTTCGGCGCGTCCGCCCCCGGTGACGAGCTGTTCAAACGCTTCGGCATCACCGCTGACGCCGTCTTCGAAGCAGCGCGTGAATCCATTGCATCCGCCAGCTCCGAATCCGCAGGCCCCGCAGACTCTGCCGCTGACCCGCAGCGCACCCGCGTCCGCGGCGACAACATCTAAGCCACCACCACTAAGGAGAACAACCATGACCGCAATCGACCGTCTCTTCGAGCTGGGCACCTCCACGTGGTTGGACGACCTGTCCCGCGACCGCATCACCTCCGGCAACCTGGAGCAGATCAAGGCTGAGAAGTCCATCGTCGGCGTGACCACCAACCCTGCGATCTTCGCCAACGCGATGTCCAAGGGCAACGCTTACGACGAGCACATCCAGCAGCTCAAGGAAGGCAAAGCCGGCGTAGATGAGGCCGTCTACGCCATGTCCATCAAGGATGTGCAGGACGCCTGCGACCTCTTCCTTGACATCTACGAGTCCACCGGCGGGCGTGACGGCCGCGTGTCCATCGAGGTGGACCCGCGCCACGCCGACGATGAGGCGCGAACTGTCTCCCATGCTGCCGAGCTGTGGGAGATGGTGGCCCGCCCGAACGTGATGATCAAGATTCCCGCAACGGACGCATCCCTGCCGGCCATCACCGCTTCCCTGGCGGCGGGCATCTCCGTCAACGTCACGCTCATCTTCTCTGTCGAGCGCTACAAGCAGGTCATCGACGCCTACAAGGAGGGCATCAAGCAGGCTGCGGCGAACGGCCACGACGTGTCCACGATCCACTCCGTAGCGTCCTTCTTCGTCTCCCGCATGGACACCGAGGTGGACAACCGCCTCGACGCCATCAGCGACGAGCACGCCGACGCAGCGCAGGAGCTCAAGGGCAAAGCCGGCGTCGCTAACGCTCGCTTGGCCTACCAGCTATTCCTCGACTCCTTCGATGACGCCGCCATGGCTGAATTGCCGGACGGTGCGAACAAGCAGCGCCCGCTGTGGGCGTCGACAGGCGTGAAGAACCCTGCCTACCCGGCAGACAGGTACGTCACGCAGCTTGCCGGCCCCGACACCGTCAACACCATGCCAGAGCCGACCATCGACGCTGCGATTGAGGGCGACAACGTCTCCGGCGACACGCTTACCGGCACAGCTGAGGACGCGCAGAAGGTCTTCGACCGGCTCGAAGCCGTCGGCATCGATATCGCTGATGTGGTCCGCGTGCTGGAGAAGGAAGGCGTGGACAAGTTCGTCGATGCCTGGCAGGAGCTCCTCGACTCCATGTTGGAGAATCTAAAATAATCAGAACCTTCATCCGGCCCTGGCGACTAAGGTTTAATGAATGAACATTGCCTGGGCCGGCACCACGGCTCAACGGTTGCTCCCCTTCTACTGGTGAGCAACCTTTCCGCTTATCTCACGAAAGGTCCGCCAGCCATGACGGAACCGGCACCCGAATGGTCCAATCCTCTTCGTAACCGCGCCGACCGGCGCCTGCCCCGCATCGCGGGACCGTCCGGCATGGTCATCTTCGGCGTGACCGGCGACCTAGCTAAGCGCAAACTTCTGCCCGCCATCTACGACCTGGCCTACCGCGGTCTTCTGCCCGCCGGCTTCACTCTCGTCGGTTTTGGCCGCAGGCCGTGGTCGAACGAAGAGTTCGAGTCTTACGTGCGCGAGCAGGTCGAAGAAGGTGCCCGCACCGATTTCGACGAGCACGTCTGGGACCGGCTCGCTGAGGGCATGCACTTTGTCCAGGGCGCGTTCGATGACGATCAGGCCTTCGACAACATGGCCGAGCTCCTCAAAGAGATGGACGCCACGCGTGGCACCGCCGGCAACTGGGCGTTCTACCTCTCTGTGCCGCCCGAGTACTTCGCCAACGTGGTTAGTCAGCTTGACCGCACCGGCATGGCCCACGGAACGGACGAGCAGTGGCGCCGCGTCATCATTGAGAAACCGTTCGGCCATAACCTGGAATCGGCCAAGGAGCTCAACGAGACGATCAACTCTGTCTTCCCGGAACGCGCGGTGTTCCGCATCGATCACTACCTGGGCAAGGAAACCGTTCAGAACATCCTCGCCTTCCGCTTCGCCAACCAGCTGTTCGAGCCGATCTGGTCCTCGCGCTACGTCGACCACGTGCAGATCACCATGGCCGAGGACATCGGTTTGGGCGGCCGTGCCGGCTACTACGACGGCATTGGCGCTGCCCGCGACGTGATCCAGAATCACCTGCTGCAGCTTTTGGCGCTTGTGGCTATGGACGAGCCGGTCAGTTTCTCGCCGCGCCAGCTGCGCTACGAGAAGCTGAAGATCCTGCGTGCCACCAAGCCCATTGGCCCGTTTGAAGAGACGACGGCCCGCGGCCAGTACACCGCCGGCTGGCAGGGCTCGGAGCAGGTCGTCGGCTTGCGCGAGGAAGAGGGCTTCGACCCGGAATCCACCACCGAGACATATGCTGCCTGCACCCTGGGCATCAATTCGCGGCGCTGGGCGGGCGTGCCGTTCTACCTCCGGACAGGCAAGCGCTTGGGCCGCCGCGTCACGGAGATCGCCCTCGTGTTCAAGAAAGCCCCGCACCAGCCGTTCGATCCTGGGCTGACCAGCCAGCTCGGTGCCAACACCCTAGTCATCCGTGTCCAACCGGACGAGGGCATTCTGCTGCGCTTCGGCTCCAAAGTGCCCGGCTCCACGATGGAGGTCCGCGACGTCAACATGGACTTCTCCTACGCCGAAGCGTTCACCGAGGAGTCGCCGGAAGCCTACGAACGCCTCATTCTCGACGCGCTTCTCGACGAAACCGGCCTCTTCCCCACCTCCGCCGAGGTCGAGCGCTCCTGGGAGATCCTCGACCCGATCCTGGACTACTGGGCTGAAAACGGCCGCCCGGACGAGTACCCCGCCGGCACGTGGGGTCCGTCATCCGCCGATGAGATGATGCACGCTGCCGGCCGCACCTGGCGCCGCCCCTAGCAGGAAAGAACCAGAGAAGGAACACCATGTACGTCACCCTCTCCGATACGTCCACCCGGGACATCGCCAAGCTTCTCCTGGACACGCAAGAGAACCACTCGTTGGCTACTGGCCGCGTGCTCACCCTCATCGTCGTTGCCGACATCAACGATGATGTCGAGTCCATCCTCGACCAGGTGCGCGTGGCTTCCCATGAGCACCCCTCGCGTGTGCTCATGCTCATCACCGGCAATGTTGACGGCCCATCCTCGCTCGATGCGCAGGCCATCCTGGCTGCGGACGCCGGGGCCTCCGAGATCGTCGTGATGGACCTGCACGGCGAGCTCGCGCGGAACCTCGATTCCGTCGTCACGCCTTTGCTCTTGCCGGACACCCCGATTGTCGCGTGGTGGCCGTCGACGGCGCCGGCGCGCCCGAGTGAGCACCCGCTCGGCCGCATCGCGCACCGCCGCATTACCAACGCCCGTGAGAACGTCAGCGGCAACGCCCTGCTGCGTCTGAAGAACGGCTACGCGCCCGGGGACTCGGACATGCTGTGGTCGCGCATCACCCACTGGCGCGGCGTGGTGGCCTCCGCGTTCGACGCGTACCCGCGTGACCCGGTCACCTCCGTCGACATTGACGGCCCGGACGACAACCCGAGTGTCGATATCGCCGCCGGCTGGCTCTCCGCCTCTCTCGGCGTTGAGGTGCGGCGTATCGCGAGCGAGCAGTCGGCTTCAGAGCCGTCACGCTTGTTCCCTATCCGCCGTCTGACCCTGCACCGTGACTCCGGGCCTGTGCAGGTCGAAATCAAGGACGACAAGACGCTGAGCGTGAAGATCCCGGGCGTTGCAGAAGCCTTCGTGGCCATGAGCGTGCGCAGCGACGCCGACTGTCTCGCGGAGGAGCTGCGCCACCTTGACCCCGACTGGGCGTACTCTCAAGCACTCAAGTCTCTGCCCAACGTTAAAGTTGTCTAGAGTCGAAGACGAGCTGTTTTTCAAGGCTTTCAAGGAGCGATCACAATGACTACCGTCAGGAACGTCCCCAACCTCGATGTGCTTATCGACGAAGCATCCACCCAGTTCGTCGAGACCATCGAAACCATCGTGTCTACCCCCACCGGTGGGGTGCACGGGGACGGGATCGCGCGCGTAGTGTTCACCGGCGGTGGCGCCGGCATCAAGCTCCTGTCCCGCCTCGTCCGTGCGAAGATCGATTGGACCCGCGTCCACGTGTTCTTCGGCGATGAGCGCAACGTGCCCGTGTACGATCCGGACTCTAACGAGGGCCAGGCGCGGTACGCGCTGCTCAACCACGTCAATATTCCGGAGGCGCACATTCACGGGTACCGCCCGGGCAGCGGGCAGCTCGATGAAGCGGCCTCGAACTACGAGGATGCCATCCGCAGGCACGCCCCCGACGGCTTCGACCTGCACCTGATGGGCATGGGACCCGACGGACACGTCAACTCGCTGTTCCCCAACTCGGAGCAGCTGGATGAGACCGAAAAACTCGTCGTCGCCGTCACCGAGTCCCCGAAGCCGCCGGCCGAGCGCCTGACCCTCACTTACCCGGGCATTTCACGCGCCGAGGAGGTCTGGCTCCTCGTTTCTGGCTCCGAGAAAGCCGAGGCCACCGCTGCCCTGCTGAAGGACTCCCCGACTCCGCAGTGGCCCGTCAGCCGCGTCCCGGAGCTGGCCAACACCACGCTCTTCGTCACCGACGACGCCTACGGCGAATCCACGAACTAGGCGCAGACAGCAGAAAAGGCCGGGATCATTCCCGGCCTTTGTTCGTGTGCTTGTCTGACTGCTTACAGCCCGTACGCCTGAATCAGAAGGAGCGCAATGATGCAGACGATCCAGATGATCGCGACTGCCACGGTGTAGCGGTTGAGGTTCTTCTCCACCACAGTCGAACCGGACAAGTTCGCCTGAACGCCGCCACCGAACAGGGAGGACAAGCCGCCGCCTTTGCCCCTGTGGAGCAGGACCAAAATAGTCATCAAAAGCGAGGTGATGACCAGGATGATCTGAAGAGCCAGCGTCATGGGGTGTGTGCCTCCGAAGTTGGGTGCGGTTAACCGTTCACATGTTACACCAGCACGGTGCCACGCTCTGAATCGGCGCGCACGGTGCTGGTGTTCGGTACCCGTTTATGCCTGGGCGCGGACTGCGTCGCCAGCGGCTGCAACGAGCTTGGCAAAGTCCTCGCCGTCGAGCGATGCGCCGCCGACCAGACCGCCGTCAACATCCGGCTGGCCGATGATGTCGGCAATCGTGTCGGTCTTGACCGAGCCGCCGTACAGGATACGGATGCCGGCTGCGACCTCATCCCCTGCGAGTTCGGCGATCAGACCGCGGATAGCTTTGCAGATCTCCTGAGCATCTTCAGCGGATGCGCTCTTCCCGGTTCCGATAGCCCAGACCGGCTCGTACGCAATGACGATCTCAGACAGCTGGGAGGTCTCCAGCTCGGCCAGGGACTCGCGGGTCTGCTCGACCACGAAGTTCACGTGGTCCCCTGCCTCGCGCACATCGAGCTGCTCACCGACGCAAATGATCGGCGTGACGCCCTGGGACAGTGCGGCCTTCGCCTTCTGGGAGACGAGCTCATTGGACTCGGCGTGGTATTCGCGGCGCTCGGAGTGACCGACGACAACCCACGTGCAGTCCAGCTTGGCCAGCATCGGCGCGGAGATCTCACCGGTGTAGGCGCCGGACTCGTGTGCGGATACATCCTGCGCACCGTAAGTGATCTGCAGGTTGTCGCCCTGGACGAGCGTCTGCAGGGAACGCAGGTCGGTGAACGGGACGGTCAGTGCGACATCAACGTCCTCGTAGTAGTCCTTCGGCAGTGCGAAGGCGAGACGCTGCGCCTGGGAGATCGCCTCGAGGTGGTCGTGGTTCATTTTCCAGTTGCCAGCGATAAGGGGCTTACGTGCCATGAAAATCTTCCTTTCGGCTTATCCGTTGGTCCGCTTAGTTTTGCTCGAGGACGGAGACGCCGGGCAGTTCCTTGCCCTCGACGAGCTCGAGAGAAGCGCCGCCGCCGGTGGAAATGTGAGAGAAGCCGTCCTCGTCGAGCCCGAGCACGCGTACCGACGCTGCGGAGTCGCCGCCGCCGACGACCGTGAAAGAGCCGTTGTTGGCGGTAGCGTCAATCATCGCCTGTGCGACAGCGCGGGTGCCGTCGGCGAAGTTCGGCTTCTCGAAGACACCCATCGGGCCGTTCCAAAACACGGTCTTAGAGTCGGCGATGATCTCCGCGTACTTCTTAGCGGTCTCGGGGCCGATGTCGAGGGAGAGCCAGCCCTCCGGGATGCCGTCGAGGTCGACGGTCTTGCGCTCAGCGTCGTTGTCGAACTCGGAAGCGGCCACCAGGTCGACCGGGAGGACGATCTTGTCGCCGTACTTCTCAATGAGCTCCTTGCAAGTGTCCACCATCTCCTCCTGGAGCAGAGACTCCTGGGTGTTGTGCCCCTGAGCAGTGAGGAAGGTGTAGCACATGCCGCCACCGATGATGACGTGATCGGCCTTCTCCGCGAGTGCCTCGATCACACCGAGCTTGTCAGAGACCTTCGAGCCGCCGAGCACGACGATGTACGGGGCGGTCGGATTGTCCTTGATCGCGGCGAGCTTGTCCACTTCGTCCTGGACGAGGTAGCCGGCGTATGCAGGCAAACGCTTGGCCACGTCGTACACCGAGGCCTGCGCGCGGTGCACCACACCGAAACCGTCGGAAACAAACGCACCGTCATCAGCTGCGAGAGCTGCGAGCTCGTCGGCGAAGCTCTCACGCTCAGACTCATCCTTGGAGGTTTCGCGGGCATCGAAGCGCACGTTCTCGACGAGCAGCATATCGCCCTCGGACAGGCCGTTGGCACGCTCATGCGCGTCCTCGCCCGTCACATCAGATGCGAGTGCGACGTACTGGCCCAGGCGCTCGGACAAAGCCTCAGCGACCGGCTTGAGGGAGTACTTCGGGTTCACCTCACCCTTCGGGCGGCCCAGGTGGGCGGTGAGGATGACCTTGGCGCCACCGTCGATAAGCGCCTGGATGGTGGGCAGAGATGCGTCGATACGCCCTGCGTCGGTGATGTTGCCGTCGTCGTCGAGCGGGACGTTGAAATCGGAGCGCACGAGCACGTGGCGGCCGTCGACGCCCTCCTTGAGCAGCTCGTCGATGGAACGTACAGCCATGATTGTCTATCTCCTTGAAAGTGTGTCAGCGTAAGTGAAAGCCCGGGAAGGAGTGAGCACTCCCCCGGGCTTCAAGCTAGGGACGCACGGGGTGCGCGCCCCTGCTTAGAGGTTGTCAGCGACGTGCTTGGTCATGCGGATGTACTGGGAGGTGTAGGAGTACTCGTTGTCGTACCACGAGATGATCTTCACCAGGTTGCCGTCGATCACGCGGGTCATGCCAGCGTCGAAGATGGCGCCGTGGGAGTTGCCGATGATGTCGGAGGAGACGATCGGGTCCTCGGTGTACTCCAGCGCACGGCCGAACTCCGGGTCCTGGACAGCGTTCTTGACAGCCTCATTGACCTCGTCGACCGTGACGTCGCGGCCAACGTTGACGGTCAGGTCCGTGGCGGAACCAGTGATGGTCGGCACACGCATTGCGAAGCCGTCGAGCTTGCCCTCCAGCTCCGGCAGAACCAGAGCGACAGCCTTCGCCGCACCGGTGGTGGTCGGTACGATGTTCTGGGCAGCAGCGCGGGCGCGGCGCAGGTCCTTGTGCGGAGCGTCCTGCAGGCGCTGGTCGCCGGTGTAGGCGTGGATGGTGGTCATCAGGCCGTTCTGGATGCCGAATGCATCGTTGAGCACTTTGGCAACCGGAGCCAGGGAATTGGTGGTGCAGGATGCGGCGGAGATGATCTTGGAGTCAGCGTTGTAGTCGGTGTGGTTCACACCCCACACGTAGGTGCCGTCGACGTTCTTGCCCGGTGCGGAGATGATGACCTTCTTGGCGCCAGCATCGATGTGTGCCTGCGCCTTCTCGCCGTCGGTGAAGATACCGGTGGATTCCAGGACGATGTCGACGTTAGCGTCGCCCCATGCCAGGTTCGCCGGGTCCTTCTCAGCGGTGACCTCAATGCGCTTGCCGTTGATGGTCAGGGAGTTGTCGTCGTACTCGACCTCGTGGCCCAGCTGGCCGTAAGCGGTGTCGTACTTGATCAGGTGAGCCAGGGTCTCGTTGTCGGTCAGATCGTTGATCTTCACAACCTCGAGCTCGTCCGCGTAGTTTTCCAGGATGATGCGGAATGCGGAGCGGCCGATGCGGCCGAAACCGTTAATGCCGATGCGGGTGGTCACTGAATTTCTCCTTTTATCGGATTGGTGTCGTGGCACGTCGTGCCCTCACCACCCAAGTGTAGAGAATTGCAGGCACCCCTGCAGGTGCTTTTCCGCGGCTCTAACTGTCCTCAGCGACGGCGGCATTTGTGTCGGGAATCCCCAGCTCTTTCGCCCGCTTGTCGGCCAACGACAGCAGGCGGCGGATGCGGCCGGCGACAGCATCTTTGGTCATTTGCGGATCAGCGAGACGGCCGAGTTCCTCCAGCGACGCGTGACGGTGTTTGACGCGGAGGTAGCCAGCGTCGGCAAGGTGTTCCGGCACGTCGTCGCCGAGGATCGACATCGCTCGGTCGACGCGGGCAGCCGCGGCTGCAGCAGCTTGGGCCGAACGGCGCTGGTTCGCGTCGTCGAAATTGGCGTGGTGGCTAGCGGACTGCTTCGCTTGGCGCTTCTTGCGCTTCTCGTCCCACTCGAGGCGCACGCGGGGTGCGCCCATGCGGGAGAGCAGAATCCCGATCGCGTCGCCGTCGCGCAGATAGACGCGCTCGGTGCCGCGCGTCTCCTTCGTCTTCGCAGCGACGGACAGGCGGCGGGCGAGCCCCACCAGCGCCAGTGCTGTCTCCTGGCGCGGGCAGACGACCTCCAGCGCTGAGGTGCGGCCGGGTTCGGTGAGCGAGCCGCGCGCCAGGAAGGCCCCGCGCCACGCTGCTTCCACCTCTGCGATGGTGCCGGAGATGATGTGGCGCGGTAAGCCCACCACGGGGTGTCCGGATGCGGTGACCAATCGGAAGCGGCGGATGACATCGCGGGCACCGTCGGTGACCTTGACCTCGTAGCGCACGTCGCGGGATTGGCTCCCCGGCGAAGAGGACGTCACGTCGACTTTCACGTCACACACGTCGCGGATGGTGGCGGCCAAGTGGTCGGCGACGGAGCGTTCCGCGAAATCGGCGCGCAACTCAATGCCGCGCAGCCCCTGGTCGAATTCTCCGGCGACGCGCAGCATCGCGGTTGCTTCGGCAATGCGCGCGTCAGTGCTGGAGGGGTTCACACCCAACAGCTCATCTTTGACCTGTGCTGTCAATGCCACCGTGTCGCCTCTCTTCGTGTCGGATGGGGACAATCTCCCCAAAAGCTTAGTTTCCGCGCAGCAGCGAAGTGATGGCAGCTGCAAGTTTCTCCGGATCGTGCCTGTTCGTGCACTGGTTTTCCTCGTCGCGCTCACACATGTCGGCGAAAGTGATCGCAGCACCGGCGCCTTCTGCCGCCCGTTCAAGGTAGGAACGCTCTCCTGGCGAGAGCTGAATATTGGAGTCGGCGAGGAAGTAGTCCACCTTTAACTCCGGGGCGTGCTGGTTGAACACATGGATGTGGCGTTCGGTGGTGAAGCCAGGGGTCTCCCCCTGCTCCGGCGACAGGTTGAGGATGACGACGACCTTGGCTGGAGTATTGCGTAGCGCCTCGACGATCTCCGGAACCAGCAGGTGCGGGATCACCGACGAGAACCACGAGCCTGGACCAATGGTGACCACGTCGGCGCTCATGATGGCGTCGATCGCGGCAGGGTTCGCCGCAGGCTCCTCTGGGATCAAGCGCACACGCCTGACGGAGCCCGGTGTCGTCGCCACAGCCACCTGCCCGCGCACGGCGCGGAGGACACGGAAGTCGTCGTCAAGCCCGGCGACCTCAGCCTCGATGTCGAGCGGCTGCAGCGCAACCGGCAGAACGCGCCCAGTGCTGTCTGTCCATGACCCCACGGTGTCCAAGGCGAGCTGAATGTCGTCGGAGGCTTCGGTCATGCCGGCGATCATCAGGTTGCCCACGGCGTGCCCCGCCATGGCGCCGTTTCCGCCGAAACGATGCTGCAGCACCTTCTTCCACACTGCGCCTTCTTCGGTGGGCGGTGTCAGCGCGGCCATCGCCATGCGCAGGTCGCCCGGCGGCACAATGGACAATTCGCGGCGCAGGCGACCCGAGGAGCCGCCGTCGTCGGCGACGGTGACGATCGCGTTGACGCGGCAGGTCTCGGGGCTGCAGCCGTCGCCAAGCTGTGCCCCCGCAATCTCGCGCGCGGCGAGCAAAGTCTGGTGCAGGCCGTGACCGCCGCCTAGGCTGGCCACGCTGAGAACATCGCGATGTTCGGTCATGGGAGTGATCTCCTCTTTCCTAGCGTGGCGTTTAGTTCCGGTTGAGGTCGCGGTGCATGACGGACACACCGACATCGCCACGCTCATTCAACCGCCGACCGATCTCTTCCGACACCGCGACAGATCGGTGATGCCCACCGGTGCAACCAATACCGACGGTGACGAAGTCTTTGCCCTCGTGCTTGTAACCAGCCATCATGGAGCTGAGCAGGTTCACCACACCGTCGACGAACTCATCAGCGCCTGGCCGCGACAGCACATAATCGCTGACAGGGGCATCAATGCCGCGGAAATCACGCAGCTCCTCGATCCAGTACGGGTTCGGCAGAAAGCGCACATCGAGCACAAGGTCCGCGTCGCGCGGCGAGCCATGCTTGAAACCGAAGGATTCAATGGTCACGTGCTGCTTCGTTGAATCCAGGTCACCGACAGACGCTTCGATGGCGCGCCGCAGATCGTGGATGGACAGGTTGGACGAGTCAATGATCACGTCTGCTGCCTGACGCACGCGCGCCAACTCTGCCCGCTCGCGGGTGATCCCGACATGCAGCGGATTGTCGTCCTGCAGCGGGTGGGTGCGGCGCACACTGTCGAACCGCCTGATCAGCACATCATCGCGGGCCTCGAGGAAGAGCACGAAGGGGTTGTAACCGCGCTCGTGCGCCTTGTCGATGACGTCCATGAGCGAACCCTTGAAGATGCGGGCGCGCACATCTGTCACCACGGCGAGCCTGTCCACGGGCGAGCTTTTCTCCGCCGCGAGGTCCATCAGCTCGATGATCAGCTGCGGCGGCAGGTTCTGGGAGACGAAGTACCCCTTGTCCTCGAAGACGCGCGCCGCCGAGGACAGCCCTCCGCCGGACATGCCGGTGATGATCACTGGTCGCAGTTCAGATGCCATGGACACCATTTTAAGCTATTCGCTTGACGACGGATCCTTGCGCAAATGCTGCCACACCGTCTCCGCCAGTTTCGGGCCGATTCCCGGCACTTCCTCAATCTCTTCGGCGCTGGCTGCTTTGAGCTTCTTCACACTGCCGAAGTGCTTCACCAAGTCGCTGCGGCGGGCTGGGCCGAGGCCGGGGATGCCGTCGAGGGCAGACGCCCGCATTCGCTTCGACCGCTGCTGCCGGTGGTAGGTAATGGCGAAGCGGTGGGCTTCGTCGCGGATCTGCTGCAGCAGGTACATGCCCTCGGAGTTGCGCGGGAGGATGAGCGGTTCGTCGTCGTCGGGCACCCACACTTCCTCGAGGCGCTTGGCCAGGCCGATGAGAGTGACGTCTACAATGCCCAACTCATCGAACACCGCTTGGGCGGCGTTGACCTGCGGCTTGCCGCCGTCGACGATGAACAGCTGCGGCGGGTAGGCGAAGCGCTTGTTGCCTGTGGATTCCACTGCTGAGTCTTCTTCGTCGTCGAAGACCTGGTCGCTTTCTTCCGGGTTGGCCAGCTTATCTTCGTTGTGGCGCTTGAAGCGGCGGCGGGTGACTTCCGCAATGGAGCCGACGTCATCCGAACGCCCGTCGCCCGCGGCTTCCTTGATGCGGTAGCGGCGGTAGTCCGCCTTTTTGGGCAGTCCGTCTTCGAAGACGACGAGAGACGCCACGACATCAGTGCCCTGGATGTGGGAGATATCGGTGCACTCAATGCGCAACGGGGCCTCGTCCATCATCAACGCGTCTTGAATGTCCTGCAACGCCTGGGAGCGCGCAGTGAGGTCGCCGACGCGCTTGAGCTTGTGCTGGCGCAGTGACTCCTTCGCGTTGCGGTGCACGGTCTCCATGAGAGACTTCTTGTCGCCGCGCTGCGGCACGCGGAATGACACTGGCCCGCCGCGCAACTTCTCCAGCAGAGCCTGGGTCTCCTCCGCCTCCGCCGGCATGACCTCCACGAGGATCTCGCGCGGCACCGGCATCGGCTGCTTCACCTGTGCGCGCGACTCTTGGTCCACGCCGCGGCGGCGGACCTTCTTCGCAGCCAAACGCTCGTCTTCAGCTTGCTCCTGCTCCATCCGCTCAACGGCATCGGAGTAGTACTGCACGAGGAAGTTCTGCATGAGGACGGGCAGGGCGGGGTCGTCCTGGCCTTCGTCGAGACGCTCCATGGAGCCCGGCTCATCACCGGTCTTCTCCACGACCCACCCCCGTTGGGAACGGATGCGGCCGTCGCGGACAGTGAAGATCTGCACGGCGGCCTCGAGCTCGTCGGTGTCGAAGGCGATGACATCCGCATCAGTGTCGATGGACAGCACGACCGTCTGCTTCTCCATCACCTTGTTCACGGCGCCCAGATCGTCGCGCAGCCGGGCGGCTTTTTCGAACTCGAGGTTCTCGCTCGCCTCCATCATCTGGGAGGTGAGACCCTTCACTACGGCATCGGTGCGGCCGGACATGAAGCCCATGAAGCCGTTCACAATGTCGTCGTACTCCGGCTCGCTCACGCGCGACACGCACGGCGCCGAGCACTTGTCGATGTACCCCAGTAGGCACGGCCGCCTTAGCTGTTCGTGCCGGTTGAACACGCCGTTGGAGCACGTGCGAATCGGGAACACGCGCGTGAGCAGGTCCAAGGTTTCGCGCACCGCCCACGCATGCGAGAAGGGGCCGAAGTAACGCACGCCTTTGCGCCGCGGACCGCGGTAGAAGAACGCCCGCGGGTACTTCTCCCCTACGCTCACCGCGAGCATTGGGTAGGTCTTGTCGTCGCGGTACATGACGTTGAACCACGGGTCGTACCGTTTGATCCACGTGTATTCGAGCTGCAGCGCCTCGACCTCGCTGGCTACGACCGTCCACTCGACCTTGGCAGCCGTGAAGACCATCTGACGCGTGCGCGGGTGGAGCGTTTGCGGCGGCTGGAAGTAGTTGTTCAGCCGGGAGCGCAGGTTCTTCGCCTTGCCCACGTAGACGACGCGGCCGGCGCCGTCACGGAATTTGTAGACGCCCGGATCAGTGGGGATTGTTCCCGGTGCCGGGCGGTAGGACTCTGGGTTAGCCATCTAGTCCTCGGGCATGTACTGGGCTTCGAGCTCGCGGAAGTCCTTCACCGCAGCCACAGCGCGTTCTTTGTCGGCGGACTGGATCGCCCACAGCGGCACGTATTCGAACTCCGGCAACTCCAACCGCGCCATGCGCGACCCGCGCGGGAATGCCAAACCGTAGATGACCACCCACGGGTAGAAGCGTGTGCCGATGATGTTGCGCACCTCCACGCCGTCCTCGTTCGCCCGCACACGTGGCCGCGACAAGCCCCACCAGGTGAATGCGGACAGAATCAGGCCGATGCCCGGGAAAGCGAGCTTGTCCAGTGTCGTGATAGCGGCGCCTGTGAACTCGATGTCGACGACTGCCCCCATGAAGATGTGCACAGCCATGATCACCACGATGGCGATCACCGCAATGCGCTTGAGTGCCGGAGACGTTGCCTCGAACTTCCACGGCTTCGTCGAGGTCACGGCATGGGGGTCGAGGGCGTTGAAGTATGCGAGTTCCTCATCGCTCAACGGCGCCCGCTTGTCAGGGCTGGTCATCTCGGGGCTGTCGGAACTGGTGTCAGGGCTCATCTCACTGGCCATCCTAGTGTTCGCGCTAGTCGCGGGCCAAAAGCGGGAATGTGCGCACCTGCGCCAGCGTCTTAGCTGCACCGAGCGCCGCAGCAACAGCTTCTGCGCCCTTGTCTTCCTTCGCGCCTTTGCCGCCGGCGCGGTCAAGTGCTTGCTGCTCATTGTCGACGGTGAGCACGCCGCTGCCCACAGGCACTTCCTCATCGAGCGCCACCCGGGTGAGGCCCTCCGTCACGGAATCGCAGACATAATCGAAGTGGGCCGTTTCACCGCGGATGACGCAGCCGAGGGCGACGACGGCGTCGAAACGCTTCGCGCACGCCTGCACGACAACCGGCAGCTCCAGCGCGCCAGCGACAGAAAAGACTTCGACCTTCGCACCAGCGTCGCGTGCGGCGGTCACGGCGCGGTCACGCAGCTTATCGACGATGCCTGCGTTCCACTTCGTCACCACCACCGCCACCGACATTCCCTCGGCATTCAACTGTGCGAGCTGGGGCGCTCCGGTCGTAGCCATACGGTTTCTTTCCCTTCTTTTACCCGTGTGAAGCAGAGCTTCACACACCGTGCGTGCGTTCCCATTCGGTGACCAGCGGCAGGTCATGGCCCATCCGGTCGCGCTTTGTGCGCAGGTAATAGATGTTGTCGTGGGAGGGGGCGATTTCAATGCGGGTGCGCCCGGCAATGACAGGTCCAAAACCGCTCAAGGCCTCCACCTTGTCCGGGTTGTTGGACAGCACCTCCGCCGAGGCTACGCCGAGATCGGCGAGGATGTGGCCGGCAACGGAGTATTCCCGCGCGTCGATCGGCAAACCCTGCTCCAAGTTCGCATCGACGGTATCGAGCCCGTCGTCCTGCAGACGGTAGGCCTGCAGTTTAGCCACCAGTCCGATGCCGCGGCCCTCATGCCCGCGCACGTACACGATCACACCGCGCCCGGCGGCTTGGATCCGGCGCATGGACTCGTGCAGCTGCGGGCCGCAGTCGCAACGTGTCGAGGAGAACACATCCCCCGTCAGGCACTCCGAGTGGACACGGACCAACACATCGTCGTCCCCGCCCGCCTCGGTGACGTCGCCGACGACGAGGGCGACGTGCTCGGTGCCGTCGACAAGCGCGCGGTAACCGTACGCCGTGAACACGCCGTAATCGGTGGGCAATGTTGTCGTAGCTGCTCGCTCGACCATTGGCTCGGTGCGGCGACGGTGCTGGATGAGCTGCGCGATCGAGATCATTGGTAGGCCGTGCTCGTCGGCGAAGCGGCGGAGTTCAGGCCCGCGCGCCATGTCGGTCGGGTCGTCTTCGGACACGATCTCGCACAGCACGCCCACCGGCGCACAGCCGGCCATGCGGGAAAGATCGACAGCGGCCTCGGTGTGCCCGTCGCGGGCGAGCACCCCGCCAGCGCGGGCACGCAACGGAACAATGTGACCGGGTCGGGTGAACGCCTCCGGGCCAAAGCTCGGGTCGGCGAGCCGGCGGATCGTCTCCGCACGCGAGCGGGCTGAAATCCCCGTCGTTCCCGTCGCCGCATCCACGGTCACGGCATAGGCCGTGCCGCGTGCGTCTTCGTTCTGCGCCACCATCGGCGGCAGGTTCAGTTCACTGGCGCGGGAGTCCTCCATGGACACGCAGATGTAGCCGGAGGAATAGCGCACCATGAACGCAACGAGCTCAGGCGTCGCGTGATCTGCTGCGAAGATGAGGTCACCCTCGTTCTCACGGTCTTCATCGTCGACAACCACGACCGCCCCACCGCGGGCGATGGCTGCCACGGCGTGATCAATAGAATCCAGTCGCAGGGTGTCGCTCATGGGGACTAATGGTAGCCCGCCACCATTTTTTCGACGTATTTGGCCACCACGTCAACTTCCATATTCACCGGCTCGCCGACGGCCAACTCACCGAATGTCGTTTCAGCCAACGTCGTCGGGATGAGCGAGACCTCCACGTAGTCCGCGCTTACCGCAGAGACTGTCAGCGAGGTGCCGTTGAGCGCGATCGAGCCCTTCTCCACGACGTAGCGCGCGAGCTGCTCCGGCAGCGAGAAACGCAGCACGTCCCAGTGCTCTGAACTTTCACGGGAGATGAGCTCGCCGACACCGTCGACATGCCCCTGCACGATGTGGCCACCCATTCGCGCCCCCGCCGCCAGGGCTCGCTCGAGGTTGACGTTCGAGCCGACCTCGTAGCTGCCCAAGCGGGAGCGGTTCAGCGTTTCCTGCATGACGTCGGCGGTGAACACGCCACCTGCAGCCTCCACGACCGTTAGACACACGCCGTCGACGGCGATCGAGTCGCCCGGCTGGGCATCAGCAGTGACTTTCGGTCCGCGCACCGTGAGTCGCACGGCCTCATCGAGCCGCTCCAGCTTCTCGACGCTTCCCACTTCCTCCACCAGGCCCGTGAACATCAAGTCTCCTCTTCCTCGCACTCTTCGCAACGGCGAAGCGCAATGAGCACGTCGTCGTTGCTGGTGTAGTCGACGTAGTCGATCTCATAGCGTTGCGCCTGCGTAAGCGTGCCCACCAATGGTCCATCGATCATGCTGCGTCCAGCCCCGAAAAGCATCGGGGCGACGTATGCGTGAATCGCGTCGACGACGCCGAGCTCGAACACGCTGCGCATAAGCGTCGGCCCGCCTTCTACGATGACGTGCCGCGCCCCGGTCTCCCACAACGCGTCGAGCGCCTCCTGCGGGGTGGCGTACTGCTCGAACCCAAGCCGGGTCAGGTTGCCCTCCGGTACCTCACGCGTGCCGACGACCACCCTGCGCGGCTGCCTCTCCGCTAACGTTCCGTCAGCTTTCCGGGCAGTCAACGACGGGTTATCAGCCAGGGCCGTTCCGGTGCCGATGATGATCGCGTCCACCCGCGAGCGATCCTCATGGACCCACTCGCGGGTGATCGGACCGGTGATCCACTGGCTCGACCCATCCGGCGCAGCCACGAACCCGTCAAGGGTAGCGGCGAACTTGGCGGTGACCGACACCCGACCATGGCGCACCGCCGTCAACCATGGCGCAAGTCCGGTCACGTCGTAGGTCTTGTGGTGCACTTCCACCCCGTGCCGGCGCAGGTACTCGGCACCGCCGGATGCCTCCGAATTCGGATCCGGCTCGATGTAGACGACTTTGGCGATACCGGCCGCCACGATCGCTTCCGCACACGGCCCTGTCCGCCCGGTGTGGTTGCACGGTTCAAGGGTGACCAGCATGCACGCGCCCCTCAGCCCGTCATCCCCGACCTTTTCACGCGCCGCGTCGAGGGCGACGATCTCCGCGTGCCGTCCGCCGACAGGTTCGGTTCCCCCGGTGGCGATGATCTCCGGCTCGGCCTGATCCCAGTCGTCCACGATCACCGGCTCAACCTCGCGGTAGATGACGCACCCGACAGGCGGGTTGGGGCTCGTCGTGCCCCGCACTGCGGCACCGGCGTCGAGCGCTTCCCACAGCGCTGTTTCTTCCTGTTCGGTGAATGTGTGGGTGTAGTGCCTCATACAGCATCCGCCGGGCGGGCCTCGGTCGCCAACCCGCGCAGCTTCTCCACTGCCTCTGCCGGGTCGTGCGCGCCGAACACCGCCGATCCCGCGACGAAAGACTCCACGCCAGCCTCAGCGGCTTGCTTGATGGTGGATTCGCCGATGCCGCCGTCGATGCCAATGATCGTCGATAAGCCAGCATTTGCGATGTGCTCGCGTAACGTGACCACCTTGTTTAAGACCTCCGGCATGAACTTTTGGCCGCCGAAACCGGGCTCGACGCTCATGACCATGACTTCCTCGAAGTGCTCGAGGTCGTCGAGATACGGCTCGATCGGCGTGCCGGGCTTGATCGCGAACCCAGCCTCGACGCCCAAGTCATGCAGCTTCTTTGCTGCGTTGATGTGGTCGTTCGTTGCCTCGATGTGGAAGACCAGACGGTCGCCGCCAGCATCGATGTAGGTCTCGAACCAGCGCTCCGGCTCCTCGATCATCATGTGGATGTCCAGGAACTGGTCGGTGACGCGGTTGACGGCCTTGGTCACGTCCGGCCCGAACGACAGGTTAGGCACGAAGTGGCCGTCCATGATGTCCACGTGGATCAAGTCGGCGGTGGGCACCTTTTCCACGTCCGCGCCGAGCGCGGCGTAATCGGCGGCCAGGATCGACGGGGCGATGTAGATCATGACTTCATCTTACGGAGAACGGACAGAAACATAGCGTCCGTGCCGTGCCGGTGCGGCCACATCTGCGCACTGAGGTGCTCACCAAGCTCGCCCATCTCCGGAAGGAACTCGCGTGCGTCCAGCTCTTCAACGTCCCCCTTCGCCAGTTGCTTATCGACGATCCCGCGCGTCTCCCGCGCATCCGGCGAACACGTGGAATACACCACCACACCACCGGGCTTGGCCAGATTCACAGCGGAGGCGAGCAGCTCTTCCTGCAGCGTGTTCAACTCAGCAACGTCGTCTTCGCTCTTGCGCCACCGGGCTTCAGGGCGGCGGCGCAGGGCACCTAGGCCGGAGCATGGTGCGTCCACAAGCACGCGGTCAAAGCCTGCCTCGAGACCGGGATTGCGCCCGTCGGCGACGTGGACCGTCACCGGCAAGCCTTCGGCGCTCTTGCGGATCAACTCAGCGCGGGTCTCCCCGATCTCCACCGCATCGACCGTCGCGCCGTCGATCGCAGCGATGGAGCCCATGAGCGCGGCCTTGCCACCTGGGCCGGCGCACAGATCCAGCCAACGGCCGTGGTCGCCGCCGTCAGCCTCGACGGGCACTTCGGTCACCGCGCGGGCGATGAGCTGCGAACCCTCGTCTTGCACCGCCGCCATGCGGTCGCGCACCGGTTCGAGTGATCCTGGGTCACCGCCGTCGAGGTAGACAGCGTAGGGGCTGTAGCCGCCCTCCTCGCCACCGGTGACCAGTGCGAGCTCCTCCGCGCTCATCTCCCCCGGCCGCGCAACGAGATGCACTTTCGGCCGCTCCGAATCAGCTGCGAGCGCCGCTTCCAGTTCGTCGGCAGGCAGTACCTGAGCGAAAGAGCGCGCGATCCATTCCGGGTGCGCGGTGCGAAACGCGGTCGCCGCCGACTCGTCGGACGGCGCGAGCTTATCCATCCATTCTTGCGCCGACGTGCGCGCGACAGTGCGCAGGATGCCGTTCACAAAACCCTTCGCCTTGCCTTGGCCTGCGGCCTCCGCGAGGCGCACTGAGGTGTCAACAGCAGCGTGGTCATCCACCCGCGTCATCAGCAGCTGGTAGGTGCCCAATCGCAACGCCGTCAACACGGCTGGGTCGAGCTCAGTCAGGGGACGCGACGAGCATTCCGCAATGACCGCGTCGAGCACCCCCAGCATCCGCAGCGTGCCGTAGGCCAGCTCGGTGGCAAAAGCAGCATCGCGGCCTTTGACTTTGCGTTCACGGAGGATTTGCGGCAGGACCAGGTTGCCGAACGCGTCCTCCGTCTCCACGCGCAGCACCGCGTCGAACGCGGCCTCGCGTGCAGCGTCGCCAATGCGCGAGTGCGCCTGCGGCCGCTTCGGCGTGTTGTGCCTTTGCTTCGACTTCCCCTGCTTGGAGGCGTCCTGTTTCTGGCTGCCCTGCTGCGCGCTCTTCGTGCGCGACCGGAATCCGCCGCTCACTCGAAGACCACCTCCGCGCCTTCTCCAGACCTGTCTTCAGAGCCGGAGGTGTGGAGGCCGCGGGCCCAGTCGGTGGCCCGCATCATCTTCTTTCCCGGAGGCTGGATCATGCCCAGCACAACGGACCCGTCGCCGGTGCCAACACGCACTTCGGCCTTAGAAATGGCCACATGCCCCGGCGCGAGTTGCTCGTGGGAGGGGGTGATGGGGCCGACTTTGTAGCGGGCATCGCCAAGCGTTGTCCACGCTCCGGGGCCCGGTGTGTGGGCGCGAACGGCGCGGTCAATCTCCGCCGCGGAGGACTGCCAGTCAATGCGGGCATCATCTTTCGTGATCTTCGGCGCGTAGGTCGCCTCCCCCTCCTGCGGGGTGAATATCGCGGTGCCGGATTCCAGGTCATCCATGGTGCGGACAAGCAGGTCAGCACCGTCATAGGCCAGGCGCGTCAGCAGGTCATCCGCCGTGTCGGTGGCGCGGATTTCTTCTCGCTGTTGACCGATGATGTCGCCGGTGTCCAAGCCCTGGTCGATCCGGAACGTCGTGGCGCCGCTGAATTCGTCGCCGTGGAGAATCCCCGCCTGCACGGGGGCGGCCCCGCGCCACTGCGGCAGCAGCGAAAAGTGCAGGTTGATCCAGCCGTGGCGGGGAATGGTCAGAAAGTCCTCTGGGATGAGATTGCCGTAGGCGACAACGGGAATGGCGTCGGGAGCCAGCTCCGTCAGCCGGGCATGCGCCTCCTCGTTGCCGCGCAGAGTCTCTGGGGTGAGCACCTCGATGCCGTGCTCCATAGCCAGCGCTTTGACCGGAGAAGGGTGAAGGGTACGGCCGCGGCCCTTCTTCGCGTCCGGGCGGGTGAGCACTGCGACGACCTCGTGATCGGAGGCGATGAGCTTCTGCAGTGCGACGACGGCCGGTTCGGGTGTGCCTGCGAAAATCAATCTCATGCCCTGTCTCCTTCCTCAACCAGCTCCCCCTGTGCCTGGTACCAATCCGCACCGCGGATGACCGCCATGGCTTCCTTGCGCACCTCCGGCTCCAAACGCCGCAGGAACAGCACCCCGTCCAGGTGGTCTGTTTCGTGCTGGATGCAGCGCGCCAGCAAGCCGTTGCCGCGGATTGCCACCGGACGGCCGAACTCATCTTGGCCGCGAGCGATGACGTTCTCGTGCCGCTCCACCTCAGCCTGAATGCCCGGGATGGACAAACAGCCCTCTGGGCCGATCTGCACGTAGTCGTCGATCGGCTCCCACACCGGATTGATCAGGGCGCCGCGCATGCCGTTGCAGTCGTAGACAAAAATGCGCTTGGTCAGCCCGATCTGGTTGGCAGCCAAGCCCACGCCGCCGGCGGCATCCATCGTCTCCAGCATGTCGCTGACCAGCGTGCGTAGCGCTTCGTCGAACGTGTCGATGCGGGTGGCTTCGGAATTGAGCACCGGATCCCCGAAGATCCTGATGGGGCGAACTGTCATGGGCGCGAGTCTAACCAATGTCCATCGGATTGATGGTGATGCGCAGCGGCGCCTCCTGTTTGCGGGTGGCGCGGTTCACGTTCGCCGCCCGCAGCGCCTTGCCCAGCGCAGTGCGCGTCGACAGCGGGGCGCGGATGAGCACGCGCTGTTGATAGGTCTCGTCACCAAGGTCAACCGGGCCGAGCACCTCCGCGTGCGGCGGCAAATCGATGTGCGCCAGGAAATCCGTCAGCGACTCCCTAGGCGAATCCACCGCCGCCATGTGCACCGCGGGCGGGAACCGCACCTCACGCCGCGCTTCCAGCTCGTGGGCCGCATATCCGGGCGCATCCCAGCGGATGAGGTGCTGGACGACGGGCAGCGCGGGTTCTGCGACAACGACAACGTCGCCTTGCTTATCGACGAGCCCCGCCGCCCCCATCCACTTCGCCAACGCCTCCTCACTCGCCCGCATGTCCGGGCGGCCGAGCAACGCCCACGTATCTAACAGGACAGCGGCACCATAACCTCCGCTGGCGCGTGGTTCTGCCCCCGGCGTGGCGACGACGATGGCGGGCCCGTCCGGCACCTCCTTGAGAATCTTCTCTCCCCAGGACATGATCACCTTGGCCGGTGCGAAGGCGCGGCCGAGTTCTTCCGCGGTGCGCTGCGTTCCCAGCACGACGGCCCTCAGGCGGTGCGAGCCGCACACCGGGCACACGTACGACGAGTCCATCCGCCCACACCAGCGGCATGTCGGCGCGGCGGCTTCCCCGCCACTGGGCAGGCCCAGCGGTCCGTTGCACGCGCGGCAGCGAGCAGGTTCG
Organism: Corynebacterium sp. CCUG 70398; assembly: GCF_024454055.1. Lineage (NCBI taxonomy): Bacteria > Bacillati > Actinomycetota > Actinomycetes > Mycobacteriales > Corynebacteriaceae > Corynebacterium > Corynebacterium sp. CCUG 70398. The sequence goes on from NZ_JAGPYZ010000001.1 coordinate 477,234, forward strand.
CGGCAATTTCCGCACGCCAAGGACTGCACATACCCGGTGCGCGGTACTTGGAACAACACCGGCTTGTCGGCGGCCAGCGCCTTGCGTGCGGCCTCGAACGCGACAGACGGGATGCGGGCAGCGGCCGCGCGCGGGTCTTTCTCCAAAGCGAAGTCGCTGTCGCCGGCAGCGTGAATGAACGGCGACCGGGCCCGCACCGTCGCACGCGGGGCCACCAAGTCGTGCGCCCACCCGGATTCCACAAGCAACTGCGTCTCCGCCGTGCGTGCGTGGCCACCGATGATGAGCGAGGCCTTCTCGATCGCTGAGCGCGTGGTCAGCACCTCCCGCGCGTGGGTGTACGGCGCGCGCGGGTCGACGAGAGAATCGTCGCCGTCGAACATCACGACGGCGAGTTGCAGCTTTTCGACGGGCGCGAACCCCGCCGACCGCGTCCCCACCACAATCCGGCCCTGCCCGTGCAGCACCGACAGGAACCGGCTGTACCGGGCCTGGGGGCCGAGCGAAGCCGTGAGCGTGGTGATCTGCCGCGGCCCCACCAGCTCGCGCAGGGCTGCATCGACCGTGTCCACGTCCGTCTGGTCGGGCACGACAATGAGGACTCCCCCGCCGTCCTTCGCCACCTTCGTGGCCAGCGCCGCCAGCGCGGCAGCCCAATCGTCGCCAGGCGCAATCTGCCAGGCCGCCCGCGCGAGTGTTCCGCCGATGACGGCATCAACAAAGGATTCCCCGTGCTCGTAAGCGCTCCAGGCGCTCAAGTCCGGCTCGGCTGCCTCGCCCAGCTCTTCCCACGCTGTGGTGGTGTCCGTTTCCTCGGCTTTGGTGTGGCGCGGTGGAATAGCGGTGCGGATCAGGTCGGACCGGGTGGCGGCGTATCGGTCGGCTAATGCGTCGATAAGCAAGCGCATGCGCTCTGGATAAACCACCTCCGGGGAGACGACGCGCTCAATGAACCGCAGTTTCCCCTCGTGGTCGCTGGTGGCGGCGCGCTCGAGCACCAGCGCATCCACGAGCCGCCCCGCAAAACGAATGCGCACACGCACGCCCGGCTGCGCGGCTTCCGAGTCTGATTCGGCCACCAGGTAATCAAACGGCCGGTCCAAATGCGGCAAACCCAGAAGCGGCAAGACACGCGCAACAGGGTTGTCCGTGGCGAGCGTCTCAGGCATGCCCACATCGTAGCTTGACCCCCGGACACCACCGACGCATACTCATTGCAGCTGTGTGCAGTGCGCATTCAGTTGCGCGCTGACTGTCTCTACCCTGTTGTGCCCCGGAACATGATGAAACGCTCTCTATTCTCCGTGCTTGCGGCTGCCGTCTGTGTGGTTCCCCTAGCGGCGCCTGCCGCCCCCGCAGCGGCTGACCCGAGCTCTGCTGACCCCGCGCTCACGCTCGACACCGAGACGCTGCAAACACCGTCGATGAGCGTCGTGCCAGAGCCATCCGGCGAGGCCATGCCGAAGCTCGATGTCCCGTCGGAGGACTGTTCCGACTGCGTGGCGGTCACGTTTGATGACGGCCCTTCCGACGAGACCGTCCGCCTGCTCAACATTCTGCGCGACATGGACGCCAAGGCCAGCTTCTTTGTCATCGGGACGGGTGCCGAACTACGACCCGGCATCTTGCGCCGCATGCTCAACGACAAGCACACCATCGCCAACCACTCGCGCAACCACCCGCCGCTGTCCACGCTCGCCGACGCTGGCATTATGAACGAGCTCGACCTGACCAACGCCGACATCAAGGATGCCGTGTTCTGGGGTCCGCGCTGGCTGCGCCCGCCCTATGGCGACATGGACGCCCGTGTGGCCTCCATCGCCGGCAGCCGCGGTCTCTCGCTGGCAATGTGGGATGTGGACACGAACGACTGGCAGCACCACAACGCAGCAACGTCGTGCGATATCGCCGTCAGTCAATCCCAGCCTGGCTCGATCATTCTGCTGCACGACATCCACACAGAAAGCGTCGACGCCGTCCCGTGCATCATTGACGGGCTGCGCGCGAAAGGCCTGCGCCCTGTCAGCCTCGACGAGATGATTCCCGAGCCGGAAGCCGGCAGGACCTACACCAACAAATTCACCCCCGCGTCTTAGGCACCTTCACGCCCGGCCCCCGGCAGCGCCTAGAGTGTGAGGCCATGGACGAAGAGAGAACTGGCTGGACTAAAGCGACCCCCTACATCGTGATGGCCGCCTACGTGGTGGGGCCGCTCGTGCTCATTCCCCTCGGCAGCGTCGCGCTCGTCATTGCGTTCATCTTCGCCACCGCCGCCATCGCCGGGCTTATCGACGGCTACACCCACCGGTTCACGTGGTCGCTGCCCTTCTTCACCGGCGCGGGCTTCGCCATCGCCAAGATCCTCTACTTCAACGACGGGACCTTCATATACGCGTTCGGGTGTTTCCTCCTCACCGCGGCGGCTGCGGCGATTGGCGCGACGCTGTCACCAAAGGCGCCTGCGCGCCCCGAGGAGGCTTAACCCATGGAAACGTGGAGTTTGCGCCACCCCGAATACGGCCTCATTGAGGTCCGCGCCGGTTTCGACCAGGAGTTCCGGGACATCCACTCCGATTGGCCCAGCAGCAGTGACGACGAAAAGAGCGGCGGCACGCAGCTCACCGCAGACTCGTCGCTCGTTGAGCGCGCCCAATCGAGGTTCCGCAATCCGCGCACCCGCGTCGAAGTGCTTGTCGACGGCCGCCCCCAACACCGCTTCGAGCAACTCGAATCCGACCGCTTTCACCTGTTCGTCCGCGCTCCCTCGCAAGGCGCGCCAGACGAACTGCGCCCCATGGCGACCCTCGGTGTCGACCGCAGCAAACCCAACCTGAAGGTCGTCGTGAGCCCCTTCAGGGAGATCCTCCAGATCGACTTCCGCGAAGGCGACACAGTTGTGGAGTTCGATCCGCCGCCGGGGAGTCGGGGTGAGAAACGTCGTCAAGCGATGCAGTCGAGCGACCTGAAGCGCACCGCAATCCCTATCCTCGAGGGGCTGAGCAAAGGTGGCTGGGCTCTGCTGATCCTGCTGCTCGGGCCGCTGCTGGCGCGGCTGCTTCCGGACTGGGAGATACCAGACATCACCCTACCTTCGCCGCCGCAGATGGATCTGCCGGTGCCGAACCTGCCACAGATGAACCTGCCGACCTTTGACTTCTCCCTGGATATCCCGGACCTGCCGGAGCTGCCCGAATGGGTGAAAGTGGTCATCGAGCACAGCAATATTTGGCTGCCGATTGTCGTCGGCATCGTGGTGGGCATTGTCGCGCTGCGCAACCACCGGAAATCGGAGGCGCAAAAGCGGCAATGGGGCGAAACCCGCGACGAGCGCGAACCGCGCGACTAGATTCCGGCGGCGGCCTTCAGGTCGTCGACTTTGTTCAGCGCCTCCCACGGGAAGTCCACATCGGTGCGGCCGAAGTGGCCGTACGCCGCCGTCGGCGCGTAGATCGGGCGCAGCAGGTCGAGCTCACGGATGATCGCCGCGGGGCGCAGATCGAAGACCTTTTCCACGGCCTGCTGAATAGACTCACTAGTCTGTCCGTCGGCGGCGGTACCGAAGGTCTCCACATAGAGACCCACCGGCGTCGCGCGGCCAATCGCGTAGGCGACCTGGACCTCGACGCGTTTGGCCAGGCCTGCGGCGACAATGTTCTTGGCCACCCAACGCATCGCGTACGCCGCAGAACGATCCACCTTCGACGGATCTTTGCCGGAGAACGCGCCGCCGCCGTGGCGGGCCATGCCACCGTAGGTGTCCACGATGATCTTTCGGCCGGTCAGCCCCGCATCCCCCATCGGTCCGCCGAGCACGAAGGATCCCGACGGGTTGACCAGCAGCTTCGTCTCGTCGGTTAAGAAGTCTTCCAGGCCCGCTTCCCGGAGGACGTGCTCGAGGACGTGGGTGCGCAGTGCGTCGACAAGCTCCTGGCCCGTGAAGTCCGGATCGTGTTGCGTAGAGATGACCACAGTGTCCAGGTAGACGGGTGTGTCACCGTCGTAGGCGTAGGTGGCCTGCGTCTTGCCGTCCGGGCGCAAGCCGCGCACAATGCCGTCCTTGCGCACCTGCGTCAGGCGGCGCGACAGGCGGTGGGCCGTGGAGATCGGCAGCGGCATGAACTCGGGCGTCTCGTCGGTGGCGTAGCCGAACATGAGGCCCTGGTCGCCGGCACCGGCCTTGTCCTCCGCTTCGGTCGACTCGTTGGAGCGAACCTCGAGTGAATCCGTCACGCCGTCGGAAATCTCCGCGGATTGGTCACCGATCGCGATGTTCACGCCGCAGGTGCGACCGTCGAATCCGACCTCCGAAGAGGTGAATCCGATCTCGACGAGTTTGTCGCGCACCAGCTTCGCAATGTTCGAGTAGGCCTGGGTGGTCACCTCGCCCACCACGTGCACCTGGCCGGTGGTCACGAGCGTTTCCACCGCCACACGCGAATGCGGGTCCTGGGCGAGCATGTCGTCGAGAATGGTGTCAGAAATGGCGTCACAAATCTTGTCCGGGTGGCCCTCGGTCACGGACTCGCTGGTGAAAAGGCGGTGGAAGGTCATGGTGCCCAAGAATAGACCAAGCGGTCTAATTGGGCAACAGCTTCTCTATCGCGTCCCAAATACCGGCCGCCACCTCGTGCTTTGTGCCGTCGGCGACCTCCTCAACGCCGCCGTCCTTCGACAGCAGCCAGCCGCTGTTGCGCTTCTCACCGAACACTTTGCCGCCACTGACGTCATTGACCATGAGCATGTCCGCGCCCTTGCGCGCGAGTTTCGCCTTGCCGTGCTCGAGCGGGGTGTCTGTCTCCGCCGCGAATCCCACGATCGTCGCAGGCACGTGCTTGTCGACGAGCCCCTTCAAAATGTCCGGGTTCTCCACCAACTTCACGGTGCTGAGCGAGTCGTCCGCCTGGCCCTTCTTCAGCTTGCTGGTCGCCTCTTCCTCTGGGCGGTAATCGGCAACGGCGGCGGCCATGATGACGATGTCTGCGCCTTCCGCCGCGTCATTGACCGCCTGTTCCATGTCACGGGTGGAGCGCACCCTGACGATGTTCGCGCCCGGTGGGGTGAACAGCTCATCCGTGGCACCGGCGACGATCGTGACGTCCGCCCCACGGTGTACAGCGATGTCCGCGAGCGCAAACCCCTGGCGCCCCGAGGACCGGTTACCGATGAAGCGCACGGGATCAATATTCTCCTGCGTCCCGCCGGCGCTGATGACGACCTTCTTGCCCTCCAGCGAGCGCTCAAACCGCCCCCGCTTGACGACGGTGCGCGCCATCTCCGCAATCTGCTCCGCCTCCAACATGCGACCCGCACCAGTGTCCGTGCCCGTCAGCCGGCCGTGGGCGGGTTCGAGCACGATCACGCCGCGGCGGCGCAGCGTCGCAACGTTGTCGCGCGTAGCCGGGTTCTCCCACATCTCCGTGTGCATTGCCGGGGCGAGCACCACCGGACACGTGGCGACGAGCACTGTTGCCGTTAACAGATCATCCGCCCTGCCTGCTGCGATGCGCGCGATGGTGTCCGCTGTCGCCGGCGCGATGACAATGAGGTCGGCCTCCTTACCCACGCGGACGTGCTGGACCTCATCCACCTTCGCGAACACGCCTGTATCCACCGGGTTGCCCGAAAGAGCCTCGAACGTTGCGGCGCCGACGAAGTTCAGCGCGGCCGGGGTAGGCACGACGCGCACGCTATGCCCCGCTTCGGTGAACTCGCGGACGAGGTGGCACGCCTTATAGGCCGCAATGCCTCCGGCAACACCAACGACGACATTAAGGGGCGTGTGCTCGGAGATCATCTCTGCAGACTGGTCGCTCATGTGGTCCGAGCTTACCTGCAGTAGCGGCCATAATCTGGTCGCTCCTCCCGCACTGCCCGGCCGCAACTATCCGCCTGGCCACAGCCCGGTCGCGGCTATCTGCGCGGTTCGCGCACCCACGCGCCGATCACGCCCGGCACCACTTCGGGTGCCTCGCCGAGCAGCGCCTTGAGGTTGCCTTCGCGCTCGACAGCAGACGTGACCGCCTGCACCCGGCCCTTCTTGCCCTTCCGGCCGCGGTTGGCTCCACCGCCGTAGGCCCCCGGCACACCCGCAGCACCACCACGTGCTGCTTGGTTGCCCTGACCGCCAATGAAGGTGTTCGACCCCGCGCCGCCAGCACCCGCACCTGCTCCTGCGCCCGGTCCAGCGCCCACACCGGGGCCAAGACCTCCCGCTCCGGCACCCGCACCTGCTCCCAGGGCTCCCGCACCGGAGCCCGATCCGGCACCAAGCCCGCCTGCGCCTGCTCCGGCTCCAAAGCCGCCAGTGCCGAAGCCGCCAGCACCCATGCGGCCGAGTCCACCTGTCCCCCGGGCTCCGCCAGTGCCTGCTCCTGTGCCGGCCCCCGCGCCAGCGAACGGCACGCCACCAAAGCCTGACGCAGCAGCTGCCGGCCCGCCGCCGGCACGGCCCGGATTCCCCATCGGTGCCACTGCCAAGCCAGGCCCGCCACCAGTCATTGCGCCACCGACTGGTGCCGACAAGCTACCCGGCAAAGAAGCCCCAGCGCCCGCCGGCAGAGGCGGAAGTGAAGGCGCTGCCGCACTCGCCGCCTGGGTCGGAGTCGCACCGGCAGCGATAGATTGCAACATGTCGGGGTTGGGGCGGCCGACTTGAGAGATGACCTCGGCTGGCGTTGTAGCACGGGCAAGTTCACCGTAGCCGGCGTCCGCAAACGCGTCCTGCATCACCTTGGGCAGCGGAATCGACTCGAAAGCACGACCGGCCTGAACGTCCGGCGCCGTCACCCCGGAACCGCCACCGCTTGGAGAATCCAAAGGCAAGAGCAGTTGCGTAAAGCTGGGGGTTACCGGCACCAATTCGGCCGTCAGTTTCGGGGAGAATGTTTCAAGAAACGTCTCTTCGAACGCCTTTGCCAGGCCTGGACTCCCTGACGCCCTCATCACCGCTAACGCCGACGCCGTTTGAAGTGAATTGGATTCCGTCACAAGAACAAGGTCTGCAGTATGCGCAGCCAATATCCCCGCCTTGGCCGAATACGCGGTGCCGGCGATTTCCACAGAACTGAGATGAGACATGGCGCGCTGGATTGCGGGAGTCTCCGACGACGATGCCAGCAGACTGAGCGCCTGCGGAATAGCGCTCACAGCGTCCCCGACGGATGTGGCTGTACCGAGCCAGTTCTCCGAGATACCCGTCATCGAACCAACATCCGTCGCGATGAGCTGGCCAAATAGGGTCTCCAGACTGAAGGGACGTCCAGCAAAAGGGTTCAAAGCCGCGAACAGGCTCGTAGTCGGCTTAGCAACGGTGAGCGAATCGATCTTCTCCTCCGTGCGCGCACGCGCTGCACCGCCATCGACCTGGTCGAACGCAGTGGCGTTCATTAAGTCCATGTTTCGAAACGCAGCCGAGTTGAACCGCAATATGTCCGCAGCGTTTTTAAGGAGCTCAGCCAAAGCCTTAGTAGCCTCCGGTTCACTGACGGAACTGATATCCATGTGCATAGAGCCCGCACTGTCAAGCCCTGAGACCTGCGAGTAAGCCCCCGCACCGCCGAAGCCGAACCCGATTTTGCTACTAACTAAACCGCTACTAGCATCCCGCAGTACGCCAGACGCCTGGTCTATGGACCCCGCATCCCAGTTCAAACCCATAAAGCTCCCCCAAAAGCTGTCAAACGATCTTGTAAAGGCTTTCCATGATGTCTACGGCTTTCGCACACAGAGCATCGTAATCCGTTTCCTCGAGACCTACCCCGACGATTGCTCCAAGTTGCCCGCGCTCAGTGTCCACCGCGGCCACGCAACTCAGACCTGCGCGTTCCCGGCCCCGGTAGGTGAATAGACCAGGTACGACATCCGAGACACCAACTGCGGAATCCACCCCGCTTGCTTCCAACTCCTTCAAAGAAACTGGAATTGTTCCCAGTGCATAACCGTTCATTGAATCCGAGCTTGTCATTGGGCAACTTAGGCCTTCAACGTCACGCAGATTCTGAGTTTGCCCCGTTGATTTGAATCCGATTTTTGCAAACTCTTCAGCGGAAATCTCTTGGCAGGGGTCAAAGAGGTTATCTTTGATGTCTTCGTAAACGAAGTCCCCTAGCTCAAGAGTTCCGCTCCGGAAGTGGAACGCTGGGCGTTCCACTTCCGGTTCCCCTGTGGCCGGTAAACCGCCCTCGGTCTGGTTGTCTCCCTGGGCTGGTATGCCCAAGTTCTGAACTTCCAAACCGCAGCCAGCTAGAGTTAGCGCCAACATAACCCCAATGACGATGGAGAACCCCCGATCTCTCATTTCCCCCGTCCTTTCTCAGCGCGGCGGATCATCGTCGGTTAGTGCTGACTCTGGCTAGCTACCACCTCGGTGTTCAGACCCCTAGACCTAACCTTGGTGGTGAAAATGATCTTATCCGGTGCCGCAGGATGCGCGACCGGAAGCGCTCTCCGTACGACTTTGATTGCTCAGGCAACCATCAGCTAATGGCTGGTGGGAACGCGTGTCGCATAACGGAAAACTCATCGAAAACGAACAAAATCGGCGGCACCCCTAAATTAGGGTAACCAGAGTCTTGGTCCGATATTTACGCTGGCTAGATGCACTTTCCGGGCGTGGAAAGAGGCTGCAACCTGCGATCCCTAACACCGTTTGCGTTGCACACTGTAGTGCGCAAAGAACGCTTTACCGGGTGTTGAGGCGTCGTTAGCCTGAGAAACATGAACTTCACTTCGCTAATACAAGCTGTGGCAGAGGCACCGTTAGACGCCTTGTCGGGCTTCGACCGATCTGCCGCCCTTGCGGTTGGCTTGTCACCGGCGCGCGTTGGCGAATGGCAACTCGTCCACAGTGCGTACTTCGGGCCCACGCGCTCGACTCAAGCGGCCCGCGATCAACGTGACGCGGCTTTGGCGGCCCGCGAGGCTGCAATTAGCCTCGACATGCTTGCCGTGATTGAACGCAGCATCAGCCATCTGGAGTCGGACGCGCAGCGCAGGGAGTTCAGGGGGCGGTTGCTTAAAGCGTCGACGACCGTGACGACGTGCCAAGCGCTGCGCAGCCTCGCCAAAAGCATCGTCCCAGCCAGAAAGCCGAGCCCGAACAAGTCCGTCCGCGTCAGCACGTCGTGCAACGGACTACGCACCGCGGTCATCACCGCATGCGAGCACGTCATGGCCGACCTCGAAGCCGCGCTGAGAGCAGATATCGACGCCGATCACCCCGCCGGGCCCCAGATGGCCGCCGCCTTCGAGGAGCTCATGCGCAGCGGTGCGGGTGTTCCTCACGCAGCGCCCCGACCGTTGATTCTCGTGCCAGCCCCTGAGCTGTCACGCATCATCGCAGGTGAAGGGGATGAGGTCGTGCTTGGGCTGACCGACGGCACCACGATCACCGGCGCCGATTTCCTGGCCTCCTACTTCGCCAACGGCGTGCACGGCCTCGAAGTCGCGTTGTTCCACCCTACGGAGGGTCCAGTCAACCTCTACCGCAGCCGTCGTTTCGCCAGCCCGAAGCAACGCACGTTGGCCAAGGCGACGCAACCGATCTGCGCGAGCCCGGACTGCCGCATGCCGGCCGAGCACTGCGAGATCCACCATGTCGACCCGTGGAAGAACGGCGGGCCCACTAACATGAACAACCTCACCGTTTTGTGCAGCTACCACAATCGTATGAACGACGATGACGACCACATCCACAAACGCGGCCGCATCGCCATCAATAACGGGCGCCCCACCTGGGTCTCCCCGACTGGCCACCCGCGGGCGAATACACGCCACCCGTACGGCGCAATGACAACCCTTTTCGGTGAGATCCCCACACCGAAGCAACGATCCAGCCACGCAATGGCCAGATAAGCGCCACTCAACATGACCCGGTCCGCAGGGCGGTCGCCGGGCAGTTTGGCGCGCCCGGAATCGGACGAATATTAAAAGGCGCGAGCTCCGACATAAACGTCGATAAGCTCGCGCCTTGAAGCGTGGGTGCTTACTGGCCCTCTTCGTGCTCCAGCAAGCCTGCTTCGATCTCGCGGAGAGCGATGGACAGCGGCTTCTCGCCCTGCTGCGGGGTGACCAGCGGGCCGATGAACTCGAACACGCCCTCGTCCTGCTCCTGGTAGTAGCTGTTGATCTGGCGGGCGCGCTTAGCGGCGAAGATCACCAGGGCGTACTTGGAGGAGACTTTGGTCAGCAGTTCGTCGATAGGCGGGGCGGTAATGCCTTCGGGCGCGTCGTACACGTGCTCGTTGGCTTCTGCATTAGCTAGGTCGTTGGTCATGCTCACACCTATTCGTTGTTCGGACGGCGGACGCTCAAGAGAATATCATTGATCTCTTGGACCGCGTCATCCAGGTCATTGTTGATAATGACGTCGTCGAATTCGTCTTGGGCGGCGAGCTCAGCGCGAGCCGTTTCAAGTCGGCGCGCAATAACGTCATCGGACTCGGTGGCGCGGCCGGTAAGACGCTCGACGAGCACCTCCCAGGACGGGGGCGCCAGGAAGACGGTCACTGCCTCAGGCATGATCGCCTTGATGTTGCGGGCACCTTCCAGGTCGACTTCGACGAGAACCGGCCGGCCAGCCGCCAGCGCCTCGCGCACGGGCTGCGCCGGAGTGCCGGAACGTTGCAGGCCGCCGTGAATCTCAGCCCACTCGAGCATCTCGCCGGAGTCGATGCGGTTCTGGAATGCCTCCCGAGTGACAAAGAAGTAGTCCTTGCCGTCCACTTCCCCAGGGCGCGGGTCGCGGGTGGTCATAGAAACGGAGAAATATAGGTCCTCGACCGCCTCGCGCAGCCGCCGCACGATGGTTGACTTACCAACGGCGGAAGGGCCAGCCAAAACTACCAGCCGGCCCTTCCCGTTCACGTTTGTCACGGATTGTGCCTTAAGCGTCGAAGCCGAAGCGCTTGAGCAGAGCGCGGCGCTGACGGTCGCCGAGGCCGCGCAGACGGCGGGTCTGGGCGATCTCGAGTTCCTCCATGATCTCGCGAGCCTTGACCTTGCCCACCTTCGGCATTGCCTCGAGGAGTGCGGAGACCTTGGTCTTGCCGATGATCTCGTCGGACTCAGCCTTGTCCAGGACTTGCTTGAGGTCGGTGTCTCCACGCTTGAGGGATGCCTTGAGCTCGGCGCGCTGCTTGCGTGCCTCGGCAGCCTTAGCGAGTGCTTCCTGGCGCTGTTCCGGGGTCAGTTCGGGAAGGGCCACTGGGTTCCTCCATGTCTATTGGGGTCTGTTGGGTCTGGTGAAAACGGACCAGGGATGAACCTGTCCGGCGCCGACGCCGCGAATTACATCGCTGCAATCTGCCGACTTCGGGCAAGTGTATCACTGGGAATTTTCTGACGCGATCGACACGACTGCATTTTGCCATGTCAGCGCATGTGGCCGCGTCAACGCCTATAACCTACCAGCAGTTTTAGTTGAGCTGTTAACTAGGGTCGCCACTACGCGCGCCCCACCAGCGCTTTCGCACGTTTCCGCAGTTCAGAGGTGTCGGGTCCGGCGCTGAGAACCGAGCGGGAAACGTTGGGAAAGGCCAGGTTATCGCCGGCGATGCGGGTGACGTCGTCAAGCGTTGCGCCCTGCGCGCCGACGCCGGGCATGAGCACGGGAGCATTGAGTCCGTCAAGCACGGGAGGCTTTGCGACGGTCGCACCGACCACCACCCCGACGTGCCCGATGCGCATACCGCGGTTGTAGTCGGCGCACTCATCGACCATGGTCTGCGCGAGCGTCGTGCCGGTGCCGGACAGCGTTTGCGATTGCAGAGCTTCAGCTTCCGGATTCGAGTTCGCCGCCATGATGAACACGCCCCGGCCCTCACGCCCCGCCATCTCAATCGCTGGTGTGAGCGATCCGGCGCCGAGGTACGGGGTGAGTGTCACCGCGTCGGCCCGCAGCGGCGAGCGGTCGTCGAGCCAGGCGTAGGCGTAGCCCTCCATCGTCGAGCCAATGTCGCCGCGTTTCGCGTCGGCGCAGCTCAAGCTCTCGCTTTCGCGGATCTGCTCCAACGTCTCCTCGAGCACCGCGAACCCCGCGGCGCCGAAGCGCTCGAAAAAGGCGACTTGCGGCTTGATCAACGCGACGTGGCCGACGAAGGCGTCCACGCACCGGCGCGAGAACTCTCGCAGGCCGTCGACGTCGCAGCTCAAGCCCCAGTCACGCAGGAGCGACTCGTGCGGGTCGATGCCGACGCAGAGCCGACCGAAGTCGTCGCCTGCCGCGGCGAGCCGCTCACCAAAAGGTGCGCGCGCCACTACTTCGCCTCCGTAGTTGCGGGGGTGTGCTCGAGTTCTTGCAGGCTGGTCACGGTAATCTCGTTGGCGCGCAGAGCTTCGATGCCCTGGACCGCAGCGACGATGCCCTGCACGTTTGTCATCAGCGGCACGTTGCTGGTCACGGCGGCTGCGCGGATCTCGTAGCCGTCCTGGCGGGCGCTGCCGGAGCCGGCAGGGGTGTTGAGGATCATGTCGATCTCACCGTCGTAAATCCGGTCGACGATCGACTTGCCGTCGGCACCGTCACGCACCTCGGAGGCCTTCAGCGCGGTCTCGCAGTCAATCCCGTTGCGGCGCAGCATCTGGGCGGTACCGCCGGTGGCCACGATCCGGAAGCCCATCGTGAACAGGCGCTGAATGGGGAAGATCACCGCACGCTTGTCGCGGTTGGCCACCGACACAAACACTGTGCCCTCCTTCGGCAGCGCGCCGAAAGCAGCCGCCTCGGCCTTGGCGTAGGCCACACCGAAGCTGGGTGCCAGGCCCATGACCTCACCGGTGGACTTCATCTCCGGGCCAAGAGTGGTATCCATGACCTTGCCCTCTGGGCTGCGGAATCGGGTGAACGGCAAGACTGCTTCCTTGACTGCGATCGGGTGCTCGAGTGGCAAGGACCCGCCGTCGTAGGTGCGGGGAAGCAGGCCTTCGTCGATAAGCTCTGCGATGGTGGAGCCCATCATGATGCGCGAGGCGGCCTTCGCCATGTGCACGCCGGTCGCCTTGGAGACGAACGGGACCGTGCGCGACGCACGCGGGTTAGCCTCGATGACGTAGAGAATGTCGTCCTTCAAAGCGAACTGCACATTCATCAGACCCTTGACACCGATGCCCTCAGCGAGTGCGACGGCGGAGCGGCGGACCTTCTCAATATCCTCCGGGCCGATCGTCATCGGTGGCAGCGCGCAGGCGGAGTCGCCGGAGTGAATGCCGGCTTCCTCGATGTGCTCCATGACGCCGCCGAGGTAAACGTCAGTGCCGTCGGACAGCACGTCGACGTCGATCTCGATCGCGCCCTCCAGGAAGCGGTCCACCAGCACCGGGTGATCCGGGGTGAGCTCCGTGGCACGGTCGATGTAGTCCTCCAGGCTGGCCTCGTCGTACACGATTTCCATGCCGCGGCCGCCGAGCACGTATGACGGGCGAACCAGCACCGGGTAACCGATCGACCTAGCCACCGTACGCGCCTCCTCGAAGGAGGTCGCGGTGCCGAACGCCGGGGCGGGCAGCTTGCCGGCCTCGAGCACCTTACCGAATTCGCCACGGTCTTCGGCCAGGTTGATGGCTTCGGGGGTAGTGCCCACGACCGGGACGCCGGCGTCAGCGAGCTTTTGGGCGAGGCCGAGCGGGGTCTGGCCACCAAGCTGAACAATCACGCCAGCGACAGTGCCGCTTTCCTGCTCCGCGCGGTAGATCTCCATGACGTCTTCGAAGGTCAGCGGTTCGAAGTAGAGGCGGTCGGCGGTGTCATAGTCCGTGGACACGGTCTCCGGGTTGCAGTTGACCATGACCGTCTCGTAGCCGACGCGCGAGAGCTCAAGTGCGGCGTGAACGCAGGAATAGTCGAACTCAATGCCCTGACCAATGCGGTTCGGGCCGGAGCCTAAGATGATGACCTTCTCGCGGGAACTGTCGCCAGCGCTCGCGCCAGAAGACGAGACTTCGGACTCAGCGTTCGGGTCATACTCGTAAGCGGAGTACAGGTACGGCGTCTGGGCCTCGAACTCGCCGGCGCAGGTGTCGACGGTCTTGTACACCGGACGAATGCCCAGCGACCAGCGCAGGGAGCGCACGCCGTCTTCGCCGGCCAGCTCGGGACGCAGGGCTGCGATCTGGGCATCAGATAGCCCATAGACCTTGGCTTCGCGCAGCAGCTCGGCATCGAGCACGGGGGCGTCGATAAGCGTCTGGCGGAAGTCGACGAGCGCCTTGAGCTCGGCGAGGAACCACGGGTCGATGCTGGACGCTTCGTAGACCTGGTCGATGGAGGCGCCAAGCCGCAGCGCGAGTTCTGCGTCATAAAGGCGCTTATCGGTGGGCACGCGCAGGTCATCGAGCACCGCAGCGAGGTCGTTTTCGCGGCCTTCGGCGAAGTAAGCATCCGGGCGCGTCCAGAAACCGTTCGGTTTGTCCTCCATGGAGCGCATGACTTTGTTCAGGCCCTGGATGTAGTTGCGGCCGATGCCCATGGCCTCGCCGACTGCCTTCATGGAGGTGCCTAGCGTGTCGTCGGCGCCGGGGAATTTCTCGAAGGCGAAACGCGGCATCTTCACGATCACGTAGTCGAGCGCCGGCTCGAACGCGGCCGGGGTGACGCCGGTGATGTCATTGGTGATCTCGTCGAGCGTGTAGCCGATGGCGAGCTTGGAGGCGATCTTCGCAATCGGGAAACCGGTCGCCTTTGACGCCAATGCCGAAGAACGGGACACACGCGGGTTCATCTCGATGGTGATGATGCGCCCGTCGACCGGGTTGACCGCGAACTGGATGTTGCAGCCGCCGGTATCCACGCCGACTTCGCGGATGATCGCGATGCCTTGGTCGCGCATCGTCTGGTACTCGCGGTCCGTCAACGTCAGCGCTGGAGCGACGGTGACAGAGTCGCCCGTGTGCACGCCGAGCGCGTCGACGTTCTCGATCGACGCGATGACCACAACGTTGTCATCGCCGTCGCGCATGAGCTCCAGCTCGAATTCTTTCCAGCCAAGGATGGACTCCTCGATCAAGACGTTCGCTTCCGGGGATGCTTCCAACCCGTCGCCGGCGATGCGCTCGAGGTCCTCCATGGTGAACGCCAGGCCAGAGCCGAGGCCGCCCATGGTGAACGACGGGCGGACGACGACGGGTAGACCCAGCTCAGCGACAGTGTCGCGGACCTCGTCCATGTTGAAGCAGACTCGGGAGCGCGCGGACTCACCGCCGATCTTCTCCACGATGTCCTTGAACATCTGGCGGTCTTCGCCGCGTTCGATCGCATCGATGTTGGCACCGATAAGCTCCACGCCGTGCTTGTCCAGGATGCCCTGGCGGTCCAGTTGAATCGCGGCGTTGAGCGCCGTCTGGCCGCCGAGAGTCGCGAGAATCGCGTCGACGGGGTTGGCCTGTTCCGCCTCACGGGCGAGGATCATGTCGATGTATTCCGGCGTGATCGGCTCGACGTAGGTGTGGTCGGCGAACTCCGGGTCGGTCATGATCGTCGCCGGGTTGGAGTTGATCAGGGTGACGCGCAGGCCTTCTTCTTTGAGCACGCGGCAAGCCTGGGTGCCGGAGTAGTCGAATTCGCAGGCTTGGCCGATGACGATCGGACCGGAGCCGATGACCAGGACGTGGTTGATGTCTTCGCGTTTCATTTAAGCATCCTTCCCATTGGCCGAGTGGTTCTCCATCAGGCCGATGAACTGGTCAAAAAGCGGGTTTGCGTCGTGCGGCCCGGCTGCGGACTCGGGGTGGTACTGCACGGAGTAGGCCATGCCGGTTTCCAGGGCGACACCTTCGACGACATCGTCGTTCAAGCAGGTGTGGGTGACCACGGCAGGGCCGAAGTCAGTGTCGAAGGTGCGGCTGTCCTTGACATCGTCTGCTGTGAATCCGTCCGGCATCTGCAAGGCAAAGCCGTGGTTCTGCGAGGTGATGTCGATCTTGCCGGTGACGTGGTTTTTCACCGGGATGTTCACACCCCGGTGGCCGAATTTGAGCTTGTAGGTCTCCAGTCCCAGCGCGCGGCCGAGGATCTGGTTGCCGAAGCAGATGCCGAACAGTGGAATGCCTTTCTCGATGACGCCGCGCGTGACGTCGACCATCGTGTCGGCAGTTGCCGGGTCGCCCGGGCCGTTGGAAATGAACACGCCGTCGGGGTTGTGGCCAAGTACCTCGTCGACCGGCGTGTTGGCCGGCACGACGACAGTCTCGATCCCGCGCTGCGCGAAATGCCGCGGCGTGGCGGTCTTAATTCCCATGTCATAGGCGACAACTGTGAAGCGCTTCTCCCCCTCCGCTGGGATGACATAGGTCTCGTCGGTGGAAACTTCGCCGGCGAGGTCGGCGCCTTCCATCGATGGTTGCTCGTTCACGCGCGCGACAAGCTTATCGACGGACTCACCTGCCTCCTCACCAAGGAAGATCCCAGCAGCAATCGAGCCGTAGTTGCGCAGGTGGCGCACCAGAGTGCGGGTATCCACACCGTAGATGCCGGGGATGTTCTGGGACTTCATCTCGTCGTCGAGGCTGCGTTGCGCGCGCCAGTTGCTCACGGTGCGCGACAGGTCACGGATGACCAAGCCGGCGACCCAGATCCGGTTGTCGTGGGATTCGTTGTCCTCGTCGTTCCAGCCGGTGTTGCCGATCTGCGGGGCGGCTGCCACGACAATCTGGCGGTGGTACGACGGGTCGGTCATGGTCTCTTGGTAGCCGGTCATGGCCGTGGTGAACACGGCTTCGCCGAAGACCGGGTTTGCGGCGTCGCTGGCACCGAAGGCGAAACCGGGGAAGGTCTTTCCGTCGGCAAGGACCAGCACGGCCGGGATGCGGGTGGTGCTCATTGTAGTGCTCCTTTTGTCTCTTGAGTGCTGGTTAGCGCAGGAATGTCGGGGTGCCGCGGAGGATGGTGGCGCTCACGCAGGCGTTGAAGTTCATGTTCTCGTAGGGGGTGTTGTTCGCCTTCGAGGCCATGTCCGCGCCGTGCGCGGTCCATCCGGCGTCCGGGTCGACGAGCGTCAGGTTCGCCGGCTCCCCAACCGCAATGGGGCGGCCCTGGTCGGATAGGCCGAGAATTTCGGCGGGCCGCTCGCTCATGACGCGCGCGACAAAGCGCCAGTCAGCCAGGCCCGACTCGACAAATACATGCGCCACAATGCTTAACGACGTCTCCAGCCCGAGCATCCCCGGCTTCGCGTGCTCGAATTCCACGCACTTGTCTTCGGAGCCGTGGGGGGCGTGGTCGGTAGCGATGACGTCGATGGTGCCGTCGAGAAGCGCGTCGCGCAGCGCGATGGTGTCGCGGTGTTCGCGCAGCGGCGGATTGACGCGGAAGAGGCCGTCGTAGGTTTCCAGCTTGGCGTCGGTGAGCAGCAGGTGGTGCGGTGTGACCTCGGCGGTGGCCTCGATCCCCTGTTCCTTAGCCCAGCGCAGCAGCGCCACGGTGCCCTCGGTGGAGGCGTGGCAGATGTGGTAGCGGCCGCCGTAGTCGCGGGTCATGATGAGATCGCGTGCGACAATGGACTCTTCGGCCACACGCGGCCAACCGCGCAGGCCGAGGCGGGCGGCGTTGGCGCCTTCGTGTGCACTGGCGCCCTCGGTCATTCGGTGGTCTTCAGCGTGCTGTGCCAGCACGACGTCGTGAGCCTTGGCGTACTCGATCGCGCGGCGCATCAGCTGCGGGTCGTTGACGCAGCGGCCGTCGTCAGAAAACATGCGGACGTGGTTGCGGGCGAGCAGCCCGATCTCGGTGAGCTGCTTGCCCTCCAGGCCCTGCGTGATGGAGCCGACCGGGTAGACGTCGCACTTACCGTAGGCCTGGCCCTTTTCCCATACCGCTTCGGCGAGGAAAGGCTGGTCAATGACCGGCTGAGTGTTCGCCATGGTGAACACGGCGGTGAAACCGCCCTTGGCGGCGGCATCGGAGCCGGTAGCGATGGTCTCGGTGTCCTCGCGGCCGGGCTCACGCAGGTGCACGTGCATATCGACGAGCCCCGGCAGCAGCACGTGGCCATCAGCGTCGATCGTGTCGGCGGCGTCAAAGCGGGAATCCCCCATCTCCGCGATGACACCGTCGCGGATGAGGATGTTGGTCGTGTCCTCGCCGTAAGGGCGGACGTTGTTGATCGCAAGCGTGGTCATCTAGATCTCCTCTCCGCTCGCCAGCAAGGTGAATAGGACCGCCATGCGGGTGTACACGCCGTTGGTCACCTGGTTCAGAACCACCGCGTTGGGGCGGTCGGCGACGGCGAAGTTGATCTCCATGCCGCGCAGCATCGGGCCGGGGTGCATGATCAGGGCATCACTACCCAGTTTGTCAGCGCGAGCTTCCGACAACCCGTACAAGGTGGCGTATTCGCGGTGGGACGGGAAGAACCCGCCGAGCATGCGCTCCGCCTGAACGCGCAGCATCATCACCACATCGGGCGCGACCCCGTCAGCACCGCCCTCCAACTCGGCATCGAAGTCGTAGCACACCTTGCACGGCCAGGTCTCCACACCGGCCGGCAAGAGCGTCGGCGGGGCGACCAGCACAACCGTCGCGCCAAGCGCCGAGAGCAAGTCCACGTTCGACCGCACCACGCGCGAGTGCAAGCAGTCGCCGACGATGAGCACTTTCTTGCCCTCTAGGTCGCCGATGTGTTGGCGCATCGTCACAGCGTCGAGAAGCGCCTGGGTGGGGTGCTGGTGTTGGCCGTCGCCGGCGTTGATGATGCTCGCATCCGGCACCCACTGGCGCAGCAGATTAGGCGCGCCGGAGGCCGGGTGCCGCATGATGATCGCATCCGCGCCGACCGCCTCGATGGTCAGGGCGGTGTCCTTGAGTGACTCGCCCTTTTTCACCGACGAGCT
This sequence comes from Corynebacterium sp. CCUG 70398, assembly GCF_024454055.1. Classification (NCBI taxonomy): domain Bacteria; kingdom Bacillati; phylum Actinomycetota; class Actinomycetes; order Mycobacteriales; family Corynebacteriaceae; genus Corynebacterium; species Corynebacterium sp. CCUG 70398. The sequence goes on from NZ_JAGPYZ010000001.1 coordinate 496,053, forward strand.
AGAGGCAGAGACGTTGATGACATCGGCGCTCATCCATTTGCCCGCTGTCTCAAAAGACGAGCGTGTGCGCGTGGAGTTCTCGTAGAACAGCGTGAACACCGTCCGCCCGCGCAGCGTCGGCAGCTTTTTCATCTCGCGGCCGTCGAGGGCTTCGCGGAACCGGTCCGCCTCATCCATCAGGCCGATGATTTCTTCGCGGGACAAGTCCGCGATGCTGATCAGGTGCTTCATCATTCACCGTCCTTGATCAAGGTGACGCCGTCGGAGTCGTCGATCGGCGTGAGGGTGACTTCGACATCCTCACTGCGCGAGGTGGGAATGTTCTTGCCCACGTAATCCGCGCGGATCGGCAGCTCGCGGTGTCCGCGGTCAACAAGCACCGCCAGCTGAATGACCTGCGGTCGCCCGATATCCGCAATGGCATCGAGGGCGGCGCGGATGGTGCGGCCGGAGTACAAGACATCGTCGATAAGCACCACGATCGCGTCGTTGATGTCGACCGGAATGTCGGTGGGCAACAGCGCACGGTGCGGACGTGCCCGCAGATCGTCGCGGTACAGCGTGACATCTAAACTGCCAACCGGGACGGTGACCCCGGCGAACTCTGCGATCGCCGCGGAGATGCGCTTTGCCAGCGGCACTCCCCCCGACGGAATCCCCAGCAAAACAACCGACGGTGCGTCGGGTGCATCAAGCGCTGTTTTCTCGATGATTTGATGCGCGATGCGTGCAATCGTGCGCGACACGTCGTTGGCGTCGAGCAACTGTGTGGCACTCATCGAACCTCCTTCCCCGCCTCTCTGTGCGGAATTTAAAGGATGCGTTTCTGTGTGCGTGTCTAAGCTGGAAACCAGCTCTTGAACGACACCCGCAAGATTATCACTCAAACGCGTAAAGCAGGTTCCCATTGTCGATCACCACCACCCACCTCGTGCCCGCGCCGCTTGAGCGCGTCTGGGAGTGGCATACCCGCCCGGGCGCCGTGCAGCGCCTGACCCCGCCTTTTCTTCCGATGAGCGTTGTCTCCGGCGCTGAATCGCTGCGCGACGGCACCACTGTGCTCAAGCTGCCTGCCGGCCAGAAATGGATCGCGCAACACGTTGCCGAGGAATACATCGAGGGCTCCCAGTTCGTCGACGTGGCAGAGAACACCCCCGTCAAACAGGCGACCCAATGGAAGCACACCCACCTCTTCGAGCAGGCAGACAGCGGCACCCGCATCACCGACACCGTGGACACGCGCGTGCCGGAGGCCATGCTCAAGGCGGCCTTCGCCTACCGCCAACGCCAGCTCGTCGAAGACCTCGCGTTCCAAGACCGGCTCGAGCAGATTGCCGACGTCGCTCCGAAGACGATCGCGATGACCGGCTCGCGCGGGCTCGTCGGTTCCGCCTTGAGTGCGCAGCTGACGACCGCCGGCCACACCGTCGTTCAGCTTGTGCGCGGCGACGCAGAGGAGGGCCAGCGCCACTGGGACATGGAGAACCCGGACGCATCGCTTTTCAGCGGCATCGATGCCGTCATCCACCTTGCCGGCGAGTCCATCATGGGCCGGTTCACCGACACCCATAAATCGAAGATCTATTCCTCGCGCATCGGCCCGACGCGCAAGCTGGCCCAAGCCGCAGCGGACGCCGGTGTGGAGACGTTTGTATCCGCCTCAGCCGTCGGCTTCTACGGCACCAACGCCGGCGACCGCGTCCACACCGAAGCTGACGGCCAGGGCGATGGGTTCCTCGCCGAGGTCGTTGCTGAGTGGGAAGCCGCCACCGACTACGCCCACGACACCGGTGTGCGCACCGTGAACATTCGCACCGGGCTCGTCCTGTCCGGTGAAGGCGGACTGCTGCCGGTGCTGCGCTTCTCCGCGTCGACTGCCCTGTCGGCGCGCTTCGGCGACGGCGACTTCTGGATGTCGTGGGTTGCCATCGACGACCTGACGGACATCTACATCCGCGCGCTTTTCGACGATCAGCTCTCCGGCCCCGTCAACGCCACCGCCCCGAACCCGGTGACGAACGCCGAGATGTCGAAGGCGCTGACCTTGACACTCAACCGCCCCGAGCTGATGGGCATCCCCTCGCTCGGCCCAAAGGTGCTCCTGGGTGAAGAAGGCGCCCGCGAGCTCGCGCTGGCCGACCAGCGCGTTGAGCCGGCAAAATTGAATGAGCTCGGCCACCACTTCCGCTACCCCACCCTGCAGGAAGCACTCGACCACGAACTCGGCAAGGAGGAACTACTGTGACACGACCAATTAATGGTGAAGACGGGGACGTCGATACGCCCCGCGATATCACGGTGAATGACATTGCGGCTGTGCTCGACGCTGAAAACCTCGAGTACCGCATCGAAGAAGCTGACGCTGGCCCCGGCGAACCTACCCGTACGGTGCTGCGCACCGGCTTCGTCAACGCCGCGATGGTGTTCGCCTTCGACGACGGCCGGCTGGTGTTCGAGTCCGTGTGGCGCGGCGAGTTCACCCCGATGGATGCCTCGTCGCTGCTCTTCGCTGTGAACGAGTACAACCAGACGCGTTTCGCGCCGACGCTGCGTTTCTTCCAGAGCGAGGAGAACACACTGGTCATTACCGGCATCCGCTCGCTGGAGGTCTCCCAGGGGCTTTCCGACAACCAGCTCGGGTCCTTCGTGGTCACCTCGATCGACGCGACGTTGCAGGCCTTCGACTTCTTGGCTGAATCATTCCCGACCGCTGTGACATGGGAGGAGTAACCGTGAGCGACAACAACGTTTCGACTGTCACTATTGACCGTATTGTGGACGCCGCTGCTCAAGCGGGCATCGGTGTAGAGGCAGACTCCACCGGCCGCGTTGCCCAGGGGCTGCACGAGGACCTGCAAATCATGATCGTGCTGCTGGACTCCGTCTTCATCGCCCGGGCTGACTCCGCCACCGATACCCCCGCCGACACGCCGGAAGCGACGCTGTACCTGGCTGCCAACGAGGTCAATTCGACGTTGGTGGGCGCGCGTGCGATTGTCGGCAACCGCTCCGAGAATCTCATCGTGCGCACCGAGTCCGAAGTGCATTGCGCAGCGGGCATGAACGATCCGCAACTGCGCGCAGCTGTTGCAGACGCGGTAGACAAGGTTGTCAGCGCGCACAACGCGATGGTTGTCCTCTCCGAGCAGATCGAGGCAGCGCAGGCCGAAGTAGAGCAAGCGGAAACCGAGCGCCGCAGCGGAGATTCTGAACTCGAGCAGTAGCACTGAGCAGCGGTCATGTACGCTGAACCTGATCGCGGGAGGAGTGCAGCATGTCGAACCAGTGGAACCAGCCACCCCACGACGGCCGTAATGGCGGATTAGCGTTCGTGATTGGCTTCGGTGTGCTCTTCGCGACCGTTGATGAGTCGACACCGACCTCCACCTCCACGTCCGTGACCACCACGCGCAGTTTTTAGCGCTGTAGCCCCCCCCTGAAGACACATGGCGCTGCACGATCTTGACTTCTTCGAGGTCATAGGAGCTTTCTATGCGCTTGACGCCGACAGCGCGATGGACGAGCTGTCCGCGTGTCCACCCAGTTGCTGGACGGGGCTCGCTTACGAGTGGAAGAGCGACAACGCCTCCGAGTATCATCAGTTCATTCAGTACGTCGTCGACGTACTCCCCTCGCACGCGCCGATGGGCTGGGGGTTTTCTCTCGTCGAAGAATATCTGCACCCGATCGTGCACTTGCCCGACGCCGTGGACATCGCCGCGGAGACGCTCGTCCGGTTCTGGAACGCGCACCTGGAGTGCCGGACCGCTGACAATGAGCGTGAACTACGCGACTACCTCCGGCTGCTCGATGACCACCCGGATTCCGGGCGCGTTCCGGACATCGCCCGGCAAATCACGCCCCGGTGACGCGGGCTCTAAGACTCCTCGAGGCGCGTGAGTTCGGTCTCGATATCGAAGTCCGGTTCCGGCCAGGACAAGTCGAGCTCGCGCAATGCGCGTGCCAGCAGAGTTTTGACTACGGTGCGGCAGTAATCCTTGTCGTCGGACGGGATGCAGTACCACGGTGCGACGTCGGTGGAGGTACGCGTCATCGCGATCTCGTAGGCCTTCTGGTACTCGTCCCACAGCTGACGGTCGTCGATGTCGCCAGGGTTGTACTTCCAGTGCTTGTCCTCGCGCTCGAGACGCTTGCGCAGGTTCTCCTTCTGGAAGTCCTTGGAGATGTGCGGCATGACCTTGATGATCTTGGTGCCGTTCGCAGCGGCTTCGTTCTCAAAGTCGACGATTGCCTCGTATCGCCGTTCGATCTCTTCAGGCGGGGCCATGTTCTTCACGCGCTGGACCAAGACGTCTTCGTAGTGGGAACGATCGAAGACAGACACCACGCCCGGCTCCGGCAGGTGTGGGCGGATGCGCCACAAGAAATCGTGTTTGCGCTCTTCTTCCGTCGGCTTACCGAAGGCCTTGATGTGCACACCCTGCGGGTCCATCACGTCGCCGACGACGTTGCGGACAATGCCGCCCTTACCGGATGTGTCCATGCCCTGGAGGACGAGCAAGACCGAGCCAGCATTCTCATTACCGGCGCGGCCGTTAGCGTAGAGGCACTCCTGCAGTTCGGCGATTTCTTCGTCGAAGTCGGAGTAGGCGCTGTCGACGTTGCCGTCGGAAAGCCCCGGCGTGGATGCCGGATCGACGGAGGCAATCTCGAAGTCAGGCCCAACGCGGAGGGACTCTGCCTCCTCAATCGTTACTTTGGCCATCGGTGGGCTGCTGCTCCTTCGATGTCTCGGCGGAGGTGGAAGGCTCTTCCGCCTCGGAAGGCACAGCTGGCTCCGCAGCATTAGCGTCGATAAGCGACGTCGCAGCCAAGCCCGTGTTCTCTGTGACTGCCGCGGCTTCAGCGGTGTCGGTGAACTGCCCGAACTCGTCTGTTTCCTGGGCGATCTCGGGCGCATTGGACGCGTGTGCCTGGATGATGTCGTCGAGCACGGCGTGGATGTACGGTGACGCATTGTCGCCGGCGTACTCGGTGGACATTTCCATAGCGTTAGCGATGGAAATGGGCGGCTCAACCTCGTCGTTGTAGAGAATCTCCCAGGTGGCCACGCGCAGGATGGCGCGGTCGACGGCGGGGATCCGGTTGAGCTCCCAGTTGTCGGACAGGAAGCGCTCGATCGCGTTGTCGATCTCGTCCAAGGCGGCGGCCGCACCCGCGATGATCTCGCGGGTGTAGTCAGCCACAGGCGCGACGGCGTTCGTGGGATCGCCGGCCAGAGCGGCGCGGTCCTCCACGATCGCCACTGGGTCGACGTCGCGGGTCTCTGCCTCGAAGAGGATGTCCACAGCGCGGCGGCGCGCACGGTAACGGGCGCCGTGACGTTTGTAGTCGGGCATCTTAGTTGTTCACGCGGGAGAGGTACTCGCCGGTGCGGGTGTCCACCTTGACCACGTTGCCGGTCTCGAGGAACAGCGGAACCTGGATCTCAGCGCCGGTTTCCAAGGTGGCCGGCTTGGTGCCGCCGGTGGAGCGGTCGCCCTGCAGGCCCGGGTCGGTGTGCTGAATGCCCAGGTCGACAGAGATCGGCAGTTCGGCGAACAGCGCCTCACCCTCGTGGAAGGAGACCTGCACACGCATGTTTTCCAGCAGGAAGCGGGCGGCGTCGCCGAACTTGTCCTCGGGCAGCTCGTACTGCTCGTAGGTCTTGTCGTCCATGACCACGTAGTTCTGGCCGTCGTTGTACAGGTAGGTCATGTCGCGGCGGTCGACAGTCGCGGTCTCCACCTTGACGCCGGCGTTCCAGGTCTTGTCCACGGTCTTGCCCGTGACCACATCCTTGAGCTTCGTGCGCACGAATGCGGGGCCCTTGCCCGGCTTGACGTGCTGGAACTCGATGATCTGCTGGAGCTTGCCATCAACGTTGAGGACAAGGCCGTTCTTGAAGTCGGCGGTAGTTGCCACGTGAAATCCTCCTTGTGGGGGCCGTCAAAACATGCCCATGCTACACGAACAAGGCTAGATACTAAATGACTGTGAGTTCCTTGGGGAACTCGGTAATGATCCGCGGCGCGCCAGAGGTGATCACCACGGTGTCTTCGATGCGCACGCCGCCCCTATCCGGCACGTAAATGCCCGGTTCGACGGTGAGCGTCATGTTCTCCTCAAGCGTGCCCACACCCTTGACACGCGCGTACGGTGCCTCGTGGACGTCCAGGCCAATGCCGTGGCCGGTGGAATGCACGAAGTGCTCGCCGTATCCGGCATCAGCGATGATGTCGCGGCAGTGCTTATCGACGTCAGCCAGTCCCCTCCCCGGCGTCGCTGCCTTCACCCCGGCCATCTGCGCGTCGAGCACCACCCCATAGATCTCGCGGGAGAAATCTGTGGCGTGGCCGATGCAGAACGTGCGCGTCATGTCGGAATTGAAGCCGCGGTAGTGCGCACCAAAGTCGATGGTGACCAGATCACCGTCCTCAAGCACCCGGTCGCCGGCGCTGTAGTGCGGCAGGGCAGAGTTCGGGCCGGAGGCGACGATGGTGTCGAAGCTAGGTCGTTCTGCCCCACCGAGGCGCATCCGGTATTCGAGGTCGGCAGCAATCTCGCGTTCGGTGCGGCCGGCGCGGAGCTCGCCAGCGTCGATAAGCGCGGTCAGCGCGCCCACCGCAATGTCGGCGGCCTCCGTCAAACGTCGAATCTCAAAGCCGTCTTTGATCAGGCGAATGTCCTCGACGACTCCAGTGACCGGGACGAGTGTCACGCCCTCCGGGCAGACCTTCTGCAGGCGGTTCAACCCGTCGACGGTCATGTGCGCGGCATCGAAGCCCACGCGCCAGCCGTCAGCCACACCGGCGATCAGAGTTTCCGCCGGCGTGGAGACGATCTCTGCCTCAATGTCCGGAACTTCGGCCGCGATCTGCATGGTGTAACGGCCGTCGGTGGCGATCTTGGCGGAGAGGTCCTTGTTCACCAGCAGCGCACCGTTGGAGCCGGAGAAACCGGAGAAATACCGCACGTTGACCGGGTGGGTCAACAAAAACGAGTCAATACGCTGACCAGCCAGTTCCGCCGAGAGTTTGCGGCGGCGGGTCAGGAAACGGGAATCGGCGAAACCCATCATGCCCTCCTCAGGAAGTATTCCAACGCCAGCTCGTAACCGTCAGCCCCCAGGCCAGCGATGACTCCGGTCGCGATTGGCGAGAGGAAGGAATGCTGCCTAAACGGCTCGCGCGCGTGCACATTCGAGATGTGCACCTCGACGAAGCCGGGTCCGTTCTGCAGTTCCACGAGCGCGTCGCGCAGAGCCACGGAGGTGTGGGTGTACCCGCCCGGGTTGATGATGACGGGCCAGTCGTTGTCGGCGGCGTTATGAATCGCGTCGATAAGCACGCCCTCATGATTCGACTGCCGGAAGTAAATCTCGGCACGATCGCCCGCGCGCGTTTTCAGTCGCTCCTCGATATCGGCGAGCGTCACGGAGCCGTAAATCTCGGGCTGCCGCTTGCCAAGACGGTTGAGATTGGGGCCGTTGAGCACGAGTACCTTCATGCCAACTCACTATAGGCTGCGCGCAGCTCCTCCATGGTCGCATCTTCTAGGCGCGTCGTGGCACCAATACCTTCGAGCACGACGAAGCGGATGCGGCCGTCGCGATTCTTCTTGTCGTGCGTCATGCCTTCATATAGTTCCTCGAAGGCATCCTGATCGTACGTGGTGGGCAAACCGACCGATGCGCAGATCCTGCGGTGGCGGTCAACGACCCCTTGATCGATGAGCCCACGGTTGCGCGCCAGCACTGCAACGAAGATCATGCCGACAGCGACAGCGTTGCCGTGGCGCCAGCGGTAATCTTCGCGCTTTTCGACGGCGTGGCCCAGCGTGTGGCCGTAATTGAGGATCTCTCGCAGGTGGGATTCCTTGAGGTCTTCGCCGACAACGCGGGCCTTGACGGCGACGGAACGCTCGATCAGCTCGGCGATGCGGTCCTTCGGAACGTCGCCCTCCGGGCTCTGCGCCGCTTCTTCATAGATGTCCAGGATGACCGGGTCGGCGATGAAACCGGTCTTGATGATCTCTGCGGAGCCGGCGACGAACTCCTCATGCGCGAGGGTGTCCAGGCGGTCTAGGTCGATGTACACGGAGTCCGGCTCGTGGAACGCGCCGACTAAGTTCTTACCGGCGTCGGTGTTAATACCGGTCTTGCCGCCCACGGCAGCGTCGACCATGGCCAGCAGCGTCGTAGGCACCTGAATGACCTTGATGCCGCGCATCCACGCCGCGGCGACAAAGCCGGCAAGGTCCGTTGTCGCCCCGCCACCAAGGCCGATGACAATGTCCTGGCGCGAGAAGTTCTGCGCGCCGAGCGTGTCCCACAGCTCCCCTGCGACGCGCAGGGTCTTGCCGTCTTCCGCATCCGGGATCGGTGCGAGTGTGACGTTCAGGCCTGCGGCCTCGATGAGGGTGCGCAGCTGTTCCGCTGTATCCGCCAGCGGCGTTTGATGCACGATCATCGCCTGTCGTGCGCCAGTCTCCTGCGCACGCTGGGCGATCTGCTCGTTCAACCCACGGCCAATGTGGACCTGGTACGGGTTGGGGCCGGTGACGTCGATGACAGCCATGGGAGGTGCTCCTAGCGGGGGTTGTTAGCGCGATTCGATGAGCGCGAGGATTTCGGCCACGAGGCGCTGCGGCGGGCGCGAGTCGGTGCGCACGCGGTGCATAGCTACTTCGCGGTAGTACGGTTCGCGGGCTTCTAATAGAGCGCGGTACTGCGCCTCGGGGTCGTCTGCTTTGAGGACCGGGCGGGAGTCGTTACCCGCGGTGCGGCGCACGCCCTCGTCCACGGAGACGTCGATCCACACCACGTTGTGGGCTGCGAGCAGCCTGCGAGTGGACTCTGTGAGCACGGCACCGCCGCCCAAGCTGACCACACCGCCGGAGGCCAGGGAGCGAGCCACGTACTCCGCTTCTACTTCACGGAAGCGCTCCTCCCCCAGGTCTGAGAACACCTCTCCGGTGGGCTTGCCTTCACCTTTGGCAATGAGTTCGTCGGAATCCACCAGCGGCAAATTCATGGCACGCGCAAGCCTCCGGCCAATCGTCGACTTGCCTGCTCCGGGCGGGCCGACCAGGACCACGCGCGGAGAAGCATGCACCACGGGCTCATCCATCGTGCTCATGTCCGCCGGATCGGATGAGGCGTTGCTCATCGGCATGTTTCCGGGCGTGGGTGTGCCAGCGGTGGCGGGAAACTTCGCCGGGCGCTGCGAATCAGCGGTCGGATCAGTCATTGCTGTTGTCACCGTCCCCGAACGCGAGGCGTTGCGAAACGTACTGCTTGTACGCCTCGACATTGCGCTTGGTTTCTTCGACACTGTCACCGCCGAATTTCTCCAGCGCGGCCCGGGCGAGCACGAGCGCGACCATGGCTTCTGCGACGACGCCCGCAGCGGGCACCGCGCACACATCAGAACGCTGGTGGATCGCAGTGGCTTCATCGCCGGAGACCATGTCGAGCGTCTTCAGTGCGCGCGGCACCGTGGAGATCGGCTTCATCGCGGCGCGCACGCGCAGCGCCTCACCATTGGTCATGCCGCCTTCCAGGCCGCCGGCACGGTTCGTCGTGCGGTGCACGCCCTGCACGTCGCGCACCATCTCGTCGTGCGCTTCCGAGCCGCGGCGGCGGGCTTCCTCAAAACCATCACCGACTTCGACGCCCTTGATCGCCTGAATGCTCATCAGCGCTGCTGCGAGCTGCGCGTCCAGGCGAGTATCGCCTGAGACGTGCGCGCCCAGGCCGATCGGGAGGCCGTCGACGATGACCTCGACGATGCCGCCAAGAGTGTCGCCGTCCTTCTTCGCGGCTTCAATCTGCGCGATCATGGACTCCTCGGCAGCCTCACCCGCGGCGCGGACGGGGGAAGCGTCGATCCGCTCCAGGTCGTCGAAGTTGGGCAGCGGGCCGTCGTACGGCTGCGACTGGCCAATGGAGATGACGTGCGAGAAAACCTCGACGCCAAGCACCTCCCGCAAGAACGAGCGCGCGATCGCGGCTGCTGCCACGCGCGAGGCTGTTTCGCGTGCCGACGAGCGCTCCAGCACCGGCCGAACCGCGTCGAAACCATATTTGACCATGCCGGAGAAGTCCGCGTGGCCCGGGCGCGGGCGGGTCAGCGCCGCGCCCCGGCCGGAGTTCATAGCTTTCTGCACCTCGGGATCTTCCATGTCGAGTGCTTCGGCCGACATGATCGTCGTCCACTTTGGCCACTCGGTGTTACCGATCATGACGGCGATCGGGCTGCCAATCGTCTTGCCGTGAATAATGCCGGTGAGAAGGGTCAGTTCATCCTGCTCGAATTTCATGCGTGCGCCGCGGCCGTATCCGAGCCTCCGGCGGGCCAGCTGGTAACCGATCTCTTCTTTTGAGACGGGCACCCCGGCCGGCATATTCTCGATCATCGCGATCAGAGCCTGACCGTGGGATTCACCTGCAGTAGTCCAACGAAGCATGGAGGCATTGTCTCATAAAGACCAACTGTTCGTGCATGCAAGCCCCACTATCCACGCGGCCGCCAGCATGGCCGGCCCGTGCGCTGTGTCGGGCAGACGCTTGATCAGCAAGAACACGATGGTCAGCGCACTTGCCAGCAGCATGGCGGCGAGCACGGCGAGCGCACCTCCCACCCCGGCCAGGGCGACCCCCAGCGGCACCGCGAGCTTGATGTCTCCGCCGCCGATGCCTGCATCAGTGCTTCGGTCAGAGCTGCCGCGTACAGCAAGGAGAAGGTACAGCGCCGGCCACACAAGCCCCCACACCCCTTGCGGATAGAACACGCAGAAGATCAAGGCCAGCGCGGCTGCTGGAAGGGTGAGAAAGTCTGGGAGGCGGCGCTGCGAGACGTCGTAAAGCACGAGCGCAATTGACCAGACCCCCGCAACAATTCCCCCCGCCACCATGAAACTAACCGCCGAGACGTTTGACCCCGGTTGGTGAGATCCACCCGACGTGGCGCATGAGCGCTTCGTGCATGTCCGCGCGCGGGGCGGGGATGCCGGTGAACTGCTCGAACTGCGAATACGACTGGCAGGCGAGCATCGTCAGTCCACCGACGGTGAGGTGGCCGTTCGACGCCGCCTCCGTGGCCAACGGTGTGGGCCACGGGTCGTAGATGACATCGAGTACCGGTGCGTGGCCGAGCTCTTTGACCCGCGGTTCGATCACGTGAGCCGGAACCGTAGACACAATCAGGTCTGCGCTGAGCGAAATCGGCTCGAGGTCGCGCTCAAAGTCCAGGAACTCCGCCTCCGCGCTGGCACCGGTCTCCCGCAGCAGCGGCAGCAATTCTTCGCTGCGGTTTGTGCGGTTGAGCACGGTGAGCTTATCGACGCCGCGGTGCGCCAACGCCCACAACGCCGGCCGCGCGGTCCCGCCACCCCCGATGACAATGGCGTGTCCGATGCGCGCCTGCCCGATGAGCTGGTCGAGCGCTCCGTCGATGCCCTCACAGTCAGTGTTGTCGGCGCGCCAGCGACCGTCGTCCAGGCGGACGAGCGTGTTCGCGGAACCGATCGCCCGCGCGCGGTCCGTCGCCTCGTCGGCGAACTCGAGTGCGGCGAACTTGCCCGGCATGGTCACGGAGAATCCGCGGTAGGAACTGTCTGCTCCCCCGACGATGCCCGGCAGTTGCTCGGCGGTGCACTCAATGCGTTCGTAAGACCAGCCCGTGAGTTCCGCGGCGTCGTATCCTGCGCTGTGAAGCACCGGCGAGAGCGAATGCTCAATCGGGCTGCCCAGAACAGCGGCCTTGCTCGTGGCCTCGCTACCGCCAGTGATCGCAGTGCTCATGGTCTAGCGCTGGGAGTCGAGAATGCCGGAGTCGTAGGCTTTCTGGACTTCAGCTTGGTGCTCCTCGAACGTGTTGGTGAAGATCGTGGTGCCGTCGTGGTCGATCGTGACGAAGAACAGCCACTCGCCGTCAGCCGGGTGCTCCATCGCGTGAATTGCTTCATCCGACGGAGAGGCAATCGGTGTCTCCGGCAGACCGTCCTTAGCGTAGGTGTTCCACGGCGTTTGCCTCTGGCGGTCAGAGTCGCCGGTGGCCAGCTCCACGGATTCCAGGTCGTAGTTGACGGTGGAGTCGAACTCGAGGCGCATCGGCTCGTCGAGGCGGTTGAGGATGACACGGGCAACCTTGTCGAACTCCCCTGCCGGCGCCTCGCGCTCCACGAGGGAGGCAGCGACGAGCAGGTCGTACGGGCTCAGGCCGATCGCCTGGGCACGGCCGACAATGTCGGTGCTGTTGTACTTGTCGGCCGAGCGGGTGACCAGATCAGTGAGAATCGTTTGGGCGTCAGCGCTCGGGTCGACGATGTATTCGCCCGGAGCGATAAGGCCCTCGAGACGCTTCGGGTCGCCCTTGCGTGCCTCGACTGGCTGGATCGCCCACTCAGGCACGCCGAGGGAGGCAGGGTCGGCGTTTGCAGCGACGTCATGAAGCTGCTCAGCGCTCACGCAGCCCTCGGCATCGCCGTCTGGGCCGCAGGTGACTGTGGAGATGTTGGAGTAAATACCAAAGCGCGTGTCTCCACCGACAACGCGGACATCCATCAGCGTCGAACCACCCGGGATCTTCAGCAAGTCGATCTTGTTGGCGGGGTCGAGCAGTGCTGCGACAGCAGCCTCAGCACTCATCTTCTCCTGCAGACGGTAGAAACCGGGCTGGATGCTGTCGGCGTCCGGGGTCGACATTGCCGCAGCTTGGAAAGACTGGTCAGAGCGGACCACGCCCTCCTCTTGCAGCGCTGGTCCCATTTGGCTTAGCGTCGTGCCCTCGGGGATCTCGACGACCTTCTCCACACCGTTGCCGGCACCTTGGAAGTCGCCGCCGTTAGACATCGAGCGTGCAACGGCGATGTAGACGATCGCTCCGATGATGAGCAGAATCGACGCCACCAGAACCGCGATGCCGCGGGTGCGCCCTTGGGAAGTCCTAGCCGAGCTCACGTTGTCGTCTCCTTGAGGTTGAGCTGATTAGCGCGGCCATCGAGCCACGATTGGAGAATAGCCACAGCGGCTGCTTGATCAATCACAGCACGGCCGTCGCGGGCGTTCACCCCAGACAAACGCAACGCATTGGTTGCCTCGACGGTGGTGAGCCGCTCATCTGCGAAGCGGACAGGAACGTCCGGGTTGCGGCGACCAATCCGGAAAGCAATCTCCTTGGCGTGCTTGACGCTTGAGGAACCGTTTCCCTTCAGATCGCGCGGCAATCCGACGACGACCTCTACAGCGTCATATTCGCTAATGATGTCGAGTAAGCGGTCAATGTCCGCACCATCGCGGTCTTTGAAACCGGTCACGCGCTCCACAGTCTCCACCGGGGTGGCCAACAGACCATCCCGGTCAGAAGAAGCCACACCGATCCGAACAGTGCCCACATCGATACCGATGCGGCGCCCCGGACCGGGATCGTCGACCCCGGGGGTATCCGGCTGGATCTTCATGTCGTGGACCTCAATATTGCTATGGAAACTACGGAGAGCGCAGCGTCTTTCCTATGTTGTCAGTGTCGTGATCGATCTGTGACCTAACAGCACCCTAGCTTATACTTTTCCGATTTCTTCACGCAGGGCCGTGAATCCAGCCTCGATTCCGGAGGCGTCGGAACCGGATCCCTGCGCCAGGTCCGGCTTTCCTCCGCCCTTGCCGCCGACATAGCCACCGAACATGCCAACATACTGACCAGCCTTGATGCCCTTATCGACGGCACCCGGTGTTGCCGCCACCGCGAACGGCACCTTGCCGTCGGTGCTAGATGCCAGCACGATGACAGCCGGATCGCTGCCCAAGCGGCCGCGCAGGTCGGTGGCCATGGTGCGCATGTCGCCGCCACCGAGACCGTCCGGAAGTTTCACGGCGAGGAACTTGATGTCTCCTATCGTCTCCGCCTGCTTGACCAGTTCGCCGGTCTGGTTGGCCAGCTCCTTCTTGCGTAGGTTCTCGATCTCCTTCTCCGCCGCGCGCAGGCGCTCAGTGAGTTGGGCGATGCGCTCTGGAAGCTGGTCGGTCGGGGTCTTCAGCTCCTCTGCCAGGCCGCTAGCGAGTGCTGCTTCCTTGGAGAAGTACGCGAAGGAATCCATGCCCGAGTAGGCCTCAATACGGCGCGCACCGGAACCGACGGAAGATTCACCCAGCACAGCCACCGGGCCGATCTGGGACGAGTGCTCCACGTGGGTGCCGCCACACAGCTCGATGGAGAACGGGCCGCCGATCTCCACGACGCGGACCTCATCACCGTAGTTCTCACCGAACAGCGCCATCGCTCCCATCTCTTTCGCGCGCTCAAGAGATGTCTCAAACGTGTTGACAGCGAAATCAGCGTCCACCGCCTGGTTGGCAATGACTGCGATCTCGTCGAGCTGCGCCGGGGTGAGCTGATCGGTGTAGTTGAAGTCGAAGCGCAGGTAGCCCGGCTTATTCATCGACCCAGCCTGGACAGCGGTCGGGCCGAGCACCTGGCGCAGCGCGGCGTGGATGAGGTGGGTGGCGGTGTGCGCCTGACGGGCGCCGTGACGCCACGTCGGGTTCACCTCCGTGCGCACTGTTTGTCCCAGGTCGAGGCCGCCGTTTTCCACGGTCGCCTTGTGGACCCAGAGCTTCTTGTTGCCCACCTTCTGCACGTCGTGCACGGACAGGACGGTGTCGCCCACGACAATGCGGCCGCGGTCAGCTAGCTGGCCGCCGCCCTCGGCATACATCGGGGTGATGTCCAGGATGACCTCGACCTCATCACCCTGGCCGACCTCACCGACCTTCTCACCGCCGCGGACCAGCCCGATGACCTTCGAGTCATGGTCAAGAGTGTCAAAGCCAACGAACTCGGTGGGGTGCGCGTCGACCCATTCGCGGTACAGCGACTCGTCGATATTTCCCGTCTTCTTAGCCTTGCTATCAGCCTTGGCACGGTCGCGCTGCTCCTTCATCGCAGCGTCGAACGCGGACATGTCCACCTCGAGGCCAGCTTCGGCGGCCATCTCAAGGGTGAGGTCAATCGGGAAGCCGTAGGTGTCGTGCAGCTCAAACGCCTGCGCGCCCGGCAGAACGGTCTGGCCGGAACCCTTGACGGTCGCAGCGGCTTCGTCGAAACGGTGGGTGCCGGACTCCAGCGTCTTCAGAAAGGCCTTTTCCTCGTTGACGGCGACGCGCAGGATGCGCTCGCGGTTCTGCTCAATCTCCGGGAAAGACGGGGCCATCGTGTCCATGATCGTGTTCATGAACGTCTCGATGGTGTTGCCCTGCGCGCCGAGCAGCCGTGCCGAGCGGACAATGCGGCGCAGCAAGCGGCGCAGAATGTAACCGCGGCCTTCGTTCGACGGCGTGACACCGTCCAGGATGATCATCATGGCGGTGCGGGAGTGATCGGCGATGACGCGGAAGCGGACGTCAGAAAGCTCCCCTTCTTTACCCCCCGCACCGTACGTGGTGCCGGTGAGCTTCTCCGTCGCCTCAATGACCGAGTGCAGCAAGTCAGTCTCGTAGACGTTGTCCACACCCTGCAGGATGCAGGCGAGACGCTCGATACCCAGGCCGGTATCGATGTTCTTGTTCGGCAGCTCACCGAGAATCTCGAAGCCGCCCTTCTTGTCGCCCTCGCCGCGGATGGACTCCATGAAGACCAGGTTCCAGATCTCCATGTAGCGGTTGTCGTCAGCGATCGGACCGCCTTCCTTGCCGTGCTCGGGCCCGCGGTCGTAGTAGATCTCGGAGCACGGGCCGCACGGGCCGGGCACACCCATGGACCAGAAGTTGTCCTCCATGCCCATCCGCTGAATGCGCTCTGCCGGCACGCCGATCTTGTTCTCCCAGATCTCAGCAGCCTCATCGTCCTCGGTGTACACCGTCACCCACAGGCGCTCGGGGTCCAGGCCGAAGCCACCGTCGGCCTGGCTATTGGTCAGCAGCGACCACGCCAGCTCAATCGCTCCCTCTTTGAAGTACTGCCCGAAGGAGAAGTTGCCCGCCATCTGGAAAAACGTGTTGTGGCGGGTGGTAATGCCCACTTCCTCAATGTCCAAAGTGCGCACGCATTTCTGGATGGACGTGGCCGTGCCGGTTTCGAACGGCGGGGTCTGCTGGCCGAGGAAGTACGGCTTAAACGGCACCATGCCTGCGTTGACGAACAGCAGGGTTGGGTCGTCGAGGATCAGCGAGGCACTGGGCACCGGGATATGGCCGGCGTCGACGAAGTGCTGGGTGAAGCGGTCCCTGATTTCGTGGGTCTGCACAGACGTGTCCTTTGCGGGTCGTTGGACTTTTCTCGTCCAGCTACTTTACCCGCGGACCATTCCTCGCAGTCGCTCGGCGTAGTCCTGGATGCGCTTTTCGGCGCCGTGCCCGGTGGGCTCGTAGTATCGCGCTTCGTCCAGCTCCTCTGGAATGTAGCGCTGCTTGACCACACCGCGTGGATCGTCGTGCGGGTACACGTACCCCACCGCGTTCCCGATCTTTTTAGCCCCCTCATAATGGCCGTCGCGCAGGTGGGGTGGGACGGTCCCGGATTTGCCAGCGCGCACATCAGCAAGCGCGGCGTCAATCGCTTTGATGACCGACGGCGACTTCGGCGCTGTCGCGAGATGAATCGTGGCCTGCGCCAGCGGGAGCCGGCCCTCCGGCATGCCGATGAACTGCACGGCCTCAGCCGCCGCGGTGGCTGCTTGCAGCGCGGACGGGTCGGCCATGCCAATGTCCTCCGAGGCTTGAATGACCAGCCGGCGGGCAATGAACCGCGGGTCCTCCCCTGCCTCAATCATCCGGGCGAGGTAGTGCAAGGCAGCATCGACATCGGAACCGCGGATGGACTTGATGAAGGCGGAGATGACGTCG
Source organism: Corynebacterium sp. CCUG 70398 (assembly GCF_024454055.1). NCBI lineage: Bacteria > Bacillati > Actinomycetota > Actinomycetes > Mycobacteriales > Corynebacteriaceae > Corynebacterium > Corynebacterium sp. CCUG 70398. The sequence continues at coordinate 512,896 of NZ_JAGPYZ010000001.1, forward strand.
TAATGCTGATCGCCATCACGGTCGTAGCGCACCACAGCGCGGTCGACGCTGCGGGAAACCACATCAGCGGTGATCGTTCCATCGGCCCCTTCTGCGGCGGCCTCAAGGTACGTCAGCGCGCGGCGGGCGTCGCCGCCGGCGAGCGTCACCAGCTGCTCCCGCGCCTCAGACTCTAAGGTCACCGATCCATTCAGACCTCGTTCCGAGGACACGGCGCGGTCGAGGACGGAGGCAATATCAGCGTCGGAAAGCGACTCAAGCCGCAGCAACAGCGACCGCGATAGCAATGGCGCCACCACACTGAACGAAGGGTTCTCCGTGGTCGCCGCGACAAGCAGCACCGTGCGGTTTTCCACCGCGGCCAACAGCGCGTCCTGCTGTGTTTTGGAGAAACGGTGGACCTCGTCAATGAACAGCACTGTGCGCTGGCCGCGGGCGAGATCGCGCCGAGCGCCGTCCAGCACCTCGCGCACCTGCTTGACACCCGACGACAGCGCCGACAAACCGACAAAGTTCTGCCCCATCGCCGCCGCGATGAGGGAGGCAATCGTAGTCTTGCCCGTGCCGGGCGGTCCGTAGAGAATCACGGACGCTTCACCCGATCCCTCGACGAGACGGCGCAGCGGGCGGCCTTCACCGAGCAAGTGGTCCTGTCCGACGAGCTCATCGAGCGTGCGCGGGCGCATGCGTGCTGCCAGCGGCGCAGACGCCCCAGCCTCGAAGAACGCAGTGCCGCGCTCCCCTGCGGACCCCGCGGCGTCAGAGGGGTCGGCGAAAAGCCCTCCCTGCGTCACTTCAACCGCTCCGCGACGTGAGAGGCGAAATCAGCGATGACGGCGTTGCGCGATGTGTCGTCGGCCGCGGCGTACCACGCCAGCGCAGAGAAAGCATCGCCGATGTCGCGGCGGATCGCTTTCTCCACCGCGGTGAAGTCGGTGTGGGCTGGGGAACGCAACACACTCGCGCCACGCTCCACGTCTTCTTCCAGCGCCTCGGGATCCTGGACGAGCTCGTAGTTGCCGTTGTCCGCCATGATCCAGCCGCCGCCGTAACGCGTCGTTCCGCGCGGCTCTTCGCCGTCCAGGTACAGCAGCGAGACACTGAAGAACGCCCAGCCAACCAGCGCAGCTGTAATGCGGGAGTGCAGTGTTTCGGTGTTCTGCAACGCCGGCCACACGCCGGCGACCTCGGCAATCCAGGCCTCCAGGAACACCTTCGTCTCCGTCTCGCTGATCGGGCGGGCGGAAATGTACTGCGGGAAGCCCGCGATGACACCAGCTACGTCGAAGATGACGTCACGGAACCCGGCCCATTCGTAGTCGAGGAACTGGGTGCGGTCGGCGAAAATGATGTTGTCCGGCGAGAGATCGAACGGCGTGAACGCGCGCGAATCGCCGTGCAGCATGTGCACCTGCACCGTGTCGGCGATGTCGGCGACGTCCGGGGGAACATCAATTCCAGCGCGACGGACGATCTCCAGGCCGTCGAGAATGCGGTTTTCCAGCATCGATTCACGCATCGCCTGAATCTCGCGGGCACCGTCCCTCGCGCGCACCATCCGGGCCAGCAGAGTGTTGAAGCTCAGTTCCGCGCCAGCCGTGCCAGCGTGCATCTTGCCCAGCGACGTGCCAAGGTTGCGCAACAGCCGAATGCGCTGCTCTTCGTCCGAGTTTTCCAGCAACGTCGCCAGCGTGTCGCCGTCGCCAGAGTCGGTGAGAATGATCGCGTGCTGCTCAAGGTCGTAGCCCAGCATCACGGGCCCCGGACGCGCTTCTTCGCTTAACGACGTTGTGAACTGGTACGCCACCACTTCCCGCAGAAAAGCCGCGTCATCGATCGGGTCATCGGTCTGTGGCGAGTACTTGACCACGACGGAGCGGTACGACAGGAAGGGGTTGTTGGCCACACGCAGTCGCAGCACCACCGTGCCACTGGCGCCAGAGAGTTCCTCCGGTTCAGTCAGGTGCTGTTGCCCGCCGTAGCGCTGCGTGAGCACCGCTTCGGCGACGGCAATGATCTGCTGCTGGTCCAACATGGCGTGTGCCCTCGCTACTGGCCGGGCGTGCCTGCTTCATTGAGGGACGCTTCGTCGCCGAGCTTCACCTCGTTGTCCGCGCCCGCTGCAGCATCAGCCGGCTTCTTCTCCGGCTTGAAGTCAACTCCGGTCTCCTTGCGCTGTGCAGCCGGAATCGGTCCCGGAGCGTCCGTCAGCGGGTCGACGCCGCCGCCGGACTTCGGGAAGGCGATCACGTCGCGGATGGAGTCAAAGCCGCCCAGCAGGGAGACAATGCGGTCCCAGCCGAAGGCGATGCCGCCGTGGGGCGGGGCGCCGAAGGAGAAAGCGTCGAGCAGGAAGCCGAACTTCTCCTGTGCTTCCTCATCACTAATGCCCATGACGTCGAAGACGCGCTTTTGCACATCCTGGTTGTGGATACGAATCGAGCCGCCGCCGATCTCGTTGCCGTTGCAGACAATGTCGTAGGCGTAGGCCAGAGCCTCACCCGGCTCCTTGTCAAAGCTGTCCAGGTACTCCGGCTTCGGCGAGGTGAAGGCGTGGTGCACGGCCGTCCATTGGGAGTTGCCCAATGCGACGTCGCCGGATGCCGTGGCGTCCGCTGCCGGCTCGAACATCGGGGCATCGACGACCCAGGTGAAGGCCCACGCGTCATCGTCGATAAGCCCGAGCTTGTTGGCGATCTCACCGCGTGCGGCACCGAGAAGCGCACGCGAAGACTTCGTGTCGCCCGCGGCGAAGAAGATGCAGTCGCCTGGCTTCGCGCCCACGTGCACGGCAATGCCTTCGCGCTCGGCGTCGGTGATGTTCTTTGCCACGGGACCAGACAGCTCGCCGTCCTCCCCGATGAGGATGTACGCCAGGCCCTTGGCACCGCGCTGCTTTGCCCATTCCTGCCAAGCGTCGAGCTGGCGGCGCGGCTGGGAGGCACCACCCTCCATGACGACGGCGCCGACGTACTCGTTCTGGAAGACGCGGAAGGTGGTGTCCTTGAAGAAGTCGGTGCACTCCACCAGCTCGATGTCGAAGCGCAGGTCCGGCTTGTCGGAGCCGTACTTCTCCATCGCTTCCTTGTAGGTCATGCGCGGAATCGGTGTGGTGATCTCGTAGCCGATGAGCTTCCACAGCTCCACCACGATTTCCTCGGCGAGCTCAATAATGTCGTCCTGGTCGACAAAGCTGGCCTCAATATCCAGCTGGGTGAATTCCGGCTGGCGGTCAGCGCGGAAGTCCTCGTCGCGGTAGCAGCGCGCGATTTGGAAGTAGCGCTCCATGCCGGCCACCATGAGCAGCTGCTTGAACAGCTGCGGCGACTGCGGCAGCGCGTACCAGGAACCCGGGCGCAGACGGGCCGGGACGAGGAAGTCACGGGCACCTTCCGGGGTGGAACGCGTCAGCGTCGGGGTTTCAATCTCCACGAACTCGTGCTTGCTCAGCACGTCGCGTGCAGCCTTGTTAGCCTTCGAGCGCAAACGCAGGGCTTCGGCCTGGCGCTCACGACGCAGATCCAGGTAGCGGTAACGCAGGCGCGTTTCCTCGCCGACCTCGCCCGAGGAGAAGTCCTCGACCTGGAACGGCAACGCCGCAGACTTGGACAGCACCTCAAGCTCGGTGGCGTTGACCTCGATCTCACCAGAGGCCAGGTTCGGGTTCGCAGAGCCCTCCGGACGCGGCTCCACCACACCGGTGACCTTGACACAGAACTCGCTGCGCAGGTCATGAGCGGCCTCAGCGACATCAGACTCACGGAAGACCACCTGCGCGTAACCGGAACGGTCACGCAAATCAATGAAGATCACGCCGCCGTGGTCACGGCGACGACCAACCCAGCCGGTGAGGGTGACGGTCTGGCCGTCCATATCTTTACGGAGATCTCCCGCAAGGTGAGTGCGCAGCACGGTGTACTCCACGTCCTTCCACGTTTCAAGCTTGAACGATTGCGTTTAACTCCCGCGAGTCTACCCAATGGCCCGACCACTCCCACGAACGGCTGTTCTCCACGGTTCGCGTCGACTATGACCCGGTGCTGTGGCAGTTCACGGCAGCAGTGGCGCGATGCTGTGGCACAATTCACGTATGACGTTCAAGAGCGGTGTGACCCCGACGGGTCAAGGTGTAAGCACCTCCGGCGGCAGCGGCCGCCGTGGCGGTGGCGGTATGCCCATCATGGTTGGCGGCGGCGGACTGGGCACCCTGGTCCTCGTCGCTTTGTTCCTCTTGCTGGGCGGCGGGGGCGGTGGCGGCGGTACATCGCCCGCCCCGCAAGGCCAGGGCCAGCACAGCGAGCAGGGTGGTGACGGCTTCGACCTGGCTCAGTGCCAGCGCGAAGGTGCTGTCAACGAGATTCCGGAGTGCCGCGCTGCTGCCACCGCAGATTCTTTGAACAACATTTGGGGCGGGGTCCTGCCGGAGCAGGCGGGCATCGACTACTCCATGCCGAACATGCGCATGTTTGAAGGCGACGTACAGACCGGCTGCGGTTTCGCCAGCGCTGACACCGGCCCGTTCTACTGCCCGCGGGACAAGACGATCTATATTGACGTGAGCTTTTACAACCAGCTCGAGCGCATGGGCGGTTCCGACGGCTCTCTGTCACAGATGTACGTCGTCGCCCACGAGTGGGGCCACCACCTTCAGAACCTCGAAGGCACCCTGGGCCTGAGTGACTACAACAACCCGGGCGAAGACTCTGCTGCGGTCGCCATTGAGCTGCAGGCCGACTGCTACGCCGGTGTGTGGGCATCCCGCGCCGACAAGGGCGAGGAGGCCATGCTAGAACCGATCACTGAAGAGCAGGTCAAACAGGCAGTCCAGACCGCCCGCGCGATCGGCGACGACCACATCCAGGAGCAGTCGGGCCGCGAGGTCAACCCTGACGCGTGGACCCACGGTTCATCCGAGCAGCGCCAGCAGCTCTTCCTCGCCGGCTACAACTCCGGCTCCATGTCCCAGTGCGACACCCTAAACCGCGGCGCCTACAAGTAGACCCCTTTCACTGAGTAGTTATGAGCGAACCCACCAACCGTGCCGTCCCCTTCATGGCCGCCTTCAACGACATTGAGAGCTTTCTCCGCACCGCTTTGGACGCGAAGAAGTCGGACAGCTTCAACTGGATGGTCTCCAAGGCGGAGAAGAAGAACATTGTCACCCCCGCCCAGGCCAACGACCTGAAAGAGTTCGCCAGCCTCCGCAACGCCATTAGCCATGGTGAGTGGCAGGACTTCCGCCCCATCGCCGAGCCGCTGGCGGAGACGGTCGCGGAGATCGAGCGGATCCGTGACCAGCTTCTCGATCCCCCTCTGGCCATCGACATCCTCGGCCACCAAGACGTGATCACGTTCTCCCCCGACGACGACATTCACGAGCCCCTGCGCGTCATCCGCGACACCGGTATCTCCCAGTTCCCCGTTTACGACGACCGCCAGTGCATTGGTGTCCTCACCACGAACACCATCGCTCGTTGGCTCGCTGAGGACCTGGCTGAGGACGACACCATCAGCGCCAAGCCCGTAGGAGAGATCCTCTCCCACAATGAGCCCAAAGACCACGCGATCTTCATGCCGCGCACTGCCACTGCAGTCGAGGTCATTCACGCGCTCACCTCCCCCGGCAACGAGCGCACACTCCCCCGCTTGGTCATCATCACCGAGCACGGGAACCCGAACCAGCAGCCGCTGTGCGTGGTTACGGCCTCCAATTTGCCCGCGCTTTTCGACGCCGCTTAGCCCCCGGCCCCTCACCGCAGCCCCCGGAACGAACGCTCTCGGTTCGTCCCGCCCCGCCGCAGACATATAAAGGTTTTGTGATTTTCGTGCCGTTGAAATCGGCTGCACAAACGCCCAGTTCAGTTGTTACTTATGGGACAGGAGTTACTTGACGCGTGGACGGCACGAAAATGCGGCTCCCTGAACGGGCTCGCGCCCGCCACCCCGGCCCCCGGGTTTAATCAGCGAGCTCCTGCCCGAGCGGGCGCGCCAGCACGAGTCGCACGAGGTACAGCGCAACGGCGGGAATGAAGAAGAACGCCAGTGGCACTGATAGGGCAACCGGCAGTTTGATCGCGACAAGCGCTGCTCCTGCCACGACAAGGACAGCGATGACTGTGCGGCCGAGGAACCGGAACGTGTTCTGAATCGCAGCTGTAGCCAGTTCCACGAAACCATCCCGGTCCTCCTCCGCAGGCAATGAGGCGAGGGCAAAGAACCACACCGTGATGCCGGCGATCATGATCGCCCCGGAGAGAGCAAGCCCTTGAATGACGGTGAGTGCAGCACCGTCGATACCAGCTTGGAACACCACGAATTGCTGGTAAACCAGCAGCGCACCCGCCAGAAGCAGCAGGATCCAGTAGAGGGATACGCTCTTCCACCGCACGGTGAGGTGCCGGATGAACATGAGCCCATAACGGGATCCCCGCCCCTGCACCATGTCCCCGACCACGGCGTTCGCGGCGCGCCACGCGGCACCCCCGGTCACCACCGGTAAGGATGTGACCACCAACAGCATGTTGAGGATCACGATGTCCGCGAGCAGCGTGAACGCCGCCATGAACTTCGAGTCGGGGTGGAAGATCTGCATGTGCTCTCGCAGCTAGCCCTTCACAGCACCTGCGGCGACGCCTTCGATGATGTGCTTCTGTGCGGCGACGTAGAAGATGATGATCGGGGTGATGGCCAGCACCAGCATGGCCATCATCGCACCGAGGTCGCGGTCGCCCTGGGATCCGATGAACTGCTGGATGACAACCGGGATGGTGCGGTACGGGGTGGACAGGCCGATGACCAGGTACGGCAGGAGGTAGTCGTTCCAGATCCACATGGCGTTGAGGATGGCTACGGTGATAGCCGTGGGCTTGAGCATCGGAAGAACAACACGGAAGAACGTCGCCAGCGGTGAGCACCCGTCGATGTAAGCGGCTTCCTCAATCTCGAGCGGAATGGATTTCACGAATCCGGAGAACATGAACACCGACAGTCCGGCCCCGAAGCCGAGGTAGAGCACGACCATGCCCAGCGGGTTGGCCAAGCCGAGCCGGTCGGCGATGACGACAGTCGGGAACATGACCATTTGGAACGGGATGACCATGGAGAACACGAAAGCGTAGTACAGGCCGTTGGTCCACCACGTCTTCACACGGGTGATGTAGTAGGCGGTCATCGCGGAGAAGAACACGATCACCACGACAGAGCTAATCGTGATCACGAACGACCACACGATCGCCCATCCAAACCCTTCACCCTGCACACCAGTGACGTAGTTGGTCAGCCCAGCCCACAGCTCACCCACCGGCAGCGCGAACGGGTTGGTGGAAATGGCGAAACGGTCCTTGAACGAGTTCAACAGGATGAAGAAGATCGGCCCGAGGAACACAACGGTCAGGAAGATCAGCACTGCATAAATGAGGACCTTCGCACCGCCGGACACTGTGGATTCGTCGGCAGCGGCGCGTTTGTCGCTTTTCGACGGCGTCTTCATCCCGGCTGCTTCAGTCTCTCCTTCGACAGCTTTATCGGTTGCGTTGATGCTGGTAGTCATGATTTAAGCCTCCACTTCCCGGCTGCGGGTGGCGCGCAGCTGGAACATTGCGATGGCGACGACTACGACGACGAAGATGACTGCCTTCGCCTGCCCCACGCCTTCGGCGCCCACGCGGTTGAACATGGTCTTGACAATGTTGAGGGCGACCATTTCGGTCTCGCCTCCGGGTGCGCCGTCGGTAAGCGCCAAGTTCTGGTCGTAGACCTTGAACGTGTTCGACAGCGTCAGGAACAAGCAGATGGTGATCGACGGCATCATCAGCGGAATGGTCACGTGACGCAGCTCTTCCCATTTGGACACACCGTCGATCTCAGCGGCCTCGATGAGTTCCGGCGGGACGTTCTGGAGCCCGGCGATGTAGATGATCATCATGTACCCGATGAGCTGCCAGTTCATCAGCATGATCAGGCCGGCGTATCCGAAGCGCCAGTCCGCGGCGATCGTGGTCTCGTAGTTCGCCAGCACAGCGTTGATCATCGACTGCCAGGTGTAACCGAGCACGATGCCGCCGATCAGGTTCGGCATGAAGAACACCGTGCGGAAGAAGTTGGTGCCGCGCAGTTTCCGCGTCAGCGTCCACGCGATTGCGAAGGCGATGACGTTGACGGTGATGATGGACACCACCGCCACCAGGATGGTGAAGAGCAGCGCTGAAACGAACCCTTCACGCTCGGAGAAAACGCGCGCATAGTTGTCCAGGCCGACCCAGGTGGCATCGGTAATAGTGGTGAAGTCAGTGAATGATAGCGCCGTACCGACGAGGAACGGCACGAAGAACGCGATGCCGAATGCGATCAGTGTCGGCAGCACGAAGATGGGGAAATATTTCTTCAGTGTCTCTTGCATGGTGTGGTCCCTTGGTTGCTCCCGGTCCGCCTAATCCATCAAGGCGATCTGGTTGTCCATCTCGTACGTCCAGTCCTCTTTGAGCTTGCGCACGAGGTCCTCCCACGACATGTTTCCGTTGGCGTACTGCGCAAGGTTCTGGCCGTACAGGTCGCGGAACTGCTGGTTCGGTGAGTACTGGAAGTCCCACGGGAGGGCCTCGACGGAGTCGTCGTTAAGCGCTTCCTGCACTTGGCGTGCAAGCGGATCGTCTGGAACGTCGTCGATGCCGTAGTTCTCAAACGGGGCGATGAAGCCCAACTCGTTGATGACGAGCTCCTTGCCGCGTTCGGACAGGAAGAGCCAGTCAAGGAAGTCTTGCGTGGCCTGCTGGTCTTCTTCGCTGGCCTTGTTGTTGACTGACAGGAAGTTCTCAGTGCCCACGTTGAGTCCGACTTCTTCCTCGTTCGGCAGCCCCATGTACATGGGCATGAACTTGATCTTGTCCTCTTTGACGGTGTTGCCGCCCTCCCCGGAAATCTGGCCCCAGGCCCAGTTGCCGTTCTGGACCATCGCGGCCTTGCCAGTGGCGAATTCCGCCATCGCATCGGACACCGCGCGGGCAGGCGCCAAGCTGGGGTTGACGGTGGAGTTTTCCAAGTACAAGTCGAGCAGGTTGTGGTAATTCTCGCCGTAGGTGAACTCAAGCTCCCGCAGATCAGAGAAGTCTTGGACACCGCGGTCTTCAATCTCGTAGTGCAGCGGGCCGTTCATGAGGTGGTTCGTCCACCGCCACTCTTCGCCGGCTCCGAGCGAGGTCGCCGCGAACACGCCCTCGATGCCCAGCTCGTCTTTGCGCGCCTGCATGTCTTCCGCCACGACCTTCAAGTCGTCGAAGGAATTGAGCTCCTCCATCGAGGTGACCTTCGCATCAGGAAGCGCGAAGTAGGCTTCCATGATCTCTTCGTTGTAGAGAATGCCGAAGCCCTCCATCGCGAAGGGAACGCCCACGATCTTGCCGTCCGGATCAGTGATGGGCTGCGCGTCATCCTGCAGCGACGTGGCAATCTCGAAGTCGGACATGTCAGCCAGATAATCCTTCCAGATGCCGTAGCCTTCTTGGCCGTTGATCTGGAACAGCGTCGGCGCGTTGGACTTGGCCATCTCGGCCTTGAGCGTCTGCATGTAGGAACCGGAGGCAGCGGTGACTACTTTGACCGGCACTCCGGTCTCTGCGGTGTATTCCTCGGCGATCTTCTCGAATGCCTCGGCCTGCTCCGGTTTGAAGTTCAGGTAATACACGTTCGGGCCGTTGTTTTGCCCGCAGGCAGTGAGCAGCGACGCGCTCAACCCGACGGCAGCAACAGCCGCCAGTACGCGGGTGGTCGATTGCATGGAATGTACCTCACTCATCATCGATCGTCGTTTCAAGATCTTGGGTTTCAGCAGTGTAAATGCGCGCCTCATCGGGCCGGGCGGGCAGGATGGTGCGGAAGTAGGATTGGGCTGCTTCGTCGAGGGGAACGTAGCGCGACTCATTTTCGGAGACGAACCAGCGGTGGTCCAGAATCTCGTGGAAGACTTGGACGGGCTCAAGCTTTGCGCGCAATGCGGGCGGCGTGAGCGCGACGATCGGGTCGTACCTGTTCACCAACCAGTCGAGCGCGACTTCCTCTTGGGACAGTGCACCGTCGTGGTGGAGCGCCCGGTAGACCTCCATCTCACCCAGCAACCGCTGCGCTTGCCTGTCCTGGACATCCAACCCAGTGAGTTGTTTGAGCTTGCGGCGATGGAAGCCGGTGGAGAACACTGCCGGTTCGATGCTCACTCGGTAGACATCGACGGTCTCGTTGTCAGCCCCGGTCCTACTCTCATGGCTGATCTCGGTCTCACCGATGTCGAAGCCGAGGGCGTGAATCTTCTCCACGTGCTCGGCAATTTGGGCGAAGGCGTCGCCTTCGACAACCAGCTCCTCCGTCATGAGGCCCCACAGTTCGTGGTAGATCGCGTCGACGGCATTGCCGAGGGCGATGACATCCACAGCGGCGTCGATGTATCCACCTGCTTGCAGGTCCATGAGTTCGCCGATGATGTTGACCCGGGCGAGCTCGACGTCGTAAAGCCTGCGTCCGCGCGAGAGCGGCTCGTGAAACTCGCCAGTCTCAGCGTCAACCAGGTACGCAGAGAACTCGTCGGCGTCGCGTCGGAACAAGGTGTTCGATAACGACACGTCGCCCCAATAGAAATTCAGCAGGTGAAGGCGAACGAGCAGCACCGCGAGTGCGCGAATCAGCTTGCTCACCGTCTCTGGACCCAGTGCCCGGCTGAACACGTCGCGGTACGGCAACGAGAATTCCAGGTGCTCCGTGACCAGGCACGGTGTGAGTTGCTCTTCCCCCGACGCGCTGGTGCGGTTAGCCACGACAGCGACCGGGGTCACACACGGAATGTCGAGGGTACGGAGCTTTTTCAGCGTGCGGTACTCGTGGTACGCCACCGACTCGCCGATCTCTTTGATGGCCAGAGCCGCTCCCCCGGCAGAAATCAGTCGAACCGTATGCCGCGAGATACCCCGCGGGTGCGCAGCGAGCAGCTCAGAAGGCCAGTTCTCCAGCGGGGTGGACCATGGCAGGCGAAGCAGCACCTTGGCATACGCCGGCGACTGGATGCTCATTTTCTCTGACATGGTCACTTCACCCCGCGCGGAAAGCGCGGCTTGTTCTAGATCCTTTTCCCGGTGGCCTTAGAGAACACGTGGAGACCGCCCTCATTGACGGTGACGTGAATGATGTCACCGTCTTTGATCCCGGACATTGGTGCCACGCGCACCACAATCTGGCCGGCCGCGGAATCGTCCACGCCCTCTTCGCGCCACTCGCCGCCGACCAGGTGACCGTAGATGAAGGAATCGGAGCCGAGTTCCTCGATGAAATCGACCTCAACAGGCACAGTGTGCTCGGTGGTCTCCGGAACAACGGTCAGAGCCTCCGGGCGGAACCCGATGATGATCTGGTTGTTGTCCTCCGGCGTGAGAGCCTGAACGTGCTCAGGTGCGAGCGGGATGGATGCATCGCCGAGTCGCGCCACATTGCCTTCAACATTGAACGTGGACAAGTTCATCGCCGGGGAACCGATGAATCCGGCGACGAAGACGTTGACGGGCTCCTCATACAGCTCACGCGGGGTGCCCACCTGCTGCAACTCACCGAAGTTGAGCACGGCGATCCGGTCGCCCATGGTCAAGGCCTCGGTCTGGTCGTGAGTGACGTAAATGGTGGTCACACCCATGCGGCGCTGGAGGCTGGCAATCTGGGTACGCGTCTGCACACGCAGCTTCGCATCCAGGTTGGACAGTGGCTCATCCATGAGGAAGACCTGCGGCTCGCGTACGATGGCGCGCCCCATGGCCACACGCTGACGCTGACCACCGGACAGCGCCTTCGGTTTGCGGTCGAGGTACTCAGTCAGGTCGAGCGTTTTCGCGGCTTCCTCGACCCGGCGGTCGATATCGCCCTTATCCATGCCCGCGATCTTCAGGGCAAAACCCATGTTCTCGCGCACGGTCATGTGCGGGTATAGGGCGTAGTTCTGGAAGACCATGGCGATGTCGCGGTCTTTTGGCGATTCGTTCGTGACATCGCGGTCGCCGATCAGAATGCGCCCCTCGTTCGTCTCCTCCAAACCCGCTAGCATGCGCAGCGCGGTGGATTTTCCAGAGCCAGACGGCCCAACGAGAACAAGAAACTCACCGTCCGCAATTTCAAGATCGAGCTTATCGACGCTTGGTTTGACCGCCTTCGGATAAATCCTCGTGGCCTTGTCGTAGATCACCGTTGCCATATGCTTCTCCTCTGTTAGCCGGCGAACCCATCGGTTTAGTTTTCATCAAACCTTAGGTTGACCTTAACATCGGCGATTCACTTCCAAGGCATTCTGCAGTTATGGGCTTACTCACCCCCACTACCCCCGCGTCAACCGGGGGAAATTATTGCTCCTCAACGTCGTTAGGGACGAAGATCGCGTCGATGATCTCGTGAACGTCGAGGGCAACGGTCTTCTGAGTTTGGTCCTCGAGGTTCTTGACAGTGATCTCACCGGCTTCGAGTTCGCGCTCGCCCAGGACCAGGGCAGCTCCTGCTCCGGAACGGTCTGCACCCTTCATGGCTCCCTTGAGACCGCGTCCACCGTAGGACATGTCGGCGGAGATGCCGTTGTGGCGGAGTTCGTCGATAAGCAATGCCATGCGTTTTTGAGCCTGCTCGCCAATGCCCACGCCGTATGCGACGACGCGCTGGTCAACGCCCTCGATCTGCACGCCTTCAGCTTCAAGGGCGAGCACAGTGCGATCGACGCCGAGGCCGAAGCCAATGCCAGAAAGGTCTTGGCCGCCGATTTGGGCCATCAGGCCGTCGTAACGCCCGCCGCCGCCGATGCCGGACTGTGCGCCCAGGCCGTCGTGAACGAACTCGAAGCACGTCTTGGTGTAGTAGTCCAGGCCGCGGACCATGCGCGGGTTGATCGTGTAAGCAATGCCGAGGTCGTCGAGCGAGCCGGTGACAGTCTCGAAATGCGCACGGCACTCACCACTCAAGTGGTCGAGCATGAGCGGCGCGTCCGCGGTCATCTCCTGGACCTCGGGGCGCTTGTCGTCCAGGACACGCAAGGGGTTGATCTGCGCGCGGTGACGGGTTTCCTCATCCAGCGGAAGGTCCAGGAGGAAGTCCTGCAGTTTCTGGCGATAGGCCGGGCGGCAGGTGCTATCCCCCAGGCTGGTCAGCTCGAGGCGGTAACCGGTCAGGCCCACGGCGCGGTAGCAGCGGTCTGCCAGGGCGATCACTTCGACATCGAGAAGCGGGTCGTCAACACCGATCGCTTCCACACCGACCTGCTGGAGCTGGCGGTAGCGGCCGGCTTGCGGGCGCTCGTAGCGGAAGAACGGGCCATAGTAGTTGAGCTTGACCGGTAGCTGGCCGCGGTCGAGATTGTGCTCGATGACGGCGCGCATGACGCCAGCTGTCCCCTCCGGGCGCAGTGTGACAGAGCGGTCACCGCGGTCGGCGAAGGTGTACATCTCCTTCGAAACCACATCGGTGGACTCGCCGACGCCGCGTGCGAAGAGCGTGGTGTCCTCAAAAATCGGCAACTCGATGTGCTGGTAACCAGCCAGCTGCGCCTGACGGACGAACTCGGAGCGGACCGCATGGAACGTGGCGGACGTCGGCGGGACGTAATCCGGCACGCCCTTCGGGGCGCTCAGCGGCTGAAACTTCTCGGTCTTTTCGGGCTGGCCAGTGTTGCTCACGTCGGTCGATCTTAGCGCGCGGAGCGTGCCTCGATGAGAAACGGGTTCGTCCGACGTTCCTTGTCCATTGTGGTGGCTGCGCCGTGGCCGGGCAGAAGGGTAAGCGAGTCGTCGAGATCCCACACGGGTCCCGCCAAAGACTCATTCATTGCAGCCGGATCACCGAGCGGCAGATCGGTGCGGCCGATCGTCCCAGCGAAGAGAACGTCGCCAGTCAACGCGACATTCTCCTCCTCGTTGACCAGGATCGTCGACCCCGGTGAGTGACCGGGCGCGTGAACGATCCGGAAGTCGATCCCAGCGAACGTCATCGTGGAGCCAGCCTCAAGGTGGCGCAGATCCTCCGGCATCTTCATGTCGTTCGTGCGGAAAAGCTGCGCGAACTGGCCGGGTGCGCCCCACTTCGGGTCGAGCATGACCTCATCGTCGGGGTGAATGTAGACGGGCACATCGAACTCAGCACACTCACGGGTGTGATCAATGTGACCGTGGGTGAGTACAACGCACTCAAGCTGCGCACCGAACTGCCCCAAAAGTTCGCGCACCTTATCGACGGTGCCGAGCCCCGGGTCCACAACAAACGCCGCCGGTCGGTCCGAACCATTCGCCTTGCTGACGACGACGTAGGTATTGGTCTGAAATGGCCCAGCAGTGAAACCAGAAAGCTGCATTACTTGCCCAGCGCTTCCTTGGCTGCGTCGTAGTCGGGCTCGTTCGCGATCTCGCCAACGAGTTCGGTGTGCACGACGTTGTGGTCCGCATCGGTTACCACGACGGAGCGCGCGAGCAGCCCCTCGATGGGCGAACCCTGCATGACCACGCCGTAGTCCACGCCGAAGGTGGAGCGGAATGCGGAGGCGGCAACAACGTTGTCGATCCCCTCAGCCGCGCAGAAACGCTGCTGCGCAAAAGGCAGGTCCTTGGAGATGCACAGCACCACGGTGTCGTCGACATCAGCGGCCACTTCGTTAAACGTACGCACGGACTGAGCGCACACGCCAGTATCCAGGGACGGGAAGATGTTGAGCACTAGTTTCTTGCCAGCGAAGTCGGAGTCGCGGACAGTGCCCATGTCCCCGCCGACGAGTTCGAAGGACGGGATTGCGGAGCCCACTGCGGGCAATTCGCCGGAGGTCGTGGTCGGTTCGTTGCGGAATGTGACGTTAGCCATGCGCCCCACAGTAAATAAGGGCGCGCAATCCCGCCACGATCGCTGAACACTCGACTCGCGACCCATCGCACCCCCGCGAAGCACCCACCGACTAGTCTTTTTATGCATTCGACCACCTAGGCCCATTACTTAAAGGGAGTTCACGTGACCAACAATGCACAGCGCGGTAAGGATGCTCTGAAAGAGCTCGACCGCGAGATCAAGGCGCGCGACCGCAAGGAGCAGCAGCGCCCCTGGACTATTGCGGCCCTGTCGCTGCTGGTGATTGCACTTGTCGGTGGCGGCATTTACCTGGCCGCAACCTGGGGCAGTGATGACGAAGAGATCTCGGCCGAGGAGCAGGAACAGGAGCAGACCGAGGAGCAGCAGGAGATGGACCCGGTGGCCCTGTCCCGCCAACGCTCCGAGCCGTTGGAAGAAACAGTCTCTTGCACCTACGAAGAGGACGGCGCGGACGAGTTCTTCAAGGGCCTGCCGGAGCAGGAGAACGTCTCCACCCAGGGCACGGTGGACATCACCCTGGACACGTCTGCCGGCCCGATCGGCATGACACTGGACCGTTCCGTCTCCCCGTGCACGGTCAACGCGATCGAGTACCTGGCGAAAGAGGGCTACTACGACGACACCATCTGCCACCGCATCACCACTGAAGGCATTCACGTCCTGCAGTGCGGTGACCCGTCCGGCACCGGTTCCGGTGGCCCGGGCTTCAAGTTCGCCGATGAGTACCCGGTCGATGACCCAGCCGAGAACGAGAACATGACCTCCCTTTACGAGCGCGGCACCATCGCCATGGCCAACTCCGGACCGGGCTCGAATGGTTCCCAGTTCTTCCTCAACTACCAGGATTCTCCGCTCCCGCCGGCGTACACCTACTTCGGCACCATCAGCGACGAAGGCCTGGCAACTCTGGACAAGATCGCCGAGAAGGGCGTGAAAGAGCCGGAGAATGAAGAAGAGGCAATGGGCATGATGAACCCGGGCGACGGCACACCGGCTGAGGAAGTCCGAATCACCACCGCAACGGTCGGATAGCACCCGCCCAACCCTCTCCCCCGCTCAGTGATCTTCATCACAGTGGCGGGGGATTTCCTTTTGCTTTTAGCTTCACGACGCTCCCAGTTCCCCCACAGCAAACATCCACCATTCCCTCAAGCGCATAGGCAATCGCCACGTCAGCTGGTTTTTCTCTGGCCGGACAAACAACGGACCGCCCTACCAGTAACTTTCGAGGCCAAACACAGATTCGCACTCTTCCAGTGCGGAATCCGTCCAAATGTGGTGAATTCCCTGTGAACCACCTTGCCCGCCTGATACGCGATATGTAAGGTAGCCACCGACATAACGAGCTTCTTCTGAAAGGCATTCACATGAAGATCCGCAAGGGCCTCCTCGCCGCTGCAACTGCAGCAACCGTTTCCATCTCCGGCATGACCGTTCCGGCTTTCGCTCAGGACGACACCAACGCTGTGGCTCCGAGCAGCACCACGGGCCGCGCTGCTGGCTCCTCCGACGAAGCGAACGCCCTCGGGGAGGTTGGCGAAAAGATTAAGGCGGGTTCCTCCGATAAGGACGGCAACTGGGACCCGAAGAAGATCTCTGCTTGGATTGGTGTGTTCACCGCACTCCTTACCGCCGTCGGCGCTCTGATCACGTTCCTCGACAAGAACTTCGACATCAAGTTCTAGGGCATCACCCTTGATCGGCGCCTAGTATGAGGCCATCCGGCCGCCGGGATTTCCCGGCGGTCTTTTTCATTGCGGTGGGGGCGCTTTAGGCGGTGACGCGGTAGACGTCGAAAACGCCCTCGATGTTGCGCACCTGGTTCATCAGGGTGCCCAGTTGTTTGGTGTCTGAGACCTGGAAGGTGAACCGCACGGTGGCGATGTGGTCGTCGTCGCAGCGATGGCTGAACGCGACGACAGGCAGCTTCTGGTCGTTGAGTACACGGGTGAGCTCAGCGAGCAAGCCCTGCTTGTCCAGCGCCTCCAACTGCATCGTGGCCAGGGAGACTCCGCCGTGGCGGGATCCGCGGTCCCAGGCGACGTCGATAAGCCGTGCTTCTTCCGCTCGAAGCTTGTCGGCGTTCGTGCAATCGGAGCGGTGCACCGAGACTCCCCCGCCGCGGGTGACAAAACCGAAGATCTCGTCCCCCGGCACTGGCTGACAGCAACGTGCAAGCTTCGCCATGACATCCGGGGATCCCTGCACCAGAATGCCGGGCCCGTCGGAGCTGCTGGGCGCCTTGGTCATTTCTGACATCGGGGTGCGCGCGGTGAGCGCATCGACGGCGTCATCCTCGTCGCCGAACATTTCAACGAGCATGCCCACCACATGCTTGGCGGAAACTTGGCCAGCACCGATCGCCGCGTAAAGCGAATCAATGCCGTCGTGGTGCAGCTGAGCGGCCACCTTGTTCATGGAGTCGGTCGTGAACAAGCGGTGCATCGGCAGGCCGCCGCGCTGCACCTCAGCGGCGAGCGCGTCACGCCCGGCTTCCAGGTGCACCTCGCGGCGCTCCTTGGCAAACCACTGGCGGATCTTGTTGCGCGCACGCGGCGAGACGACGAAGTCCTGCCAGTCACGCGACGGTCCGGCGTTGGGGTCCTTAGAGGTGAACACCTCCACGCGGTCGCCTGACTTCAGTGTCGACTCGAGCGCGACCAGTTTGCCGTTGACCTTCGCGCCGATGCAGCGGTGGCCGACCTCCGTATGGACGGCGTAGGCGAAGTCTACCGGAGTGGACCCCGATGGCAGGTTGATCACGTCACCTTTCGGGGTGAAGCAGAAGATCTGGGCGGATGTCAGGTCGTAGCGTAGAGAGTCGAGGAACTCGTTCGGGTCGGCCGCTTCTTTCTGCCAGTCGAGCAACTGGCGCATCCAGGTCATCTGGTCCAGCTCGGCCTGGTCGCCCTTGTGCGAGCCCTTCGTCTCCTTGTAGCGCCAGTGCGCGGCCACGCCGAACTCGGCGTTATAGTGCATCTCGTGCGTGCGCACCTGGATCTCCAGGGGACGGCCCGAATCGTTCATCACCGTGGTGTGCAGCGACTGGTACACGCCAAAGCGCGGGTTGGAGATGTAGTCCTTGAACCGTCCCGGCATCGCCGAGTACATGGAGTGGACCACGCCGATCGCCGCATAGCAGTCGCTGACGTTGTCCACCAAGATCCGGATGCCCACCAGGTCGAAGATCTCGTTGAAGTCGCGGCCGCGCACCACCATCTTCTGGTAAATCGACCAGTAGTGCTTCGGACGGCCCATGACGTCGGCCCTGACACCGTTGGATTTCAGCTCGGTCTGAATCTCCGCGGTGATCTCCTTCAGGGCCCGGTCGCGCGAGGGGGCGCGCTCGGCGACAAGGCGCACGATCTCCTCGTACTTCTTCGGGTACAAGATGGCGAAAGCCAGGTCTTCGAGCTCCCACTTGACCGTTGCCATTCCCAGGCGATGCGCCAGCGGAGCGATGACCTCCAAGGTTTCGCGGGCCTTTTTCTGCTGCTTCTCCGGGGGAAGGAAACGCATCGTGCGCATGTTGTGCAGGCGGTCGGCCACCTTGATCACCAGCACGCGCGGGTCATGGGCCATGGCCACGACCATCTTGCGTACTGTCTCTGCCTCAGCGGCGGAGCCGAAGGCGACTTTGTCGAGCTTGGTCACACCGTCGACAAGCCGTGCGACCTCAGGCCCGAAGTCGTCCGTGAGATCCGCGAGCGAGTAGTCGGTGTCCTCCACCGTGTCGTGCAGCAGTGCGGCGACAACGGTGGTGGTGTCCATACCGATCTCCGCGCAGATGGTGGCCACTGCCAGCGGGTGGGTGATGTACGGGTCACCGGATTTGCGCGACACGCCCTCATGCAGGCGTTCTGCTGTGTCGTAGGCGCGGGTGAGAACCTCGGCGTCGGCCTTAGGGTGGTACTTCTTGTGGATCGCGAACAGAGGCTCCAGCACCGGGTTAGTCTTCGGGCGTCCACCGGTCAGCGACCGCGCGAGGCGGGCGGAAACGCTGCGCATGGACGCGCCCGATCGGCGTTGGGGCTTGTCGGTCGACGTCATACGGACATTCTAGGCTGCGTCCGGCTCACCGCTGTTAATGACCACGAGCGGAACATCGCCCAAGCGCTCACGTCCGCCCAAACCGGACACCTCGAGCACGACCACGCATCCGGCGACAGTGCCGCCGGCACGCTCAATCAAGTGGCGGGCGGCGACGAGGGTGCCACCAGTGGCCAAGACATCGTCGACAAGCACAATGCGCTTGCCCTCGACATTCATGCCCTCCGCCGGAATCTCCAGCGCTGCTTCGCCGTACTCGAGCGAGTACTCCTCACTGATCACTGGCGGAGGCAGCTTGCCCTTCTTGCGGATGGCCAAGATACCCAACCCCATCTCATAGGCGACCGCGGAGCCGAGCAGGAAACCGCGGGCGTCCAGACCGCCAATCATGTCGGCACCGAGGTTCTGGGACGCCTGGGCCATCTCTTCGATGACGATGTGGAGCGCGTCGCCGTCTGCGAGCACCGGCGTCAAATCCTCGAACAACACTCCCTCTTCGGGAAAGTCCTGCACGTAGCGCATCTTGTCAGCCAATGCCTCGCGCGCGCTGCGGTACTTCGGCTTACTGCCGTGCTCGTTAGCGAGGGCTTCTTCAGGGTTGTTGGCAGGGGTATTCACGGTGCGACAGCGTCCTTACGTGGATTGCGCGGGCTCAATACGGCTAGGCGGGGGTTCAGGATTCCGAACCGGGGACCAGCCAGCGGTCCATGTTCCAGCCAATCCCGACAGGGCCAGTGTAGACCACGACGTTCTGGATGTTCTTGTTCACAATGAACGTCCGCGGCTGCGCCGACAGCGGAATCGATGGGACCTCGTCCCAGAGGCGCTCTTCTTCCGAGCGCAGGCCGCTCAGCTCTTCGGAGCGAGCGTTGGAGGTGTCATACTCGCTCATCGGGTCCACGGCACCAAGGAACGCGTCAATCGGCTCAGATTCAGCGCGGTCGTTCCAGGCCGGCTCAAGCTTCATCAGGTCGGCGCGGGTTTTCCCGGGGCCCGTCACGTCGGTGACAGTGATGCCGGCGGGTTCACACGCTTTCCGCATCTCTTCCACCATGGCTTGCATGCGCGGGCTCGGCGTCGCGTACCCCACGCGCAGCTCGAGGCCCGATGCAGATTGCGCTTCCTCGATGTTCTGCTCTATGTGCCGGTTCGCAATGTCGCCCAGGCGGCGCGCCAAAGGATCGTTGTGGTTGAGCACGTGCACAGGCGAGACGGGAACTTCAATCCCGGCAACGCGTGACGACGCTTCCGCCACCGCCTTATTATCAATGCACTTCGACAACGCCTGACGGTTCTCCTTGGTCGCCCACGGGCCTGCGTCGGCGAACACGAGCGTGTCCGTCATCTCCCCGATCACGGTCTGCAGCTCCTGGTGGCTTTCCGGAGCGTCACTGTCCTCCACGGACTGATCCTCGTTAGCCGGCTCAGTGTGGTCGGGGTTGTCACCGGCCACCGCGTCGTCGGCGTGCGCCCCCTCATCGGGCAGCGGCTCAGCGTGGAACCACTCCGGGTTGTGGTCATTGAGGTCAGCGACCATGAGAGCGCCGACGTTCTGCAACTCTGTCGAATCCTTCGACGGCGGCCAGACAACGATGCGGTCCATCTCCGGTGCGTCCCCGTAGTAGTTCTCGTTGGGGACTAAGGTGACCTCACCGCCCTCGCCCACGCTCTCAATCGAGTACGGGCCGAAGGACACCTGCAGCTCTGGATCGAACCCAGCCATGGTGAAGCCGTAGCGCCACACATCCGCTGTCCTTGCGAGGACGTCTTCATTCATGTCTTGCAGCGCGGTAGTCAGTTCGGCTTTGCTCATCCCCAGCTTGCGCGCGATCGCGTGCGCCGGCAGCACCGTTCCGGCGCCAAAGAGTTCGCGCCAGCGTCCACCCTTGCCTTCCTGGAACACGACCGTGAATTCTTTCGCGCCCGGCTTGCAGTCAACACTTTCCACCTGCTGCATCTGCGGCATGTGGGAGGAGAAAATCTGCGGGTTGGCACCAGCCGTGTAGGCAAGGGTGTAGTCGTCGCACGTCACCGGCTCACCGTCTGAGAACACAGCCTGATCGGACAGGGTGTACACGACTTGGCGCTGCGGGCCAGGGAGAACCTGCGTCTCCATCAGGTCGGTGTTCGGGATGCGTTGACCGGACGGCCCGGGAACGAAGACTCCGGGAAACACGCGGCCAGACAAGCGCTGCATCTTCAGGGAATCACCGACGTTTGACCCGGCGTTCGTGGTCACCAGCGGGTCCGACAGCTGGTAGCCGAAGGAATCAAGAGCATCAGCGCCGGAGGAGTCCTTTTCAGATTCACTGCACCCGCTCAACACCATCGCTGACACGGCAAGTATAGCCGCGACCTGCTTTCCACGGTTCCACCTCACGGGCAGTTCCCCTTCCTTCCGGACATTGTCTCGATAGCGTTTGAACTTAGGCTACAAACCAGCACACTAGCGCTGGCTCGGCCTCCACGTCGTGGTGGTTGTGCGTGCCGCATCGCTCTCGACCTCATTGTAGGAAGCCGACGTCACCGGAGAGGTCACCGTGCGCTTGGGCTTTCCACCAGCAACATCAGCGTTGTCGTCATCGTCGTCTTCCGCACCGTTCTTGCCGGCGCGGTAGTCAGCCACCGCTTGGTTGTGCCGCTTGTACTTGCTCTGCATGTTGGTCAGGCTGACCAGCAGCGGAGTAGCCAGGAACAGGGAGGAGAAAATGCCCTCCACAACGCCGATGAGCTGAATGAGCGCCAAGTCTTGCAGCGTGCCCACGCCGAGCATCCACACGGCAACAACCATCAGGGCGATGATCGGCAGCGCCGAGATGACAGAGGTGGAGATAGAACGCATGACAGTCTGATTGACCGCCAGGTTCGCTTCCTCGGCGTACGTCGACCTGCGCGAGTCCAAGACACCTTCCGTGTTCTCCTTGACCTTGTCAAAGACGATGACAGTGTCGTAGATCGAGAAGGTCAGCACGGTCAGCAGACCGATGATCATCGCCGGGGTGACTTCCAGGCCGAAGAGCGAGTAGATGCCCATGATGATAATGCCGTCGATAAGCAGGGCGAGCATGGCCGCGATCGCCATATTGCGCTGCAGACGAATAGCCACGTACGCGGCGGCTGCGATGAGGAAGATCACCATCGACAGGATCATGCGCTGAGTGATCGTGGAACCCCAGGATTCGGAGACAGTCGAGTCGCCAATGGCGTCAGGGGTCGCTTCGCCGGCAGCATCCTTCGGCTGGTGCTGCTCGTAGATGGCCAGGCGGGCGGCGTCGATCTGCTCCTGAGTGAGGTGCTCGGAGTTGATTTCCAGCGAGCGCGCGTCACCCGCACCGACGATCTGGGTCAGCTCCGGGGTGACACCCGTGGCGTCGACGAAGGTCTCCTCCACTTCCTCAGCCACAAGATCGCCGGCCGGCATCGTCATCTTGGTGCCGCCCTCGAAGTCGATGCCCAGGTTGAAACCGCGAATGAGCATGGCCGCAATCGAGATGACCAGCAGGGCGACGGTGATCAGGTACCACAGCTTCGAACGGCCGACGAAGTCGATCGCACCGGATCCCTCGTACAGGCGCTCCACACCCTTGGTGGCCGTGGTCTGCTTCGTCTGCGTGGTCTTTGCCGCCGTGGCAGCAGAGTCGGAGGTAGTAGCTCCGTTGTCGTGAGCGTTGACGGAGGTAGTCATGGTTACTTCTCCTCTTCGTTGCCAGCGGTAAAGCGCGTGCTGCCGCGCGTTGCATCGGTGCGGATGGAGGCCGGTGCGGTACTGGGATCAGAGTCGCTGACCGGGACTCCGGTCGTGTCCTGGGATGTTTCGACGATCTTGAGATCGCTGTCTTCCAGATCCTCGTTGACTCCTGCGGTAACTGAAGCACCAGCGCCGACGAGTGCCGGCTGCTTGGCCCGGCGCACGGACTTCCTCGGGTTGGCATTCTTGGATTTCGCTGCCTCGAACGCTTTGCCCATACCGTTGACGGACGGCTTGGCCCAGAACGGGTTGCGGGATGCGAGGATCATCAGCGGTGCAGTGACCAGGAAGGTCACCAACAGATCGAAGATCGTGGTCAGACCCATGGTGAAGGCGAAACCCTTGACCTCACCGACAGCGAGGATGTAAATCACCACGGCACCAATGAGCGTGACGATGTTACCGGTGACAATAGTGTCCTTCGCACGATCCCAACCATTGAGGGTTGCAGAACGCAAAGTTCTACCGCGGCGGACCTCATCCTTGATGCGTTCGTAGAGGACCACGAAGGAGTCGGCGGTGGTACCGATACCGATGACCAAACCGGCCACACCCGACAGGTCGAGCGTGTAGCCGATCCAGCGCCCCAGCAGCACGAGGGCGCCGTACACCAAGGCGCCAGCGGCGAACAGGGTGAACAGTGAGATCACACCGAACAGGCGGTAGTAGTAGAAAACGTAGGCGGCCACAAGCAACAGGCCGACAAGACCTGCGATCATGCCTGCGTTGAGGGAGGCGACACCCAGTGACGGCGGAACCGTCATTGCAGTTCCACCCGGTTCGCCGTTCTCACCGGCAAACGACAGCGGCAATGCGCCGTAGCGCAGGTTGTTCGCCAGAGTTTCAGCTTCCTCCTCGGTGAACTGACCGGTGATGGAGGTCGCGGAACCGACCGGAGTGGGCGACTGAATTTGCGGTGCGGAGATGACCTGCGAGTCCAGCGTGATGGCGACCTGCTGACCCACCATAGCACCAGTCAGTTCAGCCCAGGTGGACGAGCCGTTGAACTCGCCGTCCTGCTTGAAGGCGAAATTGATCTCCATCTGGCCTGTCTGCGGGTTGAATCCGCCCGTGATCGGACGGTTGGTGTCAATCTCGCTACCGGTCAGGCGCGGCCCCTCGGGATCTTCCACGCCCTGCAGCAGTGGAACGGCCTCGAGCAACATCGGCTGGCCGCCGCTGGAATCGCAGGCCACCAGGGGCTTGGTCGGATCGTCGGTACCCGCCAGCGGATCGGCCGGGACAGTGCCATCTTCGCCCTTCGGCGTGCACAGAGCCTGCATGAGGATGGTGGCGGCCTGCAGCTTCGTCGGGTC
The DNA here is from genome assembly GCF_024454055.1 of Corynebacterium sp. CCUG 70398. Taxonomy (NCBI): domain Bacteria; kingdom Bacillati; phylum Actinomycetota; class Actinomycetes; order Mycobacteriales; family Corynebacteriaceae; genus Corynebacterium; species Corynebacterium sp. CCUG 70398. The sequence goes on from NZ_JAGPYZ010000001.1 coordinate 536,863, forward strand.
ATCAGACTGACGGTCCTCCCGAAGCATCTCCGTAGTCTCCTGGCGGAAGTCAGACGCCTCGAGGGTGTTGTCCGGTTCCGGCTTCGGCTGAGCGGTGATCTCCGGGGCCTCGATCGGCTCTGGCAGTTCCATCGCTTCTGGGACCTCTTCGCCCTGCTCTTCTTGAGCCCTCTTCATGGCCTCGATCTGCTGGTTCATGCCGTCAGCGAACTGCTTGACGGTAGTCTCCGCCTCCTCCGGGGTGAGTACGCGGTATTCGACCCAGCGGTTGGCCATCTCACCGAAAACGTCCGGGAACGCTTCCTGATCGATCATCGGGCTTTGCTGGCCGACCGGACGGAACAGCAGCTGGGAGGTTTGGCCGATGTTGCGTACTTCGGAGGTGTCCTCACCAGCGACCGTGATCACCAAGGTGTTGCCGTCGACGACAACAGATGCGTCGGACACGCCCATACCGTTGACGCGGTTCTCCAAAATGGTGCGGGCCTGATCGAGCTGCTCCTGCGTGGGTTGCTCGCCCTGAGGCACCAGTGTGACACGGGTACCTCCCTGCAGGTCGATACCCAGCTTCGGAGAAGCCGTCCTATCCCCAGTGAAGAACACTAGGGCGTAGGTAGCCACGACAATGAGCGCGAACAGCGCCAGCGCACGTGCCGGCCACGCCCGTTTCGATCCCCCCTCGCGGGAGGATCGTTTCTTGGAAGTCTTCGAAGTCACGTACGTGCTCTCCTCATAACCTGCTGCGTCAACCCCGCCGTGCTCCGCAAGCCATGGTCGGCCCCGGGGCATGGCGGGGAAAAATCTTCAAAAGGTGATCGTACGGCATGGACCCGGATTTGAATAAGCCGGTTCCGGCCGGGTGCTACGGGCGCGGATCCTGCTCCGGGTCCACGTAGCCCTCGGGGTGCTCACCATCGTCAGCACTAAAACCGTCAGCACTACCGGCATTCTCAGCGCCCGGCTGCACTGTTTCATCGTCGATAATCTTCATCACACCGGCGCGGTCCATGGTCACGACAGCGCCCGGGGCGAGTTCCACTTCCACAGTTTGCTCGGTGCCGCCGACAATCTCTCCGTAGAAACCGGAGACAGTGAGGATGCGATCGCCCGGCTTCGCAGACGCCTGCAGTTGTTTGGCCTCAGCGATGCGTTTGCGGTTCACCCGCGACATCACAATCATGGGCAGCGCGAACAGGGCGAAAACAAGAAGCAGAAGAATTAAATCCATGGCTCCTCATTGTGGCATAGCTCAGTCAGTACAAATGGAGCTGTCCCGGCGCTTCCGGCGGCGGTGTCATTCCAAGGTGGTGCCAGGCCGAGGCAGTAGCCACACGCCCACGTCCTGTGCGCGCCATTAACCCAGCGCGAACAAGGTACGGTTCGCAGACCTCTTCAACTGTCGACGGTTCCTCCCCGACCGCAATCGCCAACGTGGACACGCCCACCGGGCCACCCCCATGAGACTTGATCAAAGTCTCCAGCACGGCCCGGTCAAGGCGATCGAGTCCGAGCTCGTCGACGTCGAAAACCTCGAGAGCTTGTTGGGCCGCCTCGACCGTGACGCGGCCGTCGCCGTTGACCTCAGCCCAGTCGCGCACGCGGCGCAGAAGACGGTTGGCAATACGGGGTGTGCCGCGCGAGCGGGAGCCGATCTCCACCGCGGCGTCGCGGTCGATGTCCACCCCGAGGATCGATGCCGCACGTGTGATCACCCGGGTCAAGTCGTCTACGTCGTAGAACTCCATCTGCGCAGTGAACCCGAAGCGGTCGCGCAGCGGCCCGGTGAGCATGCCCGCTCGCGTGGTGGCGCCCACGAGGGTGAACGGCGGAATATCCAGCGGGATCGATGTTGCTCCCGGCCCTTTGCCGACGATGACGTCAATGCGGAAATCCTCCATTGCCATGTAGAGCATTTCTTCGGCGGGCCGGGCGATGCGGTGAATCTCGTCGATGAAGAGCACGTCGCCTTCCATGAGGTTCGACAACATCGCCGCCAGATCGCCCGCACGCTCCAGCGCGGGACCAGACGTCATGCGTAGCGACGTCCCCAGCTCCTGCGCAACAATCATCGCCATCGTCGTTTTACCCAGGCCGGGCGGGCCGGACAGCAGAATGTGGTCGGGAACGACATTGCGCTTCTTCGCGCCTTCGAGCACGAGACCGAGCTGCTGGCGGACTTTCGGCTGACCGATGAACTCATCAATCGACTTCGGGCGCAGTGCTTTCTCGAAGTCGCGTTCCTCGGTGTGCTCAGTGGCGTCGATAGGCGAATTGACCTGGCGCGCGAGCTCCGGCGGAAGTTCGAACTCAGTCTTTTCCACATCCGACATTTACTTCTTCCCCAATCTGTTCAGCGCAGCGCGCAGCAAGACAGAAGATTCAGCACCGTCGTTCTCTGCCACGACAGCATCGACAGCAGCCCGCGCGCTCTTCTCCGGGAAGCCCAGTCCGACAAGAGCTTCCACGACCTGCTCCGTCGCGAACGAGCTTCCGCTTATCGGCGGCACCTCCCCAGCGCCCTGCGGCGCCTCCGATTGAGCTGCCCCCGGGTAGAGCCCCTGGAGCTTGTCCTTGAGCTCGAGCACCATGCGGTCAGCCATCTTCTTGCCCACACCCGGAATCGACTGGATCGTCTTCGCGTCCCCGGAAGTAATGTGGGCGGCCAACTCACCTGGGGTGAAGACAGACAAAGCGGCGATGGCCAGTTTGGGTCCGAGCCCCGAGACTGCGGTGAGTCGATGAAACATGCTGCGCGCGTCATCGTCAGTGAACCCGTAGAGCGTCATGTCGTCTTCGCGGACCACCAAAGTGGTCAGCACACGGGTGGTCTCCCCGCGGACCAGACGGGCCAACGTCGGCGGCGGGGCCAGAAAACGGTACCCCACCCCAGCGCATTCGATGACCGCGTGGTCCAAGCCGATGGAGATGACCTCGCCGTTGAGCGAATCGATCATGGGTTCACTACGCCTTTCCTGTGGTGGAGTTCAAAGCCAACGCTGCGGCGTTGCCGCGCGCGAGCAACGGGGCGCGCCAGCAATGGCACACAGCGATTGCCAGCGCGTCAGCGGCGTCAGCTGGTTTCGGTGGCGCGCCCAGCCCAAGGATGCGGGTGATCATGGACGTCATCTGCTTTTTGTCCGCGCGCCCGTTGCCCGAGACAGCCTTCTTGACCTCAGACGGGGTGTACATGTGCACGGGGATGTCGTGCTTCGCCGCCGCCAGCACCATCACGCCCACCGCATGCGCGGTATGCATGACTGTGGAGACGTTGCCGCGTTCGAAAATGCGCTCCATGGCGATCACGTCCGGCTGGTAGTCGTCGATCCACTCTTCCACCGCCTGCGACAGACGCAGCAGACGGTGCGCCAGTTCAGCATCGGAGGGGGTGCGCACAACACCCACCGCCACAGGAATGACCTGACGTCCCTTCCCAGCCTGAATGACAGACAGGCCGCACCGGGTCAAGCCCGGGTCAATGCCCATCACACGCAGGCCTTCGAGGTTCATCGCTCCCCTTGTCCACCCCGACCTTCGGAGTCACACATTTGTTCTACCACACGGTGTGGACACAACCGGGGACCGACGTACTCTGCTTACTCTGCGGCCAGAGCTTGCGCCACCTCGTCGGAAAGCGTCATGTTGGTGTAGACGTTCTGGACATCGTCGGAGTCCTCCAACGCGTCGATAAGCTTCTCCAGCTTCTTCGCGCCATCGAGATCCAGATCGACCTCGACTGAAGAGCGGAAGTCCTGCTCGGTCTCCTCGACCTCAATTCCAGCTTCCTGCAGTGCGTCGCGCACGGCGTGCAGGTCAGATGCCTCGGAGACGACCTCGAAAGACTCACCCAGGTCGTTGACTTCCTCGGCACCAGCCTCAAGCACTGCCAGAAGGACATCGTCCTCAGTCAGCTCGCCCTTGGCCACGGTGTTCACGCCTTTGCGGGCGAACATGTAGGCCACAGAACCGGACTCTCCCAGGTTGCCGCCGTTCTTGGTCATGGCGGTGCGGACCTCAGTAGCTGCACGGTTGCGGTTGTCCGTCAGGCACTGAATCAACATGGCCACGCCGTTGGGCCCGTAGCCCTCGTACGTGATGTCTTCCCAGTCGGAACCGCCAGCTTCTTCGCCGGAACCGCGCTTGCGTGCACGCTCAATGTTGTCGCCGGGAACGGAGGCCTTCTTGGCCTTCTTGATCATGTCGTCCAAGGTCGGGTTGCCCGCCGGGTCACCACCGCCAGTGCGTGCCGCGACCTCAATGTCCTTGATCAGCTTCGCCCACAGCTTGGAGCGCTTCGCGTCGTTAGCCGCCTTCTTGTGCTTCGTGGTTGCCCACTTTGAGTGGCCTGCCATGTGCCTCTCCCCTCTACGCGGTGATGAAGTGTCGGCTGTTCAGTATACGGAGGGGTGCCACAGCCACTTACTTGAAGGCCGGTTTGCCTTCCTCCAGTGTGCGCGTGAGCCCTTCCTGCACAACCATTGCCACCAGGTTGCCCTCCCGGTCGAAGATGCGGCCCTGGGTCAACGCGCGGCCAGCGTGCGCTGACGGTGAGACTTGGTCGTAGAGCATCCACTCGTCGGCGCGGAAAGGACGCAAGAACCACATCGCGTGGTCCAGCGACGCCATCTGCACATGCGCATCACGGTGCGGCACCAGCGCGGAGTGCAACAACGTCAGGTCCGACATATAGGCCAGGGTGCAGATGTGGAATGTTTGGTCGTCGGGAAGCTCCTTCTTGGAGCGGAACCACACGACTTGCTGGCTGGGTGTGTACTTGTTGTGGTCGAACTCGTCCTCGGGCACGATGCGCACGTCCCAGTCCTTCGCCCACAGCTTGAAGAATTTCAGCGGGCCGTCCACCTGCTCCAACGGAACCACGTTTTCCGGGTCCGGGACGGTGCGCATCGTGTCGGAGTGCTCAATGCCGTCATTGTCGGTGACGTGGAAGCTGGCCTCCATATGGAAGATGGCCTTGCCGTCCTGGATCGCGCGCACAACACGGGTGGCAAAGCTGCGGCCGTCACGCACCCGCTCAACAACGAAGATGGTGTCCTTGTCGGACTGGCCGGGGCGGACAAAGTACCCATGCAGGGAATGAACGATCTTGTCGTCCTCCACTGTTTTCGTGGCCGCGGACAAGCACTGCGCGGCAACCTGTCCACCGTAGGTGCGCTGCAGACCGGTGAATACGCCCGTGCCGCGGAAGATGTCGGAGTCCAGCTGCTCCAGATTCAGGATCTCATCAATGGTGGGTACTACGAAGTCCATGAACAAACACCTTAGCCCGAGTGAACCTCTCTCGGAGGCTGCGGGCAAAATTCCGGCATTGGTGCTGTACCGGCCAACCGCAGCGCTCTCACCCCCGGTTTGAGGCGCACGGCGCGCGCCGCTGACACAGCATCGTTGTACAAGCGCAGCGCTAAACCCACGCGTTCGTCGGCGCGCGCGAGTTCCGCCGCCTGCACCCGGGACGACAGGGTGGGCAGCTGGTCGAGCACGTGCCTTTCCGCCTGCAGCCGGTCATGAAACTGTGCTGGGGCAAAGCCGATGCTCTCCGCCTCCCGGGCTGCAGGCGCAAGCGGCGGGCACAGGGCGGCGACAACCGCCATGCGGCGGTCCAGAGCTGCTCCTAAGCCGTCATGCGCGCGGTCGAGACGGATGTGGAGCCGGTCGAGACGGCGGGCCGTGAGCACTGCCCACAGGGACACAAGCGCTACGACAGCAACAATCACGCACACAACCGCGATCACTGGTTCCACGATTGCCCTCCCATCACGGTCTCATACACTTCCATCACCTCGCGGGAGACGACATCCCAGTCGTAGCGAAGAGCGCGGGCCTGCCCGGCGCGGGCCAGCTGTGCGCGCGCCGATGGGTCTTGGATGAGTCCGGCAAGGGTGGCGGCAAGAGCGTCAGAGTCCCCCACCGGGAAGAGAAGGCCGGCTGGGGTGTCAGATTCTGTGTCGCAGACGGCAGCGAACGCTTCAATGCCGCTGGCAACAACAGCACACCCTGCAGCCATTGCTTCCACGAGGACGATGCCGAAGGACTCCCCACCGGTGTTCGGTGCGACATAGATGTCCGCCTCCCCGAGGATCTGCGCTTTCTCCTCCTCGGTGACCCGTCCAGCGAAGTCGACACCGGGAACCTCGCGATGGGTGCCTCCCCCGACGACGGTGACGCGGAAGTCGCAGTTCACCATGGCCCGCAACCTCGCAACCGCATCGAGGAAAACGTCCAGCCCTTTGCGGGGTTCGTCGAGACGCCCAAGAAAGACAATGTTCACTGGGCCGCTGTCACTGTGTCGCTGCGCGTCACGGAACCGTGCGCTCTCCACCCCGTTGGGGATGAGCAACGGGTCCCCACCAAGCTGCTCCACTTGCCAACGGCGGGACATCTCGCTGACGGAAATCCCCGCGTCGATTTTCTCCAGTGCGGGCCGCAGGAACGGCCTGGCGAGTTTCAATAAGGTCGATGACACCGCCGACGCGTGGTACGTCGCCACCACCGGGCCGCGTGCCACGATGAGCGCGGCGAGGGAGTAGCTGGGGGCGTTCGGCTCATGCAGGTGAAGGACGTCGAAGTCCCCGGCGCGAAGGAAGTCCCGCACGACCCGGAAGGTCTTCGGCCCGAACGCGATGCGCGCCACCGAGCCGTTGTAGCTCAGCGGCACAGTGCCCCCACCGAGCGTCACGTAGTCCGGCACTTCTGACGGGTCCGTCCCCGGCCCGAGCACAGCGACCTCGTGCCCCTGGCTGATGAACACCTCTGCGAGGTCGAGAATGTGCGCCTGCACCCCGCCGGGGTGGTCGAAGGAATACGGGCACACCATGCCAATGCGCATCCCGGCTTCACCCCCCGTGCGAGCGAGGCTTGCGGGTTTTCTTGTCGGCAAGAAAGACCGGCTGCAACGCGTGCCAGTCCTGGGGGTGGGCGGCGATGTTCGCGGCGAAAAGATCCGCCACGCGCTGCGTTGTCTCCTCGACGGTGGTCACCTCCACCCCCGGGGAGCCCGATAGCCCCCAGCGCGGATCACGGTCCGTACCCATGAACCATGAGTGCGCCACATGCAGCCCGGCGCCGGTCTCCAAAGCGAGCTTCGCCGGGCCTGCCGGGAACGTCGCCTTCTCGCCGAAGAAGGACACGGGCACTCCCCGAGGCGTCATGTCGCGCTCCCCCATGAGGCACACCACCCCGCCGGCAGCCAGCACCTCTTTCATCTGCTGGTACGGCGGCACCTTTTCCCCTGTGGCGGCGAGAACGTTGAATCCGAGTTGCTGCCGGTAGTCCACGAATGCGTCGAAAAGCACTTCGGGCTTGAGCCTTTCTGCGACGGTGGTGAAACCGCCGTAGCGCTGCACGAACCACATCCCCGCCATATCCCAGTTCCCGGAATGCGGCAGCGTGAGAATGAGGCCTTTGCCGCGCGCGAGGGTGGCATCGACGTATTCGCGTCCGGTGACATCTTCGTCGAGACGCGCCATGAGCGCCTCATTCCCCGCGATCGCCGGCAAGCGGAACGCTTCGCGCCAATAGCGCGCGTAGGAGCGTATCGACGCCCGCACCAACTCCCGCGTCACATTCTCCGCCCCCACAACCCTGGTGAGATTGCGGCGCAGCATCTCCGGTCCCGTGCCCTTGCCGGAAGCGTAATCCGCACCCGCGTTGAACACCGCGACTGCCACAGGAGCCGGCATGCGGCGCACGAGTTTCCACCCGGCGATGTAGCCCGCGGCGCTGAGCTTTTCGCCGATGCTCTCCTTAGACATTGGCAGCCTCCGGAGTGCCGGCGGGCGCGGCAATGCGCTGCTGCGCGCGGGGATCGCGGGAGGCTATGATCAGCCGCTGCACCACCGTGAACACGGAGCCAACCATGAGCAGCCACAGTGCGCATTCAATCGCGTGCGGTACACCAAGCCCTTCTAAGAACAGCCCGACCAGCGACACGATGAGCCGCTCGGGGCGTTCCACCAAGCCACCGTCGACTTTCAAACCGCCCGCTTCCGCGCGCGCCTTGATGTAGCTAATGGTTTGCGAGAGCACGAGGACAGTAAGGGCAACGACGATATGCGCTGGGTGCGCCTGGTCGACGTAGATGAGCCAGAGGCAGATGGCGCCGAACAGTGCGCCGTCGGTAAGCCTGTCGCAACTCGCGTCCAACGTCGCGCCGAACGCGGTACCGCCTCCGCGCAGACGCGCCATCGTGCCGTCGACCATGTCGAAGGCGGAGAAGAAAGCGATGAGTACCGCCGCCCACACCAGATTGCCAGTGGGAATAAGCACGACGGTGACGGCGATCGCGGCAAGCGTTCCCAGCAGCGTCACGGCGTTGGGACTCAGGCCCATGCGCAGAAGAAGCTTTGCGACGGGCTCAGCCACCGGCGCCGCCGTCTTCCTCCCATGCACACTAAGCACGGGCGTCCTCATCGCAGATTTCGGCCCACGCCTCCGCAAGCAGTGCGCGCGTGTCCTTGAGCAGCTGCGGCAACACTTTGGTGCCACCGATGACGGTCATGAAATTCGAGTCCCCTGCCCACCGAGGTACGACATGGAGATGCAGGTGGTCACCGACCGAACCACCGGAGGCCTTGCCTAGGTTGAGTCCGACATTGATCGCCTCCGGCTGGGACACGCGCTTAAGGGTGCGCACCGCCAACTTGGCGAAGACAGCCATCTCCGCCGTCTCCTCTTCCGTCAGCTCCTCAAGATCCGCAATCTTGCGGTACGGCACGACCATGAGGTGCCCGGCGTTGTACGGGTACAGGTTGAGCAGCGCGTACACCGTCTCCCCGCGGGCGATGATCAGCCCGTCCTCATCCGATTCCTCCGGGGCAGCTAGGAAGGGGTCTTCGTGTCGCTTCTGCTGGCCAGGGATCTTCGAGATGTAGTTCGAGCGGTACGGTGCCCACAGGCGCGTGAGCCGGTCCGGCTCGCCCACGCCCTGGTCGACGTACGCGTGGCCGTTATTGTCGCTGTGCCTCAATGGACACCTCGTTCGGCTGCTCATTGTTGTGGCTGTCTACCCACTGGCTGATCAGCTCGATCGCCTCATCCACGGGCACACCGTTGACCTGGCTGCCGTCGAGGAAACGGAAGCTCACCGCGTCCGCCTCCACATCGCGCGCGCCGGCGAGCAGCATGAACGGCACCTTGCCGGTGGTGTGGTTGCGGATCTTCTTCTGCATGCGGTCATCCGAGTGGTCCACACTCGCGCGAATGCCGCGTTTACGCAGCTTGTCAGTGACGGCATCCAAGTGCGGCGCGAACTCGTCTGCCACCGGGATGCCCACCACCTGGCGCGGTGCCAACCAGGCGGGGAACGCGCCGGCGTAGTGCTCTAGGAGCACGCCGAAGAAGCGCTCGATAGAACCGAACAGGGCGCGGTGAATCATCACCGGGCGCTGCTTGGTGCCATCGGAGCTCGTGTACTCCAAGTTGAAGCGGTCCGGCAGGTTGAAGTCCAGCTGAACGGTGGACATCTGCCAGGTGCGGCCGATCGCGTCGCGCGCCTGCACCGAAATCTTCGGACCGTAGAAGGCAGCACCCGCCGGGTCCGGCACCAGCTCTAGGCCCGACTTGGTGGCCACGGACTCCAGGATGTTCGTCGAACGCTCCCAGATGTCGTCGTCGCCGATGTACTTCTCCGAATCCTTCGTCGAAAGCTCCAGGTAGAAGTCATCCAGGCCGTAGTCCTGCAGCAGGGAAATGATGAACCCGAGGACGTCAGTCAGCTCTTGCTCCAGCTGGTCCTCAGTGCAGTAGATGTGCGCGTCGTCCTGCGTGAAACCGCGGGCACGTGTCAACCCGTGCACCACGCCGGACTTCTCATAGCGGTAGACGGTGCCGAACTCGAATAGGCGCAGCGGCAGTTCACGGTAGGACCGGCCGCGGGAGTCGAAAATGAGGTTGTGGAACGGGCAGTTCATCGGCTTGGCGTAGTAGTCCACCGGCTGCTTGACGCAGTTGCCGTTCTCATCCCACTCACCGTCGAGCTGCATTGGCGGGAACATGCCGTCGGCGTACCAGTCCAGGTGACCAGACTGCTGGAACAGGTCACCCTTGGTCACGTGCGGGGTGTTGACAAACGAGTAGCCCGCCTCCAGGTGGCGCTTGCGGGAGTGGTTTTCCATCTCCATGCGCACAATGCCGCCGTCCGGGTGGAAGACGGGCAGACCGGAGCCGACCTCGTCCGGGAAGGAGAACAGATCCATCTCGGCGCCGAGGCGGCGGTGGTCGCGCTTCTCCGCCTCTTCCAGCATGTGCTGGTAGTCTTCGAGCTTCTCCTTGGTCTCCCAGGCAGTGCCGTAGATGCGCTGCAGACCGGCGTTGGACTGGTCGCCGCGCCAGTAGGCTGCCGACGAACGGGTCAGCGCAAAGGCTGGAATGTACTTCGTGGTGGGCACGTGAGGTCCGCGGCACAGATCGTGCCAGACGACCTCGTCCGTACGCGGGTTGACGTTGTCGTAGTGGGTCAGGTCACCGGCACCGACTTCGGTGGCCTCATCAGAGTTCGGATCGACCGAACCCTTGTCCTGGATCAGTTCAAGCTTGTACGGCTCGTTCTTGAGGTCTTCCGCCGCTTCCTCGGTAGAAGCATAAACACCGCGGACGAACTTCTGGCCCTGTTTGATGATCTTCTTCATCCGCTTTTCCAGCGTCTTCAGATCCTCAGGAGTGAACGGCTCCTTGACGTCGAAGTCGTAGTAGAAGCCATCATTGATAGCGGGGCCGATACCCAACTTCGCGTCGGGGAATTCCTCCTGGACAGCCTGCGCCAGCACGTGCGCGCAGGAGTGGCGGATGACGCTGCGGCCCAGTTCCGTGTTGGCCGCTACCGGCATGAAGGTGGCAGTTTCCTCGGGCACATGGGAAAGGTCCTTGAGAGTGCCTTCCTCATCCTGGACGACCACAACGGCGTCTTCACCCTTATTCGGTAGGTTCAACTCCCGCATTGCCGCCCCGACCGGGGTACCGGCAGGAACCTCGAAAGGCTCGAAAGCTGGGGCTGGGGTTGGGGCTTGAGACATCCCGCTCGACATATCTGTTTCAGCGCTCCTTTGCGCTCGCGCACCGGCGGCATACCTGGCCGCTGGCACTGGTCTTGGTGCTTCGCGTGTGCGATCTTACCCCGGGCCGGTCACAGACCTGCTAGTTGCGCGGATCTACACCGTCTTCTCCGTCGGTTTCGCGCTCGGCGGTGCCGGCTCCCTGGGTGCCTTCCCCTGCCGTGTAGCCGGCTCCGGTGTGGCCGGAGCGGTTGTACTGGTTGCCTTCTTTCGTCTCGTTGTAGTCCAAGTCGCGGATCCGCTTATCCGCTTTCTCATGTTGTTGACGCTTGCCCATTGCAGCAATGCCGACACCGCCGAGCAGCAGGACACCCATGAGCAGCCACAGCCAGGTGTAGCCTCCGTCGGTCACCTCATCGGAGTTCTGCGATGTCTCGTCAGACCCCACTTCAGAAGAGTCCTCCTGGTGCACGGTCCCGTCTTCGGTTTCCTGGGCAGCCTGCATTCCGTCGGGGGCGTAGGTGAACTGGGTCATGCCCTTTGTCGCGTGCCCGTCGGAGGACGTGATCTGGAAACCGATCCGGTAGTCGCCCGGCTCTGGGTTCAGACCGTCCGGCACATCGATGCTCACGTTGCGGCCGTCTACCTCAGGCTCGCCGCTGAACAGTACCTCGTCGTCGGAGATACGCGACAGCGCGAAGGTGTTGAAGTCCGGTTTCGGATTCCCGGAAAACTCGAGCGTCAATTCCTCGGGGAACTCCGTCACCGTTTCCTCAATGCCCGGTGTCGCGCCGACCACTGAGTCGTGAGCGTGCGTCAACGGCGTGGCCGCCAATCCGAGTGCGGGTGCGGCAACGATGAGCGCCATACTGCGGCGGCGCAATCCAGCCATGGGAGTCTCCTTAGCGTCTTAACGTCTCTGCTGCGAAACTGCGAATCTGCGAAACTGCGAACAGTCAGGGTCATATCCAGGCTAACTGCCGTTGCAGTAAAGCTGGACAAAGCGCCCACAAGCCCCGGGTGGTTCGGGGCTCGACTTACCCGACGCAGTTTCGCGAGGTAGGTTAACCGGGTGTCCCGCGATCGTGTCCCCACCGCAAGTAGATGGCCGTTTTTCACGGTCATCTCCCTCGGCTTGGTCATGGTCGCGCTAGATAACTCGATCCTGTACACCGCACTTCCAGCACTGAACGCGCAGCTCGGCGCCACTCCGCTGGAATCGCTGTGGATCATCAACGCCTATCCCCTTCTCATCACGGGCCTGTTGCTGGGGACGGGCACGCTTGGCGACAAGATCGGCCACAAAAAGATGTTCCTCATCGGCCTAGTCATCTTCGGTCTCGCCTCGCTCGCTGCCGCATTCGCCCCCTCCGCGTGGGCGCTTGTCGCGGCGCGTGCGGTGCTCGGCACCGGGGCTGCTGCGATGATGCCGGCAACACTGGCGTTGATCAACCAGATCTTCGTCGAGGAGCACGAGCGCAACGTCGCCATCGGCATCTGGGCGTCGACAGCAATCATCGGCGCAGCTGCCGGCCCGCTTGTCGGCGGTCTCCTGCTCGAGTTCTTCTGGTGGGGCTCCGTCTTCCTCATCAATGTCCCCATCGTCACCGTTGCACTCGCCGGTACAGTCCTCCTCGGCCCGCCGAATAAGGCCAACCCCGCCAAACATTGGGACTTCATCAGCTCGGCCTACGCCCTGTTGGCGTTGTCGGGCCTGACCATGACCATCAAGGAAGCCACCCGCACCGGGTCCGGAAACGCGCTTCTCATCGGTGCTGTGATCGCAACAGTCGTTGGAGCTGTCGCTTTCCATCAGCGGCAGAAGCGTCTCGACGACCCCCTTCTCACCTTCGACATCTTCCGCAGCCGCATCTTCGCCGGCGGCGTCCTCGCAGCGACGGGCGGCATGTTCGTTCTCATCGGCATGGAGATGACTTCCACCCAACGCCTTCAGCTTGTCGACGGCTTCTCCCCCTTCCACGCCGGCCTCTCCATCGCCGCAGTCGCACTGGTGGCATTCCCGTTCTCCATTGCAGGCGGGGCGTTGCTCGATCGGATCGGGTTCCTCAGCATCATTGGCTCCGGCTTTCTCGCCAACGCCCTCGGTGCCGTCATGTCCTGGTGGGGATCCCAATCGGACAGTTTCCCGCTCTTCCTCGCCGGCTTTCTCATCCTGGGTGCGGGCTCGAGCTTCATCATGTCGGTGTCCTCCATCGCCATCATCGGTGCTGCCCCGCTGGAGCGCTCCGGCATGGCCGCCGGCGTTGAGGAAGTCTCTTACGAGTTCGGCACACTCATTACCGTCGCCATCACTGGCTCCATTTTGCCTGCCGTCTACGCGTCCAACCTGCCGCCCGAGCTTGCTAGCGCCGGCATGGACGCCATGTTCAACCCCACCACCAACCCGCTCGCCTCTCCTGCGTACACCCACGCGCACGAGGTGGTCATTCTCTTTGTCGCCACAGCCGCCGCCCTCTTCGGAGTCGCTACGGCATGGTGCTTCCGCGGGAATCCGAAGTCTGCAGTACCGCGCTAGACCGACCGGCCCGCCGCTTCCCGATTGACTAGTTCTCAACGACTAGATCGTTGCTTTCTCGGCCCAAATCCGAACGATCTAGCTGTTTGGATCTAGCTAATCGCACCGCGCCCCCCTTCGGCCTTATCTATGGCCTCAACGTTCTGCGTCACTCTGGCGCGCGAAAGCGGGTTAAGTAGCAAAATGTGTGTCTGGTCGGCGTGTCGCGGGTTGGGCACACTTTCTGTTATTTGAGGGGCCCTTTTCTGATTCCTATCG